>NZ_JBLXXU010000001.1:0-919276 GCF_048512945.1 Rothia sp. P4278
TGCGCGGCCCGCCGTGGGCCCCCCGCGCCCCGGCCCTCTATGCCGAAACATGGGTGTTTAGCCGATGCCAAAACCTACCCGGTGCTTGGACTCAATACCCAGCTCCACAAAGCCAATTTGAGCCCCGGGAACTAGGGTTGTGGCGCCCTTGGAGTCGGTCAGTTCCAGCAGGCCTCCGGTCTGCAGAGCTTCTGCCACCTTAGCGCGAACCTGCTCGGCGCTTTCATCAGATTCGATAACGACCTGGGTGGGAACGTTCAGTACACCAATTTTGATTTCCACGGGATACTTCCTTCGGTTTGGGCCCACCTGGCGCGGGCTCTGGCAGTGTTCCTCAGTCTACGGCAGGGGAGCGGCAGCTCGTGGCAGGTTTCGGTCTGAGCTGACAAGCACGCGGGGTAGGCCCGCCTACTCCCAATCTTCGTCAATAATTGAGATGCCACCCCAGGCAAGCCGGAAAACAGCTCTCTCGGCAAGCGCTAGCTGCTCAGCAGAAGTTTCGGTGCCTACCACCATGTGAGCGGCGGCCTGCGTCATGCCGGTGAGCATGCGAGCAGTCATCATAGCTTCGCTAAAGTCCATGCCTGCATTGGGTGCCAGAACATATGCGATGTGCTCAGCGATCCGGGTGTGCATGCTCTCGATACGTTCTTGAACAGCAAAATCCGTCTGGATATCAGACTCAAAAATAATGCGGTAACCCACCACATTGGTGCGCGCGAAATTAAAGAAAGCCTCGATAACGCCTTTGACGCGTTCCTTATTGACGTTGGTTCCGTGCAAGGGGCTAACAAGGTTTGTAAGGAGCAGTTCAATCTGTTCATCGAGAACAGCTAGGTAAAGATCCCTCTTACCAGTGAAATGCTGATAGAGCACAGGCTTAGTGACCTGCGATGCCGAAGCAATATGATCCATGGTGGTGCAGTGGTAGCCCTGGGAAGCAAAAACGCGGGCCGCATTGCTAATCAGCTGTTGGCGACGTAAATCTTTGGGTAGGCGACTAATCCCGTTAGAATCGCCCTGAGCTGGCTGGTCGGGAAAGTATGCGGACATTGTGTGTGGCCGGACCTCTGGAACGGTGGATGTGGACAAGGCTAAAGCGGCCCTTGGCGTGGCCGCTCGCTAGGAGGCATCGGTTTGAGGCGATACCTCGTCAGCGGAGTTCTCTTGAACTTCGATGCCGTAAAGAGCTTCTAGCGCTGCCACATATTCATCGGTCCTACCGTCACGTGCCAACTCACGGGCTCGAACGGTGGGCGTATGTAACAGCGACTTGACCATGCGACGCATGGCCAGCTCAAGCTGCTCGGTAGCGGCAGTGCAACCGTACTGATTATGTACCTTCGCTACCTCGGCATCAAGCACACTCATGGTGTGCTGCCTCAGAGCAACAATAGCAGCGTCTACACTGCGAGCCTTCTCTTTGACGGAAAACTCGGCAGCTTCTTCGTCCACAATTGTGCGGGCAGTATTAACCGACTCCACGGTTTCTTCGGGGGCGGCCAGGCGCACCGACTCCAGCGTGATGAGCTCGACCTGGGGAAGATCAGCTACCTCCGGAGCAAAGTCCCTGGTCAGGGCCAGGTCGAGGATAACGCGCTTTCCTTCGGGAATCTCAATGGGAAGCATGGGTGAAGCGCCACCAGAGCACCCAATAATGATGTCCGCCTTTCGCATCTGCTCATGGAGCTGGCCGTGGGGGACGGCAAAAACGCCTCGTTTGTCGGCAAAAGTAGCTGCACGATGAGAACGCGAATAAATCCAGATATCGCTGGTTCCCCTGCTGTGCAAGGCCGCTACAGTCGCGCCAGCGTAGGCTCCGGTGCCAAAAACCAGCACCCGACGATCCTGCCAGGACTTCTCGGCCACCTCATCTGCCATATCAAGGGCAACAGAAACAATAGAACGACCGCGCGAACCCAATAATGTGCGCTGGCCAACCTTACGAGCAGTCTGCGCGCCGTGGTCAAAAAGCCTGACCAGGTTGCCTGTAGCCCGCCCCTTATCTTGCGCTAAGGTAAGGGCCCTGCGAACCTGGCCGGTAATTTCGCGCTCGCCAACCACAGCGGACTCAAGGCCAGAAGCCACAGTGAAAAGGTGGTGGGCGGCATCGGCATTGACCAGAATGTCGAAGCTATTCTCAACGATGTCGTAGGAGAGGCCGGAACCTCTAGCAATCAGCTCAAAGATACGCTCAGCAACTGTGATGACATCGTTGCTGATGTTTTGCTCGGTAGCGCCCGGTTTGCTGGGGATTTCTGCGTAGAGTTCGAGCCGATTGCAGGTAGACAAAATAACCTCACCACGAACACCGGTTTTCTCAAGGTTTCGCTGAATTTTCTCAACTCCTTCGCTGAGAAAAGCCACGGTGGTGAGGTCAACAGAGCGATGCGATGCTACAAGGCTAAAAATGGTCACAACGTCTCTATCATAAGGGGGTAAATGAGCTTTATCGCTGACAGTCTGTCACTAAGGTTCTCAAAAGTGGCCTGAAGTGTGCAAATATGGGGCAAAAGGTTCTTCGAAAGTTGTCAATTATTTATGCGTTTCCCTCGGCTAGCCCCTGTGAAAAGAAGCATCCACCCCTGCACCGGCGACTCAACGACAGTTTGTCTCTAAAGTTTTGGCATAAACTTGGCAGAATGGAAGATATGAGTCAGACCAATACCGCCCCCCTGCGTCAGCGCGCCCTACTTACCGATGAGCAGCTCGCCCATCTACCCACCCATCACCCTCTCAAAACCGCACAAACCGGTGAGTCCGCCATGATTCGCACCCTCACCGGCCGCTCCGCAGATCACTCACCGGTCTGGTTCATGCGCCAGGCAGGGCGCTCCCTGCCCGAATACCGCCAGATACGCGAGGGAATCCCCATGCTTGATTCCTGCCTCAACCCTGAGTTAGCCGCTGAGATTACCCTCCAGCCGGTTCGCCGCCACGGTGTCGATGCCGCTATCTTCTTCTCCGACATCGTTATCCCCATGAAGCTTGCGGGTGTCGGCGTAGATATCGTGCCCGGGCGCGGCCCCGTCCTCGATGCCCCCGTGCGCACCCTTGAAGACATCAAAAATCTGCCCGAGCTTGAAGACTCAGCACTTGATCCCATCCGTCAAGCAGTAGCCCTAACCGTTGAGCAGCTGGGGTCCACCCCGCTCATCGGGTTTGCCGGTGCCCCTTTCACCGTGGCCGCCTACATGGTCGAAGGCGGGCCCTCGCGCGACCACCTGCGCCCGCGCACCATGATGCATGCAAACCCAGAAGCCTGGGAAGCTCTGGGTCAGTGGGCCGCCCGCACCTCAGCCCAGTTCCTTGCCGCCCAGATCGAGGCTGGCGCATCGGCCGTCCAGCTCTTTGACTCCTGGGCCGGCTCCCTAGGCCAAGCTGACTACCGCCGCTTCGTCCAGCCCCACTCAGCTGCCACCCTGGCCGCCATTGAGCACTACGGTGTGCCCCGCATTCACTTTGGTACCGGCACCGCCGAACTGCTACCGGCCATGCTCGAGGCCGGCGCAGACGTTATCGGCGTGGACTACCGTCTTTCCCTGTCTGAAGCCCAGCGCAGACTCGGCGGCGGCATTGTCCTGCAGGGCAATATCGACCCCGCCCTGCTAGCCTCAGGTTGGGATGCCTTGGCCGCACACACCGACAGTGTTCTTGAAGAAGGTCGTTGCGCCCCGGCCCACGTGGTCAACCTGGGACACGGCGTACCGCCCACCACCGATCCCACCGTACTAACCAGACTCGTCGAATACATCCACACCCAGACCCGCAAGGCTAGCTGAGGCAGGCAATGGCACAGGAATTACACGGCAGCAGACCGCAGAACACCGCCCTGGTGATTGGCGGTGGAGTCTCGGGCCTCTTAGCCGCCCGCCAACTCGCCCAAGCCGGTAAAAAAGTGACTCTGGTGGAACGCGAAAGCCACCTGGGTGGCGCTGTCGGTGCCCACCAGCTTGCAGGGCTGGTGCTGGACTCCGGTGCTGAATCCTTTGCAACTCGCACCACAGCGGTCAAAGATTTGCTGACCGAGCTGGGCCTAGCTGACCGTATCGTCACCCCTCAGCCACGCGGTTCCTGGCTCTACCTGCCCCAGGGAGCTTTTCCCTCACCGTCCACCGGTGTGCTGGGTATCCCCGGTAGCTTTGATGACCCAGCCTTCAAAAAGATTCTGGACCGATCCGGCTACCGGCGAGCCAAACTGGACATGGTTCTGCCCCGCTCCGCAGGTACCCACGCCAAAACGCTGGGCGACCTGGTCCGTATCCGCATGGGCCAGCAGGTTCTGGACCGACTCGTTGCTCCCGTCGTTTCGGGCGTTCACGCTGTGCACCCTGATCAGCTAGAAATTGCAACCATCGCCCCCGGCCTGCTTGAGGGTCTTAAAGAACTGGGATCCCTAGCTGCCGCGTCGGCCCGTATGCGGGCAGCCTCACCGGCAGGATCCCAGATCGCAGGCATCGAGGGCGGCATGAACCAGCTCTCCGAGGCACTGGTCGATGAACTGCTACGGCACCGGGTACGTATTGTGACCGGCTTTGACACCATCGCCGTTGACCGTGACCCCGTCACCGGCGCCTGGACTGCTATCCAGCGCCAGCCCGAATACGGCGAGAAATCGGCCATGATTCACAGTGAACTCCTGGTGGTAGCAACCGATGCCCAAACCAGCATTCGCCTGCTTGGGCCTCACCTGCCTGCCTCGTCCTTACCTCCCATCACACCCGGCCCCGAGGTCGCACTGGTTTCCCTGGTCCTTGACCAACCAGCACTGGACTCAGCCCCCCGCGGAACCGGACTGCTGGTCAGCGAAGCCGTCACAACGGTCCGTGCCAAGGCTCTGACCCACGCCACCGCCAAATGGGACTGGGTCGCAGAAAAAGCGGGGGAGGGCCGCCACCTGGTCCGTCTCTCCTACGGGCGTGGTAAGGAACACGACACCTCACCCCTCTCAGAGCTAGCCTTGCACGATGATCAACTCGTTACCCTGGCCCTGCACGATGCCGGTCAGCTCCTGGGCGTTCCCATCAGTAAGAGCCAGCTGGTAGCCGCCGACGTAGTGCGCTGGCCAAGCGCCCTACCGGCTACCGCACCCGGGCACCGCCAACGGGTCGCCGGATTCCGCTCGGCTCTCGAAGACCTACCGGGGGCTACCGCAGTGGGAGCCTGGATCGCCGGCACCGGTTTAGCTGCCGTGACTGCAGACACACAAGCTCATATCCGCAGCTTTGCAGAACGCAAGAAGCCCACTGCATCCCACAAGGACTAACCATCACACCCCAGGACAGAAAGGTCCCCTCAATGTCACACCCCACCGCACAGCAGGGCCACGGCACTACAGGCCACGGATCACACCCCGGCCAGCCCCAGAAGGTTCAGGGGCAGGTTCCCGGTGCACCCGCCGAGGGCGATTCCCAGCTCTACTATGCCCTCTACACCGTTTTCGCCCGCGACACCGCACCTGTAGCTGATGTAACCGGTGCTGCCGCCACCGCCGAACTCGAACAGCTCGAAGAAGCCCTTAAAGCAGAGGGCGTAACCCTGCGAGGCTTCTACGATGTCTCGGCTATGCGCGATAACGCAGACATCATGGTCTGGATTCACGGCGAGAAGCCAGAAGCCCTGCAAGCCGCTGTCCGTGAAATCCGCCGCACCGCCGCTTTCTCCGGCACCAAAATTGTCTGGTCCACCATGGGTGTTCACCGCGATGCCGAGTTCACCCGCCAGCACGCCCCCTGCTTTGCCAAGGGGATCGCTCCCGAAGCCTGGGTCTGCGTCTACCCCTTCGTACGTTCCTGGGACTGGTACTACATGAACGCCGAACGCCGTGCCGAAATGCTTAAGAACCACGGTATGAAGGGGCGGGACTTCCCCCAGGTCCTGGCCAACACTATCGCCACTTTCGGCCTGAACGACTACGAATGGGTCCTGGCTCTTGAAGCCCCAGAACTGGTAGATTTGGTCGATATGATGCGTCACTTCCGAAATACCGAGGCCCGCCTCTACGTCCGCGAAGAGACCCCCTTTTACACCGGTCGCCGTATCCCGGCGGCAGAGATTGTGCAGGTACTTGCCTAAATGACTACTCAAATTCCTCAAGATATTATTCCCAACCTGACCGACCCTAACAACACTGCATCTAACGGCCCCGCCACACTAGATCAGACTACTTTGGGTTCTTACCACGGCGAAGAGAATCTGACCCGCCCTCGCGCTTCGGTCCCTGTTGACTACGACCTGGTCATCCTTTCTTCCTTCGGCGGCCCCGAAGGCCAGGAGGATGTGATTCCCTTCCTGCGTAATGTTACCGCCGGGCGCGGTATCCCCGACGAACGCCTGGAAGAGGTAGCAACCCACTACCGCGCCAATGGGGGAGTCTCACCCATCAACGCCCAGAACCGTGCCCTGCTTGGGGCCCTCCAAGAAGCTCTGGCCGAAAAAGGCCCAGATATTGAAATTACCTGGGCTAACCGCAACTGGGATCCCTACGTGCCAGATGTCGTTGAAGATGCCTACCGGCGCGGTAAACGCAAAATCTTGGTCTTAGCAACCAGTGCTTACCCCGGCTACTCATCCTGCCGCCAATACCGGGAGGACTACGGCCTTGCCCTAGAAAAATTGGGCTTAGAAGGCAAGTTACAGATTGACAAGGTCAGGCAGTTCTTTGACACCCCCGGCTTTATCACACCCTTTGTTGAGGGACTAGTTGAGGGCCTCAAAGACGTACGCGCTCGCCTGACTCAGACCCAGAAGCCTGCCGCCGGTAACGGTAAAATTCGTGTGATGTTCTGCACCCACTCGGTCCCTACCAGCGCCGCAAACGAAGCAGGCCCACGCGGGGTGGACTACGAAGGCGGCAGTGCCTATGTAGAAAAGCATCTGCAGGCCGCCCGCGCGGTTTTGTCCGGCGTTCAGCAGATTGACCCCGATCTGCTGGATAAGGTGGATTGGGAGCTGGTCTACCAGTCCCGTTCTGGCCCGCCCACCATGCCCTGGCTTGAACCGGATGTCAACGATGCCCTTGAGGCTCTCGAAGGTGCAGTAGATGGCGTGGTTCTAGTTCCCCTGGGATTCGTCTCAGACCATATGGAGGTCATGTGGGATCTTGATACTGAGGCTTTGGATACCTGCGAACGCCTCGGCTTTGTAGCCACGCGCACCCCGACCCCCGGCACTCACCCCGCCTATGTGGAAGGCCTGCGCCAGCTGATTGCTGAGCGTGTTGCCTCCACCGCTCCGGCTCAGGATGCCCAAGGCGTGCAAGAAGCCAGAGACAGTGTCTGCGGTGGCAAGGGTTGGTTTGACTTCTGCAATCCCAACTGTTGCAAATCTACCCGCCCAGGCTCTGAGAAGCCCGTGATTGCCAACTACACCGGCGACATCACCGGCGGAACCCGCTAAGAAAGCACAGGCACCGATTGGCTCCTTACCCTACTGGCCCCGGTTCCCGTCTAGGGGACCGGGGCAGGGTAGTCTAGAGGACCCAAAAAACAACGAGGATTCAGCGATGGTAGCTCAGCACTACAGGGTGGGCACACGAGGCTCAGCCCTGGCAACCACCCAGACAGCCTGGGCCGTGGAGCAGATACGCTCAGCAACCGGCCTAGTTTTGGACACCGTTACGGTGAAAACGGAAGGGGACGTCTTGACCGGCCCCCTATCGCAACTGGGTGGCACCGGTGTCTTCGCCGCGACCCTGCGTTGCCGCCTGCTGGAGGGGGAGGTTGATCTTGCCGTGCACTCCCTCAAAGATTTACCGAGTGCTCCCTGCCCAGGGCTAACCGTAGCCGCAACACCCCTGCGTGAAGACCCTCGGGATGCCCTGTGCGCTCGTGACGGACTGACCCTAGATACTCTGCCAGCCCGGGCCCGGGTGGGGACCGGCTCACCGCGCCGTGCCGCTCAGCTCTTGGCCCTGCGCCCCGACCTAACCATCGTCGATATTCGCGGCAATGTGGGCACCCGCCTGGCCCGGGTGGCCGGGAATGAAGCCTATGGGGTGGGCGCTCACGGCCTGCACGGCGAGAAGAAACTGGGCGCTATCACCGGTGACTGCGACGCTGTGGTACTGGCCGCCGCTGGCCTGCGCCGACTGGGCCTGGAAAAGACCATTACCGAGTACCTCGATACCGACCGGGTGCTCCCGGCCCCCGGGCAGGGCGCCCTCGCCCTGGAAATTCGTTCTAAGGAACTTGAGGGGGCGGAAAAAACTGCCTTGGGTACCGCTGTGCTGGCGGTTAACCACACTAAGACCCAGCTTGCTGTGACTGCTGAGCGTGCTCTGCTCCGTCGTCTTGAAGCCGGGTGCGCCGCGCCTATTGGGGCCTACGCTCAGGTCAAGAGCGGTCAGCTCGAACTTTCGGTGGCCGTTGCCAACCCCGCAGGAACCCAAGTCATGCGACATAGGGTAGCTACCGCCACGCTCAGCCCAGAAACCGCCTACGAGCTGGGGGTGCGTGCAGCTGAGGAATTACTGGCAGATGGCGCTGCTGAGCTGGCAGGGTTAGGAGAACAAAAATGAGCACCTACCTGATTACCAGAACCCCTCATCAGGCCGCCGCTTTTACCCGTCAAGTCCAGGCCCACGACCCCGCCGCTCGGGTGCTGTGCGCACCCGTCCTCCAGGCGGTTGCCCGCCAACCTGAGGACTGGGAAGAAATCGCCTTTGCCCTGGTGCGCGGTGAGTTTTCCTGGGTCACTTTCACCTCTGCCAACGGGGTGCTGGGCCTTGAAAAACTGGCCCAAGAGATTGGTCAGCCCCTGGTTCAGCTCCTGGGAGCAGCCCAGATCGCGGCGGTTGGCCGGGCTACCGAAGCCGCCCTGACCGAACGCGGCCTGCTGGTTGATTTTGTTCCCCACACCCAGTCTGCCGCCGGCATGATTGAAGAATGGCTAATTGACGAAGAGTGGGAAGACCCCACCACCGAAAAGGTCCTGGCCGTGCAGGGTACTACCGCCAGCCCCGTCCTTGAAGATGGCCTGACCGATTACGGCTACACTGTTGCTCCGCTGGCCGTCTACGACATGGTGCCCTACCCGGCTGACCTGCCCCTAGCCGAACCCGAAGATACCCAGGATTCTCAGGCCCAGGACGATGCTGTGGCCCTCACGCTGGAGCAGGCCCGGGAAGCCCTGGCAGAAGTGGACGTTCTGGTAGCGACTTCACCCCTGCTCCTGAAAACCCTAGCCCGGTCGGTTAGTTTTGCCCTACCGCCCACCGTCGCTATTGGTGCCAGCACCCGGGCTGCGGCGGAGGCCCTGACCCAGCCTGCCCGCCCGCAGAAGATTTCGGTAGCTACCAGCCCCGCCCCGGCAGACCTGGCAACAGCCGCCTTCTTAGCCTCCCAGCCCGCATCCTAGAGAGTACAAAACAGTGTTCCAGCCTTCATCCTTACCCGTCCGCCCCCGCCGCCTGCGCACCACTGCCCCCATGCGGGCGCTGACCGCAGAAACCGCCCTGACCCCTGCCAACCTGGTCCAGGTTCTCTTTGTACGCGACGGCATCGACGCCCCGGTCGCCATTGAATCCATGCCCGGCCAGTACCAGCACACCCTAGACACCGTCATTGGTGAGGTCCAAAAGGCCGTGGATGCCGGTGTGCGCTGTATCGACCTCTTTGGTGTTCCCCGCGACCAAGATAAGGACGCTATCGGCTCTGCCGCCTGGGCACCGGAGGGCATTCTCAACCGCGCTATCGCCACTGTGCGCCAGCACTTCGGGGACTCCGTGGTTGTTATGGCCGACACCTGCCTGGACGAGTTCACCGACCACGGCCACTGCGGCCCGCTGACCACCGACTCCCAGGGTAATACCGTGGTTGATAACGATGCGGCGGTAGAGGCCTACTGTAAGATGGCTGTTTCCCAGGCACAAGCCGGTGCTCACACGGTCAGCCCCTCGGGCATGATGGACGGCCAAATCGCCGCCATGCGTACCGCCCTAGACCAGGCCGGCTTCACCGATGTCTCTATCCTGGCCTACTCCGCCAAGTACGCCTCTGCCTTCTTTGGTCCCTTCCGCGAGGCGGTAGGTTCCAGCTTCACCGGGGACCGCAAGACCTACCAGCAGGATCCCGCCAACCGCCGCGAATCCCTCTACGAGGTTCAGCTTGATATTGAGCAGGGCGCCGATATGGTCATGATTAAACCGGCTACCGCCTACCTGGACATCGTGCGGGAGGTTGCTGACTTCTCACCCGTGCCGGTGGCCGCCTACCAGGTCTCGGGGGAGTACGCCATGATTGAGGCCGCCGCCGCCGCTGGCTGGATTGACCGTAAGGCCGTAGCCCTAGAAGCCCTTATGGGGATTCGCCGGGCCGGTGCCTCCATTATCCTCACCTACTACGCCACAGATGCCGCTACCTGGTTGCGCCAGAAGCCCTAGCGGGTTAGCTTAGATTCAGACTCACCGGGGCGCTCTTGCCATACCGAGCGCGCCGTCCCCACGAAAGGAAGCCCGGTCAATGACCGTCTCTGAAGAACTTTTTGCCCGCTCCACCCAGGTTATTCCCGGTGGCGTGAACTCCCCGGTTCGTGCCTTTAACTCGGTGGGTGGCACCCCCGCTTTTATGGTGGAGGCGTCCGGCCCCTACCTGACCGATGCCGATGGCCACAACTATGTCGATTTGGTCTGCTCCTGGGGCCCAGCCCTGCTGGGGCACAAACACTCCGCCGTTATCGAGGCGGTGCACGCCGCTGTGGAACACGGCCTATCTTTTGGCGCTTCGACCGCCGCCGAAACCGAACTGGCCGAGCTGGTGGTCAACCGTATTAACGCTGTTGCACCGGGCACTATAGACCAGGTGCGCATGGTTTCCACCGGCACCGAAGCCACCATGACCGCTATCCGCCTGGCACGCGGCTACACCGGCCGCGACAAGATCATCAAGTTTGCTGGCTGCTACCACGGCCACGTGGACGCTCTGCTCTCCGAGGCGGGCTCGGGTGTTGCCACCCTCTCCCTGCCCGGCTCCGCAGGTGTTACCGCCGCAACCGCGGCTGAGACTATCGTCCTGCCCTACAACGACGAAGAGGCTGTGCGCGCGGCCTTTGCCGCCCACCCCGGCCAGATTGCCGCCATCATCACCGAGGCCGCCCCCTGCAACATGGGCGTGGTGTCTCCCGGCGAGGGATTTAACGCTTTTCTGCGCCAGGTCACCAGCGAGAACGGCGCTCTGCTGATTTTTGATGAGGTGCTGACCGGATTCCGCGTCTCCTCTGCTGGCTACTGGGGCTACTCCGCTCCTTCCGAGGGTAACTGGGCCCCCGATATTTTCACCTTTGGCAAGGTTATTGGTGGAGGCATGCCTACTGCGGCTCTGGGCGGTAAGCGCCAGGTGATGGAGTATCTGGCACCGACCGGCCCGGTCTACCAGGCGGGCACTCTCTCGGGTAACCCGATTGCTATGGCCGCTGGCCTGGCAACGCTTAGGGCCGCCGATGACTCGGTCTACGCCACCATTGATGCCCGTTCGGCCCAGCTTCAGCAGGCCCTGACCGAGGCTCTGAATGCCGCCGGTGTAAACCACTCGCTCCAGCGGGCGGGCAACCTGTTCTCGGTTGCTTTTGGTACCGCTGAGACCGGTGTGCACAACTACGAGGATATTAAGAACTCGCAGACCTACCGTTACAATGCTTTCTTCCATTCCATGCTCAAGTCCGGTGTCTACCTGCCCCCGAGTGCCTATGAGGCCTGGTTCCTCTCTGCCGCGCATGACGATGCGGCCATGGATCGGATTATCTCGGCCCTGCCTGCGGCAGCGGAAGCCGCTGCACAGGCTGTGGCCTAAAGGCTAAGAACTAGCTAGACCAGCTCAGGACGGGGCCAGAGGTCCCCGCCGTAGAGCCTAGAAGCCCCGCACCGGTAAAAGACCGGGGCGGGGCTTCGTTTCTCAAAGATGTGTACAGGGTTTTAACGCATGTGCTCCTTGGAGAGCGCCCCCAGGTTCTGGGTGTCCCGGTCGTAGAGCCAGTCACGGTCCATGAGCAGGCGGGAGAAAGCCAGCCCCATTCCCAGGGCAAGGAAAATCAGCAGAACCCGCACCAGACTGTTGAGAGCCTGAGCCACATCTCCGTTGGAGAAATGGGCCATGGACATGTAGAACATGACCCCCGGGACCATGGTGACAGCCGCCGGGACAGACAGAGAGATACGGGAGAATCGCCGCTGGTAAAGCGGGGTAATAACCTCAGATAGCACACCCGCCGTAAAGACAGCCAGGGCAATAGCCAGGTGCGGTGCCCAGCCTGCCTCGGTGAGCCAGATCCTGCCGGGGTTCACCAGGGCCGCTATCAGCCCCGCCCAAGTACAGGCCAGGGGAGTGGCAGAGAAAAGCATGGCGAAGCCGTAGGCGGCGGTGAAACTGGCCAGTACCTGCAAAATGATAAGCCCAGGCAGGGGCAGATGAGGCGGCGGAGCCTGTTCCAGGGGCAGACTAAAGAGTAGAGCCACCAGCCAGACTGCACCCGAGGCACTGGTGAGTAGCAGAGTGACATAGGTGAGCCTAGAGATGCCCGAGGCGAAATCCATGCGGGCTATATCCAAGAGGCCCGTGACCAGTGGGAAGCCCGGAACCAGGTAGAGGACCGAGGAGATAAAGCCGACCAGGTGGTTATCGGCTATCAGCCCCGGCAGAATCAGGGCGTTCATGGTTGCCACATACAGACCAGCCGAGAGTAGGCCGCACAGGAGCCAGACCGCCATATGGTTCATACCCTTGTGCACGAGTTTGGAGCGTAGCAACTGCCCCGCGAAGGCTGAAAGTAGGACCACCGCGCACTCAATGGGTCCGCCCCGGTTAAGGAAGGCGAAGCCGGCACAGGCCAGGCCAGCGGCCAGGGCGAGAAGCCAGGGCGCGTAGAGGGGCTTTTTCTTCTCAATACGGGTCAGTGTGGCTGCGGCTACGGCGGGGTCAATCTGCTCGGGTAGGGAGGACACAAAATCCCCGAGTAGGTCAATCTTGTAGGCGTTGATGCCCTTGGTGCGGGTTTCGGCGATTTCGGTGCGGAAGTGCTCACCGGCGTAGGCGGTGGTGGAGATTTCGGTGAAGGTGATGTGGGCGTGGTGCTCATCCAGCCCCACCGCTTTGGCCAGGCGGGCCATTGAGGCCTTAACCCGGTAAGCGCTAGCGCCCGATTTCATCAAGAGAAGACCTAGCTGCATGACTACCGCCGATTGGGCAACAAGGCGCTGGTGGGCGGTAGGGTTAGCCCCCATATAGATGCCGCCGGTGGGTGCTGGCTCGTTCACGGTCGTCCTTTGGGCTAGTTTGTGGGGTATTTCTCCTCTATCTAATCTAGTTGAGTCGTCCCCCTAAGTGGCCTCTCGAAGAGCGTGACGGTGTTTATTTTATGCCCTTGTGCGGGATAGACGGAGGGTGCCGGTGCCCCACATGATCCCGGTAAGGATGAGCAGGCAACCTAGCCCCTGGAAGAGGGTGAGTGATTCGCCCGCTAGCAGGGTACCCAGCAGGAGCCCGGTGAGCGGGTTGAGTAGCCCAATGATGCTGACCGTTGAAGCCTGTAGATGTGCCAGGCCACTGAACCAGCAGAGGTAGGCCACCACGCTTGCGAAGATGATGATGTAGGCATAACCGGCGTAGGTGACGGGTTCCTGTGGGGGTAGTGGCCCTTCTAGTACTAGAGCTAGCGGGAACAAAACCAAGCCGCCCGCAGTGAGTTGCCAGGCGGTGAAAGCGGCTGGTCCTACGGGTGGTTGCCAGCGGCGGGTGAGCACAAAGCCTAGCGCTGAGGTCAGCATGGCACAGGCCGATGCAACTAGGCCCAGAACATCGAGTGTCCCGCTGAACCCACCCAGGAGGAGAGCTACACCAATTATGCCCAAGATTCCACCCATCAGCTTAGGGGTGGTGATGCGCTCATTGAGGAGGAGTCGGGCCATGAGGATAGTGGCGATGGGAGAGAGCGCCATAATGAGTGCGGCGATACTGCTGGGCAGGCGACTACCGGCAAGATAAACCAGCACGAAGAAACCGGAGATGGTGAGGGAGCTAATAACCAGGGTTTTGAGCCACCAGATACCTCGGGGGAGCTGACGCGTGAAAAGGAGGAGAAGCAGGCCTGCTGGTAGGGCGCGAATTGCTGAGCCGGTGAGCGGATAGTCCATAGGCAGGAAATGCCGGGTCACATAGTAGGTGGAACCCCAGATAAGCGGGGCAATAGCGGTGATGAGAATCTTTGACCTAGAATTAACTTCCATGGAAGCAAAATTTACTTCCATGGAAGCTATCTGTCAATGGGAGGGTAAATATGGACCGGGTAGATTACATCCAAGAGCAATGGCGGCGTGAACGCCCAGAAATAGATTTAGCACCGCAGAGCATCATCGGGCGACTTCACCGGCTAGCTCGTTACCTAACCGAAGACATCACTGCTGTCTACCGAGAATACGGGCTCAACGAAGGGGAATTCGATATTCTCTGTACACTCAGGCGACAGGGAGCTCCCTACGAAATGCGGCCAGCTGATATAGCCTACGGAACTATGGTCACTACCGGGGGGACCAGTAAACGATTAGACCGGCTGGAAAAAGCAGGACTCGTAGAACGTACTAGTAGCCCGGAGCTTGATGGAAGGTCAAAGCTGGTCCGTCTTACCATGCGTGGCCTTGAGACAATTAATCGCGCCTTCGAAGCGCATATGGAGAATGAGAAACGACTGGTATCTCATTTCTCAAACGAGGAACGGGAACAACTCCAGAGCCTACTGACCCTGTGGCTGGGGCGCTACGAGGACTTGGGCTAGGCGTAGGTGCGCACCGGCCATTGGCCGGAAACCTCGGCCTGCTTGCCGATGCGGTTGAAGTAGTCCTGAAGCTCAGCGGCCTGCTCAGCAGCCCAGGTCACCTGGAGCTCGTGCAAGGCGGTTGCGGCTTGCTCAATCTCCGGGTACTCAAGGCTCATAGCGGTCAGGAGACGCTCGGCAGCCAACGCGTCGTCCTTAGATGTATGCGCGTTTTCCAGGTCCACCCCGTACTCACCGGCCAGCACCTCCAGGGTGCGCTTACCCTTCTTAAACTTGTGAACCCGCTTATTAATAACCAGGGGATCAAGAACCGGGTAGCAGGTCAGAGCTGGGTAGCCGTAGCGGGCCAGCTCCTGGTTAAGGACCGAAAAATCGTAGGAGGCGTTAAAAGCAATCACGGGGACACCATCGGCAAAGAGACCGCCAAGTGCCATAGCCACCTCGTAGGCTACTTTCTGGGCGGGTTGGCCGTGCTCACGGGCGTACTCGGTGGTGATGCCGTGGACCGCCGCCGCCTGCTCTGGGATCTCAACCCCGGGGTCAGCTAGCCACTCACCGGCGCGCAGAACCTCGCCCTCCGGGTCAACCAGCACCAAGGAAGCGGTGACGATGCGGGCAGTCTGCGGGTCAACGCCCGTGGTTTCAAGGTCAAAGGTGGCGCGGGGAAGCTCGGTCCAAGAAGTCATACTACCGATAGTAGCCGCTCAGCCCGCTCCGGCTAAATATTGGAGGGCACAATAGACGGCATGCTTAAAGTGTCAGCCACCTATGATGGTATGGAAGAAGAATATTCACAGAGCAAGAACCCGCCCGGCCCCAGAAAGACCCCTATGAGTGAGAACCTCCCCCCGTCAGGCTCCGCGACCCTGATTTTGGGTGCCCCGGGCACCGGCAAAACCCATAGCTTGCTCGCCCAGGCTGTTGAACATATTGAGTCGGGGGCTGACCCCGCCCGCCTGCTCGTTCTCACCCCAACCCGTGTGAGCGCAACCCGCTTCCGTGAGGCTCTTTCCGCCCGTATCACCGCCACCGTTTCCAGCGCTCCGGTACGCGCCTGGCAGGCCTACGCTTTTGACCTACTCCGCCGCGCCCACATCCAGGGCTACCTGCCCGGGGTTGAGTTTTCTCCCAAGCTCCTGAGCGGGCCGGAACAAGATGTCCTGCTCAAAGAACTTTTGGAGGGGCACCGCCAGGGGCAGGGGAGTACCCTCACCTGGCCCCATGACCTGCGTGAGGCTCTGGATACTCGGGGCTTCCGCCACGAGATCCGTGACTTTTTTGACCGCATGGCCGAATACGACCTCACCGCTGAGCGGGTGCGGGAACTCGGGGAGAGCCTGAACCGGCCCGAATGGGTGGCGCTTGCCGCTCTCTACACCGAATACCGCCAGGTCCGTGCCCTGCGCGCACCCCACGCCTATGACCCTGCCGGGCTGATCCACGAGGCAGTCAAAGCCCTGGTCGCCAACCCGGCCCTGCTGACCGCTGAGCGGGCGAGGTTTGACCTGGTGCTCATCGACGATATCCAGGAGCTGACCCCCTCAATTTACCGCCTGCTCACGGTGCTGGTGGGGCACGATGCCGCCGGTTTCCTGGCAGAGAGCGCCGGTGCCACGGCTGAGCTAGCCCGCCAACAGGCAGACGACATAACCGCCGCCTTTGCCCACCGGCCAGCCGTCACCCTCACCTCTTGCACGGACACCGTGGTGCAGGGCTTCCGCGGGGCCAGCCCCCACTTAGCCAGCACCCTGCCAGGGGTCTTTGCCGGTCGGCTTGAAACCTATCACCTAAGCACCAGCTGGCGCATGGCCCCCGAGCTTGCCCAGCGCTGGCAGGCCGTGGCTCAGCGCCTTCCCCTGCTGGCTCATGCCGCCCACACCCGCCAGCTTGACCCGGCACCGCAAGCACCCAGTGAGCAGGCCCTGCTACCCCTGGGCGATGACGGCTCCCTGCTCAACCCCGAAAAGGCGGGCGATAGCCGTCCATCGGTCATGGGCCTGGTGGTGGAGAACCCGCAGCAGGAAAACCAGCTGATTGCCCAAATGATTCTGGAAGACCACCTGTTCAGGGGCAGAGCCTTCAAACGGAGCGCCATTATTGTGCGTAAGGGCTCCGACGTCACCCGCCTCAAACGAGCTTTGAGTAATCTTGGTATTCCCGTGGCGACCGCCGCTTCGCTGACTCCCGTGCGTGACGAACCTGCGGTACGCCCCTTCCTGGACGCGCTGAGCCTGATTTTGCATACCCGCTCCCTGCGAGAAGCCGAAGCGGAAAAGAGCGGGGGCACCGAACCGCAGAGCCCAGATAGCATGGAAACTCCCAGCACAGAAAACTCTGATACCGAGAGACCGCAGGCTGAGGGCCTACCGGCTGGTGCACAACCCACCGGAGCCGGGACCGCAGATGCTCTTGCCCGCTGGGGCCTGGGGGCTGACACTGCTGTTGCCCTGCTGACCTCCCGCCTGGGCGGGGCATCCACCATGGAAATCCGTAGGCTCCGCCAGCGGCTTCGTGCCGATGAACTGCGAGCCGGTGGCAACCGCGATAGCGACGCCCTACTGGTAGAAGCCCTGGTCAATCCGCACCTGCTCCCTAGCACAGGGGCCGGGCCGGCCGCCCGCAGACTGGCCGCCGTGCTGACCGCTGGTGATCGCGCTCTTGACCAGGCCGGTGCTACCGCCGAGACCGTGCTGTGGGCACTCTGGGAGGCATCGGGGCTGGGGCCCCTGTGGCAAGAGCAATCCACCACCGGGGGCAGTGGTGCCGACCGAGCCAGCCGCGACATCGACGCCATGATCGGCCTCTTCGAAGCCGCCGAACGCTACACCGACCAGATGCCCGGCGCTACCGCCGAACAGTTCCTGGCCTACATCGATGCCCAAGACCTGCCCATGGATACCCTGGCCGAGCGCACCAGCTACCGGGACGCACTGGAAATCATGACACCCGCCCTGGCCGCTGGCCGCCAGTGGGACACCGTCTATGTAGCTGGGCTCCAAGACGGCACCTGGCCCAACACCACCGTGCGCGGCTCACTACTGGGCAGTCTTGACCTGGTCGATGCGGCCATCGGCTCCCTGGCAGGTAACCAGCAGAGCGGCGGCCCCCAGCCAGCGCAGGGCGTCAGCCGAGGCCAGCTCCTGACCGAACGCCTGCGCGCCACCCGCTATGACGAAATCCGCATGTTCTCCACCGCCATCTCCCGCGCCAGCGACCGGGTGGTGTGCACCGCCGTCTCGTCCCCGGACCAGGCACCCAGCGAACTGCTCGATATCTTCGCCCCGGCCCCCGGCGGTGAACGGGAACTCACCGAGGTTCGCAGGCCCATGACCCTGCGCTCGCTGATTGCTGAGCTCCGCCAGTGGGCTGAGGCCCAGCATCTTTCACCGGCCAAGGCTGAGGCCGCCGCCCGGCTCCTGCACCGGCTGGCTGACCCCGACCAGACCGCTGGCTTCACCCTACCCGGTGCTTCACCGGCCTCCTGGTGGGGCATGCTCCCGCTGTCCTCGACCAGCCCGGCTTTTGATGGTTCAGGGCCGGTCCCGGTGTCGCCTTCACAGATTGAGAAGATTCACCGGTCGCCCCTGGACTGGTTTGTGGCCGCCTCCCGCGCTGAAGCGGCCACCGACACCTCCCGCTCCCTGGGTACCCTGATTCATGCCATCTGCGAAGAGATGCCCGATGCCAACGGCACCGATTTGCGCGATGAACTGCACCGCCGCCTACCCCAGCTGGGCCTGCCCGACACCTGGGAGAGTCAGAAACTGGTGGAGCGGGCAGAGAAGATGATTCAGCGTTTTGCCGACTATGTGCGTGAACTCAAATCCAAGGGCCGTTCCCTGGTGGGTGTAGAAGGCTCCTTCAGCGTGCTGGTGCCCGGACCTGCCCGGGACGCCCTGCTCTCGGGCCGCGTGGACCGTATTGAGGTGGACCAGCTGGGGCGTTTCCTGATTCTTGATATAAAGACCGGCAAGCAGAAGCCCACCCGGGCCGAGCTGGAACGCCACCCTCAACTGGCGGCCTACCAGGTCGCCCTCGAAGCCGGTGCCGGTGCCCTCATGCGCCAGGCCCTTGCCCCCGACCGGGAACAAGCCCAGTCCGCTAGCTTGGATCTTCCCACTCAGGAGGTTGGGGGCCGCCAGGTACCGGTGCTAACCGGCCTGCAGGAGCTCTCCGGCGGTGCCCTGCTGCTACAGCTAGGTGGCTCAACTGCCAGCTACAGCGAACAGGAGCAGGCACCTCTCACCGCAGAGAGCACCTGGGCCGTAGAGCTCATCAACCGGGCCGCCGTCCTGATTGCGGGTCGGGAGCTCCAAGCTCGCCATACCGCCGGTGGCCTCTTCGGCATCGGCTGTGCCCTGCCCGATATCTGCCCGCTGTGTTCACGGGGACGCACCATTACCCACCGCCCTGCCCAGTAAGTTTCAGGAGAATCATGACCAGCTACGACCCCACCGCTGCCCAGCCCTTCCTGACCCCTGAGCAGATAGCCCAAGCCCTGGGGCGGCCAGAACCCACACCTGAACAATCCGCTATCATTTCTTCTCCGCTGGTGCCCCGCCTAGTGGTGGCCGGTGCCGGGTCCGGCAAAACGGCCACCATGGTAGACCGCGTGGTCTGGTTGGTAGCCAACGGCCTGGTGCGGGCTGACCAGGTGCTGGGCGTGACCTTTACCCGCAAGGCCGCCGGTGAGCTACGCGAGCGTATGCGCTCCCGCCTTGAAGAACTGCGCAGACAGGGGCTGGTTCGCCAGGTGCCGGGGGAGCGGGGCGAGAACATGACCTCCGACCCCACCATTTCCACCTACCATTCCTACGCCAATACGCTGGTTTCCCAGTACGGTTTGCGCCTGGGCATTGAGGACGATGCCCAGATGCTCGGCGGGGCGCAGACCTGGCAGCTAGTGGCTCAAATTGTGGAGCACTATGACGGTAAGCTCCCCGAAAAAGAGGTGGCTAAATCCACTATGGTGAAGGCTGTCATTGAGCTTTCGGGCGAGTGCGCCGAGCACCTGGTCAGCCCCGACCAAGTCATTGAGTGGTGCCTGAAGACCCGGGCCTCCATTGCGCCCCTGGGCAAGCCCACAGTCAAAGGGGCTACCGGTGAGCAGAGAGAAATCGTCCAGAACCTTGACCTGCGAATATTCTACGCAGACCTGGTCAAACGCTACTCTGCCATCAAGGCAGGTATGCAGGTCATGGACTACGGTGATCTCATTGCCTACGCCGCCAGGATTGCCCGCGAGGTTCCCCTGGCCGCTGAGACTGAGCGCGAGCGCTACCGGGTGGTTCTGCTTGATGAGTTCCAGGACACCTCCCACGCTCAGATGCAGTTGTTCTCCGACCTTTTTAGTGCTTCTAAGGGGCGTGAGGCCCACCCGGTCATGGCGGTGGGCGACCCCAAACAGTCTATTTATGGTTTCCGTGGGGCATCGGACGGTCAGCTCTTTAGCTTCTACGATTATTTCCCTGCCCAGGACTGCAGCGCCAGCTACCTGACGGTGGCCTGGCGTAACGACCGGGCGATTTTGGATGTGGCTAACTACAGCGCCGCCCCGCTGAGTTCTCAGCCGGAGTGGGTACGTTCGGCCCACCGCATCGAGGTGCCCGCTCTAAAGCCCCGTGAGCAGGCCGACGCTGGCCGTGTGCTGGTGGGCAACTATCTGACCGACCAGCACGAGGCTCGTGCCCTGGCTCAGCAGATCGCCTCAGAACGTGCTCGCTGGGCCCATGAACCGCTGAGCCAGATGCCCACCATGGCGGTGCTCTGCAAGAAGCGGGCCATGATGGAGCCTATCCGTGAGGCCCTGGACGAGCTGGGCCTTCCCTACCAGGTGGTGGGCCTGGGCGGTCTGCTCGATACCCCCGAGATCGTCGATACGGTAGCCGTCCTGCGCGTGCTCAGTGACCCGGGACGGTCGGATGCGCTCATGCGCCTACTGGCCGGTGCCCGCTGGCGACTGGGTGTTTCTGACCTGCTGGCTTTTGCTGAGTGGTCGGGGGTTCTCAAACGCCAGCGTGAGCTGGAAATCCGCTACGGTATGGCCGCTGAGTATGCCCAGGTGCGGGCTGAACAGGAAATCCTGGACGGCCTGGATAGGGCCCCAAGCCCTGCTACCCAGGGGAAGGAGGAAGAACTAGCACCGGAAGAGGCCTACCGCAGGCTCCTGCAGGCGGCGGCCCCCGATGTCACCGATGGCTCCTCCCTGGTTGAGGCCCTGGAGAATCTGCCCGAGCCGGGGTGGGTATCACCGCGCACCGGGCGGAGTATCACCGATGAGGGCCTGCACCGCCTGCACCTGCTTGCCCAGGAGTTAGAGCACCTGCGCCAGTTCACTGCCGATGACCTGGGCACCCTGCTGACTGAAATTGAGCGCACCCTACTGCTTGATATTGAGTTGGCCGCCCGCTCCGGCACCCGTTCGGCCCTTGCCCGCCGCCACCTGGACGCTTTCCAGGAGGTCGCGGCCTCCTATGAGGCCAGCGCCCCCCGCGTGAACGCCCTGCTTCTGGCCGCAGCTAAGGGTCTGGAGGCGGAGGAGGGCGAAAACACCGTGCGCTTCTCGCTGAGTTCTAGCGCTTCGTCAGCCTCAGGCATCAGCGGTTTTTTGGCTTGGTTGGATGCCGCTGCTCAGGAAGAGTCCGGGCTGGATATGGCCGCTGAGGCTCCCCGGCACGATGCCGTCCAGCTTCTGACCGTCCACGCTTCTAAGGGCCTGGAATGGGATCATGTCTATGTGCCCGGTTTGGCGGTCGGAGAGTTCCCCGATGCTAAGGATGAGCGGTGGACTAAGAAGAGTAGTACCCTGCCCTGGCCCCTGCGCGGGGACGCAAACTATCTGCCCGGTTGGCGCGAGGACTTTGAAAACCTGCGCGACCTGGGCGAGTTTACCGCCCTGCTCTCGGAGCAGGCTGTGGAGCACCGCATCGGTGAAGAGCGCCGTTTAGCCTATGTGGGTTTTACCCGTGCGCGTTCCCTGCTTACCCTGACCAGTTCGGCCTGGAAGGGTACCGCAACTAAGCCCCGTGCATTCTCGGAGTTTGTGGAAGAACTTATCCAGGCCCCCACCCCGCTGGCGGAGGTAATCGCCAGGGTGGATGAGGACCAGGTGGGTGTTGCCAACCCGCAGTCGGCTAGCATCACCACCGCCGCCTGGCCTTTTGACCCCTTTGACGGGCCGCAGGTGCGCACCTGGCAGAGCCTAGAAGAACTTGAATCCGCCACCGATGCTCCCCTGCAGGTGGAGCCGGTAGCAGTCGGGTCTGCTACGGGGCTAACCCCCCGGCAGGTGGTGGAGCGGGCGGCCCGGAACGTGGTGCGTGGCGGTCTTGACCCGCAGGAGGGGCCCAGTCCCGAGCAGGCCCTTGCTGAGCTAAGTGCGGAGCAGAGAGCGCAGACCCTTAAAACCCTCGAGGACTGGCAGGAGGAAACCGAGCTTCTGCTGGCTCTGCTTGCTGCACCACCTGCCGAGAGTGACTTTGAACTACCGGGGCATCTTTCTGCCTCCTTGCTGGTGAACCTGGTGGCTTCACCCGAGCAGGTGCTGGCCCAGATTCGCAGGCCCATGCCGCAGAGGCCGGGTATTGCCGCCCGCCAGGGTACCCTCTTCCATAGCTGGGTAGAGGAGCATTTTGGGCAGACCGGCATGCTGGATGTGGATGAAGATTTTGACGATGATGTCGCTGACCAAGAGCTGAACCTGCCCCAGCTTCAAGAGAACTTCTTGGGCAGTGAGTGGGCGGACCGAACCCCTTGGGCGCTGGAGTATCCCCTAGAAACTCCACTGGGTGCTGTGACGGTGCGTGGCCGTATTGACGCGGTCTTTACCACCGTTGATGAGCAGGGGCAGACTGTCTGGGAACTGGTGGACTGGAAGACCGGTCGGCCCCCGCGTACGGAGAAGGAACTTAAAAAGCGGTCGGTTCAGCTTTCGCTTTACCGGCTGGGTTTTGCTCGCCTGCAGGGGATTGTACCGGAGCAGGTCCGGGCCTACTTCTTCTATGCCTCAACGGGCCAAACTAAAGAAATTACCCGTTTTAGTAGTCTGCAAGAGCTGGAGAAGGCCCTGGCCCGGGCCGAGAAGCTGGGGCGGGAAGGCTAGAGCTAGTCCAGGGGCTGGGGTTTTTCCTCGTCCAGGGCCGGGGCAAGCGCCTTGACAGCAAGCAGTTCGGCTTCAAGGTGATTGAGCATGGAGACCGCCTCAGAGATCATGACGCGGTCTTCAAGCTCGGTGCCCCGAATAAGCCACTGAGCCAGGCCGAACTCTGCGTAGAGGCTGGCGCGGGCTTCTAGGTTGCGGTCGGGCTCCTGGGGCATTTCTTTGCGGTAGGTTTCAAAGATCCGCTCCCTAAAGAGGGGGTCTTCGCAGGCGTAGAGCCAGGCAAAGTCTTGGGCAGGGTCGCCTACACAGACCTCGGACCAGCCGGTAATTTCGACGACCTTTTTCTGGTCGAGTACTAGGTTGTCTTCGTTGAGGTCGCCGTGAATCACGCGGGGGCGGAATTGCCACATGGCGGAGTTATTGAGTTGCTGTTCCCAGCGGGTGAGCAGACCTGAGGGGACTTTGCCGGTAGCTACGGCGCGGTCAAGCTCGGCTAGGCGGCGTTCCCGGATCTGTTCGCCGGTGTAGACCGGCAGGTCGGCTTCTTCAACGATGGTGGTGGGGAAGACGTGAATGGTGGCGATGTAGTGGGCGATCTCATCGGCGATGTTGGTTTTGCCCTCGCGGGTGGAGTAGGAGATATCGGCTAGCTCGTCGATGTCGCAGTGCTTACCCGGGATGTGGGTGTAGATGAAGGCTTGGCGGCCATCGAGCGGTACGGTTCCTACGATGGTGGGTACCAAAAAGGGCAGACGGGCGCGGATACCGGGCGAGAAAGACTGGAGGATAACGTGTTCGGCTTCAAGGCGCACGCTGGCTTCGGGGTGTTTGGGTGCACGCACGCGCCAGCGTTTGTCGGCTGAGTCGATGATGATAGCTGAGTCGAAGTCGAGGGCATCGTCGGCTGAGGGCAGTGCGGCTACGGGGTAGAGCCCGGGTACGCCTGCTGATACGATGGCGGCAAGTTGAAGGGGAGTTGAAGTCACACTTCCAAGGGTACAAGAGAAGACGGGATGAATTGGAGATGAACGCTGAGAATTTGACCAATCTCTTAGCCGATGGGGCGGGTAGGGGCCTTGCTCCCGGTGTGCTCAGGCCTTTGGGGCCGCTACCGCTGGTGGCTGATGGGGTGCCTGCCTGTGCAGGGGCGCGGGAGGTCGAGGGCTTTTTCGCAGGTTTGGGGCGGGCACTGGCCGGTGAGCTTGACCCGGCTTTACCTACCTGCTGGCGGGAGCTTTACCCCTGGGCGCAACGGCCCTACCTGGTTGCCGTGGATTCTGGTCGCGTTTTGGTGGGGGAGGGTGAACGCCCGGTGCCCCTGAATCTAGCAGAGATTTTTGAGCTGAATACTGCTGCCCTGCTGGATTACACGGCGGTGGATAGGCACCGGCAGGTTAGTCTGCTCTACGCCGGCAGTCTATGCTCCCGCGCGCAGAACACGAGCGCATCACAGGGGCCGGGTCAACCCCAGCTAGGGCAGGCCCCCGTTCTTGCGCTGACTGATCGGTTTGAAGATTTCTTGTGCCTTGGCCCGATAGTGGCCCAGGGCTTTGAGAACCAAGAAGCAGGCATCGCCCAGGTGCTGGCGGCCCGTGCCGGTGGTCGCTGGGTGGGCATCCGTGACTATGCGGCTTACGGTTACGGCGGGTCGAGCCTGGCCTATGCCTGGGGTCGGGTGCTAGCTTCGGCTGCCTCCTTGACCGCCTGGCACGCTTCGGCAGGTTTTGACCCGGCTACCGGGCAGGCTACATTCGCTACCCGGGCCGGCTGGGTGCGGGTCAGTGAATCGGGCCGCGAGATTTTCCCCCGCACCGATCCGGCGGTGATTAGCGCAGTGACCGCTCGCTGGGAGGGAGCAGAGAAAATTCTGCTGGGCCAGGCCCGCGCCTGGGGGCCGGGGCGCTACTCAACCTTCGCTGGGTTTGTGGAGGGCGGGGAAGCCCTCGAAAGCGCGGTCCTGCGGGAAGTCTACGAAGAGTGCGGCGGTCAGGTAAGCGCCATGCGCTACCTGGGGTCACAGCCCTGGCCTTTTCCGCGCTCGCTCATGTGCGGTTTTATGGCTGAGATTTCTAACCCGCAAGCGGTCAAACCCGACGGCCTGGAAATCGAAAGAATCCGCTGGTTTACCCGCCAGGAGCTGGTCCGGGCCTATAGCTCGGGCGAGGTTCAGCTCCCGGGCACCGGTTCAATCTCCCGCCACCTCATAGAATACTGGCTGGGCGCTCCGCTCCCGGTTAAAGGAGAGCGGTAGACTAGATAACCGGCCCTGCTCGGGGCCCAATGATACACAGCGAGGGCAAGGGGAGTAGCACCATGAACCAGGACAAACTACGGGCACACCCCATTAGCCTGACCGCCCCCGCCGCTGACAGTATTCTGGAGGGCCTTGACCCCGAACAGCGCCGGGTGGCGACCGAGTTGTCTGGCCCCATGTGCGTTATGGCCGGTGCTGGCACTGGTAAGACCCGGGCTATTACCCACCGCATTGCCTACGGCATCGCTATTGGTCGCTACAACCCACGCGCGGTACTGGCCCTAACCTTTACTAACCGGGCCGCCGAAGAGATGAAGGTGCGCCTGCGCCAGCTCGGTGCTACCGGAGTGGTGGCCCGTACCTTCCACTCTGCCGCCCTAAGCCAGCTCCGCTACTTCTGGCCCCAGGCCATTGGGGGGAGCCTGCCCGAAATCATCAAAAACAAGGCCCAGTACATTATTGAGTCGGCCCGCAGGCTGGGCCTGGCAACTGACCGCGCTATCGTCCGCGACCTTGCCAGTGAAATTGAGTGGGCCAAAGTCTCCATGCTGACCGCAGAGACCCTCATGCCCCATCTGGCCCACCGGGAACTACCCGCCGATATCAGCCCTATCGACATGGTCCGCCTGCTGCGCACCTACGAGGAACTCAAAGACGAACGCAACGTCATCGACTTTGAAGATATCCTTCTGCTGACCGTGGCAATTATCGAAGAGAACCCCGAAATCGCCGCCCAGATTCACCAGCAATACCGGCACTTTGTGGTTGATGAATACCAGGACGTCTCGCCCCTCCAACAGCGGCTTCTGGATGCCTGGCTGGGTGCCCGCGACGACCTGTGCGTGGTGGGCGATGCCTCCCAGACCATCTACTCCTTTGCTGGTGCAACCAGCCGCCACCTGCTGGAATTCCGCAGCCGTTTTGAGCAGGCCACCGTGGTCAAACTGGTGCGCGACTACCGTTCCAGCCCGCAGGTGGTCGGCCTAGCCAACCGCCTGCTGGCCGCCCGCAAACAGCGTCCTGACTCCACCCGCTACTCCTGGGCGCCCCCGCTTCAACTTATTTCCCAGCGTGCGGAAGGGCCGGCGCCCCAGTGGTTCGAGTATGCTGACGATGAGCAAGAAGCGATCGGTATAGCCGAAGACATTAAAGACCTGATAGAAAAGGACGGCATTCCCGCCGCTGACATTGCTGTGCTCTACCGCACCAACTCCCAGTCAGCCGCCCTGGAACAGGCCCTTAACGACCTTGGCATCAACTACCAGTTGCGCGGTGCTGAACAGTTCTTTGACCGGGCTGAGGTGCGCGCCGCTATCAGCATGCTTCAGGGTGCCGCCAAGGGCGCAGAAGAGACCGACTCTATACCCCAGCTGGTACGCGATAACCTCAAAAACTTAGGCTGGTCACCCCAAGCGCCCCAGCGCTCAGGCCAGGAACGCGCCCGCTGGGAGTCCTTGGAAACACTGGTTTCCCTGGCCGACCGGCTGGTTGCTGAGCGCACCTTGGCGCGTGAACAGGCCCAAGCCAACGGTGCAAGCGAACTGCCCCCGGAGCTCACCCTCTACGAGCTAGTAGCTGTCCTCATTCAACGCTCCCAGCACCGCGACGCGCCCTCCCTCAACGGTGTCACCCTGGCCTCTCTGCACTCAGCCAAGGGCTTGGAATGGGAGGCTGTTTTCCTCTGTGGCCTCAATGAGGGGCTCATGCCTATCTCCTTTGCCCAGAGCAGTGACGAGGTGGACGAAGAACGCCGCCTACTCTATGTGGGCATCACCCGCGCCCGCTCCTACCTAACCCTCACCTGGTCGCGCTCGCGTACCCCCGGCGGTAGGGCTGGGCGTAAGCGCTCACGATTCTTGGACGACATCGCCCCTCAGGGAGTTTAAATGGCTAGCATCCGAGAGGTACTGCCGGCCACCGCGCACCGCCCGGAGATTGAGGTGGTGCGCTCCACCCGCCGCAGGCGCACCGTCCAGGCTCAGCCACTTGAGGGCGGGCGGATTCGCCTGATGGTTCCTGCATCCAGCACACCAGAGGACCTTGAGATTTACATAGAGAACCTGCTCCCCAAAATACAGCGCCGCGCGGCTCGAAAGAAACAGAGCCACAGCAGAGCTATTTCCGATGAGCTTTTGGCTCAAAGAGCTGAGAAACTTCGCCGGGCCTACCTCCCGCAGGCACCGTCTGCCTCATCTATCCGCTGGGTCACCAACCAGCAGCACCGCTGGGGGTCAGCAACACCGGCTGAGCGCACTATCCGCATCTCCCACACCTTGCAAGGTGCTCCTGGCTACGTGCTTGATTCCGTGATTTTTCACGAGCTTTGCCACTTTCTAGAACCCAACCACAGCCCGCAATTTAGGGAACTAGAAGCCCTCTACCCGGAACAGGAGAAGGCGCGTGCCTTTCTGGAAGGAGTGACCTTCGGCCAGCGCGTGCCTGGCACCCCACCCCCATCAGGGGAATAAATAAGGAGGATTATTCATAAGGTAGGCCAGCCCCGGCCAGCAAATTCGCTATGAGCCTGCCTTACCTACCTCGGATCAAATAAACCCCAAGGTTGAGGGCCTAAGCCTTGGGGGAGCCACCACCTTCTGAGCCTTCACCGGGTTCTTCATCGGGCTGGTCGTAGCCACCGGCCAGGAGCTTTTCGAGAGCCGCATCGAACTCATCTTGGCTAGCTGTCAGCAGAGCACGGCGGGAGGCAAAGCCTTCGGGATCATCGAGGTCTTCACTGGTGGGCAGAGTCTCAGGGCCCTGCCAGAGCTGATCACGGGCTTCAAAGCCATGCTGCTCTTCGTAATGCCGCCAGAAAGCCAGGGCTTCGCGCATCTTGCGGGGGCGCAGCTCCAGGCCGACGAGCTGGGCGAAAGCGTGTTCGGCTGGGCCACCGGTTGCACGACGGCGGGCCATAGACTCAGAAAGCTGGGGCGCCATCGGCAGATTCTTGGTGGCCTGCTCGGTAATGAGAGATACCCAGCCCTCAATGAGAGCAAGCAGGGTTTCCAAACGGTCCAGGGCCAGCTGCTGGTCCTCGGTGTGCTGGGGAGCGAACATGTCCCCGGCAAAGACCTCCATCATGGCCTCGGGGTTAGCTGGATCAAAATCAATCTCTTGGGCTGATGCCTGCATACGCTCAATATCAACGCGAATACCGCGTGAGAAGCGCTGAATCAGGCCGATGATGTCCTCGCGTAACCAGGGGTTAGCCTTGTGCAGGCGAATCAGAGTGGCCTCACGCACTGCCAGGTAGAGGATAACCTCCTGGGCCGGGATTTCAAGGCCCTCACTAAAAGCGGCAACACCGCCGGGGAGCAGAGCAGAACGCCCTTGAGCCAGGGGGATCCCGATGTCGGTGGACGAGACAATCTCTTCAGCAAGCTTGCCGATAGCCTGCCCCATTTGCATACCGAACATCATGCCGCCCAGGCCCGCAAAAATATTGCCGCCACCGAGCATGCCGGAAAGTTCTTCGGGCAGCTGCTGCTGGATCGAAGCGTTCATAGCCGAAGTGACCTCAGTAGCTACCGGGCCAGCAATTTCTTTCCAAGTAGCAAACGAGTTCTCCACCCATTCAGCCTTAGACCAGGCTTCGACGCTAAAGGCCGGACGCTCAAAAATGGTGACAGGGTCAAGCCACAAGTCAGCCAGAGCTGCGGCATCTCGTACCGCACCGGTCTGGCTAGAAGTTATCGAAGGGTCCTTGCCCAGGGCCAGTACCTGGCGGGCGTTCTGCTGGGCAAGATCCCAGTTGACCGGCTCATCACTGCTCTGAGCGTTCATCATAGAATTCACCTGGGCAAAAATACCCGAGAACATGGCGGGGTCAAGGGGAAGACCCATCTTGCGCAGGGCATCGGCATCAAAAGCCTGGGCACCGTTCATGGCATTGGGGTCAAAACCCTGCTCACGGAGTTTTTTCAGGAACTCTTCTAGGGGGTCATGACCTGAAGAATCAAAGGGGTGATTCGACACTGCTTGCCTCATTTCCAGAACACGCGGTGGGGCAACAGGAGCGCCGCCCCGCTTTCCCTCTAGCCTACTGGTCTACCTGCCGCAAAAAGTGGCTTTTAGCCCACAGCCAAGTGGGAGTTTGCTGGGTTGAGGGACGGAGCGAATTTTTTACTTGTAATCTTGTTCCTATGGGTTTTTTATCGAGGGAACAGATGGGCCGCCTTGCGCGCAAGCCCCACATAAATCTATACACGGTGAGCGCAACAGGCCTTACGGGCCTCTCCCTACTATCTTTAGTTATCCCCGTGAACTTTGTCACGGAGTCCCCGGGGCCTACCTTCAACACCATCGGCGAATTCAATAAGAAGCCGCTGATTGAGATTGAGGGCGCAGAGACCTACCCTGTAACCGGCTACCTGGACATGACCACCGTGCAAGTAGCCGGTGGACCCAACTCAACCCTCGGTTCCCTGGGTGCCTTGTCGACCTGGCTGGAGGAATCAACCACGGTGCTCCCCAGCGACCTGGTCTATGACCCCACCGTCACCAGTGAAGAGGTCAGCGCTCGCAATAGCGCCGATATGACCAACTCCCAGGAGGTTGCTCAGGCAGCGGCTCTGACTCAGCTGGGTATCGACTACACCGAGACACTGAATGTTTCTGGCGCGGTGGAGGGTGGCCCGAGTGAAGGCCTGGTTCAGGAGGGCGATATCATCACGGACATCAACGATGAACCCCTCACCAAATATTCCGACTTGACTGACCGGGTTAATGCCTCCGGCGGCCAACCTGTCACCGTGACCCTGAAGCGTGATGCTCAGACCCAGCAGGTAACGGTCACCCCCGTATATAACGATAAGAGCGGTCGCTATGTTCTTGGCCTCTATCTTTCCCGCACTTTTAATTTCCCGCTGACCGTCAAGTACGGGCTAGAAGAAGTGGGCGGGCCCTCGGCGGGCATGATGTTCGCGCTAGGTATTATTGACGAGTTGACCGAGGGCGATATGACCGGTGGCGAGCACTTTGCTGGCACCGGCACCATTGAATCTGACGGCACGGTAGGCCCTATCGGCGGCATTGAGCAGAAGATGAAGGGTGCCGCCGATGCCGGTGCCACCGTCTTCCTGGCCCCCGCCAGTAACTGCGATGAGGTGGTGGGCAAGGTCCCCAGCCGCCTGTCGGTGGTTAAGGTGGAGACCCTGGATGAAGCGGTCGAGGCGGTGACGCGTATTGGTCAGGGCCAAGACCCCGCTAACTTCCCGACCTGCACTGCCCCAAAAGTCGGTGCTGAGAGCTGAAAAGGTAAGCCAGCTCTCGTAAGTCACCCTGTTCTTTGGCAAAATAGTTTCTTATTACACAGCGTCCCCGTATTGATTGTGGCGCTGTGGGACCGAGCCGTTCGCGCGGCAGACACACAAGACAACTAAAGGACATCCGTGAGTACCGGAAACACCCCTCCCCGTTCTCCATCACGCAGGCCCCAAGGTAAGAACAAGCCCCTGGGCATGACCGTTGCAATCGTGGCGGTTCTCGTCATTGCTTTTGTTGGGGCCACCCAGATTTACACCGACGTCCTCTGGTATGACCAGTTGGGCTACCTGCAGGTGTTCATTACCCAGAACCTGACTAAGGGTGCTGTCTTCCTAGGCTCAACCTTACTTGCCGGTCTGGCTATCTGGGCTAGTATGCGCTACGCCTACAAACACGGTGTACCGCAGACCCCCGCCCCCCGGCGGGCATCGGCTCCGCGCATTGACGCTAACGGTGACCCAGTTCCTGATCCTTACGCAGATATCCAGGAAGTGTTCAACCAGAACATGGAGCGCTACCGTAAGAGCATCGATAAGATGCGTAAGCTCATGCTCCTGGTGGTTCCCCTGGTGCTGGGTGCCTTTGTGGGCGCGGGTGCTACCAGCCAGTGGGAGTCTGTGCTCCTGTTTATGAACGGTGAGAGCTTCGGCCAGACCGACCCCGAGTTCGGTCTTGATCTGGGGTTCTTCCTTTTTACTCTGCCTTTCCTTAATTTTGGGACCGGTCTGTTGAGCACCTTTATCCTGTTCTCGGCCATGGCTGGCCTGGTGGTGCATTACTTCTACGGTGGAATCATCGTGGGTGAAAAGGGCATCACCACCACAGTCTTCTTCCGCCGTCATCTGGCTCTGCTGGGTGCCGTCTTTATTCTGGTGCGGGCGGCGAGCCTGTGGCTGGCCCGCTATAACGCTACCCAGGATCAGAGCGGTTCGTGGGCCGGTGCCATGTACACCGACGTGAACGCAATCATCCCGGTTAACGCCATTTTGGCTGTTGCCTCACTTCTGGTGGCTGCGCTCTTTGCCGTGGCAATTCTTAAGGGCAATTTCCGCCTGCCCCTTATTGGCACCGTGGTGCTGGTTGTGACCTCTCTGGTGGCAGGCAGTATTTACCCTTGGGTTATTCAGCGTTTCCAGGTTGTGCCCAACGAGCAGGCGACTGAGGCCCCTTACATTCAGCGCAATATTGATGCCACTCGCGCCGCCTATGGCCTTGACGCTATCGAGGTCAAGAACTACGATGCTACGACCTCCACTGCCGCAGGTGCCCTGCGGGGGGAGAGCGAAACGATTTCTAACATTCGCCTGCTTGACCCCAACGTGGTCTCGGGTGCCTTCGCCCAGCTTCAGCAGTTCCGCCCCTACTACCAGTTCGGCAAGAATCTTTCGGTGGACCGCTACTCCATTAACGGGGTAGAAACCGATACCGTGATTGCGGCCCGTGAGCTGAACCCAGCGCAGAACGCCAACTCATCCTGGGTGAACCAGCACGTTGTCTACACGCACGGCTACGGTGTGATTGCCGCCTACGGCAACCAGGTTGAGGCTGACGGTAAGCCCAAGTTTATTCAGTCCGGTATCCGCGCGACCGGTGCTATTAGCGAGGACTATGAGCCGCGCATTTACTTTGGTCAGAGCTCCCCGGAATACTCTATTGTGGGAGGTAGCGCTGAGGACGAGCCCCTGGAACTGGACCGCCCACAGACCACTGACGACGCCAGCGGGAATGACGCCAAGTACACCTTTACTGGCAAGGGCGGCCCCAATATCGGTAACGCTTTTAACCGTCTGTCCTACGCTATTAAGTTCCAGTCTTCTGACATTCTGCTTTCAGATGCGGTACGTTCTGAGTCCCAGATCCTCTACGACCGTGACCCGTCAGCCCGGGTTAAGAAGGTCGCCCCCTACCTGACGGTGGATGGGAACCCCTACCCGGCGATTATCGATGGTCAGGTCCAGTGGGTCGTGGATGCCTATACCACCAGCAATCAGTACCCCTACTCGCAGGCAGCTAGCCTTGAGAGCGCTACCGCTGACTCAGAGACAGCTACCGGTGTCGCGCAGGCTCTGCCCAACAAGCAGGTCAACTACATTCGTAACTCCGTCAAGGCTACTGTGAATGCCTACGACGGTTCGGTGACCCTTTACGCCTGGGATGACCAGGACCCGGTTCTGAAGACCTGGCAGAAGGTCTACCCCGGGACGGTGCGCCCCTACAGCGAGATGAGCGCATCACTGATTGGGCATGTGCGCTACCCGCAGGACCTCTTCAAGGTTCAGCGTGAGGTGCTCAACGCCTACCATGTGACCGATGCCTCAAGCCTGTACGCGCGGGATGATATGTGGTCAATCCCGAACGACCCCACCAACAATAGCGGTAAGCCGCTCCCGCCCTATTACCTGTCCCTGCAGATGCCCGGCGAGGATTCCGCTAAGTTCTCGCTGACCACCTCCTTTATCCCTCAGCAGTCGGATAGCAACACCCGTAACGTCATGTACGGCTTCCTCTCTGCTAACGGTGACGCGGGGACCGGTAAGGACGGCGAGAAGGCCGCAGGCTACGGCAAACTGACCCTGCTGGAACTGCCGCGTTCATCGGTGGTTCCTGGCCCCGGCCAGGCGCAGAACGTCTTTAACTCTGATACTGCGGTTTCGACCGAGCTGAACCTGCTCCGCCAGGGCGCTTCGGACGTTATCAACGGCAACCTGCTGACCCTGCCCGTGGGCGGCGGTATTCTCTATGTCCAGCCGGTCTATGTTCAGTCCTCCGGTGATGCGGCCTATCCGTCGCTACGCCGCGTGCTGGTGGGCTTTGGTGAGCAGGTTGGCTTTGCCCCCACCCTGGAGGAGGCCCTGAACGAGCTCTTTAGTGGCTCCTCAGGTGCTCAGACAGCCACCGACGCCGGTGTCGATGAGTCCGAGGCCACTCAGGCCACCGGCGGCACCGCAAGTGGTGACAGTGGCACCCTGCAGAGCGCGCTACAGGATGCCCGTAAGGCTATGCAGGATTCCGATGCCGCTATGAAGGCCGGTGACTGGACTGCCTACGGTGAAGCTCAGAAGCGTTTGAACGATTCCCTCCAGCGCGCGATTGAGGCTGAGGGTATCGAAGGTCAGGTTTCTGGCGCTAGTCCTTCGGCTAGCCCCTCAGCATCAGCTGGCAACTAGCTCGCTCTAGCTGCCCGGTTTCTTGGGCTAGCTATCCTGGCTCCATCTGAGGGCGCGGTGCTCTCCCCTGCGGGGGAGGGCGCCGCGCCTTTTGTGCTGGCTAGGTTTCTGGGGGGGGGGGCTGGTTGCCCAGCAGTATGACTGGGCAGATCAGAGAGCCAGGGGCAGGTGAGTTAAGTTTTTGCGGAACTACAAATGTACTCTCACTCACAAATAGTCTTTTCAACTTGCGCTGAGGAGTAGGGGTGTGTATAGTTATATGAGTCGCCGCGGGGTGGAGCAGTTCGGTAGCTCGCCGGGCTCATAACCCGGAGGTCACAGGTTCAAATCCTGTCCCCGCAACTTGATAGGTCGCCCCAGTCGGTATGAAACCGATTGGGGCGATTTTCTTCTCCCCTTCACTGCCTGGTGCAGTGGAGGGGATTTTTGCGTTAAGAACGCCCTCGCCCAAAAGTTCAGCCAACGACAGGTCGAAGAAGGCGGCAATCTTCAAGAGGTCATCGAGTGTGAACGCCGCATCCCCTCGCAATTTCTTTGAGACGCCTGCTTGGGTCATCTCTAGAAGTTCAGCTAGATCCTTCTGCTTTGTGCCAGTTCGTAGCATCCAAGTCTTGATTTCGCGGCCTGCAACCTGGTTTGGGGTTAATGCAATTTCAGTTCTCATGGTTGATACGGTACACCCCATGATTTTGCAAGGCAACATAAAATTCAAAAAAATAACTTAAAGTTATGAAACCATCTTGCAAGATACAACTGTGAGTTATAGTCTTGCACCATGAGTTATTCAGAATCGATTGCTGCAAACGTGAGGGCAGAAGCCTCGCGTCGCAACGTTAAAAGTCACGAACTGGCCGAACTTCTCGGATTTTCTGAGACATCACTGCGAAAGAGGCTCAATGGGCTGATTGAGTTTAGGCCCAGCGAGATTGAAAAAATTTCAATCTATATGGAGGTGCCCATTGAAGAGTTAACGCGGCATGTCGTTGGAGGCGTGGCGTGAGTAGCAAGGCTATTGAATGGGCCAGAACACATGAGTTCGAGAACGGTGCTGTGCCTCGAACATCAGTCTTGCGGTTTCTGGCGGAACAGGCTGACGATGATGGTTATATCGCTGACCATGAGGGTGATAAGGGCCTGGCGTTCATCATGCATGAAACCTGCGTCAGTAAATCAACCGTAATTCGCATCCTCAAAGAATTCGAGGAAGCCGATCTGTTGCACCGTGAACGCCGCCCATATAAAAAATTTGGTGGCCGCTCAACAGACCTCATTGTGCTGCACCTTTACAACATCGGGACCAAGACACCCTGGCGAACGCTGAAAGCATTGAAGCAGTTACACAAGGCCGGGCAAGCACATTTTGGGGCACCGATTGTAAGCATGGGCGAAGATGGGCAGCCTGTGGATAACTCGCTATCTACAGTAGGTGTCACTCTGACACCCAGTTATGAAACACCTAATCAACCAGTAGGTGTCACTCTGACACCTGATGACACACAAGGTGTCACTCTGACACAGGCTAGGTATCACTCTGACATTTTTGAAGATTCCGCATTAAAAGGAACGCGCGCACGGACTATCCCATTGACTATCCCAATCAGTCAGTCTGTCAAAGAAACAGCGCCTGTGGATAACTCAAGGACTGACGGACAGACCGAAGCAATAAAAACTGATATGCCCCCGGCACCAATCACCCAAGGAGTCAATCACCAAAAGCTACGGCAAGACCTGCAACAAGCTGGCCACGAGCTTGACCCGGTATCTGATGAAGTGCTGGCCCAAGTTATCCAAATAGTCTTTGCCCGCTCCACTCAGACAGTTAGGAGCCCTCAGCGGTTCGCTTTCTCATGTATCTCCAAGGAATTCCGTGAACTGGTCTCACTGGCCGAATCAGTCTTACAGCAGCTAAAACCGGCTACAGCTCCCCAACGCATAACCTGCCCCCTACATCACACCGAGCACGTCCAGGGCAACGAGTGCCCCGGCTGCCGGGCAGACCGACTCGCGGGCCAAACCCAACCGAAAGGAAAACCATGACCACCCTTGCACAACAGAACAGCACCACAAAGCAGGCAAATTCAGCAAGCAACATCGCATTTCTAATTCTGGCTAGATTCGCCAAATGGGCACTGATCTTTATCTTCGCGGGACTAGCAATCCTTATCACGGCAGCCATCGGCTTACATAACGCTGGAATTGACCTACAGGACGAACGAAGCAGCTTCATAGCTGGAACCACGGCCGAACTTTCCATCGAAGCTCTGATTATTGCCTTGGGCACAGTTTTTATCATTGACGCTACCCGCGCTGTGCGCAAAGAACTGAAATCCAGCAAATAAGAAAAACAACAAAGGAAAAGACCATGAGCACCACCATCGAAAAAATCGTAGCTCCTGCTATCGAAAACACAGACCTGCTAGAAGAACTACCCCTAGAGGAAGCAAAGACTCTCACCGCACGCCTGCGCGATTCCCTCCATGACACCTCCCAGCTCTACATCAACGCCTGGAAACACCAGGTATGGAAAACCCTGGGATACACCAGCTGGGACGGGTACATCACAGGCGAGTTCGGAGATCTACGGGTGGCTCTGCCCAAGGAAGAACGGTCCCAGACCGTTATTCAGATGGCAAAGGCAGGTATGCCTACCCGAGCGATTGCTACCAGCACAGGAATCTCAAAGACTACGGTAAATCGTGAGATTCAGAAGGCTCAGGAAGAAAATAAGTTGCCCGATGAACTGGAAATCACTGGTGAAGACGGCAAAGTTCGCACGAGTAAAAAGAAATATGCACCGGTACTCGACGAGAGCTTGCTAGACATGCCAGCAGAGTCAATGGGGATTGGATACTTCAGTAGCACAAAGGAAGATAAGCCCCAGGTAAAGGTCTCACCTCCAACATCACAAGCCCGTCTCGATTATGGGCTGACAGCGGTAGAGGATTTAGCTACCGAGCTGGAAGAAGCCATCAAAGCGTCCATGCTTGCAAACAACCGACAGAGATTCGATAGCGATGTCGTCACCCTGCATCTTGTCACTGCGACCTCCCGGGCGCTATTGGCTACTGCTGGGCTTATCAACCTCTTCAATCTTCAGCCTGATCTCACTGGAGAAAACGAAGAAATCATCAAAGTGCTTGACTCATCAGTGCTTACCATTGACACCGTACTGAGCGGTTTGAGGGGCGATGATGAGTAGCCAGAAAATGAGCGCAAAAAAGTGGGAGCCTTCAGCTTCAACCCAAAAGACTCCCACCGATTTAAATAAACAGGACACGCTAGCTATTCAACGACCGTTGCGTACTGTTCACGGTCAGTTTAGCAGAGGCCATAAGGAAGCCGTGAAAATAACCCCTACCAGTAGCCCTCGTATCAATCCAGATTCCATTAAGACTCTGTGGCTCACAGTTGTGCTGATCTTCATCCTTGGAGTCACCTCCTTCTTAGTCAGCTTCAACGGCTTGTTGGATGTTGCTGCCTGGGTAGGGCTACCTAGCTACCTGCGATGGACAGTCCCGGCCTTCATCGATATTTCGATACTTGCCTACTCAATGGCTGCCGTCATCCACAAAGCACGAAACGAACGAGTGGCGGCCACTTGGGTATCCCTAGGGGTATTCACTCTCATCTCAGTTGTGGCGAATGCCGTCCATGCCCTGAGCAAGGGCGAGGGAACAACCTTGGTTCAGATGGTCATTGGAGCGACTATCGCCGCCGCGGCCCCGATTGCAGTATTTGCTGCCACTGAAGAACTTTCACGTCTTGCCTTTCGGGCACCAGTAGCGCTGACTAATGGACCTGATACCTCAGACAAGGGTATCCAAATCCTAGATTCAGTGGCGCACCAGCATTCCAAACCACAGGAAGAGCTACCAGCAACTAATAAGGGTAGAACGGGTAGCATGCACGCATTGCCCACTCTCTCCGGTGTAAAAGAAGCCGTCTCAGAAGAATCGGCTTCACCTGAACAAGACCAAAAACCGCAGACCGAGACACCCGACAATTTAGCACCAGAGCCACCTAAAGCTGAACCGGCTCAACAGAATATTGATGACTCTGAGAAGGAAGGGGCGGATGACATGGAGTTGCTAGCAGCATGGGTAAAAAACCAGCTTGATGCCGGCCAGAAGGTCACTGGTGCATCCGTTGGAAGGTTCATTGGGAAGAGCCCACGTACCGGATCAAACCGCCTGAATGAGCTCAAAGAAGCACGGCCTGAACTTTTCCAGGGGGAGCAATGAGAGAGCAACTTCAATACGGTGGACTGAGCGGTGAATGATTATGGTTGCAACTACACCAGAGAACACCTGGAACGAAACGATGTTGGCCGACTACGCACAAGTACGCCAATATGTCCTTAAACGGATGTGGGCACTGGGCAAAGGGGCAACAGCAGAAGATGTTGCCCAAGAAGCCTTTATTACCGCTACTCGACGGTTGCCTTCCTACGATGCCAGTAAAGGGAACTTCCAAGGCTGGTTGATGGGTATCGCCAAAAATCTAATCCTCCAGCAGTCAGGTGGAGTATCAACCAAAGAAGCTCCCATCGGGTCGTTCATGCACGATGAAGTTCACCAGTCCTACCACCCGGTTACTGAGGATATTGGTGTGCAGGTAACGGACAAGATAGTAGGAGCTGGTAGGTTAGCTAAAATCATGGAAGTCATCTATGCGGTGAGTGATTCCCACGAGATGGTTGATAGGTCTATGGTGCTTATCCGTGAGTGTGATGGGGATGTAAAAGAAGCTGCAACGAGGCTTGGCATTAGTCCCGCTACGTTACGTCACTCCCATCGACAATTCCAGGATCTTGCAGCATTAGTGGATAAGGCTTTGGATGTGCACTGGGAACGGAGGACTCAGGGGCGAGAGCTGGAACCAGTGAACGTTCGGGAACTCCTTGAATGTTTCCCAGAGAGCGACGATGCTGAACGCGCATGGCTGCGCACTCTCCCCATTGCGGTCTTGCAGGCTGGGGGCTGGGCTGTAGATAAGCAGGTGCTTATTGCTCAGGTTGGTGAGATGACTGGCTACTCACCGAATACCTGCCGAATCCTGATTAATCGGTGTCAGCAGTTCTATATGATTGCCAGGTCTTTGGTGGAAAGTGGTTCTTTGTAGGGAGGATATAACGAGCAGTGGGTGAAGAAAGAGAATTTCGGTGTTAGTAAAAGGTGGCTGTGTTCTACCTGCCCCCAAGCGGGTTAGAGCATAGCCGCCTTGTTCTATTTCTTGACTAATTCAGGTGAACACAGATTTACCTAACCACCGTTTCTCAGGGCAAGCAAAACCCGGCCCCTCTGTCGCGCTCTGCGCGTAAGGAGGGGCCGGGTTTTGTGCGGCAGCCGGGTCCAGCGGGTGCTGGCGCAGGGGTGTGGGGGCGGCGGTAGCCCCCGCGTTATGGGTTTCTCTTGAGATGAGGATGATTTACGCCCACTAGGTAGGAATCTGAATGGTGTGTATGGGTATTTTTCGTAGACGTTCACGTTATTCCTCACAGACTGATTCTGACGATGTTTCCCTGTTGCAGCGGTTCCGGGAGGACTTCTCGCAGTCGTCTGAGCTTGTTGAGCGGTTGGGGGCTTGGATCGGTGATTCCCGTGGCCGGATAGCTATTTTCGGGTTGTTAACCTTTTTGCTGGTCGTTGGCTTCTTGCTGGTGACGATTCTGATTTTTGGGATGCCCAGTGGTGTAGAGAAGGATTTCAAGGACGTGAATTCCTCGGCGGAACTGTCCCATCTGGGACAGCATGAGCGAGACGGTTTGGTGGGTTAGACGATGAGCGTTACTAGGCGGGCAACAGGTTTTATCGCTAAAGGTTTGCTTGCTAAATTCCTCATTGCTTTTGCGCCGGCTATTTTTATTTTCGGTACTGTTTTAGCCTTGGTGGCTTTTTTGCTGATGAATACTGCTGTGGTGGGCTGGCAGCAGCAACAGGAAGTTCAGAATGCCTCGCAACGGTGCACGGTTGGGATTGAGTCAACTGGTTCTGAGGGCGGCCGCACTATTAACGTTCCCCCGGAACATGCTGAGCGGATTAAGAAGGCCGCGCAGGAAACAGCGTTACCGGAGACTGTTGTTGCTGCGCAGATTTGGGCGGAGTCCAATTTTGACCCTCATGCTGGTTCCCCTGCTGGTGCTAAGGGGTTGGCGCAGTTTATTGACTCGACGTTTTATAAGTATGTGCCTGGCGGGGACCCTTATAACCCGGATGATGCGATGAAAGCTTATGCCCTTTATATGAATGATTTGAAAACCCTGTTCATAGACAAAGCGGGTGATGATGCTACTAAGCTCCTTGAGCTGACGCTGGCGGCCTATAATGCTGGTCCGGGGGCAGTGCAGCAGTATGGGGGTATCCCTCCATTCCCTGAGACTCAGGGGTATGTGAAGAAGATTTTAGGTGCGGCCCAGGTGAAGTTCTCTGAATCGTGTAAGCCAGTGACTTGGGATGGTGACCTTGGGGAGGGTGAATGGACTAATCCCTGCCCCGGCTGTGTGTACACAAACGGGTACGGCGCTCGTGACTTAGGCAATGGTGTCGACGCCAAGAATGGTGGTATGCACTGGGGCGTAGATATTGCTACCCCTGGGGCTGGCTATAACCCGGGAGTCCCTATTATTGCTCCTACTGACTTGGTCATTATTGAAGAGTATTCCAAGGACGGTTGCGTATGGGGTACTGCTGTTGCCGAGCCTAAGTTCACGTTTGGTTTTTGTCATTTGCATTCTGAGCAGGTCAGTGTGGGGCAGGAGCTTAAACGTGGAGATGTGATTGGGGTTGAGGGTAATACCGCAGGCTCGATTTTGGAGATGGGTGGGAAGCAGCCGCCCACGCATCTGCATTTAGAGATTTATAAGCCTGGTTTTGATACCCGAAATTTTGGGTGGTTCAAAGACCGGTCGGGCAACCTGGACCCGGAGCCGATATTGAAAGCTAAGGGCGCCTGGGTGAACTAGGTGCTGGTGCGAAAGGAGAGATGATATGAACTCTACTAAGAAGGTCTTAATTCCCGTGGTTGTTGTGCTGGCCGTGATTGTGGTTGTTCTTGGCGTGATGGTGGTTCAGCGGTTAGGGGCTGGGAAGCCGGACGCTTTTGCTAATGCCAGTGCAGATAGAACAGCTTCAGCCGTATCTAGTATCGTGTCCTCCTCGCCTAGTGGGGGAGGTGGGAGCGGAATTGAGACCTATGTGCTGGCTGATGGCACCTGTGAGACCGCTGATGGTGTTGATAAAGCTGATCCAGATGCTGTAGCTACTCGGTTTGTTGAGATTTCATACTGCTTTGATTCTGTTGTTGATTCTACGATGACTGCTGGTATGCTCCGGGCGGATGGTTTGATGACTGACGGACTGAGAAGCAAATTGGTGGAGCCGGAGCGGAACGCTTTGCAGAATCAGTGGGTTGAGGTCGGTGCCCATAAGGCATATACCCGGCCTACGGTCTCGGATGCTCCAACTGAGGAGATGGATTATGCCGATGAGGGTGTAGTTCATAAATCGAAGATGGTTCAGTGGCTTTGGGTTGGCCGCGCGGGGGGCAGTATGGACGGCGGCTATGCCACGGTGAACCTGCTACTTGTGCAGCAGGAGGATGGTTCATGGCTGGTTGATGATGTTTCCACTGGGGTTTTTGAAGCGAAATAGTCAAACTGTCCCATTTGGGACGCTAGTCATGTTGAAGTGAAAGGTTTTGTGGTGGGTTCAAATTCTGGGGGAACGCATCGGGCGCGTATCGTAGAGGTTTTAGCTGTCTTATTGTTGCTAGTGGGTGCAGTTGGGGCTGGGGTGTATTGGGGTCAGTCGGGCTTCCTTGCCCGCGAATCACCTGTGGTGGAGAGTTCTTCTCCTTCTGCTTCTGAGCTTCCTTCTTCTGCACAATCTGCTTCAGCTTCTGTATCTGGTTTAGCGGAGGCTCGTGTAGTAAAGGAGGTTCAGTTCCCAGATGTCCATTCTGTTAGCCGATCAAATGCTGAGTCGGTTGCGCGTATTGCGGTACTCTCTCTTGCAACTTGGGATTCAGCGCGTGACACCGGTTATGGTGAGGCAGTTGAACGTACTGTTCCTCTTTTTGATAGTTCCCTAGCTAAGCGGGTGGCTGAGGTTCCTGCTGAAGCTGTTGCGTGGGATGAGAAGGTGGTAGAGAAGAAGGCGTTTTCTGCTCCTCATGTCATGAACTATGAGATTTATTCCGACTTTTCTAATGTTGTGAGATCCGGGGGCATACAGGCTCGTGATGGGCGACCTGTGCAGTTTTTCCAGCTTGCTGTGCGTTGGGATTGGATGGGGCAGGACGGCATGTACTGGGCGGAGAAAGAAAGGGTGCGGATTTACGAGTTGGTGATGGTTCAGGGCTCTGATGGCGCGTGGTCAGTTGGGTCGTATGCTTGGCGTGATGAGTTGCCTCAGTAAGAGGATAGATGGGTAAAGGCTGTGGCCTCTAGCTGTTGAGCTAGGGGCCACAGCCTTTTGTAGCTGGGATATGGGGGCTTATCGCCCGCTAAAGATGAAGATGATGATGGCGATGAAAGCGAGGATTGCCCCGGCAGGGGAGAAGATCTGGCGTATAACTGCCCGTGCTAGATCAATGGCGAAGTTGGCTATTGCTAGGACTAGTACGGTGATAATTCCGATGGCGACGATGCCTTCCATCATGGTCTCCTTGTGGGGTCGTTGAATATGTTTTCAGCCTACCGGGGGCTAGGTAGGTTTACATAATGTTTTGGGCAAGATGTGCCAGTATTCTCCAAGTTTTTGATTTACGCAGGTGGGGCAGGGAAGGAATACAGGGTGAGCGTTCGTGCTTGACCTGATTTTTCTCTCTACTTAGGAGGATTCCGCAAGTGGGTACTAACTCATCAGCTGAGCTCCCAACACTGACGCATGGTGTAGGTATGGCCGTTGGAGGATTCATTGTCACCCTAGTAGCGTTGGCTGCTTTTGTGATTTTTTGTGTAATGGCCCAGCGGCTCACTGGTAGGTCTAATTTTGTTAGCCGTTCGATGGATGCAGGGAAGTTGGCTTTGCCAGCTGCCGGTGCACTGCTTCTTGGCTCTGCATCTGGGGCTGTTGCGTGGAGTTCAACCTTATATGTTCCAGCGAAAGTTGCTGAGCCAGAGAAGGTGGTAGCTGCTTACACCAAGGTTAACGGTATGGAAACTAAGGAGGTTTATACCGCTAAGAAAGACTCAGACAATCTGGCTGTGGCTAAGTCGATTCTAGGTTCTAAGTTTGATGAGCTGAATAAAGAGTATGACCTTTCCGGCGATGGTGACAATGCGAAGAATTTCTCGCGTATTGAGTACATGCCCAAGGCAGATAACGAGAACGCTGCTGACCCTTGCTACAAGATCAAGGTTTCGTACAAGAGTCGTATCGACAGTTTTGACCCCAAGGCCCCGCTTGTCGAGCATGCAACCTGGGTCGAGCACGATGACTTTGATTCCGGAACTTGTGGCGGCGACGCAAAAGAGTTCTAAATTATTACCCCCTGAATATCCCAAATATTTTTTCACTTCAATACAAGGAGTTTATTTTGTCCATTCTTGCTACTGCTTCAACTCATCTTTACTCCGTTGCCACCCCGATCATCGTGGCGGCAGAGAAGAAAAAACCAAAGTCTGGTGGGTTTGACCCTGGCGTTACCCCCAATAGCGACGGCCCCTGGTTCGGCACAATTCAGAGTCTTTCTGGCTCGGTCGTGGGTACATTGATTCTTGGCTCAGTCGTTGTTTTGGCTATCGGAATCATGATTGCCCTCATTGGTCGCGCTGTTTCAAGTTCCGGTGCTCAGAAGGTCGGTATTGGTGGTATCTGTCTTGGTCTGGCCGGGGTCATCCTGCTTGGTAGCATCTCTGGTTTGGTATTTTGGCTCACAGGACAGTCAATCGTCTAAACGAGTTAGTCAGTAGCCGCGACAGCGGCTACTGATTTTTAACCATCAGTACGTATGAAGGGTTGTATAGGCGATGAGCTTTCTGGATATTTTTCAGGATTCCGGCCAAACATTTTTTGATGCGATTGAGAAGTTCATCGTGGATTCCGATCAGTATCTCAAAGATGCTTTTGAGTCGAGCAATATTGATGATTCTTGGTGGGCAGCTGTAGTTGGTACTCCTTCCTCCGATGGGATGCTGGCGACATGGATGCCAATTATTGTCCCGATTCTTGTGTTGCTGGTTTCTATTCAGGTCATTGTGGCTCTTGTAAAGGGCTCAGGTTTGAGCATGGCGAGAGCTTTTGTGGGAGCAGTACTGGGGGTTCCTGGGACTTATATCGCTGTGTGGGCTGTGCAAGTTGGGTCTGCTGTTGCTGATGAGGCGACAAGTTATCTCATGGGTGGTTACTCTGATGGGCACGCAGGTATTTTTATTAACATTTTGGGTTTGCAGGTTTCTGACAGGAAGATTACCGGTGTTGCTGATGGGTACTTCATGTGGGACGGCTTGGCTGATAAGGCTGGTGGTTGGCAGCTTCTTGGGGCTCTATTGCTGGCGATTATTATTTGGTTTCTTTCAATGATTTTGGGCTTCGTGATGTCGCTACGGTCAATGGCGATTGTGATTCTTGCGGCTATGGCCGGTTGGGCTGTTGTTGCTACCAGCTTAGAGGTTACTAAGTCGTGGTTTTCATCATGGTCTCAACTGGTGGTTGGCTTGTTGTTAGCTAAGCCATTTTCTGCGGCTTTGATTTTGATGTCACAGGATATTTTCAACTATGCCAACTCGTCGTCACAATTTTTTGCCGGCCTGGCGGGGCTTGTACTGGCGATTGCTATGCCATTTGCTGCGGTGAAGCTGGTGGCCTTTACGTCGGTTGGTTCTATCGGCGGTGTGGATCAGGCAACTGGTTCTGCAGCTACTGGGCCAGTTCGTGGGGGCGTTAACGTAGTTCGTTCAGCAACTCGTCGGTCGCGTCGGAAGTAGGAGGGACTGGCTGATGTCTACTGAGGAATTGATTTTAGAGGAAGTTAATTTTCCGCGTAAGGAGAAACGCGGTGTGATTCTGGGGCTTGAGTTTTTGCCTCTGATAGTGGTGCTGATGCTGCTGTTTTTTACGGTGGTTTTGGTGCTGATATTGCCTTTCCCTTTGGGATGGGTAATAGCACCTGGGATGTTGAGTTTTATCGGTTTTGTTGGGTGGGGCAGGTTTAGGAATCTGCACTTGTTTGAGTGGATTGAGCTAGGGATGCAGCATTGGTTACGGAAGATTTCAGGACAGAATAAGTATCGTTATGCTGGCGTGGATGCAGATGCCAAAGCAATCGCCAGGTCGGATGCTGCAGCTACTAAAGCGGATGCGAAGGCTGAGGCAGAAGCACGAGAGTGGGGTGAGCCCGTTCCTGCTAAGACCCCCAAACCTATCCGCCTGAATCTTCCAGGTGCCGCGAATGAGCTAAACGTCTATTCCTCTCCTAGTGGCCGTTGCGTAGTACATAATCCTGTGAAGAAGAGGCTGGTAGTTACAGCCATTGTTGATGCAAAGAATTTCTTGATGCAGGATGTTAGCGGCCAGGAGGACATCTTGGACTCCTGGGAGTCTGTCATTAACCTGGTGGGTGCTCACCGTGAAGTACAGGCCCTGTTTCCTTCGGATGTAACCACAGTGGTATCGGGTGAGCAGATGATTGATTACTACCGGGCGGCAGCTGAGGCTAATGGTGCGGGTGAGGCGCTGAACCCTGTAGCTCACCAGGGCTATATTGATCTGTTGCGTAACAACGTGCAGAAGAAACATGAGCAGTATCTAACGGTTAATCTGTCCCTGCCTGAGATGGTACGAGAAATCAAGGATAACGGTGGTGGTGTGGTTGGTATGTTGCGTACCGCTGACGCGAAAATGGACGCTATTGAGGGTGACATCGTAGCGTCTGGGTATTCGTCTCATTGGGTGAGCGTCCCTGAACGTCGCCGTATGACTAGTGACTTTATGACTCCATCTAATAACTTGACCCACAATACTGACACGCTCATTGTCGGTGCTAATCGGTACTGGACTGAGATGCAGATTAACGATGTCTGGCATCGGTCCTACTTTGTAGATCAATGGCCGATGAAACCTGTGAAGCCGGGCTTCATGGAGAAGGTTGTATTGGGTCTTGATTTTCGGCACTCCATTACTCAGGTCATCAAGCGGGGCGAGGACGAGCAGGCACTGCACCGTATCAATAACGAAATTAAGAACTATGAGACGGCTCAGGGTATTGCCCAGAGCATGGGCCGCCGTCTATCTCGTGAGTCTGAGCGAGAGATGCAAGACCTAGAGCGTCGGGAGCAGGAGTTGGTGGAGGGCTCTTCTGACGTTGCCTACAGCGCCTATATTTCGATTTCTGCTAGGAGTCGTGAGGAGCTGGAAGCACATGAGCGTGATTTGTTCTCCGCGGCAGCCCGTGCCCAGTTGAAGCTTATCAAGTGCTACGGGGCACAGTTTGAAGGTTTTTTGGCGGCAACTGCTCAGCTGGGGTATGGAGCTGACCGTTTCTAGGTCTATGAGCCAAAAAGATTTTGTGGATACAGGGGGTTATAAGGACATGGTTAACGATATTCAGCAGAAACCTGAAGAGCTTGGTATCTTCTCGTGGGATGATCCAAATGAAGTGGATTTCACCCGGGCTGAGAAGCGTGCGTTAGAGCGCAAAGTGCGGAAGAAGTACCAGCGTGAGGTAGACCGTGAACGAGTGAATTACATCCCTGGGCCGTTGTATGGTCCAGGAGGGGCGAATCGTAAGAATAATTTCTTCGGTCGTATCGTCAGTGTATTCCGCACCCGTCGAACTACCTCCTATGTATTGGCTGCGGCTTACCCTTTTGTTGCCTCTGGTTCCCTGGGTGTGCCTGGGGTATACATTGGCTCGGATGAAATGGGTGGCGGTGGTTTCTACTTTGACCCGTGGGAATTGTACGCGGCGGGCGTTATCACCGGTATGTCCATGATAGCTCTGGGCGGTGTAGGTAAGGGCAAGTCCACTCTGGTGAAATCTTTAGTGTGCCGGTTGGTGCAGGCAGGCCGGTTGGGCCTGGTTATGACTGATAAGAAGGGTGAGTGGGTCCCGGTCGCGCATTACCTTGGCGGAGATGTCATCAGCGTTGGGCAGGGTTCTGGAACTCGGATTAACCCCTTGGATGCGGGTAACCGCCCGAAGCTCAATGTTGATGGACAGCCCCTGAGCGATGAGGAATGGGCGCAGATGGTACGTGAGCGCCGCCTGTCGTTGATGAACGCAATTTGTGTTGTTACTGAGGGCCGTGAGCTAACTTCTGCCGAGTCTAACGTCCTGGCGATTGCTTTGGATGAAGCCCAGGCCAAGGCTGCTTTAGAGGGGCGCACTGTAATTATTCCGGACTTGTTGGATGAAGTACGGTCCCCAGCACCTGAGCTTTTAGGGCGTGCAAGCAGGGCTGAGGCGTTTGAGCAACTAGCAAATACTCTGGAGCGCCTGGTCGAGGGTGATTTGAAAGGCATGTTTGATGGTGCTTCAACTGTTGAGTTCAATCCTTGGGCACCGATTACTGTATTCAATACCCGGTCATTCGCTAATAGCTCTGACAAGGTGAAGAAGATTGCTTATGCCTGTATCCAGACATGGGCTGAAGCTGCTGTCACCACTGATGAGTATGGTCAGCGCATTGTGGTGTATGAGGAGGGGATGGAAGCTCTGAATGATGCCGGGTCTTTGCAGCGCATGATAACCCAAGTGAAGCTGGCACGAGCCTATGGGCTTTTCAACGTCCTAGTTTTGCACAAGCTTTCTGACCTAGATATGGCTGGTGATGAGGGCTCGGCCTCTCGTGCTTCTGCATATTCCTTGTTGGGTGACTCTTCGGTTCAGGTGGTGTACCACCAGAATAAGTCTGAGCGTGAACGCACTATTGAGAAGTTGGGCCTGTCTGAGCGGCAGTGGGATATTGTGTCGAAGCTGAAGCAGGGGCAAGGGCTATGGCTTTTGGAGGGTAAGCCTTTCAAGGTTCAGAACAGGATGTCGAAGCCTGAGGAGCCGGTATTCAATACAAACGCGGCAATGGAGATTGCGAAGGCTGAGGACGCGAAGAAGAAAGAGAGGGTAGCGGCGTGAGTAAGTACGTTGATGGGCAGTTGCTGTTGTTGGTTGCCGGTTGCCTGCTAATAGTGGGATTTTTGGGTGGTGCAGCAGCTGTTTTCTGGGTTTCATTTATGGTTTCTTGTGGTGCTGGTTCTATGGTCTACCCTGGGCCAGGCCCTCTGTTAGGAGCGATTTTCTCTGGTTTTGACCCTGCTGGGCTTGCTGCTGGTGAGTGTGTTCCTTCTCAGACAATGTTGGTGTGGGTGCTAGTGGGTTTTATCGTTGTAGTTGCTCTTTTGGTTACAGCTGTGTTGGTGGCCTGGGGCAATTGGAAGGAGTCTGATACCCGTTTCCTAATGGATCTGAAGAAGCGTGATGGTATCGCTAAGGGGCGTGAGGTTAAGCTGAAAGCTGGTCGTAAGGCTCTGGGTAAGAAGGCGAACAGTATTCGTCCAACGATGAAGAAGCCGAAACTGTCTGATGTTGGTGTGAAGCTGGGAAGCAGCGACTTACAGGATGTTTGGCAGACCTTGGAAGATTCTGTTGTTGTGTTGGGGCCTCCTCGTTCGGGTAAAGGTTTCTACCTGGTGGTGAACCGTATTCTTGATTCTCCGGGTGCGGTGATTACTACCTCGACTCGTGGGGATAATGTCGCCATGACGTATAAGAAGCGCCAGGAAGTTGGTCCGTGCATTGTTTTTGATCCGCAAGGGTTATCGGGTGTGCGTTCCTCTTTGAAGTGGACTCCCTATCGGGGGTGTGAGTCTCCGGTGGTTGCAGTTTCTCGTGCTAGCGCGCTGATTGGTGCAACGAGTCTGGGCTCTTCAACTAATAATGCTGAATGGGCTGATTACGCTAAGACAATTTTGACGTACCTGCTGCAAGCGGCAGCACTTGGTAAGGTGTCGGTTGCTACATTCGCCTTGTGGGGCCAGAACGCTGATACTGCTGTTGAAGCGGTCAATATTTTGCGGCGTTCTCCTGATGCGACTCCGGGCTGGGCTGATGCGCTTGATGGTGAGATTAAATCTGATCCTAAGACCCGTGGTTCGCGGTGGATGGGGGTGCAGGGCGCTACTGCTGCGTTAAGTGTGCCGCAGGTTGCTGAGACTCTTGACCCGAAACCGGGGGATAAGGTCCTTGATCCTGCTGAGTTTATCCGTGAGAAGGGCACTTTATATCTGGTGGGGTCTAAGGCTGGTGGCGCGGCTGTGGCCCCATTCTTGATTGCTCTGATGGATGAGATTGTGGAGACGGCCCGCACGATGGCTTTCAAGTTACCAGGTAACCGTTTGGACCCACCCATGTCGCTGGTGCTTGATGAGATTGCGAACATGGCACCGTGGAAGGCTCTACCGCAGATTATGGCTGATGGCGGTGGTGTTGGCATCTCTGCGTTTGTTATTTTCCAGTCGCCTGCACAGGCTCGTGGCCAGTGGGGCGAAGATGAAGCACAGGCTCTGATTGATTCTGCTATTTTGCAGATTCAGTTGGGGGGTTCTAATAATGAGCAAGAATTGAGGCGGTTTTCGGACCTTGCTGGTGAGCGTGAGGTTGAGACTCATTCGACATCATATTCCCATGCTCAGGGGCAGTCAGTAAGTTACCAAAAGACGAAGGTTGCGGTGTTGCCTGTTTCTGACTTGCGGCGTATCCCTACCGGGTACGGTATTTTGCTGAACCGTAACTCCCGGCCGATTTTGATGAAGATGATTCGGTGGATTGACCGGAAAGACGCGAAAGATATTAAGGAATCTAAGAAGCGTTTTGAGGACTTGATGGCTGGACGGGCTACCACTATTGAGGAGGCATATGAGTTGACGCCGGGTGAGGTGATTACAGGTGGGTCTGGGGCGTAAGCATGCTTCACGGGCTGTTGGGTATCGGCAAGGGTATTTGCGGTCTGATGCGTGGGCTTCTTTTCGGCGGGGTTTTTATGCCAGGTTGAGGGCGGCCGGTATTGTTCCTGCGTGTGCTGGATGCGGTCGGACGCGTGGGGAGGGTGCTGCGTTAGAGCTGCATCATTTGTCGTATGCAGGTGTGGAGAAGGATGCGTCAGGTCGTTGGGTATCTGGTGAACAAGATTCAGATGTGATTTTGCTGTGTCGTGAGGATCATGAGCAGTTGCACAGGATTTTGGATACTAATGGCCGTGATTTTGTGGGTCTGGATAGGCGTTTAGCGTCGTTGCGAATTATTAATAGTTTTCGGGCGCGCCAGCAGAGATTGACGCGGGGTCGCTTGGGAGCCAATACGGGTAAATAGTTTCTTTGTAATGAGGAAGGTTGTTCGTTGATGTGCCAGTTAGAGGGTGAACGTGCTTGTTTTGTGTGCGGGCGGCCCTATGAGGTATCTGAGGAAAGACGTTTGATTGCTGATGAGAATTTGGGCTGCGGAATGTTTGTTGATGTGGCTTGTTATGAGCAGATTAGGGCAATTAGGCGTTCGGTTGGTGGGTCTATGTTTGAGTCGATGCTTGCTTTGAGTGAGCGTATTTCTGCTGCAGTTTTTGGTACTAGGAAGGTGGTTTAGGTGGCTAGTAAGTGGGATGACATTGATTCTGGGCGTGATTTGGACGCGGAGTTAGATGCGCTGATGGGGCAAGGTTCTCAGGAGTTTGATGGTGATTTGACGGATGTTTCTGGTGAACAAACCAGTGGAGGAGATAGTGGGCAGCTTTATGACCCTCCGGCTTTGAAAATGGCTGATGCGGCGAATTTGCGGGATATTCATCCTTTTCTAGGTTATGCCTGGCGTGAGATTGATGATGATCTTCGGCGGGACGCGTGGGTTTGGTTGAGGGGGTGGGTGGACTGGTTTGCTGTGACGTACAAGGTTGATAAGAAGTTGTTACCGGGGTGCTGGTTTTTGCATTCAGATGTGGTTGAGTTTTTGTGGGTTGGAGCTAATGCTGAGGTGAAGGCATGGCATAACCCGGATGCTTCTTTGACGCCGTTTACAGCTTGGCACGCGTATTATCCGGGATTGATTCAGCGTCTGGCGGGGTGTTCTCAAGTTCGGTGTCGGAATGGTGAGCATCAAGTGGAACAACAGTTCAATGGTGCTGTGGATCCAAACGCTATTGATACCGATGAGTGGGCTTGGCAGCGGCTTTTGCATCAAGTTACTGATGTGAATCAGCAGGTCTCAGCTGGTTCATGGCGTGCTGTACTGGTGACTAAAGATGGGACTGAAGTGCGCTCTGAGAAGGTTGAGGTCCCTGAAAAGGCTCTACCGTTTTTGCATGTTACGGAGCCAGTGGTGTCCTTTTCCGGGGAGGGTGCGCCGGTGTTGAGCGTTCAGGTTTCTGGCGCTGATTTGTCCCGTACATTCTGGGAGTATCAGGACTCTTATGGGGCTTGGCATGTTGATGAGTTTTCGGTTCGGTCGGTTGAAGCTGGAGAGGGTAAGGGAGCGTAATGGCGGATAAAGAGGTCTCGGCCGAGTTCGCGGAACTGATGGTTGAGCTGATGAAGCTATCTAAAGAAGAGGCTATGTACTGGCAGGCGCGAATGCGTTCTTTAGCTGAGTCTGGTCGTGTAAAAGTAGGTTCGTGGGCACCGGCTGATAAGAAGCAATGGGGTAATCACGCGAAGGTGGTAGATGAATTTGGCGAGACGGCCGGGTTTATTGATTTGACGGACGGACGGAGGTTGAACCCGGTTGAAGGGGATGGGGCAAGGCCTGTAGCTCCAAAGAGCAGTGAGACCGGAGATGACTTAGCTATGTCGGTTGCTTCTTTGCCTGAGCAGGTTCTGGGGCATCGTACTGAGTCCGTTGAACAGCGGCAGGAGCGGTTGGGTGATGATGAGTTTGCCTGGGAGCATGCTCGTGAAGCTGATGATGAGTTTGCTTCCTATTTGCAGGACCCAGCTTTTGCTCGACTGGTGGAGCAGGAGAACCTTGTGATGGATGATGAGGGTCGTTGGGAAGTGGGGGATGGCGCTGAGTTTCTAGCTGAGTATCGCGGTCAGGTTCTTGATCGTGATGATGCCTATGATTTTGCTACAAGGGCTGGTTGGGAGTGGGACGGGGTGCCAGGTGCGCGCCCTGAGCTACCTCACGCTGAGGGTGCAGTGGAGTTTGAGACCGGTCGGGATGGGCTTGTTCGTGCAGGTGAGGATGCGTGGGTTGTGGTCCGTGAGTCTGCGGATGAGCACCAGCTGCCGGTTGGTGAGGTGGTCACAGACGGGCAGGCTCGTGTGATTGCTGAAGAGCATCTTGGGTGGCAATGGGTTGATGAGCCGGGTGAGCAGATTATCGGTGATAGGCCGGTGGTTGTTTCGGAGACTCGTGTGCAGGAACCTGCGGGTGGTACTGCGGTGTTGTTGGCCGATAGGTGGGCCTGGGCTGATGGTGCTGGGGATTCAGCACAGGAACGTGAGGATGTGCAGCGTATTGAGGGTGCTTGGTCAGTTTGGGGTGAGACTGAGTTTACGAGAGGTGCTACTGTCCCAGTTGGGACAGTAGCACCAGAGGGTTGGGATGTTGATGCTGAGCGGGAGCGTGAGCAGCAGTATCATCTGTTCGTTGAACAGAGTGATAGTTCGTCTCCGGACTGGGAGCGGTAGGTTATTCGATCAGAGGGGCTTAGCGTTATGCTAGGCCCCTCTTTTGTTGTTAGTAGCGGTTGCCGATGTGCTGGTTGAGGGTTCTAAGAGCGTTGGCAATATTGACGAGAGCCTTTTCAGATTCTTTTCCTGATGTTCGCCTAGGGCCCTGAGATGGTAGGGGCGTTGCGACGGCAAAACCAGTATCTACTGTTAGTATCTCGCGGTAGGTTCGGGACTTTCGAAACAAACGTTTCTTGGTGTCTTGATAGGTGACTTCTACTTGGACAACTTCCGGGGCCCCAGAATCATTACCCAAGTAAATACTTCTCCACATAACTCTGAAACTTGCATTCGGGGCGATATAGAAAGGGCGATTAAGGACTTTCTCAAGTCGTTCCAGTATGTACTCATCATCCCCTGGCTCAAATTTTTCCAATGGTCTGAGCACTACGTTTTGGGCGGGGGATTGGCCATAGTTCGTTACTACCAGGTCTATGGCCCCGTTGAGCTGCACTCCGAGCCGGGGCTCTAAGGCGATATATGGGCGGGTGCGGTCGTGGGAGTCCTGGGCCAGTTTTCTGAGGTTGAGCACTGCAAATAGAACACCGAGTATGGCGGTAATAGCTGTTACTGGTGCTGATTCTGTTTTGAAGAATGACCAGAGGTCGAGAAAAAAAGAGCTAAACATAATCTTATTAGACCATTGGTATTTGTAAATCATTTACATGTTGTGGTGTACCTGTGAATACGGGGTGAGGCGAACGCTTCGAACCTCCTGGCTACTGGTCGGGCTAGGGGGTAAAGCAATCTTGAAAGGACGGCTTCTTCTCATGGCTTCACCCCGTATTCGAGATCACCAGGTCAAAGGCAACCTTGTGGCAGACCCTCAGTGGGTAGTTACACCGCAGGGACGTAATTTGGCCACCTTTACCCTGGCAGAAAGTACCAGGGTTCGCGATGCAGAAGGCAATTGGACTGATGGTGCACCAATTTACTATGACGTGGCCATTGATGCCGATAACAAGGCAAACGGACATCTTGCCCAAAACGTTGAGGCATCGCTGAAAAAAGGGCAGTTCGTCAAGGTAGAGGGGGATTTATCCACTCATGCCTACCTTGACAAGGAGGGCAACCCCCAAGTATCTAGTCGTATTTGGGCTTCGGACGTATCTGCCTCTATGCGCTTTGCAACGGTAGAAGTGGTTCCGAACCAAGCTCCGCAGCAAGTGGTGCAGGCTCAAGCCCAACAAGGAGTGCAGGCGCAGCAAGGGGTGGCCGGTGGTCCGCAACCGCTACAGGGCCCGCCGCTTGCTCAGCAGCCTAATCACCAGCAGGCGGCTCAGGACCAGATGCTTCACAGCCAGCAGGACCACGGCGCGCAGATGCAATAGAGCGCATGGTTCAGGCCGTTTCAACCCCTAGTTTTTGAAGGAATTACACGCACCCTGCCGGTATGCGTGTAATTCCTTTTCCTCATTTTCAAGACGTTTGTAGGTAGTATCAATGAACACCAAGGCTTTTGACGAGCACCCTGATCTTTTTGACACACTAGGAGTAGATGATGGAGCAGAAGCAAGTTCCGGCACCTTACTTGGCGCAGATGGACGAGTCCAGGGAAGAGAACGGGCAAGCTCTGGAACGGGAGTGGGAGAGCCGGGCGGGACGCTGGGCGGTTCAGTGGGAGTTCCATCAAATGCCGATGGAGGTACGGTTCGAGCAGATGTGGGAGCATCTGCCTCAGACTCAGGGGATTCAGCAGCTACCGGTGGAACGGCGGCGTCTGCTGATGCGTTTGTGGCAGGAGCGGCTGGAGGACGCACCGGGCAGTCCAACCCCGGAGAACGTCAGCGTTCAGCAACTAGAGCAGATGATGCAGGAAGTGAATCAGGTGGAGCTGAGCCAGATCGAGGCGGAAAACCTTCGAGCGTAAATTTTTCGCCCGGTACTGAGATTCACGTACCCTCTGGGCTAAAAGCTCGTGCACGAGCTAACCTGGATGCTTTAGCGCTGGTTCGACGTCTTGATTCTGAGAAGCGTAATGCCACTGCTGAGGAACAGCAGATTCTAGCCGGTTATTCATCATGGGGCGCTATACCCCAAATCTTTTCCTACCGGGAGGACTGGCAGGAGCTACGCAAAGAACTGGAGGAGTTGCTGAGCGCTGAGGAATTTGCTCAGGCTTCCCGAACGACTCTCAACGCGCACTATACCGATCCACTGATTGCCTCGGCCATGTGGGATGCTTTGCAGTATGCCGGGTTTGATGGTGGCACCGTATTAGAACCAGGTTGCGGTTCGGGCAACTTCATTGGACAGGCCCCAGACTCTGCACAGATGGTCGGGGTTGAGCTTGATGTTATGACTGCGAAAATCGCTCATTACCTCTACCCCTCAGCAACGATACGGGCTGAGGGCTACCAAAAAACTTTTATCCCCGATGGGGCTTTGGGCGCGGTCATTGGCAACGTTCCTTTCGGTGATACGCGCCTAGCTGACCGGGTGGATAACCGCGAGAACCTTAGCCTGCATAATTACTTCATTCACAAGTCCATGAAGCATTTGCCTGCTGGTGGATACGGGATATTTATTACCTCAACAGGCACGATGGACTCAAAAACCTCTAAAGCACGGGAGGTCATTGGGGAGCATTCCGATTTCATTGGAGGGGTGCGTCTACCCTCTGGGGCTTTTAGCCGTGTGGCTGGTACAGAGGTTGCTACCGATATTCTGATTTTCCGCCGCCGTGAGGATGGGGTGCCTCTTGATCCTGCCGAACATGAGCGGTGGGTACGTGGGCACGCTGTTACCGGGGAGATGGACGGTGAACAGGTCAGCATCTATACCTCACGGTATTTTGAAGAGAACAAACAGTTTGTGCTGGGCGAGACCAATCTGGGTATTGGTGGCTACCCTCCGCGTCCTTGTCTACTGGTTACAAGTGATGATGACCGTCAGCAGCTGGTGTCTCGGATTGACCATGCGTTGCGGCACCATATTGACGTTGCCCGTGATTCCCGCCCTTACTCTCCTGAAATCAGTCGGTCAGTCTCTCTGTCAGCTTTGGCCGCTGGTGGTCTAGTTGAAGCTGATGAGGCTGATGCTGACACCTTTGTGGGATCTTTGCGTACTGTAGGGGACCGTGGGGTGCAGGTGCTGGGGGAGGACAGAACATGGCGTGCGTTTTCGGCTCCTGGACGTGGGGCAAACCGGATTAGCGATGATGAGCTTTACCGTCTGGTGCAGTTGAAAGAAACTGTACGTGCAGCGGTGGATGCTCGTGGCGATACTGATGAAGTATCACGACAACTAGAGCTATTGAATACTCGCTATGACCAGTATGTTCAGCGCTATGGTCTTATTAACCGGTACACTCTCAAAGCCGGTAAAGTCCCGACTGAGAAGCAACAAGAAAAGGCTGTGGCCACGGAGCTGAAACGCTGGCAAGATACCCACCGGGAGCTACCAGCTTCAGAACGCGCCTTACTGAGCCCTGATGAGCAAATGCTAGCGGAGTGGAAGTCTGAGGCCTCTAAACCGTTACCGGACACTAAAATTCAAGCTCATCTGAGTGCACTACGTGCTGACCCCGATTTTGGGAAGCTGGTAGCACTTGAGAATTTCCATGAGGCTGAGCAGAAGGCAACCAAGTCTCAGTATTTCTCATCTGAGATGTACCAGCCGAGGATTGGTGCCCGCGCTGCAGATACCCCCGCTGATGCTCTGGCGATTAGCTTAGACGAGACTCGAACAGTGTCGCTGGGGCGTATTGGTGAGCTGTTGGGCGTAAGCGAAGAAGAAGCCCGTCAGCAGCTGGGGTCTCTGGTGTTTGATGATCCTGCGACTGGGGAACTGGTTCCTGCAGTGAAGTACCTCGCTGGAGATGTGCGGCAGAAACTACAGGAAGCTCAGAGCGCGGCCGCCGAAGATTCCCGGTACGAGGCAAACGTTGAACAACTTGAAGCGGTACTACCGGAATGGGCCACCCTGGATAAAATTTCCGTTCAGCCGGGGGTACATTTCGTATCTGCTGAAGAGTACCGTGATTTTGCCCGTGAGGTGCTTGGCGTCGATATGCAGATTGAGCGGGCTGCCGATGGGAGCTGGGATGTCCCGAACGTCTCAAAGTCCAAACTTTCCACCGCTGTTCTCTTTGAATTTGGCACTTCCCGGCGTACCCCGGTTGATATTTTCCAGAAGCTCATGAATAACCGTGCGATTACGGTTCACGACAAGATCGTTGAGGACGGTAAGACCCGCAATGTAGTCAACCAGGGAGAAACTCGCCTAGCCCGAGAGCGCGGTGAGGCTCTAAAAGAACGGTTCGCTTCCTGGGTAGCTTCTGACCCGGCACGAGCAGCTGATATTGAGACGCGTTTCAATCAGATGTACAACGCCTATGTTCAGCCTGACTATTCGACGATGGGACAGGCTCTAACGTTGCCGGGGCTGGCCCCTGAGTTTGTGCCTCACCCTTACCAGCGTGAAGCGGTTGCACGTATCGTCAATGAACCTTCGGTTCTGCTGGACCATGTTGTGGGCGCGGGTAAGACCGGCTCCATGATTATGGGTGCTATGGAGTTACGCCGTACCGGTGTGGCTCATAAACCGTGGATGGTGGTGCCTAACCACCTGACCGACCAGATTTCGCGTGAGTTCTCCCAGTGGTATCCGGGGGCCAAAGTTCTGACTATTCCCACTGGAATTAGTGCCGCCGAGAGACGTCGATTTGCGGCAATGAGTGCTGGTGGGGACTGGGACGCAGTGATTTGTCCGCAGTCAGTCTTTAGCCAGATTGGGGTGTCCCCGCGTCGTCAGCGGCAATGGGTTCAAGATGAGATTGACGCACTGCGTGAGTCCCTGAGCGAGAGCGCTGGGGATAGGGTGCAGGTCAAGACAATTGAGGCTGCTATCGCCCGCCGTGAGGCTCGTCTTGAAAAGCTCATGAGTTCTAAGGTCGCGGGCATCACTTTCGAAGAGACCGGCTGCGATTACCTTTTCGTTGATGAGGCTCACCATTATAAGAATCTTCCTCGTGTCTCTGACTTTAGAGAGCTGGCATGTGTGGGGTCTAATAAGGCAATGGATATGGATTTTATCCTGCGGACCCTGCGCGATTTGAAAATCGAAGCTCTCAAAGATGCGGGGGTCTATAACGGCCAGTTGCCCTCGGTCGCTACCTTTGCCACGGGAACCCCAGTTGCTAACTCCTTAGCTGAGATGTGGGTGATGGCCCATTATCTACGCCCGGATATTACAGAGAAGATGGGTATCAAGACCATTGATGCCTTTGGGTCCGTTTTTACTAAGGCTGAGTCAGCGGTGGAGGTTAAGCCCTCTGGCGCTGGGTTCCAAGTGGTAAACCGTATCTCGAAGTTCACGAACGTTCAGCAACTGATGCAGATGGCGGCACTATACACCTCCACTGTGAGTAGAGACCAGATTCCTGCTGCCCTGCCGAGTGTGGTCGCCGGTGGTATTCAGGCCGTTGAGCGTGAAGCCTCAGAGCACGTCAAAGCTTATATCGACGATTTGGTCGCCAGGATTGAAAACCCTAGCGCTGATGACCACGTTATCGAGCTTCTAGGCCGCGCTCGAAAGGTTGCTCTTGACCCGCGCATGGTAGGTCTAGAGGCTGATGAGGACGGTGGCCGTCCTGCCCAGGTTGCTCGTGAAGTCATGCGTATTGATGAGTTACACCGCGATAAGGTCTACCTCGATGTGATGGGCAATGAGTCCGAGAATAAGGGCGGCTTACAACTACTCTTCTGCGATTGGGGCACACCTGATGGTGCTGGCTTCAACATGTATAAGGCCATTAAAGATGAGCTTGTAGCACTAGGTATGGAAGAGTCCCGGATTGCCTTTATCCACCAGGCGCGTACCGATGGGGAACGAGGAGAGCTTTTCGCTCGGGCACGGGCCGGTGAGCTATCAGTGCTGATTGGGTCTACTGAGAAGATGGGCACCGGTATGAACGTGCAACAACGTGTGACCGCTGTACACCATGTGGACTTGCCGTGGCGACCTGCCGACCTGGAACAACGTGAAGGGCGTGCTATTCGCCAGGGCAACCAGAACAGTCAGGTAGAAATTCTCTCTCACGTTACGGTCGGAACTTTTGACGCCTATAACTGGCAGAAGTTGGCGAACAAAGCAGCGATGCTGGAGCAACTGCGTAACCATTCGTTGGGCCATGAGGTGGAGGACCTAGGCCCGATGACCTCAAACTATCAGGAGTTGTTGGCTGTTGCTTCTGGTAACCCACAGGTAGCGCAGTGGTATGACCTATCTATGGCCGCAGATTCGTTGCTATCTCTCAAACGTAAGGAAGAGCAATATCTGGACGGTATTCGTTACCGTCTTTCCTCGGCACGTATGCAGTTAAGCGGTGTCGAGGGGTCCCTGGTGTCGATTGGCCAGGCCCTGGAATTTGCTCCTTCCACCACAGATTCATTTGTGGTTGGGCGTACTAGCTTTGCCGCAAAGAACGATGAGGCCGGAGCTACCTTGATACGAGGACTGCGGTCGGCAGCCATTGAGCTGGGGCAGGATAAGCAAAGCCGTATCGCGGTGGGGCGTATTGGCAACCTCATCTTCACTACTGCCCTGGATACGTCCACATTTAGGGACGCTGTGAAAATTGAGTTTGCTCTGGCCGGTAGCGGGCAGAAAGTTCTTGGTATTTCTGAGTCGGTTCCCATGAAGGACTTGATGGGCGGAAACAACAGCGGTCGCGGTCTTGTCATGCGTGTATGGAATCGGGCTTTTGGGCTCGAACATCGTTTAGGTGAGCTGGAGAAACGTCAAAGCGAGCTTAACGAAGAAATTGCCGGCTATGAGCAGGTTGTAGAACAATACTCAGGGTTCGCTCGTCAGGATGAGCTTGATGAGCTTCTGCTGCGTAGGGATATGTTGGCTGAAGAGCTGGGTATAGGCGATGGCCATGAAAGCGATAGCTCAACCGTGGAATATGTCAGTGACGCCGATTTTGCTCGTATCTTCGGTCAGAAGCCAAGTGAGGTAGATACACTGGGTGAGCTGCGTCCTGGTGACATCGTACAGATCACCAAGACTCCTGACCAGCCATTCGCTAGCGGTTTTTACTCAGTTCATTTGGATAGGAATGAGGACGGCCGTGGCTACTTGCCGATGATTCGTCCTCATGGGGACGATGATGCTGAACCTGGCAGGTTGATTTATGGTGTGAAGTTTGAGCTGGCTCAGCGCCCAGTTGATGCGCTCACCCAGTGGGAATTAGCTCTATTACAGGTGCCTGAAACTGATGCTTCTCATGCTGCTTTGGCTGGTGAGAGAGAACTTGAAAAGCTGGGTGTAGGGGCCAAAGTTTCTTTGCCTGCACCGGTACTTGATGAGCAGGGTCGTGCTCAGCACAGTTCCTCTGGAATCCCTCTAGTTCAGGTGGCCACAGGTTCCCTTGTTTCTTGGTCGAAGTCAGCACAGGGTATCTCTTATGATGTGGTTCTTGTCGATGAGCAAGGGCAGGAGTCTACCTTCACTGTTGCTGGCCGGCATTATGGCTATCACGATATGGCCAAACCTGCCTTTATTGTGCGTGATGCCTATACCGCTGAGGAAGTAGCGCAGCAGAAAGAAGCTGAGATTGCTGCCGAATTAGCTGACCGTAAGCTCATCAAGTCTGATCGGTTGTATCCAGGGGATCTGCTGGTCAATGAGGTTGAAGATGTTGGCCGTGCCGGGTGGATGCTTGAAACTTACCCACGTGGCCCTATGAAGCACTTTGCTGACCCATCAACCGGGGAAAAGCTACCTGGTTATGGGGTGAGTGATTTCAGTGGTGAGATTGTACCAGGGCGTGACCTGGTAGCTGAGGAACGGGAAGAGCTTTTTAGCGGGCTAGCGCAGTCTATGACGGTTGGCCAGTTACGTGCTGGGGACGTTGTTGATGGACAGAAACTTGATAGCACCTATGGTTTCGCCGATAAGGTGCGTGTGGTGTCTATCAGTTCTAATGGGACATCTTCGGATGTTCTTTACCGCCCAGTTAGCTCACCGCTCTGGGAGGAGCCGCTTAGGGTTACTCGACGGGATAGCACCGAGATTGGGGGCCTTATTGAGCGTCGTTTCGGTGCGTTGAGCAGAGCCGAGAGAGCTATTCTCGGTGCGCCTGGTGCTACTTTGGTATCCGTTGAGGAGCTGGTTTCTGAGCAGGCGCGTGGTTCCTATGTTCTTGTACCGGGTATTTCTGTTGATAGTAAACCTGGTCAAACGTTGGAGACTATCGGGAAGTTATTAGAGGCACACCAGGTCGAGCGTAGGTCAATCTACGGCCGTAGCCGCTATCAGGTTATCGAGATGAAGCTTGATATTGACGGTGAGATTGGAACTGTAGAACGGTCCGTTGGTTCCTCTACTAAGGCGGTTGTATTTAGCGAAGGGCTACCGCAAAAAGGTATTGATTTCGTTGGTACTTCGTTGCTGGGGCGTGAGCGTGAACATGCGGTTTCTGCTGATGTGAGTGACTTGCAGGCAGACCGTGTGGATTTGAGTGTAATTGCTGGAGCTCCACGGAGTGAGCCTGTGGTTGAGGTGGAGCCGGAACCGGTTGAGCTAGATTTTGAGCGCTCTGCAAATGTTGGGGCCGGTACAGACGATGATATTGAGCTGAAAGAAGGGACGTATCTACTCGATGATGGCGTGTTGAAGGTTTCTGGCGTGGACTCCGATGATGTTGAACGACTGACGGACGGACTAGCTACGCTGGATGAAGAAAACGTGGTACGTCCCACTGGGCTGGGGGCTGACCAAGCTCAGGCCCAGGCATTAGCTCGTGTTGCTCTGGAACTTGATGGAGTCTCAGGTGAGGTTCGCAGGGCCTCAGCTCGTGAACTGATGATTGGTGACGCCGTGGTAGTTTCTTCCGGTGATGGAGCTTTTGCTTTTATCCCAGAGCTTGAAGGTAAGCTACGAGAGACGACTGCTGGTCGAGATGCCCAGAACGTACCGGGTGAGATGGTTGGCACCGTGGTATCTACTGATTCGCGCCGGGCTATTCTGAATGTGAGTTTTGATGAACACAATATTGAGGTGGCTGTAGTTCCGACAGCCGCCGATATGCGTTTTGAAATTGCTGATGCTCAGCGGGCTGTTGAGGTTAGCCAAGCGATGAGCCAGAACGCTGATTTGGTTGAGCAGGTTAGTGCGTTTGGCAGTATGCGGGTCGCTTCATTGGAGACAGGTACTTTGATAGGTCTCTCTCAGGTTGCCCGCTATGATGCGCTTACCGGTGCGGGGGAGCTGGTCGATGTTCCGCGCGCTGCTGTACTGGATAATAGGGCTCATGCAGATACCGGGCAGCGTATTCTTCTTTTGCATACTGCGGATGAGAGTTTTGAGGTGATTGCCGAGGACTCTCAGCTTGTTAATCTGGTGAAAATTGCCGACGCCAAAAGCCGAGCTGCGGCTTCCTTCTTCCGGTGGAAGGTTGGCGAAGAGCATGTTGAGCCTGTAGTTGATCCGCAGGTTGGCCAGCAAGTTCTTGTCTCTGGGGAGGACGCTGATACAGGCGAATCTGTGCAAATGGTAGCAAATGTTGCCGATACCCATAGCGCAGATGAGAACGGGCGAGAGGTTCTGTCCGTTGAAACTGAGACCGGTGAGTATGTCCAGATTCTTGCTGAGCGCTCTCAGGTGCAAGCCAAAACTCAGGATGTTGTGGAAACAACACCGGCACCGGACTACAGTGATACTGTCTCGCCTGGGGCAGCCGATACTCGTTCTGTTTTTGACGGTATCGCGTTTGTAGACGCCAATGAGACGATTGTTGTCTCGGAGCCGCGTAGCCTCTCGGAACATCAGGTGCTATCAGCGGCGCAGGTGCGTGTAGGTGATTTGGTGCAGGTAGCTGGCAGTGACCCCCTTCCTGTTTACCGTACAGCCGTTCTGAATGAATCGATGGTGAATATTACTGTTCTGCGTGAAGGTGGGCTAGCATCGGCTTCATTCCCCTTGGACCAGGCGGTAAACGTGACCCGTTATCCTGAGTCAGATCGTACCGGTGAACACTGGTTCACTCAGGATATTCAGCGTGTGCGTTCTGGTGATGAAATTGATATTTATGGCCAGCGTTTGGAAGTAACGCATACTGCCCGTAGCGCCGGGAGCGTGCAAATCACTGGCTTGGACGATAAAGACCAGATGGTGAGCTTCACGCTTTCTCCCATTACCCAGGTAGGGGTGCGTATTCCATTGTGTGCTGAGGACAGGCTCGGAATTAGAGCTGAACCCCATACCACGACAGCTAAGGACCTCCATTATGGAGATGTGATTGCTACCAAGAAGGGCGATGCGGTAGTGCATCGTGTGGAGCCATTAGCTGATGGCCATTCACAGCGGGTTCATTTCCAGTTCATTGGGTCTAAGGGGTTTTCTCCTGTGCATACGTTGATCAAAGGGAACGATGAGATGGTTCATGTTTACAGGCAGTCTTATCAGGAACCAGTGTCAAAGTCCGAGCGGAGTACAACAGATTTTGGTAAACCAGCGCATGTGCTGATGGACCAGAGTAGGGATGCCGGGCCTGATTTAGCATAGGTGGTCGGAGAACTTAGCCCACTGTAGCGTTTGCTGCGGTGGGCTAAGACTTTTTTTGAGCTTGGAAGGGTACGAGTGGATTACAGATGAGCCTTTAAATCAGAAGTATGTGTAACCAACAAAAAATGTTGGTTATTGGCATATTTGGTTTGAAAGGTGATGGAAGGGTATGGATGAGGAAGAAGTAGGGGTTGAGCAGCTTGCTGCTCGTGTCCAGCAGGTGATGGTTTTGTCCGAGGCTGAGGCGATGACTTGGCGCTCTCGTCTCCGTGAGATGGTGAGAGACCAATATATCAAGCCTGCTGATTGGGCCCCACTGGATAAGAAAGAATGGTCTATCCACGTCAAACTGGTTGATGATGCAGGACAGACCGTTGCCTTTTTTAGGACTGCAGGCGCTGAAGAAATTACAAGTGAAGTGCGTGAACTTACCCAAGAACCGGTCAGCAAGGATGTGCTAGTTCAAAGCCCTGCTGAGCGTGAAGCACCTTTAGATTTTTCTCCTATTCCTGCTGATTTTTTGGCCCACCGGCAGGAGTCATTCGAGGCAAGGGTTGAACGACTTAGGGGTAAGAGTATGAGCGACCAAGAATTTGAAGACAAGATGGCCGTGGAATACGAGCTGGACGATGAGTTCCGCAAGTATATGGATAACCCCAGGTTTGCTCGGTTGGTCGAGCAGGAAAAGCTCATTATGGACTCTCACGCCGAGTGGACGGTGGGGGAACAAGCAAATTTCTTGTCGGAGATAGCAGGTGAGTCTATGGACCATTCAGAATTGATTCATTATCTTGGACGTACCGATTGGTCGTGGGATGGTGTTCCCGGCAAGCGCCCAGAGATTCCAGGCTCAGCGGGGCCTATTCCTTTTGATGTAGGGAAAGATAAGCTGTTGAATGACATGGACCGGGGCTACTGGCTTAAAGTGTCTTCCGGGGAATCGGAGAGGGGGCTTGCAACTGCCCAGCTCCTGACAAAGAATCAGGCACGGGAGATTGCGGAGCAAAAATTAGGCTGGAAGTGGGTAGACCATCCCGATACCGCTGTTATCCCCAAACAGTCTTTACTGATTTCTGAGGCAGATTTCGCGGTCCCGGATCACCCTGATAGTGGGGGCATGGTCGTATCGGTTGATGGATGGGGCTTTGGCTACCCTGAAGGCATGTTTGATACACCCGAGGAACCTGAGGAATCTTTAACTGTCCCATCTGGGACAGCAGAAGCGGCTTTTGTAGTTGACCAGTATCATCAGCATTTCCAAGAGCCCGAGAGTCAAACCTACGGGTTAGATTGGGATTAAGTTGAAGCTAATAAAGGAATCCCACCGGTAATACCCGGTGGGATTCCTTTTTGCGAAGCTAGAATGAATCTGGCCCATAGTCAGGCTGCCAGTTATCCCAGTCTGGGCCGTTATTATCCTGCTGCCAGTTATCCCAGTCTGGGCCGTTATTATCCTGCTGCCAGTTATCGCCGGTATCTACCTGTTCATGGTCGTTATACCTATACTTTTCTGCTTCATACTTTTCAGCCTTATCCACCACATCAAGAACTGTCTCGTACAAGAACGACAACCGCCTTTCGGTAGTCTTGGGCGGCTGTCCAAGCGATGTTTCCGCATCCGTTTGATGTGATAGCGCCCGCCACGTCAGCACGGCTTCTGTGGCCTCCGGTGCTCGCTCTTGTAGCTCCATGAACCAGGGGTCTTCAGCATGTAGAACTTTGAGCTCAGCCAACCGGTTTTCGATTTTGGAAGTGATGGCCATTGATGCCTCTGCCTCATCGTTGGTTAGGTGCCGGGGGGCTGATAGTAGCGAGAAGTCACTGGGGGCCTTTTTGCGCCGAAAATAGGCTGTAGCATCGGCAATATTGGCTCCGGCCGGTAGGTCAGCAAAATCAGCGTCTGAAGCCTTAACCGCTCTGATGAGCTTCTTTAGCTCAGGTGTATCAGCGACTGCGCGTAGATCTTGACCGAACTGCTTTTCAAACCACTGGTGGGTTCGTCTAGTTGCGGCGAGGTCAGCAACGTAGTCAAGTTCCGATACAGACCGCCCTAAATCCAGCGACCAACCATACTCAGCGTCTCGGACTTCGTGAGCTGTTTTGTCCACATCAGATTTCCGGATAATTCCGGCTACAAACTCCTCCACGCTTTCTGCGTGCACTTTTTTCATGATGCCCCAGTTATCGGCCGTATCTTGCTCTTCTTCAGGGGTAGGAACGTGCATAGTGTTGGACTGCCGTCCACGGGTCATGCCGACATAGAGCTGTTCACGGTTGTAGCCGTCATCGAGTGCTAAATGCCCAGTATCTACGGTTAGCCCCTGGGAACGGTGAATGGTGCAGGCATACCCTAATTCGATGCTTTCTTGTGCGTACTCTTTCGGAAGGTGGACTGTTGCACTGTTGTCCTCTCGTTGGGCAATGATGGCGGTGGAGTCAATATCGGTAATTGTCAGCCTGGTGCCGTTCTTAATAAAGTTCCCGTTTTCATCGGTGAGCTGGCGGTTGTTTTGACGGGCCAGGATAGTGTCACCTATGTGAGCAATCAGGTCATTGCGGATAGGCGTAGCCTTAGATGTGTCCACGGCTCCCTGACTGATTCGTTCAGCTTGGGCACGCTGGTTCAGCGCTAGAACATCAGCGTTTGTTCCTGCAATGAGTACTGAGCTGAGACCGGCGTTGGTATCTACAAGCCAGCTTTCATAGGCAGAGTCAAGTGGACTATCCGTACCGATGATGCGACCCTTTTCTCGGTAGGTAGCTATGACATCAGTATTACCCTGTCGAAGGGCAAGCGAGGCCGCTTTCTCCCAGTCATTTTTGAAACGCCAGACGCTAGTAAGGTTTGCTGAGTGGCCTTTATTTTCCATCCACCCTAAGAAGCCCCCGGCATCGACAGAATCCAGCTGTTTGGGGTCCCCGACCAATAGCATTTTTCCGCCTGCTGCCTGCACCTGGCTGTAAAGCTGATGCAAATCGGCTGTCGCTGACATGGACGCTTCATCGACTATCACCAGTTGTCCGGCACGGATGCGGTACTTAGACTGCTCAGCGATGACGGTTGCTAATTTTGTGCGTTCTGCATCCAGAGCCGCGGCTATAAATCGTGAGCTCGGGTCTTTGGCTTGTTTGGCTTCAAGAGTTGTGATCCGTTTGTTGATACGTTGGTATCGTTCAGCTCGGCGGGCAACGCCGTCACCAACTGATTCATAGAGCCACTTAGCGGTATTTTCTGTTGAGATACCCAAGTCTTTAGCCAGCACCTCTGCTGCGGCCGCAGATGGAGCCAATCCAATGATGGAGTCCTGGCCGTAGGTTGCTTCCCACGCTGCACGCACACCTGCAAGGGTTGAGGTCTTCCCTGTCCCTGCTGGGCCAATGATGGCGTTTATTGCGCGGGAGCTGGTGGTGACTTGGTAGGCAGCTTCTAGCTGGTCAGGTGCTAACGCATGCCCTTTATCGCTAACGTGCTCACTGAGTACCTGACGTGCTTTTTCGGTTTCTGAAAGGTGAGCTCCGGTGGCGGTGGTTGCTCCGCGCATGAGATCAGCTTCTATGTTGAGGAACGCCCGGGTGGTGTAGAGCTTTTCTTCTGAAAGGTCAAAGACACTTGTCCCTCGTAGTGTAAGCCCAGATTGAGTTAGATGGTCAAGCTGGTAGCGGTCTGGGGTAAGCTCAACGGCCGCCGCTACTGCAGTATCAACGATTTTGTTGGTGATAGCTGCGCGTTCTTCGAGGTTGGTGCATCGGATATTACCCAGAAGCCTGTGTGTTGAAGCAGTGAGATTAGCGCGATTGAAGGCGGGGTGTTTGGTTATGGTGCGCTCTAAGACGTGGGTAGCGATTTCTTCGATAGCTTTGGTGCTGAAGGTCTCAAGGGTATAGGTTGCAGCGTGATGTCCGGTAGCCTTGTGTACTATTTCGTCGGGTGTAAGTCCTAATGCGCGTGCGCGTTGACGCCACTGGTAGAGCCGTGATTGCAGGGGGAGTTTCTGGGCGACCTTGGCGTTGCGAGACTCAAGGGTAGCTTGTTGACGGAACTCTAAAATAAGCTTTTTGCTTATCTTGTCGCCGTTTTTAGCTTTCCAGTCCTCTATCTTTTGATTGGTGATTCTCTCAATTTCATTTGAGCGTTGTGAGAATTCGGCAATTAGTTCGTCAGGTACGCCGATAAGTTCAATTCGACGATTTCCTTTAGATTGGCTCTCGTCTAATTTCATTGCATTTTTTAGAGCTTGCCGCTGTTCAGTTTCAGTATTTGCTAGCTCAGTGAGTTCATCAAAGAGGATAGCGTTGTACATTTCTGACGTTGCAACAACCCATTTATGTAATGCGTATGAATCAAGCGTTACCCACGCGCCGTCACTCTTCCTTTGAACTCGATTAGCTAATACGGCATGTGTGTGTATTTGGGGGTCCCCGGCACGTGAATCGTAGTGGTCAAATAGGCTAGCAATTATTCCTTCAACTTCTACCTTTGCTATTCCTCCATCTCCTGCACGGGATTGAATAATGCTGTTTTCGAGCCATAGCAAAGATGTACGAACGGCATTTTGGTGGGCTTGATGGATAACGGTTTGAGTTGCTGAATCTGAAATAGCCCAAAGTGCTGAAACGCTTTTAGGTGCGGAGAAGGTAAGGTCAAAACCAGCGACTGCTTCACGGGTTTTCTTAGCCGTTTTACCTGAGGCGTTTTTGGCGTCTTGGGGTGCCTCAGTCTTTTTCATGGGGCGTTTACCCAGAGGTATCTTGGTATCAGGATGGGCCAGGTCTTCGTAGACTGCTCGTGCATCTTTTTTGGTAACGGTTTGCTCGTTGGAGCGTCCGATTCCTGCTAGTCCTGACCCAAACCACCGGCCGGCTGGATCACCGGAGGCCGTGTAGTAGTTGGTGAGATGTTTGCGTGACTCAGCAGAGTCACCAACAGCTACCGTTGACAAGTAATACTCGATGTTCATACGAGAGATTGAGACTGTCATCTTTTATTTCCTTCGGGGGCGCTGGGGTGGATGAGCTTTGAGCTGCTGGTAACGGCTGTGCCGTTCGTAATCCTCTTGGCTCCAGGTCGATTGCTCGGTTGCCCGGTAGTAGTAAGGGGCGTAGAAAAGAAGGTCGCGTGCAACGACTGAGAGTCGTTGTGCTTGGGTAAACCAACGCTCAAAGAGCGTGCCGTAGCTTGCTCGTAATTTGCGTGCATATCGCTCTGCACCTTTGGAGTCTTCCTGCGCTTGCTCTAATTGCTGCCCGACTGCATGGAGCTTAGCGAGCTCGTTCGCGAGTTGCTCATTGTCCTGTCGCAGTTGCTCATTTTCTTCTTGCGCCAGTTGGTACGCTTTCGCAATCTGAGTTGCAGATGCATTTTCAAGTGCTTGCAGGGCGGTTTTTGCAGATTGCAGTTGCGATTTGAGTGCATGGTTCTTTGCATGAGCTTTTGCAAGTTGCTTTTGCGCTCTACTGGTTTCCTTGCGTGCATCTGCAAGTTGCTGGGTGAGCGTTAGAAGTTCGGCTGCAGTTGCTGGTAAGTCTGCAATGGGCTTCCCATGTTGTCTACGCCATGTTGCTCGGTTGCGGCAGGTAGCGTTGCAGAACTTACGTTTCTTGGCGCTTCCTAAAGGTAGTTCTGCCCCGCATACAAGGCAGAATTTGAGGGTCCTAGTCATGCCGTGTATTCGGCTTGAGGGGAGCTAGCGTAAAACAGAATCGCTGAGCCAACTCAGCGGTAGTGCATTTCAATGCCAGAGGTGTGTAGGATTTTTTGGCTGGTTTTTGGTGTGGGGTTTTTCTGCTGTGCTTGGGGTCTTTGGGCTTGTGTGGTTGGTTTATCTTGTGGTTGCTGGCGGGCCTTTGGTCTGGGTGTTCTTTGTGATTGTTAGTGGTTGTTTCATGAGGTGCTGGTTGGCGCGTTGTCGCGTGAGCGTTGTGCAGTTTTACTTGCTGGCCGTTGTTGCTTGCAAGGGGACTTACCTGCACTGTGCAATGGGGTTATATTTGCAAGTTTGCAATGTGCAGCTGCAGCTTGCTTCAGCTATTGCTTGCAGATCTTGCCATTCCACTGGGTAAATGCATTGCGAGGAGTTTCGTACTTCTTTCCATGTGCAAAAACTCTTCTTTGCAATTTCTTCTTGACCACTCGCTCCCTTCCGGTGCCAGAGTGGGATGTTGCGCAAGCAATGTGCAATGGGGGAGTCTTGCAATCTGCAACAGCTGCTCGCGCATGCAAAAGGGGTCTGGCTGCACTTGCAACCAGACCCTGCACTCATACGGATTTAGGCTTCTTTAATTTGTCATATCCTTGCCAGAGCCAACTCGCCCCAGTGTGTAGTGCCCCTGGGAGATAACATTGCCCTCTTCATCTCCCATTCACTGGGTACCGCCAGCCCCGCAACTCCCAGACCAATAGCTCCGGCACCACAGCGCTCCTGAACTTCAGCCAGTAACCCTGCAATGTTCCTGGCCTCATGCCGATACCGCAACCCATCCAAGGGGATATGCACATCAGCAGGCACTAAGTCCGTAAGCATAACACCGGCACGCACATAGGAAACTCGTGCAAAATCAACCTTATCCAGAAGCATGGCCGCGGCCTTGGTAAGTAGCAGGGGGTCAGCAGTCTTGCCCGGCAACTTTACTTGAACGGAGGGGTAGTGGCTTTGCGCGTTGCTGAAAGGAGAGGTCCCGCAAAAGGCGGTCAGTAACCCTGCCAACTGATTACTGCGGTAGAGCCTTGAAGCTGCGCGCTGGGCATACACACTAAGCACCTGACGCAAATCCTCCCGATTCTCTACTGGAGCGGAGAACGCACGGGAGTAAATCAGCTGTTCTTTGAACGCCCGCTCTTCCTCTAAGACCATAGCCTTAGTCCCGTTGAGTTCTAGGGCAGTCCGCATCAGAACCACGCTGAACTTCTTGCGAATAATGTGGGGCGGGGCCGCCGCAAGCTGGGCAATTGAGCTAATGCCCATTTTTTCTAGCTTGGCTGTGGTCCGCGATCCGACACCCCATATTTCACTGACCGGCAGAGAGCTAAAGAGCGCATGTTTCCGCTCTTCTGGCAGGTCTTCCCAAACACAAACTCCATTGAGCGCCGGAACTTTCTTAGCTGTCTTGTTGGACAGCTTGGCCAGGGTCTTGGTGCTAGCTACTCCAACACAGACCGGCACACCTACCCGCCGTGCTAAAAGCCCCTTTAGCTTCAGAGCGAAGGCTCTAGCTTGCTGGGCCGGGAGGGGGACTTCTAGGAACGCTTCGTCAATGGAATACTGCTCAAATACTGCAGCGTGTTCTTGGAGTACGGCCATGACCCGCTGAGATATATCGCCGTAGAGCTCATAGTTTGAAGACCGGGCTATCACACCTTGCGCTCTGGCTCTTGCTTCTACTTTGAACCAAGGGTCACCCATCGTATAGCCCAGGGCTTTGGCTTCCGCTGATAACGCGATGATGCAGCCATCATTATTCGATAGCACCACCACGGGCTTTCCAACCAGTCCGGGGTCTAGGATGCGTTCACAAGAGACATAGCAGGAGTTGATGTCCACATGGAATATTAGGCTAGCCATGTTTGAGTGAGGGATCATGCTGGTATCTTGAGGTGCGTTCTTTCATGGAACACATGATAGTACAAACATTCTACTTATATTAGAAAGTATGTACTAATCCGGGTGGGTGGCGGCGCGACCAGCCTTTTGTATCAAAAACCCCTTGTGCAACTGTTTTGAGACGCGCTAGTTTTGACACAGGGTTTTGATACTATTCAAGGCCCCTAGGAAAAGGGTTCGGGTGCTGCTACTGTTGCTGTATCAGAAACCTTCGTTTTAGAAACAACTCCCAGGAAGGCTGAAACTTATGATGAATTTAAAAGATGTAAGAAAACTTTCTAAAATAGGAGCCTGGATAACGATTGGGCTGACACTAACTTTTGTTCTGATTCTTTGGGGCCGTGCGTCAGATGGACTGGTGGATGGCCTTCTGTTACAGGCTCTCGGGGCACTTCTTGGAATCCCGTTGGGTATGGTGCTGATCTCATCGTGGCTTATTTTGCGTAGTAAAACACCGGAATATCACTTCAGATTTAACCGTGGGGCCATTGTGAGCTGCTATGCCTTTTCCAGTTTTCTTATCGCCTTATTGTTAGGAAACCCGAAGCGACCACTTAGTGGCGATGTTAGGGAAATTATTATTATCATCATATTTCTTGCGCTCATTCTTTCCCCACAGTACTGTATTAGCTTCTACTACGGGAATAAGGTCGCTCCGAACGAACAAGATGAGGTGGAAAGCTAGTCGTGAAGCTAGGCTATATCCGCGTTTCCACACCTGGCCAAGTAGAATCTGTCCGCAGTCAACAACAGCAACTACAGCAGTACGGGTGTGAAAAAATTTTCACCGATATAGCTTCTGGTGCGCAGACTGCTCGCCCTGCCTTTCGGGAGATACTAAGTTACGCCCGCAAAAAAGATTCCATAGTGGTTACACGGTTGGATAGGTTAGGGCGTTCCACTGTCGATACGCTCAAAACCGTCCAAGAGCTCGATCAGCGCGGAATTACTATCCGAGCACTGGATACTAGCCTCGATACCAGCACTCCGCAGGGGAGGTTGGTTCTTAGTGTCCTAGCTTCCCTAGCTCAGTGGGAACGTGAACTGCTGGTAGAACGCACTAAAGATGGCTTGGCTCACGCCAGGGCTCAGGGACGCGTAGGCGGTCGTAAACCTGCTCTCGACCCGGAGCAACAGCAAGCTGCTTTAAGCTCATTAGCCTCCGGTATGAGTGAAAATCAGGTGGCTAAAGCCTTCGGTGTTTCAAGAGCAACGATTTCTAGGCTTAAAGCAAAGAACAAAGCTATGGGCAGCAGCCAGACTATCGATTACTAGGTGATAACTTTAGGCGTTTAATGGTTTCTGGGAGCCAGCCCTTTGAGGTTCCTGAAATAGCATCGTATTCTATCTCCTGTCGGTGCAGAATCAGGAAAGCATGGGCGCGGGATATTCCAAGGTACTCACCTACCATGCGGTAGTTCCAGTAGATAACTGGATCTGTCCCGTCCCAAGGAGTTCTCCAGTTGTAGCGATAGCTCAGTGTGGATTTAGGGCCGAACCTGCTCTTCATCCACTGGTACTGCTCATGCGAGTAGGCTGGGGTCTTCCCAAATCGAGCAACTGGTGGTACAGGGTAACGACGTAGCATCTGTGCTAGTCCATTTGGTCCTTTGTAGCCAAGCATCACGGAGATTTCAGGGATACTCAGATATGTTTGCACTATAAGGAACTCCTGTGGTTTAGGTTACCGCCCTTTAAACAGAGAATATCCTAGCCAATCTTGAAGTCAAAAGTACCTAACCACCAAGGCTAGTACAGAAGAAGCTGAATAGACTGACCGACTTGAACTCTCATCCTAACCCGCTCTTACTGGCCCACGGTCTTTCAAGGCAAGCAAAACCCGGCCCCCTGTCGCGCTCTGCGCGTAAGGAGGGGCCGGGTTTTGTGCGGCAGCGCGGTCCAGCACGGTGCTGGCGCGGGGGTGTGGGGGCGGCGGTAGCCCCCATGAAGAAGCTGCGTCCTGTAGAACCTGCAGGCCGCAGCTAAGTACTTGGGGCTATTTAGTTTTTATTCCGGAAGAGGGCAAAGTACGTACCTGCCAGAAGTAAGAGTGCTGCTAACCCGCCAAGAGCCCATCCCCAGATACCGGAAGACTCTGGCTCTTGAGGATTATTCTGGGTACTTTTGCTTTCCTGAGCTACAACTGTGCTGGGTGTAGGCACTGCTGTTGGTGCCTGACTGAACTCACGACTCTTGGACTTTTCTTCGACCCTCGCTGCTTGTTCCCTTGAGGGAAGCTGAGCTGCTTGCAAACTTTCACTGAACTCCCGAGGGCCGACAGTATCGGTGCTAGGACGTTGAGGTGAAACAAAACTGTCGAGTCCAAGTGCTAACTCTTTGGAATCAGTGCGCGCTTCATGCTCGCTGGGTAGGGCAGCCTGTAGATCTTCTAGCTGCGCATTACTGGTGATGCTCTCACTGGTTGTTCCATCTTCAACTGGTGCTACCTCGACGGTGTGAGGGGTGCGCTGGATCGGTGATGGACTGGGCGAAGGCTGTTCGTTCTGATTGGGTGGCTCAACCGGGCCAGGGTTGATTGGAGTGGGCTGAGACGGTGCGGGGTCGGTAGGTGCAGGTGCCGGTTCAACTGGTTCGGTGGGTGCCGGTTCCGGTTCAACTGGTTCGGTGGGTGCCGGTTCCGGTTCAACTGGTTCGGTGGGTGCCGGTTCAACTGGTTCGGTGGGTGCCGGTTCCGGTTCAACTGGTTCGGTGGGTGCCGGTTCCGGTTCAACTGGTTCGGTGGGTGCCGGTTCCGGTTCCGGTGCGGGGTCGGTAGGCGCAGGTGCCGGTTCAACTGGTTCGGTGGGTGCCGGTTCCGGTTCCGGTGCGGGGTCGGTAGGCGCAGGTGCCGGTTCAACTGGTTCGGTGGGTGCCGTCTCAGCGGCAGCCTTAATCTCTAAATCAGCTTCAGCATCAGCATAACCCTCGGCTACTGCCTTGGCCTTGTACTCACCGGGGGCAACATCTGACAACGTAAAGATGAACTCAACCTCACCACTCTCACCGGCTACCGCTTCGAGGCTGGTACTTTCTTCATCCTCAGCATTTAGGTCAACAGGTTTACCCTCGCTATTAAGAATCTCCAGCTTGACCATCTGCTCCGGTGCATAACCAGCGATTTTCAACGTTACTTCCTCACCTAAAGTAACCTGAATCTTTTCAGCCTTGAACACTGGGGTACTAGGGGCAGGGGAGGGCGACTTTGTCGGTGTAGCAGTGGGGCTTGCAGTAGGCTCAGCGGTGGCACTGGCGGCTACAAATGGTCGCGATGGGAGATCCTGCTGTGCGTTAGCCACGCTCATGCCACCAAAGGTAGAAGCTCCGACAACTATCGGTGCTAAAACTAGAGCGCACCGCACCGTGGAGCGGGTAAAAGCTGATTCGTTCTGTGGATGTTCCATTATGGGGTTTCCTTTATCTGGTCGTTGAATGGCTAGAGGTCTTTAGACTGAGGCAAGTGGGTAGGAGACAATTCGATTGCCTTGTTGCAAGATTGCCTGGGAGGTGGTTTGAGCTAGGAGTACGCTGGTGAGCTCGTATCCGTCGTTATCAGAGTGGAAAATGACAGTATGCCCTTGCTCATCAGTTGAGAGAGTGAAGTTTCCCTTGATTTTTTCGGCCTTCAGCCCCTTGGGAAGGGCTGTGACCTGTTGGCCGGTTTTTTCGTCGATAACGTAAGGGCCAAAGCCACCGTAGAGGTCTGATTCACCGTCTACCCAGGTCATCCCCGCTACAGCTTCGAGTTTGGTTTCGTAGCTAGTGGTGATACTGCCGTCATGTAGCGAGTGGATAGCTACGGTCACATCTTCATCGCAACCGCTTTTATCTGTTGAGTCGCATGTTGCCTCTGGGTTTAGTGCCCAGATAGTGACGGTTATGTTCTCATCGGCGTGCTCCCAAGAATGAATGGATTGGCCCTCTGTGGGGACTTGGAGGGTTGTTTCAGATGTAGCTTTGCCGTCCTGGCCTAGGGTGTAGACCGTTGGGCTAAAGTTGCCTGCAACGATGCTGTTTTCTGTAGCTGCCATTGCTGATAGGTCAGCTGGGACGGTGTATTTTTTGAGGCCGTCTTTGGTGAGAACTTGGGTTTGTGAGGGCGTGGTTACTAACAAGTTCCCACCTGAACCGGAGAGCGCGGTATCACTGGTTATGTCTACGGTTAGCAGGTCTTTGTCTACCCCTGTTGATGGTGTCCATGCCTGAAGAGTATTCCCTGTTCGCCAGACAACGGCTGTTTCTTCTCCGAGAGCGACTTCTCCAAAGGTTGTGATTGGGCTGTCTAATGAGATGTCGCGAATCTTTTCGCCGGTGTCACTGTTGTAGAGGGATAGGGTTTCCTTACCGATGAGAGCTGTAGCGGTGCGCGTTGCTTTGACCTGTGCGTCTTCGGGGATGTTGATGGACCAGAGTGGAGTTTCTGCGTAGCCTACTGGAACTGATACTGAGGTATCGGTGAGTTTGACGGTGGCGGTGGTATCGTGCGCGGACAGCAGTGGGGCTGTTAGCCCAAAGGCCGCCAATCCGATTAAGGCTACAGCGCCACCGGCTATAAATTTATTACGGGTAGGCATAAGGATTGCTGGGGTCTCAATGGTTTTGATGTAGCCAGTAAGGTTTTCCAGTAGGGGAGTTTTCTGTGGTTCGCTAGTTTGATCGGTATCTTCGAAGAGGAAGACTGCTGGGGCTGGTTCCTCGTTAGGTTCTGCTGTCCCATTTGGGACAGCAGAAGGTTCACCATCGTTCTCCGTGTGCTTTTTATGAGTTTCTGAGTCAGGTTTATTCAGATCGGCTGCCAGAAGGGTATCCTCTAGCTCAGTTTGAGATAGCTCGGTCACAGAACCGCTAGTTATACCGTCTGGGCTGAATGTATGTGGAAATTCGGTGTCGGGTCTGGTTCCAGTGATATTAACAAGGATTGAAGCGCGGCAAATATCGGCTACTAGTTGGATGTGTTTCTGCGCGGCAGTGAGAGTAGGGAAAGTGATCAGGGACTGGCCGGCAGCGTTCTGGATGGCCCATTGATTGAGAATTACATTTGCTTGAGGATTACCGACAGCTCCCTGTATTTGCTCGGCCTGGTTGATGGAGTTCACCGCATGCTCAGTGCTATCACTGTCGCAGATAGTGAAATTAATGAGGCGGCGGCGGATTGCTGCTTGTTGTGAGAGTAATTTGAGGGCTTTGTCCCAGGTAGGGGTGGAGATGGTGACTCCGTCGATTTTGACGGTTAGCGAGGTGGGCGAGAGTTGAAGCTGAGCGTTGTCTGTCTCGGTCATGAGGTTCGTTTTGCTCTCTGGTCGTTGAATTCTTCTTGTCCTGGGTTATTCTGGGGGGTTTATAGGGGTGTAAATCAGCGGGGGATTAGGTGTTCTAAAACGACGCAGCGGTGAGCCGTTCCGTTTGGGAGGGACTCACCGCTGCTGAAATGTTTCAGTGTGTGTTTCCTTAGAAGGGGTTTTCGTTGACGCCTTCTTGGTTGCTGGGGTCTGTGCGGAAGGAATCGAACATCTCTAGGAGCTCGTCAGGTGCCGTGTCCTTGTTGTCCATCCACCAGCCTGCGTGTGAGAACCGGCGGGCGGGTTCAAGAATACGATTTTCGAACTCGTCGTCGTTGAACGGTGGCTCTTCACCGCGTAAGAAATGCTCGATGGCCTGGACTAGCAGGCGGTCGCGTACTAACAGCCCGTAGTGCTGTTGCCGTTCGGTGCCTTCGAGGTCTTGGAGTTCGAACTTCTGCATGTTGCTGGTTGCGACTTCTAGACGTTTGGCTTCGATTTCTGCCTGGTTGTTTTTGATGAAGCATTTGTGACAGGATCCTTTTTTCGAGAGCCAGGATGCATAGGATTTGCGGTTATGAGCTGGCTGATCGGAGAGGTCGCGTGTTTCTGTGTGACCGCAGGATAGTTTGATTTTGTATTCGGTTGCTACTGCCATGTCAGCAGGTCCTTTCATGCGGGGCAGCGTTGTTTTTAGGTATTCGAGGGTAGGTTTTCTTGTGTAAATCGGTGGAGCGCTGAGATGGCAGCGGTGAGTTGTTCATCTTCTACTCCGATATAGGACTGAGTTGTGGCTACATCCGCGTGTCCTAGGAGTTCTTGAACGGCACGTATGTCCTTGCACCGGGCATAGGTGGTGGTTGCGAACCAGTGGCGTAGCTGATGAGTTGAGAAGTCGCCTTCTAGAAGTCGAGAGATGTTCTTTCCGATGTTGTCTGGGTGCCGGTGGCCGGTGAACCTGCCGGGGAAATAGTAGCCGGCACTTTTGAGCTCTAGGTAGGGTTTGAGTACGGGGTGAGCGGGGATATGGCGCATGACCTGTCCCTTGCCTCTGATGGTGAGCCAGCCGTTTACATAGTCGTTGGTATGCAGTTTGGCTATCTCGAAACGGCGCAGCCCTGCATAGGCGGCCAGCAGGATCATGAAGATTTCTTCGGCGGCGGCAGCTCGTGCCAGTCCGCCTGTGAGCACCTGGTCTGGGATTGGGCGGGCTTTGCCCCTAGGGACCTTAACCGAGAGTAAGAGCTTGGTGGGGTTATCTGGGCGGGTGCCTGTGATTTCTAGGTAGTGAAAGAAGCGTCTAGCTGTGGCTAGGGCGCTTTTCTTTGATGCAGGCTTCCATCGGGGGTTTGCTATCCATTCCGAGAGCTCGGTATGGGTTATGGATAGGGGAGTATGGGCTGGGTACGTTCGGGCTAGTAGTTGCAGCCAGCGGGTGCGGGTTGTGATAGTTGACGGTTGGCGGCCTGCCGCCAAAAGCCAGTTAGTGAAGTAGCTGATATGGGGTGCCCATTCAGAATCCATGTTTGTATTTCCTTGGTCTACAAGTCGTATATTCGGACGTAGACCCAGGGATGTGTCCATGAGGTTCTGCACGATTTGATGGGCTTATATCAGCTTTTAGTGAGGTCGATTCTATAGGTTCGGCGAATCCAGGAAAGCGTATTACGTGCCCACCTGTAATCTGAGGGAGATGATGCGAACCGTACGGCGGGTTTGTCTTGGTGCGCTGGGTGGGTTGCTTTGTAATGCCCACCTTTGGTTTTCGTAACGGCGAAGCCATTCTGGGCGAGAAATGCGGCCATCTCTCGCCCATTGGCTAGTGCTGGCAATCGGTGCATTTCCCTGCCTACAGGTATGGCGTGCTGTTAGTGGCAGCAGTGTAAAATCTTTTCAGAAGCAAGGTTGCTTGCAGGACGCAGGCATAGATTGGGGCCTGTAATCCGGAGGTCACAGGTTCAAATCCTGTCCCCGCAACCAAGACGAAAAGCGTCTCACGAAAAGTGAGGCGCTTTTCTTTTTGTCCTGTATCGCGGATTATCCACAAGGTGGTTTGCCTGCACCGTGTCTGACCTCTTTTTCAATATAGAGATCAAGGCTTGCTACGTCTTCTGCGAACGCTGCTCGACCCTTCGCTTTGTAGCATCGGAGTCTTCCTGCGCTTGCTCTAATTGCTGCTGGATTGCATAGAGTTAAGCGAGCTTGTTCGCTAGTTGCTGGGTGAGCTGGGTGTGGTGTTGGGGGTAGCCCTAAGCGAGAAGTTTGAGCCACCGCGTGCGGGTGTTTACAGTGGATTGTTGGCGTCCTGCCGCTAGGAGCCAGTTATTAAAAGTGGTGATACAAGCAGTCCATGTAGTCACCTTGTGACCTTTCTACAGATTAGATTTTCTGTAGGAGGTGACTAATGCTGTGAATACCCGGACTTAGCGGTAAATTTTGGAGCGATGTCCAGCGTTAAGGGCGAGGATAATAAGCTCACCTTGGTCAAGGTCAAGGATGACCCTGTAGTTACCCACGCGGTACCTCCATAGGCCTGTGAATTCCCCGGTAAGTGCTTTGCAATGAGCTTGTGGTGTGGGTGATTCTGCAAGCCGGTCGAGCGCGTCCATAATTCTACGAGTGGTTGGCTTATCGAGTTTTTTGAGCGCTTTGATGCAGTCTGGGTCGTAGATAAGGCTCCATGAGGAGGCTTGCATAAATTAGAGTCCCAGTTCTTTTCGTGCTTCTTCTGCTGTGTAGGCGCGGCGTTCTCCGGTTTTGATTGCCTTTACCTTGGCGTGAAGTTCTGCGGCGTATTCCGCGTCTGCGATGTGTTCTTCGATGAGGGTGCGTGCACAGTAAGCCACGGAGCGGTCAGAGGCCGCTGCTAGGTTGGTTAGGCGTTCTTTGAGTGATGAGGGAACTCTGATGGTGAGGACGCTATCGGAGATGGTTGGTGTAGTCATGTATTCATTGTATGACATTTACGATAGTGTGAATACTGGTAGCTTGAGTCATAACTCTTTGTATGTTTGGGGCGTTGTTCATAGAAAGAAGAATGCAGATGGGGTTTAACTGGAGAGATCCGTTAGGAATTGTCGCTCGGCGCCAACGGCGGAAGGCCGAGTTTGAGCAACACGTGGGGTATGCCCGTCAGCACAACCTGATGGTTCTTCGGGTAGATTAGGGTGTATCAAAAAGCTCGAAAAGGCCAGAAAGCTGTAGGTATTCATCTTGATAGGGGCTACTGCGATATTTGGTTTTCTGGTCTGTGGCCACCTCCCCAGAAGGTATATATCGTAAGAGGTTTTTGGAACGATACCGGGACTAGCTTTAAAGACTGGCATCATCACGCACCTCGTTTTCTGCGCGTGAATCATATCGAGTACGAGTTTTCTACCAAGGTGTGGGATGCTGCTATGAGAGGATAAAGATCGCTCTTGAGTTGGCTAGCGTGAGGCATGAAGTAGCCTTTGTGTATAGAGCGTTGCGATGGCGGCTCGAATATATACCGGGACTTGTAACCCGGAGGTCACAGGCTCAAATCCTGTCCCCGCAACCAAGACGAAAAGCGTCTCACGAAAAGTGAGGCGCTTTTCTTTTTGTCCTTTATCGCGGGAATCCAGCGGGAGAGGGCCTTTTGGGTTATGAACACCCTCCCTATGCAGTTATTCTTTAGTTGCAATAACTGCCCCGTGCGCCCTTGTGCCTGGGTATACCCGGTGCTCTTGTTTGAGGGTGCTGAACTCGGTTTCTGTCAGTAGGTTGGTGATGAAGCTATCCGGCCAGTACCAGGCTTGAGTTACTGCGTGATCGAATGGCTCCAACGCTTCTCCTCGGAAATAGCCAATGAGTAAGCTACCCTTCTTGGGGAGGGCCCAGTGAATCAGCTTGAGTTCCTTCTTGAGGTCATCAGGGGAACAATGAATCAACGAGTACCAAGCGAGAATTCCCTGGTAGTCCCCTGAACAAGTGTCGGCAATGGTTCCTACTTCAAAATTATCGTGAGGATATTTTGCCGAAGCGAGTTCTATAAACAGGGGAGTAGGGTCTACCCCTAGTACAGTTTTGCCCTGAGCTGCAATATAGTGCGTCCAATGTCCTGGGCCGCACCCTAAATCAAGAATTTTCCCTGAGAAAGATCCACACCATTCCGTGATGAGGTCCCTGTCTGGCTCCTGGGTAGCCCTCATGTCTCCAAGGGCTTTAGCATACTCTTTTGCTCTCATTGAGTAGTCGAAAGTAACTTGATCAAGTGATGCCATGATGTGTCTCCGGGGGTGCTGGGGCGGACTAAAGGTAAGCGCACACCCAGCATGACACAGGGTAGGTAAATCTTGGAATATTCTCTCTAGCTGTCTCTCTGTTTGGTTATGCTCTCTCGACCCACCTTCCAGGAATGATCTGTTCCTGTAGGGCTTATTTAATGCTCCCTGAACAACCCAGCCCAACCTCAATAATTAGTACATATATTCTACAAATATAGAATATATGTACTATTCTAGGGGTATGAAAGTTACCCTCCTTGCTCGGCTTTACGCGAGTAGCCCCCTGCTGGTTCCCAGCCCCGATGTCGCCGTGCCAGCCGGCTTTCCCTCACCCGCCCAGGACTACCGGGCCACCAGCATCGACCTCAACGACATCCTAATTAGGGACCGCGCGGCCACCTATATTTTGCGCGTCACCGGCTCCTCTATGGTCGATGCGGGGATCGCAGACGGTGACGAAATTATCGTGGATCGCTCCCTCGAACCGGTAGAAGGCTCCATCGTCGTAGCCGCTATCGATGGTGAGTTCACCATCAAACGTTTCCACACCGACCGGGCAGGTCGCGGCTGGTTGCTGCCCGAGAACCCCGCCTACCCACCCATCCCTATCCCAGAAGAATCTGACTTCCTGATTTTTGGGGTTGTGACCCGCTGCCTGCACCATGTCTAACCTGATCTTTCATATAGATATCAATACCTGCTACGTCTCCTGCGAACGCCTGCTCGACCCTTCCTTGTTGGGGCGGCCGGTACTGGTGCTCTCCAACAACGACGGCTGTGTCATCTCTCTTTCGGCTGAGGCCAAGGCGCTGGGCTATCTTATGGGAACTCCCTGGTATCAGGTGCAAGAACGCGCAGAAAGCCAAGGAGTCGCTGTACGCTCCTCAAACTATGAGCTTTATGGCGATATCTCCCAACGGGTTATGTCCGTCCTCCAAGAGCACGCAGCCGACTTTGAGCAGTACTCCATTGACGAGGCCTTCCTGACCGCGCCCGTGACCCAAGACCAGGCGCACCATCTGGCACACGCTATCAAAGCGGATTTAACCCGCCGGGTGGGCGTCCCCGTGTGTGTTGGGGTAGCCCCCTCCAAAACGCTGGCTAAGCTGGCCAATAAGACCGCTAAAAAGGTGCCTGCCCTCAACGGTGTGTGCGTCTGGGGTCTGCTGCCTGCTGCGCGCAGGCAGGCCCTTCTGGCTGCTCTGCCGGTCTCCGAAGTATGGGGGGTGGGTAGGCGCACAACGGTGCGGCTCGAGAAGATGGGGGTTGCTTCCATCGCAGATCTTGCACAGTCGCCCCCAGAACTCATCCGCAAACGGTTTAGTGTGGTGCTCATGCGTACGGTCCTGGAACTGAATGGGGTCAAGGCTATCGAGCTTGAGCCGGAACGAGCCTTCAAAGAGCAACTGATTTATTCGCGTTCCTTTTCCACCCCCATAACAACCCGTGACCAGATGCACCAGGTACTCAGTATTTACGCTCAGCGGGGTGCTGAACGCCTGATTGGCCACAGCCAGTTAGCAGGCCTACTCACGGCCTACTGCGGTACAAGCCCCTTTAGGGTGGGTCAGGCTCACTACCCCTCAGTGCAGGTCAAGCTCCCGGGAAAAACCGCTGACCCGCTGGTTCTTACCCGCGCCGCCCTCCGCCTGTTGGAACAGGTAGATACAGGGTATGCCTCCTATGTCCGGGCGGGAATTGTACTCAGTGACCTCGTGCCAGCGGGCCTTAACCTGCCGCTTGAAGGGCTGGCCTATCAGCATGAGGCCCAGGATATCGCCGGCTTAATGAATCGCATACGAGAGCGGTGCGGCCAGGCTGCCGTGGGTCTGGGCCTAGCTGGATTTTCCGCACCCGCAGGCTGGGAAATGAAGCGCGACATGCTCTCACCGCGCGGGACAACTCACTGGGGTGAGTTAGTCCCTGCCAAAATCACCTAAACATGCGGTAGGCACACAACCGGCCCCGCAGGTAAAGGGCGGGGCCGGTTTGAAAATTGCTGTGGGGAAGCCTGGTTAGGCAGCTACTGCCCAGTGTTCTGAGAGCTTTGCAGTCAGCAGGTTGCGCAGAACAGCGACAAAGGGTGCTGGGATACGGCTGAGTCGGTGACCATTAAGGGTGAGAGTATGACCTAGCAACGGGAAATAGCTGAGCTTGGCCTGATCCAGCGTTTGAAGATCAAAAGAAAGGCTCTGCCCGGTCTGGAAAGTGTTGCGGAGCAGAAGTACACGTTCGTTGGTAATCACCATCAGCGTATCGCCCAAGCCACTGTATTTGCCGACAACAAAGTCCACAACAGTCTCACCGCGAACCATACTGTCCGCCATGTGGAGGGCCTTGTGGAATTTCTTGAGCCCACCGTGAGATGAATGACGCTTGACAGCGGAGCTGAGCGAGACGTTTGAGTACCTGTCGGTAACCCAACTTTCAAAATGCATAGCGGGCTTCCTTGTCTGAGGTGTACGTGTTGTTAGTCCTCTAGACACTATACACACATTATGTCCCCTAAAAGGTGGGTTTTTCTTATTTTTTGTCCCCAAAAGCGAGAGTTTGGTCTAGGTCCTGGGTTATTTTGTGGGGTAGGTAGCCGGGGTGGGTGCCATATGTTTTAGGGTGGGGGTGGCTACTGACAAGGAGATATATATTCAGAATTCTTGGTCAGATTCAGCTAAACCAGCGGCAAATGTCTCTTCTTGGCCTGATGAAAGGTCGCGTAAAAATATGATCAAGCGCTTGACTGTACGGTGTGTAGATAGAGGCGGAACCATGCCACAATAGAAGGCGATGGCAACCTCTCACTTCTAGGGCTGGGCAGATTCATGAAACCACTGATTATCGGTATTGCTGGTGGCACCGGTTCGGGTAAAACAACCCTCACCAACTCCTTACTAGAGCGTTTTGACGGCCAAGTAGGGGTAATCTACCACGATAACTACTACAAGAGGAATGACCACCTCACCTACGATGAACGATGCCTGCTGAACTACGATGCACCGGAGGCTTTCGATAACGACCTGCTGGTGCAGCACCTCAAAACACTGCTGACCGGTCAGAGGATTGAGACGCCGGTCTATGACTTTGCTACCCACAACCGCTCCGATGAGACCATGGAAGTAGCTCCCCAGCCTATCCTTATTCTCGAAGGGATCCTGATTTTTGTGGAGCCCGAAATCAGGGAACTGTGCGATATCAAGATTTTTGTGGACACCGATGCCGATGTTCGCATTCTGCGCAGGCTTCGCCGAGATGTCATCGAGCGTGGCCGCACCATCGAATCGGTCGAGAGCCAGTACCTCACCACGGTCAAGCCTATGCATGAGCTCTACGTGGAGCCGTCCAAGAAGCATGTGGACATGATCATTCCAGAGGGCGTGAATATGGTAGCGCTCGATATGCTCTACCACCGGATTACCGGCCAGATCGAATCTGCACCCTAGAACCAGCGGGGGAGGAGCAACCCAGTACCTGACCCGCCCCGAACACCGAGGGGCCCGGCGGCTCGCACACACGCGAACCCACCGGGCCCCTCTGCTTAATAATTCGCTAAGCCAATTAGGCCTACTTGCCTGCCTTGAGGGCAGCCAGACGAGCCTCTAGTTCGGTCTGCTTACCCAAATCTTCAAGGTCATTGAACTGGGCATCAAGTGAGGAAGCCGCCAGTTCCTGCTCACCGCGTACACGAGCTTCTTCGCGGCGAACTTTCTCTTCAAAGCGGGAAATCTCGCTGGTAGGATCCATGACGCTGAAAGACTTGAGCGCGTCATTGACCTGAGTTTGAGCCGCTGCGGACTTCTGACGGGCAGCGAGCTCATCACGCTTACGGGTGATCTCGCTAAGCTTTTCCTTCATCTGGGTCAGACCGGTCTTGAGCTGCTCCACGACCTGGGTCTGAGAGTCAATCTGCGGCTTGATAGAAGAGGCCGTGTTCTCTGCCTGGAGCTGGCGGCCCAGAGCCATCTTGGCCAGATTATCGAACTTATCGGCGTTAACGGTGTCGCCTGCGGCGCGGAACTCATCGGCCTTGTTGGAAGCGGCCAGAGCCTTTGAGCCCCATTCGGCTGCTTCACGGAGGTCTTCGGCGTGGTCCTCTTCCAGCAGGCGCAGGTTGCCGATGGTCTGAGCGACAGCCTGCTCGGCTTCAGCGATATTGTTGCTGTAGTCACGAACCATCTGGTCCAGCATCTTCTGGGGATCTTCAGCCGCATCAATGAGGGAGTTGATGTTTGCTTTGGTGAGCTGGGCGATACGGCTAAAAATGGTTTGCTTGGCCATGGAGTATCTACCTTTCGGTGGAGGGGTAAGCGAGAGCAGGCTTGCTACGCTCTAGTTTCTATTGTGTCAATAACGGTGCCTATTTGGGCCCTGGTGGGTGTGGGTTTTGCTACGTCCTGAGCGAAAACGGGCTGAGCCCGGCGGTGGCAGGAGAGCTAGAAATTACCGCCAGCACCGCCACCGCTACCGAAGCCACCGCCACTGCTAAAGCCGCCTCCGCCGAAGCCGCCGCCGAATGACCCGCCACCCCAGCTACTGCCGGAGCTACCCTGGCTACTTCCACCGCCTAGCAGAGTTCCCAGAAGAATACCGCCCAGCATTGCTGAGTTGGACGTGTTGCCCCTGTAGCCCCTATTGTTTTGGCTAAAGACATTAACGTCGTTTTCAGCAATACGCTGGGCATCTGTTGCCAGGCGGATCGCATCATTGGCATGGGAGAGGGCTGTGACAGGGTCTGAGGACTGAAGTTCTTGGGCTTCAGCCAGGTGACGTTCAGCTTCCCGTAGACGGGTCCGGGCTTCTGCCTTGACCCCGCCCCGGCGAGCCCACACGTATTCACCGGCTGAAGATACCCGAGCCTGGGCGGAGAGAAGCGTATGAGCTAGCTTCTCACGGGCGTTTTGCTCCTGCTCGTGAACCTGACGGACACCTGCTAGGGCCGCATCAAGTTCTGAGCGTACCTCGTGCAGGCGCTGATTGAGCAGGTAGGGGTCGATCAGGCCTCCCGCGCGCTCAGCACGAATCTGACCGAGCACAGCCTGCACACCTGCGGCGGCACCCGATAGTTGGCTACTGCTTCCCGCGCCTGTACGAGCTAACTCTTGAGCCTGAGCAACGTCGCGCTCAGCCAGAATGAGGGCATCGTCGAGGGAGGCTGCCATCTTAGCTAGGTCAGTTTCGGCGTGGTGCACAGATTCAAGGAGCCCCTTGGCCTGGCCCAGGGCCTCTTCGCCAGCACGGAGCTCCAAGATCGCTTGGCTCCTATCGGTTGCCAAAAGCTCCTGGGCCTTCTGAGCTGAGCTACGGGCAAACTCAAGGCGTGACTGTGCTTCTTCGATGTTGTCGGCTATAGCCCCGTAAGCGCTGGGGGCGTAGAGGCCTTTGAGCCTACCCAGAGCTGCTTGAGCGGGGGCGAAGAGCGGGTCAGCTGCCCTGATCTGCTCCTTGAGAGTGGTAAGCACCTGGGGCGCATTTTCTTCGAGCTTTCGCAGCTTGGTAAAGTTCTCGACCTGCTCGTTGAGAGAGGCCTGGGCTTGCTGGGTTCTGCTGATAATCTCTGTCAACCAGGCTCGCTGGTCGGCCTCGGTATCGGGGATATCGTCTTCAAGCTGTTTCTGGAGCTGGAAAGACTGCTGCATATGCTCTTTGGCGGCCTTAATAGCGTTCAGGAAGGGCGCTACTTCCTCCTCCCCGTACTGGAGGCGCGCGAATTCAACTTCTTGTAAGGAGTGGGCAATAGCGTCATCGGTGCTCACAAGTTGCTGACCGGCCTGGGTTCGTAGCTCTGCTAGGGAGGGCAGGGGGGCCTGCGGTGCCGCGGTGCCACTTGGCTGACCTGCATGAGGGGTTTTAGACGAACGTTTTCTGCTCCACAGCAGTGCTCCTGCACCGCCCAGAACACCAACGCTAATCAGTGTGGTTGCTCCCACCGCTACAGCCCCGGTGGAGGTGCCTGCGGCCCCGGATCCAAGCTGGGACTTTATCCCGGTAACTGCGGCCTGGGCGGCGGCCTTGTAATCAGATTTTGCTAGCTCAGGGTAGATGTAGTCCTGATAAATTTTTTCTTGCTCTTTGGCGGAGAGTAGCGAAGTTGAGCCTGCTAGGAAGTAGGCTTGGCGGTCCTCAGTAGCGATGACCAGGACAACATCGTTGGTTCCCATGTTGTTGAGAGATGCAAATTTTTCAACCCACTGGCCCGATGAGGTTGGGCTTTCAAAAGCATCAATTGTTACGACGAAAAGGTTGACCTGGTCATCGGTGGCAAGTTGCTGGATAGATTCTTTGAGGGCGGAGGTGTCCCCCAGGGATGAGGTGGTGTCGCTGACTCTTACCCCCGCATCCAAATCGTAGGGGGCGGCTGCGAAAGCGGCGGGCATAATACCTAACCCAAGGGAAGAAACCAGCAGGGCTGTGGCAAGGTGCTTGCGGGGCATGGGAACTCTTTTCCGGGGAACAGGCAAACGGTATGGACTATATTCTATCCTTGGGGCTGCCATCTTGGGCAGAGTTCTGGCTGAGGCTCACAGATGGTACACGGCCCCGCTCTTGGGTTTTCTCTATGGAACCCTGCAGTCAACATACAGCTTAGTTACATCTCTATCCCAGAACTGTGAAGCATAGTAGAAGCAGCTGAAAAATATGCGAGTAAGTAATTCGCACTAAAGAAAGTTGTTAACTGCCATGTCGAATAACCCTTGGGAACAGGAAAACTTGCAGTCTGCTGATGACCGTACTGTGCCACTTAACAGCGAGCACATTCAAGCGGTGGGTGCGCAGCAAGCACAGCCCCATAATGCGCAGAACCCGATTCAAGGCCAGGTAGATCCGAGCTCGGGAGCTTCCTACCAGCAGCCGGCACCGGCTAGGGGCGCACAACCTGCACATAATCATCAGGGTGCATCAACAGCCGGAAGTTATAACTATGCACATGCAGTGCAGGGACAGCCCCCTTCCGCACAGGCCTACCCGCAGAACTACTATGCGCAGGTGGCCCCTGCTAAGAAACACTCCACTACGGCTCTCATTTCTGCGGCCGCTATTGCGGCTCTGATTGGCGGTGGCGTGGGCGGCGGGGTAGCGGCTACTCTGGGAGCACTGGGTTCGGCCAGCATCACCAGGACCAGCGCCGGAACCACTATCGTCAATAACACCGACTCGGTGAACGCCGTAACCGCTGCTGCCGCAAAGGCTATCCCCTCGGTGGTGACTATTTCCGCAAACACTAGGAGCGAAGCGGGATCAGGCTCCGGGATCATCCTGGATGACCAGGGGCATATTCTCACCAACACCCACGTGGTCACACTGGACGGGGCAACTTCTAAGGCAAACCTAGAAGTCCAGCTCTCAGATGGTAACGTTCGTGCGGCCACGGTGGTAGGAACTGACCCGACCAGTGACCTAGCGGTCATCAAGATAAGTGATACTAGCGGGCTGAACCTGACACCTGCAAGCCTCGGGGACTCGGGGGCACTGAACGTGGGTGATACGACCGTTGCTATCGGTGCGCCCCTAGGGCTTTCAAACACGGTGACCACCGGTATAGTGTCCAACATGGTGCGAACCATCGAGGTGGCATCCTCAGCCGCCAAGGACTCCAACAGTGACTCGGGCAGTAGCGACCCCTTTGGCGGATCCCCTTTCCAATTTGAAATGCCAGGCCAGCAACGCTATTCCAGCTCAAATACCTCCAGTATCTCGCTTAATGTCATCCAGACCGATGCCGCAGTTAATCCCGGCAACTCTGGTGGTGCGCTGGTTAACTCTGCCGGTGAGGTTATTGGCGTGAATGTGGCTATCGCTTCAACCGATACCAGCACTACTTCTAGCAGCGGCAATATTGGTGTGGGTTTCGCAATCCCTATTAACTATGCCAAGCGTGTAGCCAACGAAATTATTGAGAGCGGCTCAGCTAGCCACGGCATGCTGGGGGCTTCTGTCACTACATCACCGGCCAATAAGGACGCTTCAGAGTCCTTTGGCGATGGTGCCCTGATCAAGGAGGTTACCAGCGGAGGTGCCGCTGAGAAAGCCGGGCTGGAAAAGGGCGATGTAGTTACTGCAGTTGATGGGCGAACCATTAGCGAAGCAACCGAGCTGACAGCCGCAGTCCGTGAGGCCGCTGCCGGTCAGACTGTTACCCTCACCGTTGAGCGTAAAGGGTCTTCCCAGCAGGTTGAGGTGACCCTGGGGCAGGCTACCTCCTAGAGGGTTCCTCCGGCGTAGCCGTGCTGGCGCCAGGCCTCAAACACCGCGATAGATGCGCTGTTAGCCAGGTTCAGTGAACGGCGGCCCGGGACCATAGGGATTTTGACACGCTCGGTGATGTGCTCATCGTCCTGAACATACTGGGGGAGACCCACAGATTCAGGGCCGAACATGAGCACGTCACCGGGCTTGTAGTCTATCTCGGCGTAGTTTGTTGATGCCGTTGTGGTGAATGCAAAAACTCGGGCGGGGGCCAGCACTTCCCAGGCATCTTCAAGGGTTTCGTGGACGGTCATGACCGCTAGATCGTGGTAGTCCAGGCCCGCGCGGCGCAGATGAGCATCCTCAAAGTTAAAGCCTAGGGGCTTGACCAGGTGCAGTTCGGCGCCTGTGATGGCAGCTAGTCGGATAGCGTTACCGGTATTGCCGGGAATTTCGGGGGCATAAAAAAGAATTTTAAACACCCCACCAGTGTACGTGCCCCCAATACCTTCCACCGTGAACCACCCCATAGAGGTCAGAGCCCGGCGGGGAGTATGATGGAGGGCTGATACTTTTCGCCCACGCTTTGAGAGGCAGGCCTATGCCCCGGGTCTACATGGACCACGCCGCCACTACCAATGTTCTTCCCGAAACCGTACAAGCGGTGACCGAACAAATGTTCACAGGCGGTAATCCGTCATCTCTCCACTCAGCTGGCCGCCGTGCCCGTGCGGCAGTGGAACAGGCTCGTGATCGTGTTGCCCGTGCCCTCAACTGTGACTCTGCGGAGGTTATTTTTACCTCGGGCGGGACCGAAGCCGATAACCTAGCGGTCAAGGGCCTCTACTGGTCGAGGACCAAGGCTAACCGAGCCGCCTGCAGGATTATTGTCTCGGCGATTGAACATCACGCGGTAGGTGATGCTGTGGAGTGGCTAGAGACCCACGAAGGTGCTGAACCCGTGTGGATTTCTCCCAACTCAGAGGGCATCATTACCCCCGAGGCTGTTGCCCAGGCTGTGGGGGAGAGCCCCGATACGGTTGCGCTGATCACGGTCATGTGGGCTAACAACGAGATGGGAGCAGTCCAGCCTATTGCTGAGATCGCCCAGCTGGCCGAAAGCCACGGTATTCCTTTCCATACCGATGCGGTCCAGGCTTTTGGTGCCCTAGATATTGACTTCCGGGCTTGCGGTGCCACGACCCTGGCTATTTCCGGGCACAAGATTGGTGGCCCCATGGGTGTGGGTGCCCTGATTGCTACCCGCACTGCGCCCCTGGCTCCTCTGCTTCACGGTGGCGGGCAGGAGCGCTCTGTGCGCTCCGGTACCATCGATGCCCCCGCTATCGCAGGTTTTGGTGTGGCCGCTCAGTCTGTGACTAACCACCGCGCAGAAGAAAGCCGCCGACTGGCGAATCTGCGGAACCTGCTTATTGAGGGTGTGCGTCATGCTATTCCCGAAGCCACCCTCAACGGCCCCGAACCCGAAAATTCTGAGCAAATCGCTGACGGTGCTTTCCGCCGGCTCCCGGGAAATGCACACTTTACTTTCCCCGGGTGTGAGGGCGACTCTCTGCTCTTCTTGCTCGATATGGCCGGTATTGAATCATCGACAGGTTCCGCCTGTAACGCCGGTGTGCCTCGACCCTCCCACGTTCTTTTGGCTATGGGAGTGGATGAGGGAATTGCACGGGGGGCCCAGCGGTTTACCTTAGGGCACACCAGCTCAGAAGCCGACGTGCAAGCCCTGCTTGGGGCTCTGCCTGCGGCTTGGGAACAGGCTAAAAAAGCAGGCATGGCCGCCCAGGCCCCTGACTCCCAGCGCTGGAACTAAAGACTTTTTGACAACCTATAAGGAATGACCCCATGAAAATACTTGCTGCTATGAGTGGCGGCGTAGACTCAGCCGTAGCCGCCGCGCGCGCTGTTGAAGCGGGCCACGATGTGGTAGGCGTACACCTGGCGCTTTCTCGTATGCCCGGAACCCTCCGCACCGGCTCACGCGGCTGCTGCACTATTGAAGACTCTATGGATGCCCGCCGGGTCTGCGACCAGCTCGGCATCCCCTTCTATGTCTGGGACTTCTCCGAGCGCTTCAAAGAAGATGTTGTCGATGACTTCATCAGCGAATATGAACAGGGGCGGACCCCCAACCCCTGCATGCGGTGCAACGAGAAGATTAAGTTTGCTGCCCTGCTCGAGAAGGCTGTGGCCCTGGGCTTTGATGCCGTTGTGACCGGCCACTACGCCAAGGTCATTACTACCGAGGGCGGCAACCGCGAACTGCACCGTGCTGCGACCTGGGCCAAGGACCAGTCCTATGTTCTGGGTGTGCTGACCCACGAACAGCTCAAGCATGCCTGGTTCCCCCTGGCCGATACTCCCTCCAAGGATCTGGTGCGTGCTGAGGCCGCCGAACGCGGGTTCTCCGTGGCCAAGAAGCCGGACTCCTACGATATTTGTTTTATCCCCGAGGGCGATACTCGCGAGTGGCTCGAAGAGCACATTGAAATGACCGAGGGCGCTATTAAGGACACCGAGGGGCGAGTCCTGGGTACCCACCGAGGTGCTCAGGCCTTTACCGTGGGCCAGCGCAAGGGCCTGGCTATTGGTCACCCTGCTGCAGACGGTAAGCCCCGCTTTGTGCTTGAAATCCGCCCCAAAACTAATGAGGTTATCGTGGGGGGCAAGGACCTGCTTGAAATTGACGAGATTCGCGGTATCCGCGAAACCTGGGCAGGCCTACCCATCCAACAAGCCGCACACTTTTTGGCCCTTGACCCTGTGGAGGGCGCACAGAGTGGGTCTTTTGAAGTGACCGCCCAGGTGCGGGCACACGCAGATCCGGTGCCCTCCACCGCCCACCTAGAATGGGTTGCCGATGATGAAGCCGCTGAGCCTGGTGCCCTGCGCCTAGAGACCGTGGTGCGCCTGCACGATAAGCTTCGCGGCGTTGCCCCCGGGCAGACCATGGTGCTCTACCAGGGCACCCGGGTATTGGGCCAGTCCACTATCGCTCGGGCCTACTCCCTGGACCGCGCGGACATCACTGCTCCCTAAATTCACGTTCCATACCGTGAAATGATGGGATTCACTCCTGCACCCAAGGCCCACCCGCGCCCTAGACTAAAGACATGAGCCCAAGAGAAACTTCTGATGACGTGCAAGCCCACGCAGATTTTAATCCCCGAGCAACATCCATGGAGGGGGTTGATCCTGCCGTCTTGGACAAGCTTTTGACTATGCGCCAGACTATCGACAATATGGACGCTGCCCTGGTCCATATCCTGGCAGAGCGTTTCCGCGCTACCCAGCGAGTAGGGCACCTTAAAGCCGCCCATAGCCTGCCGGCAGGGGACCCTGGGAGGGAAGAAGCCCAGATTAGGCGCTTGCGCGGCCTGGCCGAGGCTGCTGATCTGGACCCGGAATTTGCAGAAAAGTTCCTAAACTTCATCATCTCCGAAGTTATCCGCCACCATGAAAAGATAGCGGCTGAGACTGAAATTCAGCAGCCCACTCACCCCTAGAAAGGTCAACCGTCCGTGCATCGTGCCGCACCAGCCCTCTACCTGCCCACCGATGCAGAAATGCTCGCAATCCGTAAGGACAGCGAAACACCCATCACTTTCGAGAAACATCTCACGGTCAGAGCGAGCGGCCTGGGTAGCTGGGCAGGGGAGAACATCTTTGACGCAGTCACCAGGATCAGAGGGGAGTTGGGGGAGCCTCACATTAGCTATCTGCCTGACCTGCCCGGTAGGGGCTACCGGGCCAGCCTGCTGGCCAGAACCATCGCGGTACTTGAGGGGTTGAGCGCCGATGCTACAGCCAGTGGCTGGCGGATAACCAGCGGTTTTGCCGCTGAGGGGAGCTCAGCCCGGAGCCTGCTGGAGTCGGATATTAATGTGCTTGCCGATGTGGTCGGAAGGGAATCTGGGCTGTCGGTCTCACCGCTCAAGATAGGCTTGTTGGGGCCACTGAGCCTGGCCGCTAGCACCTACCTCACCAATGGCGAGCGACTGATCTCGGATCCAGGTGCGCGCACCGATCTAGCGCAGTCGCTGATGGCGGGGCTGGATCACCTCACCCGCCAACTGCGGCAGGCTGTTCCTGGCGCGCCGCTAGTGATTCAGTTTGATGAGCCGCTTCTCACCCCTGTGGCAGCTGGAACTATCCCTACCTCGAGTGGCTACCGTACCTTGCGGTCCGTGCCCCGGCATGAGCTGGTTGCTACTCTGAACGAGCTTCACGGGGCTACAGCGGCCTTGGAAGCTCAGCCCCTTGTACGTACTGATCTGTTGGCACTTGACCCCGAAGTCCAAAGGGTTATTGCCACCCCTGTCGTCGATATGACAGGGAGTAAGACAGCTGACTGGGAGCCGCTTGCCGCGCGGCTTGAAGCCGGTGGCGGTCTTTACCTTGAAACCGCTGATCCAATCACTCGCACTGCCAGTGGGGATCTGGCCCGTAGCCTGTGGAAAACCTGGCGTGATTTGGGTCTTCACAAGGCGCTTCTGAATCAGATGATTTTGACTGAACGCGGTGATTTAGCGACCACCGACCCTGCTCGTGCCACTACCGTTTTGGGGCATCTGACCGATACCGCCCGCGCTCTCTCCGAAATTGCCCAGGAAGCCTAAGCCTCCCCCTGAACCTGAGCTCACACTCACCGGGGGACAAACCGGTTACACTAGGGAAAGGCCTGCATCACACCCCCTCTATCCAGGAGAACACCCGTGAAAGAAACCATCCTTGTAGTCGATGACGATGACGCCCTCTCAGAGATGGTCGGTATTGTGCTTGCTCAAGAAGGCTACGAAACGGTCTTCTGCGATTCCGGTGACCGGGCTTTTGAGGCTTTCGTCAACAATCACCCCGACCTGATTTTGCTCGATTTTATGCTCCCCGGTATGGACGGTATCGAGGTGTGCACCCAGATTCGTAGTGAGTCTGAGGTTCCTATCATTATGCTGACCGCCAAGGGCGACACCGAGGACGTCGTCAAGGGTCTTGAGGCTGGTGCCGATGACTACATGACTAAGCCTTTTAAGCCAGCTGAACTGCTGGCGCGTGTGCGTGCCCGCCTGCGCCCCCGCGAGGAGCGTCATAATGAACCCTTGCGTATTGGCAACCTGGTCATCGACCTAGCAGGGCATACAGTGACCCGTGATGGGCAGGGTATTCCGCTGACACCGCTGGAATTTGAGCTTCTGGCTAACCTGGCCCGCCAGCCAGGCCAGGTTATGACCCGTGAGGCCCTATTGGGCAATGTATGGGGCTACGAAAAGACTGTGGACTCCCGTCTGGTGAACGTTCATATTCAGCGTCTTCGAGCCAAGATTGAGCGTGACCCGGAGAATCCCGAAATTGTTCTTACTGTGCGTGGGGTGGGCTATAAGGCTGCCTCCGACGGGCACCGCTAGGCAGTGACTTTCCTTGTCTGTTACCTCTGAACCGCAGTCAGTAGAGCCTCCCACTCGTTCACACCGTTTGAGGCTTCTCCATACTGTTCGCAGGTTGTGGCAGCAGTCGCTACAGTTCCGTGCAGTGGTGGCTTCAGCCTCGCTCCTGCTGGTGGCCTTCATCTTTGTGGGTTCGTTTATTTCTCACCAAATAGCGAACTCACTTTTCCGGGGAAATCTGGCCCAGGCTCTTGAAGAGTCAGCTGCGGGTTTCAGCAGCGTGCAGACCCTCATGAACGGTTCTGATGCAACTGGCCGTACCGAGATCCAGCGAGATGTGAGGCGCTTTATCACGGTCTTGGAGACCAGCAGCGCTGATAGTAACCGCCATTGGGTTCTTCTCAAAGACCCTAAGGCTCCTACAGATGGTTTTATTACCGAGCAGTCGCAGAGCAAGGAGGTGACGGGGGAAGACATTCCGGCTGACCTGGCTACGAGTGTGAGTGAGGGGTCAGGTATCTACTGGCAGTCCTCACAGGCCACCTGGGATGATGGACATACAGCGCCGGTGCTGGTGGTAGGCACAAAGGTCTCTATACCGCAGAACCCTGATTACGCTATCTACTTGGTCTATGACCTGTCGGCTTCTCAGGCTACCGTGCAGTACATCAATTTGGTGGTCTGGGTCGGGTTCAGTATCTTGCTGGTAGTAGTTTTGACTATCGTGTGGATGATTGCCCGTTTGGTTATTCGACCCATTAGTTCTACCGCTATTACAGCGGAGAAACTGGCTGCGGGGGATCTCGACCAGCGTGTTCTGGTCCGGGGGCAGAACGAAACTGCCCGTTTGGGGCTTTCCTTCAACCGAATGGCTGACTCCCTGCAGGATCAGATTTCCCGGTTGGAAAAGCTTTCGACCATGCAGCAACGTTTTGTGTCGGATGTTTCCCATGAGCTGCGGACCCCATTGACAACGGTTCGCATGGCAGCGGATATGTTGCACGATAACCGTGAGAATATGGAGCCACTCTACAAACGTTCTACCGAGTTGCTCTATAACCAGGTGGACCGCTTCGATTCCCTGCTGGCAGATCTCCTTGAAATTTCGCGTTTTGACGCTGGATCCCAGACCCTAGAAATCGTGTCGGTGGATTTTATGGCTGTGCTTGATGAGGTGCTCAAAGCGGTTGAACCGCATCTGATGCGCACCAATACCGAACTCACAGTTCATACTGACCACACCGAGATCATGGTTGATATGGACCACCGACGGATTGAGCGTGTTCTGCGGAATCTGCTCTTTAACGCGGTAGAGCACTCAGAGGGCAGACCTATTGATGTGTATGTGGATGCCACCGAAACCACTCTGGGCCTTGCTGTCCGTGACCACGGTATCGGTTTGAGCCCCGAGGAAACCGAGCAAGTCTTTAACCGTTTTTGGCGTGCGGATACTTCGCGCAAGCGCACCCTGGGAGGTACCGGGCTGGGGCTGTCCATTGCAGCAGAAGATGTACGTCTTCACCAGGGCCTGCTAGAAGCCTGGGGTATCAAGGGAGAGGGCGCCTGCTTCCGCATGACCATTCCTGTTGACCAGGACCTACCGATGGGTCCTTCGCCTGTCTTGCTGAGCGGTGAGCCTCTTGCTCCTGAGCCTTTGGCTCTGGAGGCCCGACCGCTAGAAGGAAGCATCGACGAATACGACCGACCGGAGGCCACCGATGGCTAAGATCTCACGCCGCACCGCCCTTAGCATGACTTTGAGTTCCTTAGTTGCATCTGTAAGCGCCTGCGCTACGATTCCAACTGACGGTGAGGTCAACCATTACGCTGACCCGCAGGCGACGGGTTCAACTGCTGGTGCCTCTGCCGGTCCGCAAGGCCCTCAGCCGGGGGCCAGTCCTTCAGAGATTATTGAGGGGTTCTTACACGCTGGAACCGGTGTGAACGACGATTACAGTGTTGCCCGCCAGTATCTGACTAAAGACCTGGCACAGTCGTGGCGACCCGATGGCAGGACCCTGGTCTATAACTCATCCTTTGCAACCAGGGCGACCGGGGAGAATAGCTATGTGGTTGCGGTGCCCACCAGCACTGAGATTGATAACAGGGGACTGGCTACCTCATACACGACCTTTACCGATACCGAAATCGAGTTCTCTTTGGAGAAAGTGCAGCAGGAATGGCGAATTTCTGCGGTGCCTGACGGAACGGTTCTGAGCCGCACTGAATTTGGTGAGGTGTTCAATCCTTTTACTCTCTATTTTTACGACCCGACTTTCACCTATGCGGTGCCCGATATCCGATGGTTTGCTGAACGCTCGACGATCGCTACATCGCTCATTCGGGTTTTGTTAGAGGGACCGGCCCCCTACCTTGAGGGCGCGGTGGTGACTGCTGTGCCGCAGGAAACTCGCCTGGCCATCAACTCGGTTCCTGTGGAAAACGGGGTAGCTGATATTCAGCTCGCTGGTGGTAATGCTCTGGTCACGGCAAGTGCTTTGGAGACTGAGCGGTTAAGGACTCAGCTCACTCAGGCTCTGTCGAACCTGGCTACGGTTGCCTCGGTTCAGATGAGCATCAATAATCAGGTGGTAGCTGCCCAGAAACTCGAGAACTATAAAGAACCCACCATTAATGCTGTGGTGTCAGGAGCCGTGGTGGGGATTGAGAACAATCGGCTGGTAAGCCGGAGCGCTTTGGTCGATACAGCTAGCCAGCAGACTATTGTCGAGGGCGTAGCCTACGGCGCTATTACACAGCCAGCAATGAACTACACCCGCAACTTTTATGCCTACACAAATGCTGGTCGCAACGAGATATGGCTGGCCAATTCAAACCGGTCTGGTTCTATTCACCGGGGGAATGGCATCTTGCAACCAAGTTTTGATCACCTGAATTGGCTCTGGCTGGGTGAGCAAGGTGGAAGGGTGAGGGCTTACCCGGCTGGCCAGGAAAATGGTGAGCTTCTGACGGTCAAGACATGGCTAACGGAGGAAACCGTGCACAGCCTTGCGATAGCTCGTGACGGTAGCCGTGCCCTTGTGGTGACCTCCGTCGGGGGGAATGACTACGCCGCTTGGGTTTCTGCTATCCGCCGGGCATCTGATGGTACACCGCAGGAGCTCATGGCCCCGGTACGTATTGGCTCGGATATTAATCCAAGGGGCGCTGAATGGCATACCGATGAAGAGGTTTTCCTGTGGAATACCGAAACCACTCAAACCGAAATTGTTTCGCTTTCTGGGCATAGTACCCAGTACGATCCGCTTCAGGGAATAGTGCGTATTGTGACGGGTAACGGGCTTGATCAGGCTGTAGCGATGACTGATGAAAACGGTCTGTATATTGTTGCCGGTAGGAGCTGGACCAGGATCGAGACTAGCCTGAGTGAAGTGAATTACTCTGGCTAAAGGTGTTCCCGGTGTACACACCCCTGGCTGGTTTTCATAGACCCAGGAATACTTCAGGGTGTGCATTACCTCTTCCAAAGACATGAGACGAGACCTGCTGATAAAGGCCTTCTGGGGCACCTGAGCCAGACTGCTGAGCTCTTTTTCCCCAGGGTCTGCGCTAGTTGCTGGGCTTTTGGCAGGACTATGCAAGGCTCTGGGGCGCTTTGCCCGCTCTGTGACCGATTGTTGCGCCTGGCAACACTGGCGGTTGAGCCCACCGCTGTTGCCTATGCGCGCTTACCGATTTATACGGCTGGCCGGTATGAGTACGAGCTGGCACGCTGTATTCTGGCTTTCAAAGACGGTGGCAGAACCGATCTAGCCCCTTACCTTGTGAGTGCGCTCAACCGTTCTCTGCTTGCGCTACTTGCGGGAACTGGAAGCCGGTCTAGCGGCCGCCCTCTGCACCTGGTTCCACTGCCGTCCAGTAGAGCCGCAACCCGCCGTCGGGGTTATGCCCCTGCACCTCTTCTTGCCTCGGCTCTGGTGCGTGCTGTGCGAGGGCAAGTGGATGTACGGGTCCTGCCTGTCCTTGAGCCGGTCCCTACCTGGTGCAGGCCAGGGGTGGGGCATCGTACCGGTGCGCAAAAGACCCTGAGTAAGTACGACCGCCAGCGGGCGATGAACGGAAAGCTACGCTTAGGGCAGCCGCTCTTCCACAGCCTGGGGCGTTCATATAAGCTAGCTGGTGCCCGCTGCATACTGGTCGATGATGTGGTCACTACGGGCGCATCGTTAGCAGAAGCCCAGCGTCTCTTGCGCCAGGCCGGGGTGCTGGTGGAAGGGGCTATCGCCGTGGCTCGGGTCCCTCGTGTAGACCTTGCTGACACATGATAGGTTTAGAGCACTTTAGCCCCGTAAAATACGACTGAATTTGCCCGACAAGCTCCCAAGGCAATGACTTGAAACACAAATAGGCGTAAAGTTGCAGTAAGGAATCCACAAGGCAGATTCCCCAATACGAGGCAGTCACAAGGCCCCGTATTCACCCCCTGAGAATGGAGGGAATTGTGGAATTCAAGATCGTCGGTCGCAACGTCAAAGTGGGCCAGCGTTTGCAGGAATACATTGAAAGCAGAATCACCAAGTTTGAAGTTTTGGGTGATAATGTCACCGATATTGAGGTCAAATTCACCAGGGAAAGCGAAAGCGGCCCGGCCTCAATCCGAGCGGAAATAACCGTTATTGGTCGTGGTCCTATCCTGCGTGCAGAATCAACTGGCCAGGACAAGTTCGCTGTCTTTGACGAAACCTACGGCAAGCTCCTTGAGCGCCTACGTCGCGCACGAGATCGTCGCAAGACCCGTCGCGCCGGTGGCAAGCACCCCGTTTCTGTAGCCGAGGCAACCGGCTCAATGCCTATCATTACCGAAGAGGTTGCGCTCACTGAGATTCGCACCGATGAACTACCGGTTGAAGAAGCCGCATTCGCTGGTGAGTATGACCTGCACGATGAGGTTTCTTCCCCCATCGAAATCAGAAAGAAGAGCTTCCCCGCAGATCATCTGACAGCAGAAGAAGCTGTTGACCGTATGGAGCTGGTTGGCCACGATTTCTTTCTCTTCGTTGACCGCGAAACAGGTGCACCGGCAGCCGTCTACCGGCGTAAGGGTTGGTCCTACGGTGTCATCCTGCTTGAAGATACCGAGAGCTAAGCTTTTCTGAATCGCCCCATGATGGCTCCCTCCCCAATGATGGGGAGGGAGCCATTGTATGGGGCCCTGGTTACTCTCAGGGCTACCTGGGAGCGCCCAATGACCTTAAGAAAAGCTTGTATCACGCCCACAGGTGAAAGAGTCTGAGGGGCTAAAGGACTAAACTACAATAGAGTGAGCATGGTGGGCCTACCCACCTTACGACTATTTCAAATCTACAAGGAGCAAACTTCAGTGGCATCTCTCTTGGAAAAGCTACTCCGCAGCGGAGACAAGAAAGTCCTCAAACAGCTGCGTGCTTACACCGATGCAGTGAACACACTCGAAGACAGCTTTGTCTCTATGACCGATGCTGAACTTCGCGCTGAGACCGACTCCTTCCGCAAACGTGTTGAAGACGGCGAATCCCTGGATCTCTTGCTGCCCGAGGCCTTCGCAGTAGTCCGTGAAGCCTCAAAGCGCACGCTGGGCAAGCGGCACTACGACGTTCAGCTCATGGGCGGCGCCGCCCTGCACCTGGGCAATATCGCCGAAATGAAGACCGGTGAAGGTAAGACCCTGGTCGCTACTGCACCGGCCTACCTGAACGCCCTCTCTGGCAAGGGTGTGCACATTGTTACGGTGAATGACTATCTGGCGGAGTACCAGGCTAACCTCATGGGCCGTGTTTTCCGTTTCTTGGGCATGGAATGCGGCGTCATTTTGGCTAACCAGACCCCCGAGGTCCGCCGTAAGCAATACGAAGCTGACATCACCTACGGCACAAACAATGAGTTCGGCTTTGACTACCTGCGCGATAATATGGCCTGGACCAAGGACGAGCAGGTACAGCGTGGACATAACTTTGCCATTGTCGATGAGGTTGACTCCATCCTGATTGACGAGGCCCGTACCCCGCTGATTATCTCCGGCCCCGCAATGGGGGAGGCCAACCGCTGGTACGGTGAGTTCGCCCGGATCGCTCGGACCCTGGTAACCGGCAAGGACTATGAGGTTGACGAGAAGAAGCGCACTGTGGGCGTCCTGGAAAGCGGTATCGACAAGGTGGAAGATCACCTGGGTATCGATAACCTCTACGAACCCGAGAACACCCCGCTCATCGGCTTCCTCAACAATGCTATTAAGGCCAAAGAACTCTTTAAGGGCAACAAAGACTACGTTGTGATGAACGGTGAGGTGCTGATTGTTGATGAGCACACCGGCCGTATCCTTGCTGGCCGCCGCTACAATGACGGTATTCACCAGGCAATCGAAGCCAAGGAAGAGGTTGAGGTTAAGCCTGAGAACCAGACCATGGCAACCGTGACCTTGCAGAACTACTTCCGCATGTACGATAAGCTCTCGGGCATGACCGGTACCGCCGAAACCGAGGCCGCTGAGTTCATGAACACCTACGAGCTGGGTGTTGTGCCGATTCCCACCAACAAGGATGTTCAGCGTATCGACCAGCCCGATAAGGTCTACAAGAACGAAATCGCTAAGTTCAACGCCGTTGTTAAGGACATTGAGGCCCGCCACGAGTCCGGCCAGCCCGTTCTGGTCGGTACAACCAGCGTTGAGAAGTCTGAGTACCTTTCCAAGCTCCTGTCCAAGGCTGGTATCCGTCATGAGGTTCTGAACGCTAAGAACAATGCCCGTGAAGCGGTAATTGTGGCTCAGGCTGGTCGTAAGGGCGCCGTGACCGTGGCAACCAACATGGCAGGCCGTGGTACTGACATCATGCTCGGTGGTAACCCTGAGTTCGAGGCCGTAGAAACCATGAAGCGTCTGGGCCTGGATCCCAACGATAACCCCGAAGACTACGAGGCCAAGTGGCCCGAGGTCCTCAAGGCCGCTGAGGAAGCGTCAGCCGCTGAACACGATGAGGTCACCGAGCTGGGCGGCCTGTACGTCCTGGGCACCGAGCGCCACGAGTCCCGCCGTATCGATAACCAGCTCCGAGGCCGTTCTGGCCGTCAGGGTGATCCCGGTGAGTCACGCTTCTACCTGTCACTTTCCGATGACCTGATGCGCCTGTTCAACGGTCAGGCTGCCGCCCGCCTGATGGCCGGTGCCCCCGATGACACCGCGCTAGAAGCCAAAATTGTTTCCCGTGTCATTGCCAACGCTCAGGGCCAGGTCGAGGCCCGTAACGCTGAGCAGCGCAAGAACGTGCTCAAGTACGACGATGTTCTCAACCGCCAGCGTGAGGCCATGTACACCGACCGCGCCCAAATTCTTGATGGCGATGATCTGCAAGAGCAGATGAGCAAGTTCCGTACTGAGGTTATTACCTCAACCATTGACGCTCAGGTAGCTGAGGGCCACGCCGAAGACTGGGACTTTGATAAGCTCTGGGAGGCCCTGCGCTCTATCTTCCCCGTGACCATTACACCCGAGGACCTAGACGAAGAAGCGGGGGACCGCACCAAGGTCACCCGTAATCAGATCGTCAAGGAAATCTTGGCTGATGCTGAGCTCCAGTACAAGGAACGCGAAGAGTCAGTGGGGCAAGATGCCATGCGCGAAATTGAACGCCGTGTTGTGCTCTCTGTTATCGGTAAGCGCTGGCCTGAGCACCTCTACGAGATGGACTATCTCAAGGAGGGCATCGGCCTGCGAGCTATGGCTCAGCGGGACCCCCTGGTGGAGTACCAGCGTGAAGGCTACGCCCTGTACCAGGGCATGATGGACGCTATCCGCGAGGAAACCGTTACCATGCTCTATCAGATTGATCTTTCCAAGCAACGTACTCAGCAGACTAACATTCAGCTGAAGATTCCTGCTCAGCCTAAGTTCTTGCAGTACTCGGCACCGTCCGAGAGCGGCCAGACCGAGGTTCATACCGAGGCTGTCAAGGACAGGACCAACGAGCAGATTTCTCTTCTCAAGAAAAAGAAGTAGAAACCCTGCCCCCTAGAAGAAGCCGGCTCCCCGAATATTCGGGGAGCCGGCTTTTTAAGTAGGGAATGCATAAGATTCAGTTAAGGCACATGCATGCCCACAGCAAGCGTGAGCCCCTAGGCCTTGTCTATAAATATCGCAGACAGACAGCACCTAGAGCGTCTTGTCTGTGCCCAGGTACTCCAGCGCGGATCGATGCAGATGCCCGTTGGTTGCCAGGGCGTTGCCGCCGTGGGGGCCGTCCTCACCGGCCAGGGAGGTAAACTTACCGCCAGCTTCGGTGACGATTGGGACCAGGGCCGCCATGTCGTAGAGGCCAAGCTCCGGTTCGGCGGCTACATCGACAGCACCCTCTGCCACCATCATGTAGGACCAGAAGTCGCCGTAGGCACGGGTTCGCCAGACCCTATCGGTCATATCAATGAACTGATCTCGGATGCCCAGTTCCTTCCAGCCACTAAGAGATGAGTAGGAAAGTGAAGCATCGTTCAGAGACCTCACCGATGAAACCGATATGCGGGTGGCCTTAGCCAAGGAACGTCCGGTATAGGCACCGGTGCCTAGAGCTGCCCACCAGCGCCTTTGTAGGGCGGGGGCAGAAACCACGCCAACAACGGGCTGACCGTGATCGAGCAGGGCAATGAGGGTGGCCCATACCGGTACACCACGCACATAGTTTTTGGTGCCGTCGATGGGGTCAATCACCCACTGGCGTGGGGAAGAACCTGTCTCCCCGAATTCCTCGCCCAGAACGGAGTCGCGGGTGCGGACGCGGGAGAGCTGGGAGCGGATATGCTGTTCAGCTTCGCGGTCTACCTCGGTGACAGGGGTGAGATCGGGTTTGGTCTCTACGGTGAAATCCTGCGCGTTGAAACGAGCCAGCGTGAGCCGGTCAACGGAGTCAGCCATGATGTGAGCTAGACGGAGGTCATCGTTGTAGTTGGTCATGTGTCTTTACCCTTGAGTGTGTGGTCGCTAGGAGGCTACGACGCCAAGTTCTTTTTCGGAGTCACCGGTTTCTTCATCGACGCGAAGAAGTTTGCGGAGGGATTCTAAACGCTCTGCACCTGCGGCACCTGCTAGGCCTGCTTCAACGTAGGCCTGGATTCCACAGTTGGGGCTTGCAGAAGCGTGGGTGCACCCTTTGGGGCAGTTGGCTGAGCCGGGGGCTAGGTCGCTAAAAGAAGCAACCAGGGTTTCTGGCTCAACATGGGCTAGGCCAAAGGAACGGATGCCGGGGGTGTCAATAATCCAGGTTCCGGCCTGCTTGTCTTTGGGTTGCAGTGCCAGGGCGGACGATGAGGTGTGCCTGCCGCGCCCGGTGACAGAGTTGACGTGGCCGGTGGCTCTCTCGGCGCCGGTGAGCGCATTGACCAAAGTGGACTTGCCGACACCGGAATGGCCAAGGAGGACCGAGACTGACCCGGTGAGAAGGTCACTGAGCTGGTCGATCAGGGACAGATCAAGGCCCTCGGAGCCCTCTTCGCTGGGGGCTCGACCGTCCCGGGCCTTAGAAAGCACAAGGGTGAGCTCAACGTCTTTATAGTAGTCCAGCAGACGCTGGGGGTATTTCAGGTCGGTCTTGGTAATACAGAGAACCGGGTCAAGGCCGGCATCAAAGGCAGCGACCAAGGAACGGTCAATGAAGCCGGTGCGGGGCTCGGGGTTTTCTGCGGCCACCACAATAACCAGCTTGTCGGCGTTGGCAACAACGGCCCGCTCGATGGGGTCGGTGTCATCGGCGCTACGGCGCAACAGGTTCGTGCGCTCTTCAATACGGACCAGGCGGGCTAGCGTATCAGGCTTACCGCTGGTGTCACCCACCAGCGCAACCCGATCGCCCACCACAATGGGGCAGCGGCGCAGTTCCCGGGCACGGACGGCTGTTACCCGGCGCTCTGTTGAGAGGCCCTCATCGAGTACCGCTGTGTAGCGGCCACGGTCAACAGTAACGATACGACCGATGTGAGCATCAGCATAGGAGGGGCGGTCCTTGGTGCGTGGGCGGGAACCCTTCTTATTGGGGCGAACCCGCACGTCGCTTTCATCCCAGGTGCGGCGCATTAGCGGTCACCAGCCTTGAACTGATCCAGCATGTTCATCCACAGACCGGTGAAACCGGGCAGGGTTTTAGCAGTGGTTTCAACCTCCTGCACGATGACCTGGGGAAGGTGCAGGCCGATAATGGCGGCGGCTGTTGCCATGCGGTGGTCGGCGTAGGTCAGGAAGAACCCGCCGTGCTGAACCGGAGCTGTAACTTTGATGCCGTCCTCTGTTTCTTCCGCTTGGCCTCCCAAACGGTTGATTTCAGCGGTAAGGGCCGCCAGCCGGTCAGTTTCGTGCCCCCGCAGGTGAGCAATACCTCTGAGAACGCTGGTGGCCGGTGAGAGCGCGATCAGCGCGGCAACTGTAGGTGCCAGCTCGCCGGCTTCTGACAGGTCAAGGTCAAGACCGGGTAGGCCCGCTACGGCACCGCCAGCTGGGCCGGTGACAGTCAGGTTCCCGTCATGTAGCTCAACCTGAGCACCGAGCTGGGGCAGAATAGTGAGCCAGTGATTACCGCCCTGGGTAGTGTGTTCGGGCCAGCCTGCAATAGTGACCTGCGCGCCGGTGACCACTGCTGCGGCCAAAAAGGGCCCAGCGTTAGAGAGGTCGGGTTCTACTGTGACTTCGAAACCGGGGAAGCCGCCGGGTGCTACCGTCCAGGTGTTGGCTCCATCGAACTCGACTGCGATACCGAGCTCCCGCATAGTCTCAACAGTCATCTCAATATGAGGCATGGAGGGTAGCGCCCCGCCCTCATGGTGCAGAATCAGCCCCTGAGGGAGCCGACAGGCGGCTAGAAGCAGGGCAGAAACAAACTGCGAAGACTCAGAAGCGTCAATGGTAAGCTCAGCAACCTGGTGCCTGCCGTCTGAAATCAGGGTAAAAGGCAGAGCCCTATCTCCGCCCTCCTCAAGGGTGGCACCTAGACTGCGTAGGGCATCGATGACCGGGCCCATAGGTCGAATTCGAGCGTGGGGGTCACCGTCAAAAGAAAACCTACCGGGGAGCAGAGCTGCCACCGGGGGAACAAAACGCATGACCGTACCCGCTAGGCCCACATCGATGGAGGCTGTCTTAGGCTGTGGGTGAGAAAAATTCAGGGGAGTAACTCGCAGATCCGGCCCAAAGGGACTGCCTGTTGGAATCTCATCGAACCGGGCACCCAGCTCGCTGAGGGCGGCAATCATCAGAGCTGAATCGCGGGAATGCAGGGGTGCATGGATAATCGAGGGGCTATCGGCAAGGGCCGCTAGCACAAGGTAGCGGTTGGTGAGCGACTTGGAGCCCGGGATCTCAAGGCGGGCTCGAGCGCCTGGTTGCACCGATACGGTGGGGGCGTGCCAGTCACCATCTGCTACTGACACTGTGCTGGGCACATCAACCACGAAGAACCTACCTACCTTTTCTTATAAGGGCATACTGCTACCTATTTTAGGTTGCTAGAAGGGGTAGAAGAAAACCCCGCACCGTTTGGTGCAGGGTTTTCTAGTTTTTTGGCCGCCCTTAAAGTCTTAGGCAGACAGCAAATCGCTGACCTTCTTTTGGGCATCGTGGGCTACATCCTGCACCTCAGAGGCAAGCCGTGAAGACTTGTGGGCCACCTTGTCGCTGAGCTTAGATGCACGCCAAACCAGTGAAGGGTTGCCATTGGTGTCTACTGCTGAAATTGCGATAGCACCCAGCAAGGAGCCGTTGGCAAGGGCAACATTGCGGCGGGCTGTTTTTTCGTTCTTAGTGTTGGCCTCAGCGGCACGGTACTCAACGTAGGAGTTGATGGCCCCGGTGATGAAAAGCTGTGTGGCGGCCAAACGGGGGAACTTTCCCAGAGCAAAAAGCGTACCAGCGGCAACCTGAGAACCCGCCAGAACCTTACCGACCAGTTCTTCCTGCCCCTTGAGGGCCTTGAGCTGGGGGCTGATGCTAGCTGCCACATCGACTAGCTTGGTCAGGTGCTTGGATGAACCTGGGGTACGCAGGCGGTCAACACCCGAGACAATAAAGCTAGAAGCCAAGAGGGGGCGAGCAACTTTACGAACCAAAGACATGATTTTCTCCTTTGAGGGGGGTCCCACCGCAGCGCGATAGATTCTTTCAGTTCCCAGCATACAGAGCCGAACAGGTTCAGGGGGCCGGTACACCCTGAGGCAGGCGACAAGAATCAAAAAATTCACGGGAATAAAAGGGGCAGGAGATAGTGTTATACCCTGTGTCGCCCAGGGTACTGTTACCCGCTACTGGCAGGTAGAGTAGGACGATAAGACCCCAGATACGGGAGGGACATGACCACCACAGGCTCCATGGAAACCGCAGGAGACACCGGGCAAAGCCAGAAGGAAGGCCCCGAGCTGAATGCTGAGCAAAAAGCCAGGTTTGAAGGCGAAGCCCTCCAGTACGTGGACCAGCTCTACGCGGCGGCTCTGCGCATGGCCCGCAACCCTCAGGACGCCGAGGACCTGGTGCAGGAAGCCTACATGAAAGCTTTTGCTGCATTCCACCAGTACAAGCCCGGCACCAACCTCAAAGCCTGGCTTTACCGGATTCTGACCAACACCTACATCAATGTCTACCGCAAGCGTCAGCGGGAACCCTACCAGGCCAACACCGATACGGTAGAGGACTGGCAACTGGCGCAGGCAGGTGCCCACGACTCACGTGGCCTGCCCTCCGCAGAATCAGAGGCCCTGGCCCGTCTTCCCGACAGCGACGTCAAAGAAGCCCTCCAAGCAATCCCGGAGGACTTCCGCATGGCGGTCTACTACTCAGATGTTGAGGGTTTTTCCTACAAAGAAATCTCCGAGATTATGGATACCCCTATCGGCACCGTCATGTCCCGCCTGCACCGTGGGCGCAAACTTTTACGTGACAAACTTACAGACTATGCAGCTGAACGCGGCATCAAGACCTCGGTTTAAGAAAGGAGCCATCATGCCCACGGCACACGGCGCAGACGGCGCCCCCAACCCCTGCCAGGAACGACTCACCAGAATTTACGACTACCTGGATGACCCACTGAGCTGCCAGGATCTCGAAGAGCTCCAAGCCCACCTGGCCGAGTGCAAATATTGTGCTCAGGAATACGACCTCGAATGTATTATCCGGCAGGCGGTGCGAAGAACCTGCTCCGAAAGGGCGCCCCAGGATCTCAAGAGCCGTATCCGGGACTGCATCGACACCCTGCACAGCCAGGCCCATACCGAGGCCTAGGTGCGTCAGACATACGAAAGGGCCCTCACTCTGTGAAGAGTGAGGGCCCTTGGTGATTGCCTTATGAATTGGGGCGCTTACCGTGGTTAGCGCCACCCTTACGGCGATCCTTACGCTTGCGACCGCGCTTGCTCATATGAGCCTCCTTGATCAAGGTGGAGTGTCCGCCAGGATAACGGAGCACAAAATGGTCGATAGCACCCGTTAACAGGCACTTCTCACCATTTTGGCATACCTTAGCCCTGATTGCACAATACTGCTTTGAATATCACGCCAGTTTGTTGGCTTAGACCGGCTCAGAAATCTGGAGCCAGTTGTACCAGCCGCGGTGAAGAACCAGCCAGGCAATCAAGCCGTATCCGGACTGGCCCGGGCGGCCGTCGTTAGCGGCAAGGTCGTTGCGCCACTGCTCGTGGTGAAGGAGCGGGTTGAAGGTATCAACGTAGACGTGGTTACGGCGGGTAACCACATCGGCGTAAGCTGCGGAGAGGTCAGCAATCTTGCGGTTGCGCTCGGAGTCCAGGGTGGGGGGAGGGCCAACTACAAGAACCTTGACATTGTTCTGAGAAGCCATATCAACCATGTTCGCTAGGTTCAGGCGTGAACGTGCGCTGGTGATACCCAGGTCAATGTCAAAAGTGGAGGGTGCGATCACCAGACGGTTATCGTGACCCTGGGCAAAACGGCGGATGGCTTCTTCAAACCAGCGTGAGTTGAGCTGTTCACTGCCTTCACCGGGGGCGGCCAAGTTATAGGCCGAGATAGAGGCTGAGTTCTGGGGGGTGCGTGCCATAACGCGACCAAACCACCCCAGGGTGCGGGGGTCCCCAACGCCTGCGAGCAGTTCATCGCCAACGGCTACAAGCCGAATTTTTCGCTGATCCACGTGCTTCTTTCTCTAGGCCGTGGGGTAAGTGCCCCACAGCAACGGTTGTCTTATTCTTTCTTAGTCTAAACCCTGGGAGCCAGCCAACGCACGCTCGCAAGGCCGGTAGCGCCTGTTTTTCAGTCAGCCGGGACTAAAAACAGATGCTCCACTGTCAAAAACGGTGGAGCACCTGCTTGGTGAGCCAGGGGCTAAGAGAGTTAGCGGTCAAACACCTCGGAAATGAGGTTATCGAGCTCACGCTGGTGGCGCTTGCCGGTACCCGCAGCGGGCGAGGCAGCGGCTGGGCGGGAGACCAGAGCCATCTTGTAGCCAATCTGGGGGAGCAGGTTGACCGCCATGAAGGGCCACTGGCCCTGGTTGGCAGGTTCGTCCTGAGCCCAGATGACCTCGGCATTGGGGTAGGCCGCAATCTGTTCCTTGATCTCCTGGGCAGGGAGCGGGTAGAGCTGCTCTACGCGCACCAGTGCGGTGGTCCTGTCATTGCGCTTAGCTCGCTCAGCCTCGAGGTCGTAGTAGAGGCGGCCGGAGACAAAGACCAGGCGGGTGACCTCGGCCGGGCTCAGATTGGCCTGATCCTCAATCACGGGCTTGAAGCTACCGGTGGTGAAGTCCTCTACCGACGAAGCTGCGGCCTTCAGACGCAGGAGCTGCTTGGGGGTAATCACAATCATCGGCTTGTGGGGGCGTGAGTGCGCCTGGCGGCGTAGCAGGTGGAAGTAGGATGCCGGGGTAGAGGGAACCGCAACAGTCATATTGTTCTCAGCGCACAGCTGCAGGTAGCGCTCCATACGGGCTGATGAGTGGTCCGGACCCTGGCCCTCAAAGCCGTGGGGCAGGAGCAGAACCAGCGAGGAACGCTGAGCCCACTTCTGCTCAGCGGAAGAGATGAACTCGTCCACAATGGTCTGGGCGCCGTTGGCGAAGTCACCGAACTGGGCCTCCCAGAGCACCAGGGAATCGGGGCTTTCCACGGAGTAGCCGTATTCAAAGCCCATGACACCGTACTCAGAGAGCAGGGAGTTGTAGATAGCGTACTTGCCCTGGGTCTCGGAGAGGTGGGCCAGCGGGTTCCACTCTTGGTCGGTCCTTGAGTCGTGCAGAACCGAGTGACGCTGGACGAAGGTGCCACGCTGGACATCCTGGCCGGTGAGGCGGACATTGCGGCCTTCAAGGAGCAGGGAGGCAAAGGCAGCAAGTTCGCCAAAGCCCCAGTTAATCTCGCCCTCGGTGGACATTTTCACACGCTGATCCAGGAGCTTCTTGAGCTTCTTGTGAACGGTGAAGCCTTGGGGAACCTCTGCAAAGGCCTGGCCAATACGGGCCAGGGTCTCGGGTGAGATAGCGGTTTCACCGGCAACACGAACGGAGTCCTCATTCTGCTGGGCGGCAGGGCGCTCAATGTTCGAAACTGCTGCTGCATCGGCAGTGACCAGGGGAGCAGAGGATGACTGAGCCTCGTGAGTCTCAGTGAAGATCTGCTCCAGGCGGCTCTGATAGTCCTTGAGCGCGCGCTCGGCTTCATCCTGGGTAATGTCGCCACGACCTACCAGCGCCTCGGTGTAAATCTTGCGGGTTGAGGGGAGCTCCTCAATCTGCTGGTACATCTTGGGCTGAGTCATTGAGGGATCATCAGCCTCGTTGTGGCCGCGACGGCGGTAGCAGACCAGGTCGATAACGACATCCTTGTTAAAGGCCTGGCGGTAGGCAAAAGCGATAGAGCCCGCGCGTACAACGGCCTCGGGGTCATCGGCGTTGACATGCAGGATAGGTGCCTGAATCATGCGGGCAACGTCGGTGGAGTAGGTAGCGGTACGACCATCGCGCGGAGTAGTGGTGAAGCCAACCTGATTATTGACCACAATGTGGACGGTACCGCCGGTGGTGTAACCCTCCAGCTTGGACATCTGCAGGGTTTCCATAACGATGCCCTGGCCAGCAAAGGCGGCATCGCCGTGAACCAGAATGGGCAGGACCGGGTAGTTGATGATGCCCTGGTCAGCGAGGGTATCCTGCTTAGCGCGGACGATTCCCTCAAGTACGGTGTTGACCGCTTCAAGGTGAGAGGGGTTAGCGGCCAGGTAGACCTGGGTCTGGTTGCCGTTGTGGGAAGTGAAGACACCCTCGGTACCCAGGTGGTATTTAACGTCACCAGAACCGCCGGTGAGGCGCGGGTCAAGCTGGCCCTCAAATTCACGGAAAATCTGTGCGTAGGACTTGCCGGCAATGTTGGTCAGTACGTTCAGGCGGCCACGGTGGGCCATGCCGATGCCAACGCCCGAAAGTCCGGCGTCGGCAGCTTCGGAAATGACCGAGTCCAGGAGCGGAATCAGCGACTCGCCGCCTTCTAGGGAGAAGCGCTTCTGGCCCAGGTACTTGGTCTGCAAGAAGGTTTCAAAAGCCTCAGCGGCGTTCAGAGTACCCAGGACGCGGAACTGTTCGTCACGGGAAGGCTTTGTGTAGCCGTGTTCGAGGCGGTCCTGGAACCACTGGCGCTCTTGGGGGTTCTCAATGTGCATGTATTCCACGCCCAGGGTACGGGTGTAGGCTTCGCGCAGGAGTTCCAGAATGGTGCGCAGGGGCAAGGATTCCTTGTCGCCAAACCCGCCGGTGGGCCAGTGGCGGTCAAGATCCCAGAGGGTGAGCCCGTAGTTTTCCAGCCGCAGGTCCGGGTGGGAGAGCATCTGGTAGCCGATGGGGTTGGTCTGGGCAATCAGATGACCGCGTACACGGAAAGCGTGAATGAGCTGCTGAATGCGCGCGACCTTGGAGACCTCAGCCTCGGGGTTAACCTGGTTATCGCGGGCCCAGCGGACGGGCTCAAAGGGGATGCGCAGGTCCTCAAAAATCTGGTCGTAGAAGTTGTCGCCACCTAACAGGTAGTGCTCCACCAGCTTGAGGAACTCACCAGAACCGGCACCCTGGATAACGCGGTGGTCATAGGTGGAGGTCAGGGTCAGGATCTTGGAGACACCGTTGCGGGCAATGACCTTATCGGAGGTGCCACGGTACTCGGCCGGGTAGTCAAGGGCACCGGCACCGATAATAGCAGCCTGCCCCTTGGAGAGGCGCGGCACGGAGTGAACGGTCCCGATGCCGCCGGGGTTGGTCAGTGAGACGGTGGTTCCCTGGAAATCCTCTACACCGAGCTTGCCTTCACGGCCGCGCTGAACGATGTCGTTGTAGGCATGCCAGAACTCGGAGAACGACAGCGACTCTGCACCCTTGATATTAGGCACTACCAGGTTGCGGGAGCCGTCAGGGCGAGGTAGATCGATAGCCAGACCAAAATTGACGTGGGCGTGCTGAATAGCGGCGGGCTTACCCTTGGCGTCCTCACCGTAGCTCACGTTCATGGAGGGGAAGTTTGCCAGTGCGCGAATGATGGCGTAGCCAATGATGTGAGTGAAGGAGACCTTACCGCCGCGAGTGCGAGCCAGGTAGCTGTTAATCTCTGTGCGGTTATCGATGAGCAGCTTAGCGGGTACCGCGCGCACGGTGGTGGCGGTGGGAACGCTCAGAGACTGATCCATGTTGGTGGCAACTGCTTTGGCAGGGCCACGGAGGGTGACAATCTGGTCTTCTTCGGGTGCAGTGCTCACAGGTTCTTCTTTCTGAGGAGCTGGGGTGGTTACCTGGGGTGATGAAACAGCGGGCGCAGGACTAGTCGCGGCGGGCTGGGGAGCTGCAGGTTGTTGAGTAGAGCGCTGGGGCGAAGTTGCCTGCTGGGTGACCGGTGCCTTGGCGGGAGTTGCATTAGCTGTGGGGGCACCTTTGCCTACCCACTGTTCGAAGAGGGGCCACCACTTCTGATCGACCGCACTGCGGTCTGCCTCAAACTTCTCAAAGAGTTCTTCAACGAGCCACTCGTTGCCCGCAAATTCTTCAGGCACAGTATGTTCTGGCTGGTTTGGCACTGTCTAACGCCTCTTCCATCTCGTATGGTCATTGGGCACCGCAAGGTTCTTGGGCACCGGGCTGAATGGTTCATCGCGCACACCCTTGGGCGCGTGATGTATTGCATATCTTTGTCTAGTTTAGGAGTGTTCAGGGCATACGTCCAACACGCCCCACCGGGCAAAGAGCCAGTAAAGGGTCAACCTCTGGTGGGGGTAAAGCTCATACCCACTGGCTAGGGCTGTGTACTTAGCTGATAAAGCGACATTAAGCCACGGGGAACATGCGTCAATAGATGGTCTTGTGTGGGACTATGTTGGTTCATGTGATGGGCCAGTGCCATATGCTTCTTTCTAAAGAATGAGACAGCTGCCCCTTACAATTTCGCACCCGGTGAAAGCAACCGCGCACCTCTCTTGAGTTTTCGCTAGAATGGGCGACTATGGAAGACCCTTCTAGTTGTCGCTGCACTCAGCAGCTTTCTAACATACACCTGGGCAAGAGCCCCGTAACATATCGACATGACGCTCCCGCTCTTGCCCTAGTGCCAACCTTTGCTAACGGGGCGGTGAATAGCTAAATGGAATGGCTCCTGCTCATAGTTGGCTTCCTCCTTATTCTGGGGACCGGCTTCTTCGTGGCCGTGGAGTTCTCTCTGGTAGCTCTCGACCAGTCCAAGGTCCAGCAAGAGATTGACCGAGGGGACAAGCGGGGCAGGCAAGTCATGTCTTGTCTCAAATCCCTCTCCACCCAGCTCTCAAGCTGCCAGCTAGGTATCACTATCACCACCCTGCTTACCGGCTACACACTCGACAGCAGTATTAACGCTCTGGCTGGTGACACCATTGCCTCCTGGGGGCTGAGCACCGGCGTCGCTTCAGCCCTGACCCTCATTTTCTCTATGGGTATAGCCACCCTGCTCTCCATGATTATTGGTGAGCTGGTCCCTAAGAATCTGGCAATTGCTGAACCCTACCGGGTCGCCCGTTCCCTGGCACCGCTCCAGCTGCTGTTTACCAAGGTCATGGGCCCCATCGTCCGAACCGCCAACGGATCCGCCAACTGGATTCTGCACCGCTTCGGCATGGAAGCCAAGGAAGAACTGTCTGCCGCGCGCTCGCCTGAGGAGTTATCCTCTATGGTCCGCCGCTCTGCTGACCTGGGTACCCTGGACTCAGACACCGCGCGCTTCCTTGACCGCACTCTTTCCTTTGCGGAGCTGACCGCCGCCGACGTCATGACCCCTCGCCGCAAGGTCATCATGCTCGAAGACACCGCCCCGGTCAGCGACGTTATCGAGCTAGCTCGTACCACCGGGCACTCCCGTTTCCCCCTCTACCGTGAAGATCAGGACAACATCGTGGGTGTTGTCCACGTCAAGAAAGCCGTCGGCCTACCCCTAGATAAGCGAGAAACCCTTGAGGCCGGTATTCTCATGGAAGATGTGCTTCAGGTGCCCGAAACCGTGCACCTCGACTCCCTGCTGATTCAGCTTCGCGAAGGCGCTCTTCAACTGGCCGTGGTGCTCGATGAATACGGCGGAACCGCCGGTATCACCACCTTGGAAGACCTGGTCGAAGAAATTGTGGGCGAAGTCTCCGATGAGCATGACGTCCATTCCCCGGACGAACGCCCCCTGCGCGTAGGCAACGGCGATTACATCTTCCCCGGCCTTCTGCGACCCGATGAGGTCAACGACTACATCCAGGTCCTTGAAATCGAGGACGACCCCGCCTACGAAACCATGGGTGGCTTTATGATGGACCGCCTGGGCAGGGTTCCTGAGACCGGGGACGTGGTGCCCCTTGAGGGCGGATACCTGCGGGTAGAGAAGATGGAACAGCGCCGCGTGGACCGAATCCGCTATGTGCACGATACCCCCGCCACCCCTGAGGTTCAGCCCGCTACCGCTAAGGAGGCCCGCCGATGAGTGACTGGGTCGCTATCTCGCTTCTGTTTGTTTTGCTGGCCGGTAATGCTTTCTTCGTGGCCGGTGAGTTTGCGGTTATGTCTACCCGCCGTTCGCAGGTGGAGCCTCTGGCCGAAACCGGTAACAAGCGAGCTATCACGGTCTTGTACGCCCTGGAGAACGTTTCGCTCATGCTGGCTACCTGCCAGCTGGGCATCACTATCTGCTCTCTGCTGATTCTGAACGTATCGGAACCTGCCCTGCACCACCTGGTATCGGCACCCCTGGAAAGCTGGGGCATTCCCTACTCCGTAGCCAGCGCCGTGGGCTTTGCCTTCGCCCTGATCCTGGTCACCTACCTACACGTTATTCTAGGTGAAATGGTGCCCAAGAATATGGCAGTCTCTCTGGCGGCTCGGGGCGTAGCCCTGTGGATCGCTCCGCCGCTGGTTACGATCTCCCGACTGCTCAAACCAATCGTCAGTCTGCTCAACTGGATTGCCGACCACACGCTGCGGCTGATGAAAGTGGAGCCTAAAGCCGAAGTCGCCTCCACCTTTACCCTGGATGAGCTACAGAACATCGTGGCCCAGTCCACGGCTGAAGGCACCGTCGATGACGGCTCAGGAGTACTCTCAGGGGCACTGGAATTCAGTACAAAAACGGTAGCTGACATTATGGTGCCCGGTGACAAGCTCATCACCATGGTCTTTCCCTGCACCCCGGCGGAATTAGAAAAGGCGGTGGCCCATACCGGCTACTCCCGCTTCGTCATGGAAGACCGTGAAGGCGGGACCTACATGGGCTACCTGCACATTAAAGACGCTCTGGTCTACGAGGCTGAGCGAATGGATCAGCCCATTGCCTGGGGCAAGCTCCGCCAGATGTCTGTTGTCAAACCCGAAACTGAGATTGATGACGCGCTCGCAGTCATGCAACGCAACCGCGCCCACGTTTCGCACGTGGTCGATGGTAAGGGTCAGAGCGTGGGCGTGCTCTTCCTGGAAGATATTTTGGAGGAGCTGGTGGGTGAAATTAAGGACACCACCCAGGAGCATGTGCGACGCCGCCAGGAGGCCGCAGCCCGCTTTACCTCTGAGCCCTAAGGCAAGCCCCGACATCCTACAGGGTTATTGAGTCAACCGCCGCCCCTCCCGTCTAGGGGAGGGGCGGCGGTTCTCTGTTTGGTCGGTGGGAGGAAGCACATTGATATTATTTGCGAACGGTTCGCAAAAGGGGGTAGGCTAATAAAACGAAAACCTGAACCTGGCTAGAAAGATATGTCGTGAAAAAAATCCTCCCCGCTACCTCCCTGTTGATGCTCTCGGTGCTTGGCCTTTCGGCTTGCGGCCAGCAAAGCTCCAACAGCGCCGCACCTGATCAAGGCGCAATCAAAGTAGTGGCTACCACCGATGTTTATGCTGACCTGGTTAAAGAAATCGGTGGTGAACGAGTGGAAGCCACCCCGCTGATCGCCTCAACGGCTGTAGATCCCCACTCTTACGAGGCAACCAGCCAGGATCGTCTGGCTGTCAAGGACGCGGATATAGTAGTTGTTAACGGGGGAGGCTACGATGCCTTTCTAACCGATCTGGCTGGAAACGATAACCCCGGCCAGAAGATCGTCAATGCCGTTGAAGTTTCTGGGCTCTTTAGCGCAGATGACCTGGCTCATATGCAAGAAGAGCACCACGGGGAGGCAGATACGGATCATGACCATGAGGGGCACGATCATGAGGGCCACGACCACCACGCCTACAACGAGCATGTCTGGTATGACCTGGACACCATGAAAAAGGTTGCCGACCAGGTGGCAGCTGACCTGGCGGAACTCGATCCCGACCAGGCCGATACCTACCGCAGCGCCGCGCGTGACTTCTCGATCCGCCTGGATGAGCTCATCACCCGCCTCAAAGCCGTAGACAGCAAGAAACGCACCTATCTTGCCACTGAGCCCGTCTCCGGCTACTTACTCCAAGACGCAGGTTTCACGGATGCCACCCCGGCAGACCTAACAGCGGCGGTAGACAGTGAAAGCGACATCGCCCCGCTGACCCTGCAGGAAGCCAAAGATCTTCTCGGCGCCGGGAAGATTGACCTGCTTGCCTTCAACGAACAAACCCAGACCGCACAAACTGCTGAAATCTTTAGTTACGCCCAAAACAAAGATGTACCCAGCGTCTCGTTCACCGAGACCCTCCCCGAAAACACCGGCTACATTGAGTGGATGAACCAGAATATCGACAACCTCGAAAAGGCAGTTGCATAGGAGCTATGTCAGATTCTTCCCCCCAGCTCGCCCCCGCTATAGAGATCACCGGGGGTGGGCTGTCCTTTGGGCACCGCACCCTCTGGAAGGACCTTAGCCTCTCTGTAGAACGCGGCGAATACTTTGCGGTACTCGGCCCCAACGGCTCAGGTAAATCAACCTTTATCAAGGTTATTCTGGGCCTGACCCAGCTTAGCCAAGGTAAGATTGCCGTCTTGGGCGCTGCAGCGGGTCTGGGGAACCCGGCCCTAGGCTACATCCCCCAACAAAAAGCCCTGGGGACCGAATTGCCTCTGCGCGCTCGGGACTTTGTAGGTTTAGGGGTGGACGGACACCGCTGGGGCTTTCGCTTCAAAAACCGGGACTACCGGGCCAAGGTTGATAGTCTGCTAGAAGCCGTCGGCGCACAAGACTACGCCAATGTTCCGGTGGGTTTACTCTCCGGCGGGGAACAGCAGCGCCTACGCATCGCCCAGGCCCTAGCCAACGACCCAGCTATTATCCTGGCAGATGAGGCCCTGCTCTCCCTTGACCTTAACCACCAGTATGCGGTTTCGGATCTGATCCACCGTTACAACCGTGAAAATGGGGCTACCGTGGTCTTCGTAACCCACGAAATCAACCCCATCATCGATCACGTGGATCGGGTGCTCTACCTAGCCGGTGGACGCTTTACTGTCGGTACAGTACCCCAGGTCATGCGCTCAGAGGTGCTCACTGACCTCTACCAAACCCCCGTCTCCGTTATTCACACCAAGGGCCGCTATGTGGTGGTGGGCGGGGAGTACCGCGAGGACCACTGCGCCCTAGAAACAGATGATCCGCTTCTACACCTACCTGCCACCCGGGGAGAACAAGGATGAGCCTAGCTGACTTTTGGAGCAAAGTTTTTGTCTTTGACCGCTACGGTGAGCTCCTAGAACTCCTGAGCCAGTCCATTATCGCCGGTGCAGTTTTGGGCCTTATTGGGGGGTTCGTTGGACTCTTCGTCATGCTCCGCCGCCATGCCTTTGCCGTTCACGCTATTGCTGAGATGTCTTTCGCTGGTGCGGCGCTCTTCTTGCTCCTGGGCTACAACGTGGTCACCGGCTCACTGATAGGGTCGATCTTCTCGGCCCTCATAATTGCCCTGATGGGTGCCAAGGTGCATGAGAACGACTCCATCATTGGGGCGCTCATGCCCTTTGGGCTGGGTCTGGGTATTCTCTTCTTATCCCTCTACTCGGGACGCTCGGCCAACAAGTTCTCTCTGCTGACCGGTCAGATTGTGGCGGTTGATTCGGCCCAGCTTACCTCTATGGTAGTTGGTGGGGCAGTTATCATTACGGCTCTAGCGCTCATGTGGCGGCCTCTGATGTTTGCCTCATTGGACCCGGTGGTTGCGCAGGCTAAAGGCCTGCCGCTACGCTTGCTCTCTGTCGCTTTTATGGTGGTGCTCGGTATCGCCACTGCGCTATCGGTTCAGGTGGTGGGGTCGCTCCTGGTGCTGGCCCTGCTTATCACCCCGGCTGCCTCAGCCCTTCAGGTTACAGCTTCACCCCTGCGGGCGCTCATCCTATCGGTACTCTTTGCTGAGGTCGCCATGGTAGGCGGAATCCTGCTGGCACTAGCCGGCTCACTCCCTATCAGCCCCTACGTCACCACGCTGTCTTTTCTTATCTTTGTCATGTGCCGCGGTATTCGGGCAGTACGCCAGCGCTACTCAGCATCGGGCCGCAAGCGCAGTGAGCCTGGGCTGGAGAAATAGCTGTATAAGCCATTACGTTCGCTTAGCACCCGGTGTGCCAAAATCCCTGAACGCCAGACCCGAGCCAGTTGGCACACCGGGTGCTAAGCCGGGCTGTGGATACGCTTGCCAATCTCCCTGAACGCCAGACCCGAGCCAGTTGGTAGCCTGGCCGCTGGGTCGCTTACCGGCCCTCAGCTGCGCAGGTAGCGCAGAGGCCCGTAATCTCAATGACGTGGCTGACCTGGGTGTAGCCGTGCTGACCGGCAATAGCATGAACGAGCTCTTCAAGCTCAGGAATCTCAAACTCCTGGGCCGCCCCGCAGGACCGGCAGAGAATATGGTGATGGTGGTGCTCAAGGCCGCACTGGCGGTAAATGGCTTCGCCCTCTTCGGTTTTGAGGGTTTCGACCTCCCCAGCGTTCACCATGGACTGCAAGAGACGGTAAATCGTCGCCAGGGAAACCTTCTCGCCGCGTGAGAGCATGAGCTGGTGCAGATCCTGCGCCGAGATGAAATCCTCAAGCGTTTCAAGGGTTGCGGTTACAGCGCGACGCTGTTTGGTGTTTCTAATTTCTACAGGTTTGGTAGTAGCCGATGCCGGTTGGGTCGCCATGAAAGCATCCTCGTGGGGTCCAGGTCTGTTTTTCTTTGCCTTACTGTACACGATAGAGCGAACCGGCAGGGCTTAGGTAGCCGCTTGCTCGCTGTGCTCCCTGGTACTGGTATCGGGTAGACCGAGATACTAGGGTTGGAGGTATGAAACTTACTAAATACACCCACTCCTGCCTTCGTTTAGAAAAAGACGGCGCCGTGCTGGTGCTGGATCCCGGCAACTTCTCGGAAGTTGAGCAGGCCCTAGATGGCGCTGACCATGTTCTGATCACCCATATACACCCCGACCACTTCGATGAGGGTAGGGTACTGGCTTTCTTAAAAGAGAACCCGCAGACCACCCTGCACGCCCCTGCCGCTGTGGTTCAGGCGGTCCTCAAAGAGCTACCCCAGGCACGGGCTCAGGCTGTAGAAGCAGATGGACAGCTCACTCTCTCAGGTTTTAGTGTCAAAACTTTTGGCGGTAACCACGCGGTTATTCACCCGCTCCTGCCTACTATCGACAACGTGGGCTACCTGATTGATGATAACCTCTTCCACCCTGGCGATTCCTTTGTGGTCCCTCACGGTATCGAGGTCAAAACCCTGCTGGTACCCATTCACGCCCCTTGGAACAAAATCCAGGAAGTCATCGACTTTATTATTGCAGTGCGGGCGCAGAAGGCTTATCAGATTCATGACTCCCTGCTGGCAGAGACGGGAAGGAACATGATTGTGGGGCACGCAACCAACTTTGGTAAGAAGTACGGTACAGAGTTTGAGTACCTGGCACCGGGTACCACCGTTGATGTAGAAAATAACTAGGGGAGTGGCTATGAGCACCATTTTTACTAAGATTATTAACCGCGAGATTCCCGGCCGTCTCATCTGGGAAGACGAGCACTGCCTTGCTTTCTTTACCATTGAGCCTTTCCAGTACGGGCATACCCTGGTGGTTCCCCGCCTGGAGATTGACCACTGGGTTGACTTACCCGAGCAACTGAGCGCCCACCTCTTCGCTGTGGCTCATAAGGTTTCTCGCGGCTTGGTAAAGGCCTTTGACCCGGCTAGGGTCGGCATGATGATTGCCGGTTTCGACGTACCTCATACCCACCTGCACGTGTGGCCAGCTCTTGATCAGAGTGAGTTTACCTTTGAACAGGCCAACCGTAACCCTGACCCCGCACTTATGGACGAGGCGGCTGAGAAACTGCGCGCGGCCCTGACCGACCTGGGCTACGGGGAGTTTGTCACCAGCTAAGGGCACGAGCTGTGGCAGGTAGGTCACGGCGGGGTTTGCGTAAGGTGTTGAGGCCAGGCTCTACTCAGCGGCCTTTGGATCAACACCCTTAAAGGCCAGCCCCGAGCCAGTTGACCCAAAGGCCGCTGAGCTAGCGCGAGCCTTTGGGCTCTTCTAGTAGACCGTTCCACTATTAAAGATGCCTCCCGCAACCCAGAAGCCAGCGTTGAAAGTCACTGGTATGCCAAGGCGGCAGAAAACACCTTTTACTGGATGATTGCCATCATGGGCCTGGGTGTCGGAGCCTTTTCAACCTTCGGCTGGGACGCGCCCGCCTCCCTAGTGCTCACTGCCACCACAGTCTTAGCAATGCTCATCTTCCTGGCAAACTACTTGGTCTATAAGCGCAGGGGTGTCTAGCCCGTGCAGAACCGTCTCAAAGAACTACGGGCAGAACGCGGCTACTCCCAGCAGGAGCTAGCGGACCGGCTGGGCGTTTCCCGGCAGACCATTATCAGCATCGAAAAGGGCCGTTTTGACCCTTCCCTGCCCCTAGCCTTCCAGCTGGCCGCCGCCTTTAGCTGTCAAATCGAGGATATCTTCACCCCCGACCAGGCAGGCTAAGAGGCTTTCATGGCTTCAATTGCCTGGCGCAGGGCCTTGCCAATGCGCTTCTCACTGACCGTGTAGGCGGTCCCCAGTTCCTGAGCAAAGAAGCTGACCCGCAGTTCCTCAATCATCCAGCTCACAGCCTCCAACTCGGGGCTAGGGGAAACCCCGGCAGGCAGAGACTCAAGAGCCTTATCGTAGGAATCCTCTAGCTCCTGAACAGCCAACATGAGCTGATTATCCCGGTTGATGTTTGGCCCCAGCTTCTCCATACGCTTAATCATGGCTTTGAGGTAGCGCGGTAGGTGGTGCAGTTGAGCCGCGCCGGTAGCGGCCACAAAACCCGGGTAAATCAGGTTCTCCAACTGCGCTTTCATATCGCCTATAGCGTGAATAACAGCCAGCGAGGTGCTCTTTTTCATGAGCTTCTGAACAGCGGTTGCCTGGGTAAGAATATCGGCCACCAGCTTGGTGATGGTAAAAACCGTATCAATCAAATCAGCGCGCACACTGTTAAAAAGCTCGGTGTACTCGGCCCGGGTGAAGGGCGGGGTCGCCGGGGTGAGTTGGTCAATGGCCGCTACGGTGCAGTCGCTAATGAGTGAATCAACAGAGCCGTGCGGGTTCTGGGTAAAGACCATCTTCTCCCTATTATTCAGGTGCTCAGATACATACCGCTCAGGGGAGGGAGTATTGAGTTTGAGCAGGCGGATCACACCGGAACGCTGGGCACGGACGGCCTCGGCCTCGGAGGGGAAAATACGCACAGCAACAGAGGAACCCTCATCGACCAGAGCCGGGTAGCCAGCAACCTTTTGGGTGGCGATGACGCGCTCTACCTTACGGGGCAAATCCTGGGCAGGCCAGTCCGTCAGGCCCGATACCTCACGTACAGCACCGGCAGCTGGAGCGGTAGCGGCCTGCCCGCCAGCGGGTGCAGCGCCCTGAACTGGGCCCTTACCAAGCTGGGATGGCTGGCCCGGGCAGGAGCCACCGCTCCTGACCGAAGCCTTAGAGCCCGAAGCTACAGCACCCTGAGCCATAGCCTGCATCCGATTCATGGCCTCCGGGGAAGCTCCCAAAGAAGCCGCCAGAGCCGAACGGATCTCGGCGTGCAGACTGGCCTGCAGGCTGGCGAGATCCTTGCTCTCACCCAGAATCTTGTTGTGGTGATCGCGCACCTGGAAGGAAAAACGCAGGTGCTCCGGAACAGACTCCCAGCTAAACTCAGCCGGGTCCACCACATGTCCGCGCAGACGGCGCAGAACCAGGGCCAGCGAATCGGTCAGCGAATCCTCAGCCGGCGAAAAATCAGCCGTCAGCTTCTCTACCGCCTGGCGGGCGACATCGGGGGCAGGCACAAAATTCTTACGAATCTGCTTGGGTAGGGACTTAATCAGGGCGGTTACCAGCTCCTGGCGCAGGCCAGGAATCAGCCACTCAAAAGGAGCCGGATCTAGCTGCCCCAAGAAAAGCACCGGAACCTGAACCGCAATACCGTCCGTCTGGGCGGCAGAAGAACGTACCCCGCCAATAGACACGGTGGGGGCATACTCATAGCGTAAGTCCAGATCAAGCTCCCCACCAGAGGTGCGGGCAACCCAGGTGCGGGGGAAGAGCGACTCATCATAGTCACCTGCCTGCTCATCAATCAGGTTCTCTGGGCTGAAATCCAGCAGGTGCTCATTGACCTTGCGCTCCTGGGACCACCAACGGTCAAAGTGCCGTTCGGAGACAACATGGTCAGGAATACGGGCATCGTAGAAGTCAAAGAGAACCTGGTCATCAACCCGCAAATCACGCCTGCGCAGGCGGGCTTCCAGCTCTTCAACCTCAGCCAGGGCCTTCTGGTTGCGCGCAAAGAAGCGGTGCCGGGTAGACCAGTCCCCTTCCACCAGGGCAGAACGGATAAAAATTTCACGAGCTGCCTCCGGATCGACCCGCCAGTACTGCACCCGGCGATCAGCAATAACCGGCAGACCCAGCAAAGTGACCTTCTCATGGGCCAGCACGGACCCCTGGCGCGAAGACCAGTGAGGGTCAGAATACTGGCGTTTGAGCAGGGGACCACCCAGCTCTTCCACCCACTCCGGCTCAATCTGAGCGTTCACCCGCGCCCATAGGCGTGAGGTTTCTACCAGTTCAGCAGATACCAGCCAGACGGGGTTCTTCTTAAAGAGAGCAGAGCCAGGAAAAATAGCGAACCGGCTGCCGCGTGCACCACGGTACTCGTGCCGGTTAGTTTCGTCCTGCATACCGATGTGGGAGAGCAGGCCGGTCAAGAGCGACTTGTGCACCTCAGTTTCGTGGGCCGCAGGGTCAATATGGCGCCCACCCTCAACCGTGATACCGGCAGACCGGCCAATCTCGCGGAGCTGAGTAAAAAGATCCTGCCACTCACGAATCCGCAAGAAATTCAGGTACTCCCGGTGGCACATCTTCCTGAACTGGCTTGAAGACAGCTCGGACTGCTTCTCATGGATGAACTGCCACAGGAGCAAGAAGCTGGTGAAGTCAGACTTGTCGTCCTTGAAACGGGCGTGCAAGGCATCGGCCTCGCCCCGGTGCTCAGCCGGGCGTTCGCGGGGGTCCTGAATGGTCAGCGCCGCCGCCAGAACCATAATTTCCTTGGCAACACCGCGCTTGGCGCCCTCCACAATCATGCGGGCCAGACGCGGGTCTACCGGTAGCGCGGCCATTGTACGGCCTGCTGCTGTGAGCGGGCTGGTGGGCTTGCGGAGCTGACGCGGCTGGTGCTTGGCTGCGCTCAGCGCCCCTAGCTCCCGCAGCAGGTTCAGACCGTCGTTAATAGCCCGGGTCTCCGGGGGCTGAACAAAGGGGAACTTCTCAATATCGGACGGGGAACGCACCACACCGATGGCGGTCATCTGCAGGATAACAGCGGCTAGATTAGTACGGAGAATCTCGGGGTCAGTGAATTCAGCGCGTGAGGCAAAATCCTCCTCCGAATAGAGGCGGATAGCGATACCGTCCGACACACGGCCACAGCGACCTGACCGCTGGTTGGCGCTGGCCTGAGAAATGCGCTCAATGGGTAGGCGCTGAACCTTGGTCCGGGATGAATAACGGGAAATACGGGCTGTCCCCGTATCAATCACATACTTGATACCCGGCACCGTCAGAGAGGTTTCAGCGACGTTGGTTGCCAGCACAATGCGGGGCCTACCACCGGGTTTGAAGACCCGGTGCTGTTCAGCCATCGAAAGACGGGCAAAGAGAGGCAGAACCTCATAGTCAGCCAGACGGCGGGTGGTACGAACCATCTCGGTAATGGCCTCTGCCGCGTCCCTAATCTCTCGCTCACCCGAGAAGAAAATCAGGATATCACCGGGTGCTTCCTCCGAAAGTTCACGGATAGCATCGAGCACGCCGTCCAGAGGGTCGCGGTCCTCGTCCTCGAGGCCGTCGCCTGCATCGTCGGCATCCTCGCCGCCGTCACCGGTGCGGGGTTCACTCAGCGGGCGGTAACGAATCTCCACCGGGAAAGTACGGCCAGAGACTTCGATAATAGGCGGGGCATCATCGGGTAGGGCGGCCTCGGCGATTTCCCCTTCCTTATCGGTTGGCGAATCATCGATGATTCCCACACCGGGCACAAAGCTGGGGGAGAAGTGGCGGGCAAAACGCTCGGGGTCAATGGTCGCTGAGGTAATAACAATTTTGAGGTCTGGGCGTTGGGACATAATCCGTTTGAGGTAGCCCAGAATGAAGTCGATATTGAGACTGCGTTCGTGCGCCTCGTCAATGATGATTGCCGAGTAGTTTTTCAGGAGCGGGTCGTTCTGAATCTCAGCCAGCAGAATACCGTCGGTCATGAGTTTAATGGCTGAGCTCTCACCGACCTCGGAGGTGAAGCGCACCTGGTAGCCCACGGTCTGCCCGATTTTTTGACCCAGCTCTTGGGCAATACGTTCAGCAACCGAACGGGCGGCAAGACGGCGGGGCTGGGTATGACCAATCATGCCCTTTTGGGCTAGCCCAAGCTCTAGAAGCATTTTGGGTAGCTGGGTGGTCTTACCGGAGCCGGTTTCACCGGCCACGATAGTGACCTGGTTCTCGCGGATAGCGGCCATGATGTCGTCCCTGCGGGCAGAGACGGGTAGAGCTTCCGGGTAGCTGATGGTGTCAGGAATGAGTGGGGTATAGGGGCGGCGGGTGCCTTGAGCTCTATCCCGGTTGCCAGAGCGTGAGCTTCTGGGGTTCTGTTTCTGGTTGCCCTCTTGCTGTGGTTCGGTGGTCTTGTTTCTGGGTGACTTCTTACGCTGTCCGGTAGCTTGCGGGCGGCGGGTGCGGCATTGGTTGCGGCTCCTACCCTGTGCGGGCTGGCCAGGCTGTTCTGACCCGCGGGTGTGCTGATTGCCGGTGGCTTCTGGCTGTGCGGTGCGCGTCTTTGCGGCGTGCATAGCGGCGGCAATGGCTGAGAGCGGCTGGGCGGGGGGACGGGGTGAGGGCGATGAAGTAGACATACTGCCTACCATTTTAGGGCTAGAAGCTGTGCCCGTGGGCGGGTTTCTCTAGACGCGTGAAGCCAGCTAGTTCTCTGGCTCAAAATAGCCAGAGATACCTGTTAGGGGCTGCCTGTCTTTGCACCCAGGAGAGCTGAAGCCCTGTGAAAGACGCAGCGCCCCGCCCTCCTGCTTCTTGGCAGGGGAGCGGGGCGCACCTATCAGCAGAGATCTTTAGAGGCTGGCGGCCACCGGCAGGACCAGTTCCATCATTCCGGTGAAGGCGGTCTGGCGTTCATCAGCGGTTGTCTCTACACCCTTGAAGAGGTGGTCAGAGACAGTGAAAACCGAGAGGGCCTGCACCCCGGCAGCGGCGGCGACCGAGTAGATACCTGCGGTTTCCATCTCAACAGCCAGTACGCCCATGTCGGCCCACTTTTGGGCGTCGCTGGGGTCTGCGCGGTAGAAGACATCCGAGGAGAGCACGTTGCCCACGTTCAGGGTCAGGTTCTGGGTTTCAGCTTCCTTAGCTACGGCTGAGAGCAGGGGCCATGACGCGGTGGGGGCGTAGGTGCCGGGTAGCTTGTAGTGGTGCAGGAAGTTGGAGTCGGTGGAAGCTGCCGAAGCGACCACGATGTCAAAGAGATCCAGGTTGGTGGATAGGCCACCACAGGTGCCGATGCGAATCAGGTTCTTGACCCCGAAGCTGTGAATGAGTTCGTGGGCGTAGAGGCTGGCTGAGGGGATACCCATGCCGGTGCCCATGACGCTGATACGTGAGCCCTTGTAGTCGCCGGTGAAACCGAACATGTTGCGGACGGTGTTGAACTGTACGACGTTCTGCAGGTAGGTGTCGGCAATGAACTTGGCGCGCAGGGGGTCGCCGGGGAGCAGAATGGTTTCAGCAATTTCAGCGCCGTGAGGGGCGATATGGGGGGTATTGACGTTCTCGGTCACAGGGTCTCTTTTCGTAATAAGCGGGGAGAATCTTTCCTCACCTAGTCTACCCAGTCCACCGGGGCCGGAACTTCACTGTTTAGACTTGCACTATGAAACTTCGACTGTGGCAAAGCACCGATGCGTCCGCCCTTCTTGAACTGGTTGAAACTAGCACGGACTTAGAGAGGCAGATGTCCCTACCTGGCACCCTCCAGGAGGCTCAGCACCTGATTGAAGGGCAGTGGCTCCCTGCGCAGGGGCGGGCTGTCTTTTGCCTGGATGATGGGCAGGCCGTCGGGCTGGTCGGTATCACCTACAGCGCACAGCAAGAGGACGGTTCCTGGGATAGGGGCTGGGTCTACTACTGGATTGCCGACCGGGCTCGAGGTAAAGGAATCCTTAAAAGCGCGGTGCGGGCAGTCTGCGACTGGGCCCTGGGGCAGTACAATCCGCCAGAAGAAAAGCACCCAAGGCTAGATACTGAACTGCTGGGTACTTTAGAATCGCCCAACCTACGCCGCCTGGAACTGGGTTACCGGACCAACAACCCAGCTTCTGGTGCGGTGGCCCGCTATGCAGGCTTTACCGTGGAAGGCATTGAACGCCAGAAGTTCCTGTACCTGGGGCAAACCTATGATGCTGTTCTTGCAGCCCGGCTCCGCCAGCTACCGGCACCGGACTTCAGCACAGGGGTAGCAGTTCATCACATTGAACTGTGGACGCAGAACCTAGAACAGGTGCGCGGTTCCTGGGACTGGGTACTGACCCAACTGGGTTTCAGCTCCTACCAGCAGTGGCAGGGAGGGCAGTCCTGGCAGGCCCAGGACGGTTCTTACATTGTCCTGGAGCAGTCCCCTCAGGTTTCTGGTGCCCACCAGCGCACCCGCGCCGGGCTCAATCACCTTGCCCTCACCTGCCCTAGCGCCCACAAGCTAGACAGCCTGCGAGATCAGGCGGCTGAGCACGGCTGGTCTGAGCTCTTCGCCCCGAACTACCCGCATGCAGGCGGGCCACAACATTACGCCCTTTACCTGGAAAACACCCAGGGCTTCGAACTTGAAATCGTAGCGCCTTGCTAACGTTCAATCTATGGATGTATATAAGACGGAAACAGACCCATATAACCTGGACACCTTTGAGAACGACGCGAGAGGCCTCGGCTGGGACATAGATACCGGGCAGGTAGCAGTCCTTATTCATGACCTAATTCCCTACTACACTAAGGTCCTGGACCCAGGACTCGAGGCACAGCTCATCGAGGCAAACCGTGTACTCATCCGATGGGCATATGAGCTGTCAATCCCGGTAATTGCTTCTGCTCCAAGACCCGCAACCGATATAAGAGAGCGTGGACTTGGTGGAACCCTATGGGGAATCGGGCCAAGCTACGACGACATTTCGCAACCATGTATTGAAGAACTCAGCGGCTTAGCAAAAGCTACTGTGTACAAACGTTCCCTATCAGCCTTCTACGCAACAGATTTAGAAGTCGAGCTCAAAAGGCTGGGGAAGAGCCAACTACTCACTGCGGGGGTATTCGCAAGCGGTGGGATACTGGCAACCTCGATTGATGCCCTTGCGCGAGATATCAAGTTCTTTTGCCTAGCCGATGCTGTTGCCGACACAAACATCGAAAAACATCGTTTTGCCCTCACATATATTGCAGAAACAAGCGGGCAAATCGTTAGTCTGAAAGCTCTCCCACGCATATAGGAAAAGATAAGTTCTAGTCCCTTGAGGGCGCTCCCAGCAGCTAAAATCGCCACATCGGTGACGATTTTGACGCCAGGCACAAAAAGAGAAGGCATGCCAGCGCTTCACGCATTCTGGCATGCCTTCTCTTTTTGTGCCCTCGAAAGGATTCGAACCTTCGACACCCAGCTCCGGAAACTGGTGCTCTATCCACTGAGCTACGAGGGCTTATGATGACTCTTTGACCAAGCCATGTTTACCAGCCTAGCAAGCTCGGCTGATTCATTCGGATTTCTTATCCGCCTGTAGGCGGAAAACCTCATTCACCATGAGCTACCAGGGTAACAAACTCTCAGCCAAAACCTTTATGCGGTTAGGCCATCAAGCCACACCCACTATATCAGAAACACTTGGGCTGGGCTAAACGCCCGCAGACAGGTGCAAACGCTACAGTATTGAGGGTAAGTACCGGCAGATGAAAGGCACCCGTGAACGTCACCAGCGGCAACTACGCAGGCACCAGCGACCCCTCCCAAACCTACGACTTCTACCCGCCTGCAAGCACCGGGGCCAACAGGCAGCCAGCACCCTTACTCATCTATGTTCACGGGGGAGCCTGGCGCTTTGGCGACAAAGCCAGCTTTGCCCAAGCCGATAAGGGCCTGCACACAGTGCGCCAAGGGCTGGCAGAAGCCGGGTTCGCTACAGCCTCCATCAACTACCGGCTCAGCCACCAAGCACTCTTTCCCGCCCAAATCAACGACCTCAAAACCTCGATCCGCTACTTCAAAGAGCAGGCCGCAGAATTTTCCATCGACCCCGACCGTATCGCCCTAGCCGGTGGCTCAGCCGGTGGACACCTGGTTCAGCTAGCCGCCGCAACCGGCCACCTGGCAGAACCCTACCTTGAAGGTATCCCAGCAACGGCGCTAGCCGCCGCACAAGCACAGGGGCAACCGGACTCAAGGGTTCGCTGTGCCCTGAGCATCTACGGGGTCAGCGACCTGCGCAGTATCTTTGACGACCGCGTGGCCTGGGGCTTTGACCGGGACCACCCCGAAGACGACGGCGCAGAATGGCGGCTTTTGGGATCCACCTACCCGGCCCCCGCAGGTAGCCAGGCCGCTATCAACTGGGCAAAAGCTCACCCCATCGACTATGCCCTCGCCGCCAGCCCGAGCGGGCCAAGAACCCACGCACCGGTCTACTACCTGCACGGAACCTCAGACACCTGCGTGCCCCCCAACCAATCAATCCGCGCCCACCGGGCCCTTGCAGGGGCGGGTATCCCCACCGAACTCACCCTGGTTGGCGGTGCTGAACACTCAGACCCGGCTATCTACGCTAGCGCCAGTCTCTGGGTACACATCATTGACTGGCTGACCCAGCACACCAATAAGAGCTAGGCCACACCCTAAGAACCTGCCTGCTGGGTTGGCTGGGTGGTGCCTTTGGGTAGACTTGAACCTATGACACCCGAAGAACTCTCCCTTGCTATTGACGGCGCGCTCGCAGCAGCCTTTGCTGCCGGTGAACTGACCCTGACCGATGGTGAAACCGCACCCGCTGTGCGCATTGAACGCCCCAAGAACCGTGACCACGGTGACTGGGCCACCAACATCGCCCTCCAAATCTCTAAGAAGGTCGGCAAGAACCCGCGCGAAGTAGCCCAGGTCCTTGCGGGCAGAATCATCGAGCTTCCCGGTGTTGCCTCTGTTGATATCGCAGGCCCCGGCTTCCTAAACATCATTCTCGATGCCGCCGCCGCCGGTGAACTGGCGCAGACTATTCTCCAGCAGGGGCAAGCCTACGGAACCAACCAGACCCTGGCCGGTAAGACCATTAACCTTGAGTTCGTTTCGGCTAACCCCACCGGCCCCATCCACCTGGGCGGTACCCGCTGGGCCGCTGTGGGCGATTCTCTGGCCCGTATCTTCCAATCCCAGGGCGCCAAGGTCGTGCGTGAATACTACTTCAACGACCACGGTAACCAGATTGACCGCTTTGCCCGCTCTCTGCTGGCCCGCGCCAGGGGAGAGGCTGCACCCGAGGACGGCTACGGTGGCGAGTACATCACCGATATTGCCAACCGCGTGCTCGAAGCCCGCCCCGATGCTTTGACCTCTGCGGACCCTCAGGAAGTCTTCCGCGCCACCGGCGTTGAGTTTATGTTCGAGGACATCAAGAAGTCCCTGCACGAGTTCCACGTAGATTTTGACGTTTTCTTCCACGAGAACTCACTCTTTGAAGAGGGAAAGGTCGATGAACTCCTTGAAAAGCTTAAGGAGTCCGAGAACCTCTACTTCAAGGACGGCGCCTGGTGGCTCAAGTCCACCGATTTTGGCGACGACAAGGACCGTGTGGTCATCAAATCCGACGGCAACGCCGCCTACATTGCCGGGGATATCGCCTACTTCCAGGACAAAACCAAGCGCCCTGTTGACCCGGCTGACCTAGCTATTTACATGCTGGGCGCTGACCACCATGGCTACGTTGCCCGCCTCAAGGCCGCCGCCGCCGCGCTGGGCGATAACCCGGACATGGTCGAGGTCATGATTGGCCAGATGGTAAACCTGGTCAAGGACGGCAAGCCTGTGCGTATGTCCAAGCGCGCAGGCAACGTGGTGACCATGGAGGACTTAGTCGAGATTGTGGGCGTGGATGCGGCCCGCTACTCGCTGACCCGCTACTCGGTGGATTCCAACATCGATATCGACCTGGACCTGCTGACAAAGCAGTCCAACGAGAACCCTGTGTTCTACGTTCAGTACGCCCACGCCCGCACCTGCGCTATTACCCGTAATGCCGAGGCCGCCGGGGTGAGCACCGACTCAGTGGACTTGGCCCTGCTGGACTCCGAAGCAGACTCTGCCCTGCTGGCCGCCCTGGGCCAGTATGCCGGTACTGTCAAAGAGGCCGCGGAGTTCCGCGAGCCCCACCGCCTGGCCCGCTACCTTGAAGCTCTAGCTGGCACCTACCACCGCTGGTATGGCCTCTCCCACGTGGCCCCCAAGGGCGACGAAGAGATAACCGACCTGCACCGCACCCGCCTGCTCCTGAACCAGGCAACTGGCCAGGTTCTGGCCAATGGTCTGGGACTGCTGGGCGTGAGCGCTCCGGAGAAGATGTAACCATGGCTCACCAAGTAGCGCTTTATAAGCCTGAATGGCTAACCTACCCGCAGAACCCGGCTGAGCTCAGCCCTGTCATCTGGATGCCCTCTTTTGCCCGTGACGCACAGGGTGAGCTGACCGTGGACGGCACCGCTGTCTCGTCATTGGTGGAGGAGTTTGGAACTCCCCAGTACGTCTTTTCGGAGAGCACCTTCCGTGCCCGTGCCGCCGAATTCCGTGCCGCCTTTGAGCAGGCCTTTGAAGCTCACGGCGCTGAAGTGTCGGTCTACTACGCTGGCAAGTCCTTCCTGACAACCGCCGTGGCCAAGTGGGCTGAGGAAGAGGGCCTGTGCCTGGATACCGCCAGCGGCGGCGAACTGGCTTTGGCTATGCGCGCCGGTGTTGCCGGGGGCAAGATTGCCCTGCACGGGAACAACAAGTCAGAAGCCGAGATTGCTCGCGCTCTGACCTACGGTGTGGGCCGCCTAGTAGCAGACTCGGTACCGGAGGTTCAGCTTATTGCACGGGTTGCCACTGAACTGGGTGTTACCGCGCCGGTCATGCTCCGGGTAACCCCCGGTGTTCACGCCTCCACCCATGATTTCATTGCAACAGCACACGAGGACCAGAAATTCGGCCAGTCACTGGTACCCGGCACCGCCGCCCTGGCTGGGCTGAGCCAGGCAGAATTGGATCAGCTGGGTGTCACCGCTGATGACGCTTACGCCACTCTTGCGGCGGCTCTAGCTCTAGCCAGTGAGAGCATTGACCTGCGCGGTCTGCACTGCCACATCGGTTCCCAGATTTTTGAAGCCGAGGGCTTTGGAAAGGCTGCCGAGAAGGTGCTGACCTATATGCACCAGCTCAACGAGCGCTTTGATGTGGTGCTACCCGAAATCGACCTGGGCGGTGGCTACGGCATTGGCTACACCGAGCAGGACACCCCGCGCGGTTCGGCAGAAATTGCGCGGGAGCTGGCCGCTATGGTTGCCTCAACCTGCCGGGCTGTGGGTATGGCTATCCCGCATCTCTCCTTTGAACCCGGACGCTCTATCTCCGGCCCCTCCGGTATCACCCTCTACACGGTGGGCACTATCAAAAACGTTTCTATCGAGGACGAAAACGGTGACACCCGCGTGCGCCGCTACGTCTCGGTTGACGGTGGTATGAGCGATAACCCCCGCCCGGTTCTTTACGAGTCGGACTACGCAGTGACCCTGGCTAACCGTGCTCCGGCAGGGGAGCAGCTACTAAGCCGCGTGGTGGGTAAGCACTGCGAATCCGGTGACATCGTAATTCGTTATTGTTACCTGCCGGCTGACCTCACCGCTGGTGATGTTCTAGCGGTCCCCGCAACAGGTGCCTACAACCACGTGATGAGCTCGAACTACAACTACCTCACCCGCCCGCCGGTGGTGGCAACTAGCCAGGGTAAGCCTGCCCGAGCCATCGTTCGCCGGGAGACCGAAGAGGATATGTTGGCCCGCGACCTGGGCTTGGTCTAAGCCCTCAGCAGGAGCCTGCCATGCTGTGCCACTGATCGTAATATGGACGACACGGTATGGCAGGCTCAGTCATACTGAAAGAATGGAAGCTGGACCCGCCGCATAAATACAGTGCGCCTTGGATAGCATGGTGCGCTGCCCCCCTTTACCCCAAAACCGTCAGGAGATGCCATTGGGTAAGACCACCACCATCAAAGTAGCGCTACTAGGTGCCGGTAACGTCGGCTCTCAGGTAGCTCGTATGCTCACCGAGGACGCCACCGCCCTCCGGGACAGAATCGGTGCCGATGTTCAGCTCATCGGTATCGCTGTGCGCGATACGAAGGCTACCCGGCACTATACGGCTGATCCATCCCTTTACACCACCGATGCAGAAGGCCTGATTGATGACGCCGATGTGGTTATTGAGCTGACCGGTGGTATTGAGCCAGCCCGCACTCGTATTCTGCGTGCACTGGCCGCTGGCAAGTCGGTTGTCTCGGGTAACAAGGCTCTGCTAGCTAAGCACGGTGTCGAACTTACCGCTGCCGCCGCTCAGAGCGGCGCCCAGCTCTCCTACGAGGCCGCTGTTGCCGGCGCTATCCCCATTCTGCGCCCCCTGCGTGACTCCCTGGCTGGTGATCAGATTAGCCGGGTACTGGGTATCATGAACGGCACCACCAACTACATCCTGGATCAGATGGATACCACCGGTGCCCAGTTTGCTGATGCACTGGCTGAGGCCCAGCGCCTGGGTTACGCCGAGGCTGACCCCACCGCCGATATAGAGGGCCACGACGCCGCGTCCAAGGCCGCTATCGTTGCCTCTCTTGCTTTTCACTCAGATTTCACCATTGACGATGTGCACTGTGAGGGTATTACCTCCGTCAGCGCCGAAGAGGTTCAGGCCGCTGCCGCCGATGGCTACGTCATCAAACTTCTGGCAGTGTGCGAGAAGGACGGGGAAGGCGTGAACATTCGTGTTAACCCCACTCTGGTTCCCCGAACCCACCCGCTGGCCAGTGTTCGCGGTGCCTATAACGCGGTCTTTGTCCAGGCTGAAAACGCCGGCGAGCTCATGTTCTACGGCCCCGGTGCTGGTGGTGCTCCTACCGCTTCGGCTGTGCTGGGCGACTTTGTCTCCCTGGCCCGCCGCCTGGTTCTGGGCGGCCCCGGCATCCCGGATTCTTCCTTTGCTCAGCTCAAGGCAACCAGCATGAGCCAGGTCATTTCTCGTTACTCTGTGGGCATTGTGGTAGAGGATAAGCTGGGCGTTCTGTCAAACATTGCTCGTATCTTTGCTGAGCACGGTGTCTCAATCGAAACCATGCGTCAGGTTAAGGGAACCGGCGACGGTAGCAGCGCGACCATCCGTATTGTGACCCACCGCGCGACCGATGCCAACCTTGGCAAGACCATGGCCGTTGTTGATTCCCTGGATACGGTCCGCGAAATCTGCTCCGTGATTCGGGTGGAGGGCTAGAAACTGATGGTTTTGTCGATGACTGATGGTTCAGACGAATCCCTGCTTGAGTCTCATGCTATCCCGGTGGGTGCCCGCGTGACGGTGCGGGTACCGGCCTCCTCAGCCAACCTTGGCCCCGGCTTTGATTCCCTGGGCCTATCCCTGGCCTACTACGACGATTTGGTTGTGACCAGGCTAGCGGGGGAGGGAGAGCTGACTTTCGACCTGTCCGGCGAGGGTGCCGACCAGGTGCCCCGCGATGCCAGCCACCTGGTAGTCAAGGCTATGCAGACCGCCTGGAAAGCCGCAGGGCTTCTTGAGCTACCCAGCCTGCACATTCAGGCTCATAACCGCATTCCGCATTCGCGCGGTATGGGATCATCTGCCTCTGCCATTGTTGCCGGGGTAAGTGCCGCAAACGGACTGCTACCTGCTGAGCTCCAGCTTGATGCTGATACTGTACTCCAGATTTGTTCGGGTATGGAGGGGCACCCTGACAATGTCGCCCCCTCACTGTTCGGCCAGGTGGTGATCTCCTACGGTGATGATTCGGGTTGGCATTCCCTGCCCGTCCCCGCTCACCCTGAGGTCCTCCCCGTGATTGCGGTACCCGACTACCAGGTGCCAACCAGGGTTGCCCGCGGTCTGATTCCCGAAACCGTTCCTCACCGCGAAGCCGCCACCAATGCAGGGCGCGCCGCCCTGCTAACCCAGGCACTGACCTCCTACCCAGAGTACCTGCTCCCCGGCACCAGCGATCTACTCCACCAGTCCTACCGGGCTGCTGCCATGAAACCCAGTGCCGCACTGGTTCAGCACTTACGTGGCTTGGGCTATGCGGCAGTGATCTCCGGGGCTGGCCCCACCGTCATGGTTCTGGCACAGGGGCAGGAGCAACGGGAACATATCGGCTCTGCTATTGCTGAGTTCGTAACCCACCCCGAAGCCGGCACCTATGAAGGTCAACCGGTCACCTGGCGCGTGCTGAATATCGATATTGACACGCAAGGTGTTATGCTTACCTATGAGGAAAACGCTTAGTTCCTTAGGGGCCATACCCCTAGACCCGAACTTATGTTCTCCGTTTCACGGTTCCGAAACCTGTAGAAGCCTCAGGTATTTGGCCGTTTACCAAGGTTCTGCCTTATGGCACTAGCCTTTCTGCTGTCCTAGGCATAGCCGTGCTCATCAGCAGTTGTGCTTTCGCACATCCGTTACCTAGTCCGCGCATCAGCCGATGCTGATAGCTAGTTAGCTAATTTATGAACACTCGCCCGTTCTGGGCATGACGCATCTGTTGCGTCACTACCACCCGCGAAATCAACGACATTTCGAGAGAAGGAATCTTCGTGGCAGAAAACACCGACCTCACCGCAGGTACGGAAACCGCACAAGCGGTAGAAACCAAGTCCCCAAGCCTGAGCACTCTCAAGCTCGCTCAGCTCCAGTCCCTAGCCTCCCAGCTGGGCATCACCGGCGCTCGTCGTATGCGTAAGTCAGACCTGGTTGAAGCTATTAGCTCCCACCAGCGTGGTGGCGCTATCGCCGACCGTGAAGAGGCACCCGCTCCTGAGGCCGCTCCCGCTGAAAAGCCTAAGCGTACCCGCACCCGTAAGACTGCCGCAGAAAAAGCCGCCGAAAAAACTGCAGAGGCCCAAGCCCCTGCGCAGAGCGACCAGGATGCAGCTGAGGAAAAGGCAGAGAAGCCCGCAACTAAGCGTCGCACCAACCGCCGTGCTACCAGCGCATCGGCTACCGCTGCTGAGGCTAACCCCCTCGAAGCGGTAGAAGCTGCCCTGGATGCAGTCGAGTCCAAGAAAGCCGGCCGCGGTGAAAATGCTGAGGGCGAGGAAGCTCCCCGCGCTACCCGTACTCGTACCCGCAGCGACCGCCGTCGCAAGGCCGAAACCGAGACAGCCGAATCGGCTGATAGCACCGAAAGCAACGGTAACGAAAAGACCGAACGCTTCGAGCGCAAGAACCGCCGGGACCGCGACAACCGCGGTGACAAGCAGGATCGCTCCGAGAAGCAGGACCGCGATAACCGTTCTAAGAACAACGACCGCGATAACCGCTCTGAGCGCCAGCAGAACAACGGCCCCGACGAGGACCGCCGCAACGGTCGTAAGAACCGCCGCGACCGCCAGCAGGAGCGCCGTGAACGCCGTAGCAACCGCAGGGACGACTTCGAACCCGAGATCCGTGAAGACGATGTTCTGATTCCCGTCGCCGGTGTTCTTGACGTTCTAGATAACTACGCTTTTGTTCGTACCTCCGGCTACCTGCCCGGTAGCAACGATGTCTATGTTTCGCTGGCCCAGGTCAAGCGTCACGGCCTGCGCAAGGGCGACGCAATCGTAGGCACAATCCGTGCCCCTCGAGAAGGCGATAACAACAACCGCCAGAAGTTCAACGCTCTGGTTCAGGTCACCACCATCAACGGTCTGACCCCCGAAGAGTCCAAAGGCCGCCGCGACTTCAACAAGCTAACCCCGCTTTACCCCAAGGAGCGCCTGCGCCTGGAGACCGAAGCCAAGAAGGTTGGCCCCCGCGTCATTGACCTGGTTGCCCCCATCGGTAAGGGCCAGCGCGGTCTTATTGTTGCACCCCCCAAGGCCGGTAAGACCCTGATGCTTCAGTCCATCGCCAACGCTATCACCACTAACAATCCTGAGGTTCACCTCATGATGGTTCTGGTCGATGAGCGCCCCGAAGAAGTAACCGACATGCAGCGCACCGTCAACGGTGAGGTCATTGCCTCCACCTTTGACCGCCCCGCCGATGACCACACCATTGTCGCTGAACTCGCCATTGAACGCGCTAAGCGGCTGGTAGAGCAGGGCCGCGACGTTGTCGTTCTGCTGGATTCCATGACCCGTCTGGGCCGTGCCTACAACCTGGCAGCCCCCGCATCGGGCCGTATCCTCTCCGGTGGTGTCGATGCCGCTGCGCTCTACCCGCCCAAGAAGTTCTTCGGTGCGGCTCGCAATATTGAGGAGGGTGGCTCACTGACCATTTTGGCTACCGCCCTGGTTGAGACCGGCTCCAAAATGGACGAGGTTATCTTTGAGGAATTCAAGGGTACCGGCAACATGGAACTGCGCCTTTCCCGCCACCTGGCCGATAAGCGTATCTTCCCTGCTATCGACCTCAACGCTTCCAGCACCCGCCGCGAAGAGGCACTCCTCTCACCCGAGGAAATCAAGATTATGTGGCGTCTGCGCCGTGTCCTAGCTGGCATGGATCAGGAGCAGTCACTCTCGGTCCTGCTCAGCAAGCTCCGCGAGACTCAGTCCAACGTCGAATTCCTGCTGACCGTTTCTAAGAGCGGGCTCGGCCACGGCGAATAAAGGCTCGGTACACCGCCTGCTCCACACGGGGCAGGCGGTGCTTCACCCCTTAAACAAAAGATTGAGGTGCCTGTAGCGGGCACCGCGAAGAAGAGGCACATACAGTGATTGATTCAATCCAGGGTCTGCTCGATGAACACGCAGACCTCCAAAAACAGCTGGCTGACCCCGCTGTGCACGCCGCCCAGGGTAAGGCACGCAAACTCGGTCGCCGTTACGCAGAGCTCAACGGCATCGTTGAAGCCTATAAGAAGGTCACTGCCCTGCGTGATGACCTCCAGGCTGCTAGCGAAATGGCAGCCGAGGACGCCGAGTTCGCCGCTGAGGTCAAAGAAATTGAAGCCAAGCTCCCTGCCGCAGAGGAAAAACTGCGCCGCTTGCTGATTCCCCGCGACCCGGACGATGGCCGCAACGTCATTCTGGAGGTCAAGGGTGGTGAAGGTGGTGACGAGGCTTCCCTCTTTGCCGCTGACCTCTTGCGCATGTACACCCGCTACGCGGAAACCAAGGGCTGGAAGACCGAGATGATTTCCTCCCAGAGCACCGATGTGGGCGGCTACAAGGATGCCCAGATTGCTATCAAGGGCAACTCCACTGATCCGGCTGAGGGCGTCTGGGCCCACCTCAAGTACGAGGGCGGTGTTCACCGTGTTCAGCGTGTACCCGCAACAGAGTCCCAGGGGCGTATCCACACCTCTGCCGCCGGCGTACTGGTTTTCCCCGAGGTCGATGAACCCGAGGAAATCGACATTAACCAAAACGATCTGAAGATCGATGTTTACCGTTCATCTGGACCCGGTGGACAGTCAGTGAACACCACTGACTCCGCTGTACGTATTACCCACCTGCCAACCGGCATCGTGGTAGCTATGCAGAACGAAAAGTCGCAGATTCAGAACCGCGAAGCTGCTATGCGCGTGCTCCGCGCCCGTCTCTTGGCTTGGCAGCAGGAGCAGATCGATGCGGAGAACGCCGAGAAGCGTCACTCCCAGGTGCGCACCATGGACCGGTCAGAGCGTATCCGTACCTACAACTATCCCGAAAACCGTATTGCGGATCACCGCACCGGCTACAAGTCTTACAACCTGGATGCTGTCCTCAACGGTGACCTGGGCGCTGTTATCCAGTCTGCTATTGAGATGGATGAAGCCGCCCGTCTTGAGAAACTAGGCCAGGACAACAAATAATCGTGGCTGACTTTTCTGCCTTGCCCGGTGAGGATCTGGATTCAGCTCTTGGCCGGGCCTCGGTCTACCTGGCTGAGGCAGGGGTGGAATCCTCCCAGGCTGATAGCCAGCTGCTTGCGGCCTATCTGTTGGAGAAGCAGACCGGTGAGCCGGTCAGCCGGGGGAGGGTTCAAACTCTTGCTCTGCTGGGTACCCCGGTGCCTGCTGATTTTGATCGGCTGGTGACTCTGCGCGGTCAGCGGATTCCGCTCCAGCACCTGACCGGGCAGGCCCATTTCCGGGGGCTGACCCTTTCTGTTGGCCCGGGGGTTTTTGTTCCGCGTCCTGAGACTGAGCTACTGGTTGAACACGCTGTCGTAGAGTATCAGCGTCGCGTGGCCCAGGGTACCCTGCCGCATCGCCCCCTGGTCCTTGACCTCTGTACGGGTTCCGGGGCGATTGCTGCTTCGCTAGCTACTGAGCTGGCTGGGGCTGAGGTGCTAGCGGTCGAGCTGTCCAAGGACGCGGCCGCTTGGGCTGAGCGTAATCTTGATGGTACGGGTGCTCGACTGGTCAGGGGTGATGCCCTCACCGCACTGGAAGAGCTCAAGGGACAGGTGACACTGGTTGCCTCGAACCCACCTTATATTCCGCAGGGTGCTGTTCCAAAGGATCCCGAAGTCAGAGACCACGATCCGGCACTTGCCCTTTACGGTGGGGGAGAAGACGGCATGGAGTTGCCCTCCGCGATAGCTTACCGTGCCTACGATTTGCTGGCTCCTGGAGGGTACCTGATTATGGAGCAGGCGGAAACCCAGCGGGAGCTCATGCGCCAAGCCTTTGAAAAGGCAGGCTTTGAGCGTACTGAATCTATTGACGATCTGGCGGGTAAACCCCGTCACACCAGCGGCTACAAACCGGTGTCCAAGAGCTAGGAATGTGAAAGAATAAAGAGTGTGAAAGCAACCATTGTTAGTGCCACAGACCAAGAAGCCTTTGACCAGGCTATAGCTACTGCTGAGTCGGTCATTAAAGACCACAAGCCCATCGTCATTCCGACCGATACCGTCTACGGTATTGCCGCAGACGCTTTTTCTGTTGAGGGCGTTACTGCTTTGCTGGCAGCTAAGGGGCGAAGCCGTCAGATGCCCCCGCCTGTTTTGATTTACGATAAGGCCGTACTGGCGGGGCTGGCTGATGAGGTTTCAGCTGATGCGCGGGCCCTTGCCGATGCTTTTTGGCCTGGAGCGCTGACCCTGATTTTCTACTCTCAGCCTTCTCTGAACTGGGACCTGGGGGAGACTCAGGGAACGGTAGCACTGCGTGTTCCCCATGACCCTGTAGCGATCGAGCTGCTCAAAAAGCTGGGACCTCTTGCCGTATCCTCAGCTAATAAAACTGGGCGTGTAGCGGCAACCACCGCTGATGAAGCCATGGAGCAGCTGGGCGCAGACGTTGAGCTTATTCTTGATGGCGGCCCTCGTCCCGCTGAGCGTTCCGATGATTTTGAGTCGGTACATGCCCAACCCTCGACCATTGTGGACTGCACCTCGGATCGACTGATTGTGGTGCGAGAAGGCGCTATCCCGGTTGAGCGGCTGCGCGAGGTTGTGCCCTCAGTAGTGACCCGAGCAGAGTTTGACGAGCAAGAGAAAGCCCGGCGGGAGGCCGAGGTTGCTCTGGCCCAGACCCAGCAGGCTATGACTACCTTGGAGAACGACTCAGACCAGCAAGAAATCGATGGTGTTGGACCAAAGGCTGCCGCACCGGTTGCAGGTTCCCTGGCGGCTCACCTGGTCTCTCATAGCGGGCTGAAGGCGGTAGACCAGAAGCGAACAGCTACTGCCTATGCGGCACCTATTCGCACGGTGGAAGATAAGACTAAGCCCTTTACCGTGGCTGAGGCCCGAGCCTTAGTTTTTGGTGCTAGCTCGAGCACCTCAGCGGGCATCACGCTTGAAAGCAAGGCTGGGCAGGCGGAACTGGACGAGCTTGAGGAGCTACCAGAGGCCTAAGGCTCCTAGCAGGCTATAGCAGCTGTGAGCAAGGGGGGTCAGTTGGTAATGAACCGGCCCTCCCCTTGTTTTTGCATAAAACTAATCGCTGAACTTACGGTCCCGTTTTGAACCCAAAGAGCTATGGGCAGTGCGTAAGACCTCTTGCACCCGTGCCTGGGGGATTAGCCCGTGAGCCCTAGCCCAGGAGTCGTCAATGTCCTGGCCAAACCACATGACTTCTACGCGACGCACCGGCCCGGTCAGCCTATCGCCCAGGAGTTCGGAGACCTTATAACCGGCAGAAACTGCGGCGCGGCAGAGCGCTTCAGGCAGGTGGATTGGTTGCCGGCGCCCTGCATCGACGAGAACAGACTCGGTGGTTGCGCCTTCCCAGGGCTGAACTACGATGGCGGGCAGCTCACCTTCAAAGGCAGCAATCATATGTACGAACTCAGCCAGAGCGTAGTTAGATGACACGGGGGTCCGGCGGCTTGCTGAACCAGCAACCGATGCCAGCGGTGAGGATGCAATTTTGGCGAAAGCCTGGGTGGTGCGGCGACCGCGTCCCTGGACGCTAGTGGCCCGAATAATACAGATTTCTACCGCGTGATCTTTTGCAACCTGAACCGGCGCGTACGAGGGAGCGGCAGGGAACTCGGATTGTTCAGATCCTGGGGCACGGCCTTGAGCAGCAGTTTCTTCTACGAAGGAGCGAATCTTGAGTAGGGCTTTTTCGCCCAGGGCCTTGGAAAATGAGTATGCGGAGAACGGGTAAGTTTCTTCGGTGGGGGTTAGTACACTGGCCGCGCCTAGAACAGCGGCTGATGAGATATGGATGACTCGGCGCACACCTGTTCGCTGGGCGGCAATGGCAATGATGATGGGGAGCAGAGCATTTGCCCCGATCAGCGGAGCCAAGTCTTCTTGGTCGGGGGCAGCCAGACCCGAAGCATTAATAACAAGGTCGCACCCGGCAAAGGAATCAGCCAGGGTATCGATAATGCCCTCCAGGGAGCGAGCCTCGGCAATGAGTTTGTCGGGGTCACTAGTTCGGGTGAGTAGGCGTGGAGCCTCAACTGCCTCGAGTGTGACACCTTCTGAGGCTAGCCGGGCAAGGATTGATGACCCCACAAAGCCGCTTGCACCAATAACTTTCCATGTGGCGTGAGCCATGCCTTTTCTCCCTTGTGCGCTAAATGGAGCCAGTGAACCCCTGTCCTTTTAAGGTTGTCACAGCCGGGGACTCATTGCACGTAAGGGGCTGATAAAAAACAAGGGTAGCCTTGGTGCCCGTGCTCATGGGGGTAATACTCAGCCGGGTTAGGTAAACTTTATGTAGTTGTGTGGATTCTGCCCTTTCTTCCGGGCAGGGGCCGCGTATAGGTGGCCTTAAGCCCACGAAAGGACCTGTTCTTTATGGTTTCTGACCAGAGTAACCAGCAGCGACCGGCTGAGTGTATCGCCGCCGTTGTTGTCACCTACAACCGGCGTGCCCTCTTGGAGCGCACTCTGGCTGGTATAGCTGGCGGTCTGCTCACCCCTGATGTCGTTATTATCGTCAACAACGCTTCAACGGATTCCACTCCGGACTATCTTGAGAGCCTGGACTATGAGCTTGAAGCAGATATTGTTCACCTGCCCGAGAACGTGGGTGGGGCTGGCGGGTTTACCGTCGGTATTGACCGTGCCCTGGTCCGTCATCGGGCCGATTTGGTCTGGGTTATGGACGATGACACCGAGCCAACCGAGGGAACTTTGAGCGAGGCTTACCGGGCTTGGGCTAATTACTCACCTGTTAAGGCTGAACGCCCTGCGGTGGTTGCCTCCAAGGTGGTCTGGACTAATGGCGAAGATCACCCCATGAACACTATGCGAACCATGTTCGCCGCTGGTGCGGAACGAACCGCGCAGGCCGCGGCTGTGGGTGCGCGCCCTATCCGCTCTGCTTCTTTTGTCTCGATTTTGATGGACGGGGCGGCCATGCGTGCTACAGAGTTACCGCTGGCTGACTTCTTTATCTGGAACGATGATTTCGAGTACACCACCAGGCTGATTCAGCATAGCCAGGGGATTGCCACTGAGCGTTCTGTTGCTGTTCACAACACTAAGACTTTCGGTACAACCGATACTGCCCCGGGGCCACGTTTCTATCATGATGTGCGCAACAAGCTCTGGGTTTTTTGTGCTCGGCGTACTCTCGCCCCGCACGAAAAGCTACTCTATGGCGGTTCTACCGCCCGACTGTGGGCTAGCACCCTCTTAGGGACCGATGATAAGAAAATCTATAGCGGGTATTTCTTGAACGGCCTTAAAGATGCTCTTGCCGGTTACCGCTCTAACTCTGAGGTACTCAAAGATATCTACCAGTTAGAGACCCCAAATTTAGCCGAGATAGTGCGCGCACAATACCGCGATGCCCGCGATTTTTCTTTGTTGATGAGTGTCTACCGGGGTGATACTCCCCAGAACCTGAAGGCGGCACTGAACTCTAATACTGTTGAGCAGACGTTCCCTCCCACCCAGGTGGTTTTGGTTCAGGACGGTCCTGTAACTCAGGAGGTAGCCGAGGTCATCGCTGACTTTAAGATATCGGCACCCATGCCAGTCGAGCACATTGAGCTGGCAGAAAACCACGGGCTGGCTGCCGCCCTGCGCGAAGGTCTAAGCGCCTGCGCTTACGATATTGTAGCCCGTGCTGATGCCGACGATATCTCAGTACCGGAACGGTTCGAACACCAGATACCCCTGGTAGCAGACGGACGGTTTGACGTGCTGGGAAGTGCCATGTACGAGTTCTCTCTAGACCCGAGTACCCCCGATGCCCTGCGCCATGTAGCTACAGGGTCGCGGCGTATTAGCGAAGTTATTCCCCGACGTAACCCCATGCTCCACCCGACCGTCGTATTCCGTAGGAGTGCTGTCCAAGCTGTGGGTAGCTATATCGAGCTGCCGGGGGCCGAGGATTACTGGCTGTGGGCGCGTATGGATAAGGCAGGTTTTATTCTGGGTAACCTGCCCGATCCTTTAGTTAAATATCGGGTTAGTACGGCCTACACCCGTAGAGGTGGAATAAGCGCCCTGCGCAAAGACATTGATGTTCAGCGCCGGCTCTACAGTGGAAACGTGGTGAGTCCCGCGCGTTTTGCAAAGAATATGGGTATTCGCGGTCTCTATCGTCTAGCCCCCGAAAAGATACGAACCAAAGCATTCCGCTGGATGACCGGTCGGACCCCGCAAGGGATTGAGAGAAAGGGCGACATTGTCTAAGGAACCCTCCTTGCAGACCACCTCGATTCCCGCTCTCACCTCAACGTCTGAGCGCAAGAATTGGTGGAAGTACATTCAAGTTCTGCTTGACTCCCTGGCATGGCTGCTTGCGCTACCCGTTGCTTTCATGCTGCGTTACGGCATGGATATCGATCAGATCGACCCGCAGGGACTTACCCTTGTGGCCCTTGTGATGGTTACCCTTCAGGTGGGTGGCGGGCTGATGCTGGGTCTCTATCGTGGCCGCCACAGTTATGGCACCTTGCAGGAGGGGAGCAAGCTTTACCCCTTGCTCCTGATCAACCTGGTTATCATGCAGTTTTTGTTGATGATGTACTCCCGTACTTTTGGGGTGCCTCGGTCTGTGGTTATGATCGCTTTCCCCATTGCTATTTTGCTGATGATGGGTTTTCGCTACCTTAAGCGGATTTACGAGGAAACCACCAACCGTCCCACGGGGGAGGGTTCCGAACGCGTCATTATTTACGGTGCAGGATTTTTGGGGCGTAACCTCGTCTCTTCCTTGATGACGGACCCCAAGGCAAAGTACCTGCCTGTCTCCATCGTGGATGATGACCGATCGGTCAAGAACGCTAGAATCCACTCGGTTAAGGTGGAGGGTACGAGCGCTGAACTGCCTGCACTGGTCAAAAAGCACGGTGCGCGTAAGGTTCTCATAGCTATTGGTGAAGAAATCCCTGAGCGGCGTCTGGTTCACGTTGCCCAGACCATGAAAGATTTGGGCGTAGAAACAATTCGCATCAACTCAGTTGTTCCTGATTTTTCGGGGGCTAGCCGTCGAACTCACGAGGGCAATGAGCGTGAACTCTTGGAGGGAATCCGAGGGAAAATCGATTACAAGATTGACCATGCCCTGATCCGGAGCTATGTCCAGGGTCGTCGGGTGCTGGTGACTGGCGCCGGTGGTTCAATCGGTTCTGAGCTGTGCCGGCTGCTAAGCGGGTATGAACCAGCGGAACTGATGATGCTGGACCGTGACGAATCCCTGCTGATGGATACTCGATACTCTATGACCGGTCTTTCTAGCCTCGATGACCCGAGCGTTATTCTGGCTGATGTGCGTGATGCTGAAGCTATCGAGGCAGTATTTCTTGAACGTAAACCTCAGGTTGTATTTCATGCCGCTGCCCTCAAGCATGTGTCCGCGCTGGAGGCCTACCCCAAGGAGGCCTACAAGACTAATACGCTGGGTACCGCGAACGTCCTAAAAGCTGCATCTCTAGTAGATGTTGAAGCTTTTGTGAACATCTCAACCGATAAGGCAGCTGACCCCACCACTGCACTGGGGCAATCCAAGCGCAGCGCAGAAATGCTGACGAGTTGGTACGGTAAGCAGACCGGAAAAACCTACGTCTCAGTACGCTTCGGTAACGTATTCGGTTCACGGGGTTCTATCAAACCGCTCTTCACCAAGCAGATTCTAGATGGCGGTCCGCTGACGGTCACCGACCGCAATGCGACCCGCTTCTTCATGCTAATTCCCGATGCCTGCCTGCTGGTCATGCTGGCCGGCGCCATTGGTAAGAGCGGGGAAGTGCTAGTTCTCGATATGGGTCAGCCGGTCAAAATCATGAAGGTGGCTGAACACATGCGAAGCCTCTACGAACGCTTTGACGTTGCTATCGACGTCATCGGCTTGCGGGCTGGCGAAAAGCGCGACGAGGTCCTCTTTGGTCTGGGTGAACAGGTACAGCGGAGCCAAGAAAACGAGAATATTATGCGGGCCCAGGCACCGGATATGGACCCGAACGATTTGGACTATGGCCGCTGGCTGGCTAACTATCGTGAGCATCGCGGCTACGATCGGGTTGAACGCCCCGGGCAGGCGGCCTAAATGGAAACCTCATCAATGATTGGCCTGGCTACCGTTGTGGCTCTTCTTGCCGGTTGCGCTGGCCTGCTCCTCCCCTTTGTGGTTCGCCCCTTTCTGCACCGCTGGAACCTGGTGGATATACCCACCGCCCGCTCTTCGCACACTTCCCCGGTCTTTAGGGGCATGGGCTTGGCAACGGCACTTGCCGCAGTTTTGGGCTATATCGCTGTTCTTGTTGATGGGCAGATTCCCACAGACCGATCGATTGCCCTCTTGGTCCTCTTTGGAATGCTGGCTTCGGGTGCATTGGGCTGGTTAGAAGATTACAGCGGTGTGCCGATTGCCATTCGGGCAGCTATCCAGCTCCTCATTGGTCTTGTGGTTACCGTAGGTATGACCATCATGCTGGGGACATCCGTGTTTTGGATTCCGCTGGGTGTTTTTGCCATTGCCGCCTACATCAATGTGGTGAATTTTATGGACGGCATTAATGGCATTTCCGGCCTGCATGGTCTTACTGTGGGCGGTGCCTATGCTTTTGCGGGCTGGGTCAATAATATGCCCTGGCTACTTGCTGGGGGACTTGCTGTAGCGGCGGCCTATCTAGCTTTTCTGCCCTGGAATGTGCGTACCGGCAAAAATGTTTTTCTGGGGGATGCCGGCTCTTACTTTTTGGGCGGTGCCATTGCTTCAATGGCTGTCGGTGCTTTCCTCTCCGGTGTTTATGTGGAATACATCCTTGCACCGCTTTTGGTCTACCTCGCTGACACCGGCACTACTTTGTTGCGCCGTGTTATCAAGGGGGAGCAGTGGTACAAACCCCACCGGACCCACACCTACCAGAAGCTGACGGATCTGGGCCTGAGTCACCTGGCCAGTGCCGGGGTGGTGACCCTGGCAACGGTTTTGGTGACGGCTATCACGGTTATCGCCTTGCCCTTTGAAACGCAGAACGCTGTGGGGGCGGCCCTGCTTGTCGCTCTTGTCTTGGCTCTCTACCTTGCCCTGCCGGCTATCTTGAGAAAGGTCGGTCAGCCCAATGGTAGGTAAGCCCCTGAAGGTCAATGAGATGCCTTGGCGCAGGATGCTGACCTGCGTGACTCTGGCTTTGGCGATCTTGGCCCTTGTCGGTAGCATAGTGGGTGTAGTCATTGCAGGTTACCCGGCAGCAGGCGCTTTCCTTGTCGGTCTGGGGCTGGTCTACCTGAGCTTTTTTATCGGGGTTCTTATTGCACTCCTGACGGAAAAGAAATCAATGAAGACGGCTGCGGTTGCCTTGGCGGCTTCCTATCCGTTCAAAATTTTGGTTTTCACCGGCCTGCTAATTTTCCTACCTATTCCGGACGGTTTTAGAAACGGATGGTTACTGGCCGGAGCTGTTACTGGACTGCTTGTTCAGCTAGCCCTGGAAACGAAAATTATCACGAAACAGAGAATCCTCTACTTCGATTCGGTAGGATAATGCTAAGCAAAGGAGCGTGCATAGGTGGCTAATGCCGATGAGAAATGGTACCAGCAGAATAAGCAATTGCGATCAGCTGGTGAGCTTGTAACAGGCGGTGGTACCGCTGGGGCTGTCATGACGCTTCTCTATGTCATGATAGGTATTGGTATCTGGAGTTTGGTAGGCTATGGTCTGGACCACTTGCTGGGTACCTCCTGGATTGTCTGGGCAGGCGCGGCTATCGGTGCCTTTGGTGGTATCTATCTGGTATTCATCCATATGCAACAGAGCAAATAAAACCGGCTCCTCGGAGCGGGCCCATACACATTTTTAATTCTTACAACCTCTGAGGTTGCTTTATAACAAGCGGCCAACACGAAGCAAGAAAGGACTTGCCTTGATTTCAAACGGGCTAGTTGTCGCAGCAGGAGAGCAGCAGGGCTACGTGCCGCCCACCATCGAAGACATGCACCTGCCTGCCCTTTTCCAGATTGGTGACTTTGAATTCGGCAAGCACACAATTCTGATTCTGCTATCAGTTGTCATCGTCGCTGGCTTCTTCATGTTTGCCGCTCGCAAGCGCGCTATGGTTCCCTCCCGGACCCAGTTTGTCGGTGAAATGGGCTACGGTCTGGTGCGCAACAGTCTGGGCAAGGAGCTGATTGGCGCTCACCACTACAAGCCTTTCGTGCCCCTACTATTCACAGCTTTCTTCTTCATTCTGGTCAACAACCTCTACGGCTCCATTCCTGTCATTGAGCTTCCCACCATGTCACACGTTGGTAGCGCCTATGCGCTGGCTGCTATCGCTTACATCACCTGGGTTGGTGTCGGCATCAAGCGCAAGGGTCTGGGCAAGTTCTTCAAAGACATGACCATGCCTGCCGGTGTTCCCCCGCTGGTTTATGTCATTCTCATTCCCATTGAGTTCATGTCCAACATGCTCATCCGGCCCGCAACTCACGCCCTGCGTCTTTTCGCTACCATGTTCGGTGGCCACCTGGCGATTATGGTTGCGGCCTCACTGACTCAGTACCTTATCGTTGAAGCAGGTGGCATCGCTGCGATTGCTTCAGTTGGCTCCGGCGCTCTGGGGCTCTTCCTCTACTTCCTGGAACTCATGATTCAGTGCATCCAGGCTTACGTCTTCACCCTGCTCCTTGCGGTTTACCTGCAGGGCTCGGTTTCCGAAGGCCACTAAAGATTTTCTCCGGCAGGGCAACCTGCCGGACGAGAAAAGCAACCCGCTCGCGCGGGGAGTGTACACAAATAAATACTCTGCCCCTGACAACACACGCCCTAAGGGGTAGGGGCACTGTGAAAGGAAACAAACATAATGGAACTTACCGGTTCACTTACCGCAGTTGGTTACGGTCTTTCAGCAATCGGCGGTGGCATCGGCGTAGGCCTGATCTTCGCGGCCTACATGACCTCCGTAGCCCGTCAGCCTGAATCACAGAAGACCCTGCAGCCCATGCTCTTCCTGGGCTTCGCTCTGGTTGAAGCTCTGGCAGTTCTCGGCCTGGTTCTTGCGTTTATCAAGTAATTTTTGGCCCCGCCGAAAATTTGACCAAACTATAGAACAGGAAAATCCCCTATGACTTATCTAATGGCTGCAGAAGAGGGCACGAACCCTCTGATCCCTAACGTCTGGGAAATCGCCATTACCGCCATCGGGTTCCTGATCCTCCTCTTCATCGTTACCAAGTACGTTGTCCCGGCATTCGAAAAGATTTACCAGGACCGCAAGGAAGCAATCGAGGGTGGTCTTGCCAAGGCCGAAAAGGCTCAGGCAGAGGCAGCAGCAGCACGCGAAGAGTACGGCCAGCAGCTCGAAAGCGCTCGTCTGGAAGCACAGAAAATTCGTGAAGAAGCACGTGCCGAGGGTGAGGCTATCGTGGCTGAAGCCAAGGAGCGCGCTACCGCAGAAGCTGCTCGCATCACCGAGAACGCTCAGAGGACAATCGAAGCAGAACGTGCAGCTGCCGCCGCCTCACTTCGTACCGAAGTTGGCGTGCTGGCAACCTCACTGGCAGGCAAGATTGTGGGCGAATCCCTCAGCGATGATGAGAGGTCTTCACGTGTCGTCGATCGTTTTCTTGCTGACCTTGAAGTTCAGCAGCAGGCAGGTGTGGCCCGCTAATGTCAGCAGTATCGACTGAATCACTGAACAAGGTGGAACAGGTGCTAGCAGCTCATGCTGGCCAGAACCCGACTGACCTCGCAGCAGAACTCTTTGCTATCGTCGATGTCATTGATACCAACGGTGGGTTCCGCCGAGGCCTCACTGACCCCTCCCGTCAGGCGGCCCAGCGAGCAGGCATCGCCCGCTCAGTGCTGGGCGGTAAGATTTCCGATAACGCTCTGGCAATCGTGACTGCGGCAGCAGAAGCCCGCTGGAGCGCCGAACGAGATCTGGCAGATGCACTCGAGAAAACCGCTGTTTCTGCAGTGGCACTGTCTGCTGAGAAACGCGGCGGTATCGACGCTTTGGAGCAGACTGTCAACGAACTGCTGACCTTCATCAACACTGTTGATGCTTCAGCTAAGGCACAGGCTGCTCTGGCCGACACCCGGGCTAGCAAAGAAGCACTCAAGAAGCTGGCCGTTTCTCTCGGTGGCAAGGTGTCCTCCGAAGAAGGCAGGCTTCTGCTCGAACGAGTTGGCACCGTAGCCCGTGGCACCACTGCCGCACGCTTGGCTAACGAGTTCGTTGAAATCATCGTCAAGCGTCAGAACAAGTGGATTGCGCGGGTTGTTACAGCACGACCTTTGACTGCAGAGCAAACTGCTAAACTCCAGAGCTCCCTGAACAAGACCTACGGTAAAGAGCTCAAGCTTGATATCACCGTAGATTCCACACTTTTGGGTGGGCTCAGAGTACAGGTGGGGGACGAGGTCATCGATGGCACTCTATCTACCCGCCTGGCAGATCTCAGCAGAGCATTCGCATAATCGTTGACATCAGTCGAGACCTCGACGGTGATTTAGAAGATACACAGACGATTCGGGCCAGCTCAGAGCATATCGCCCCGGCACGTCATACAAGTTTCGGTGAGCCTGTCAGCACTGGTGGCGGGCCTACCAACAATCTAGGAGAGCAGGGACATAAGATGGCCGATTTGACCATCAACGCCGATGATGTCCGTAACGCGCTGAACGAATTCGCAGCGTCTTACGAACCCGGCAACGCAGAACGCGTAGAGGTGGGTCGAGTTGCATCAGCATCCGACGGCATCGCACGCGTTGAGGGCCTTCCCTCAGTAATGGCTAACGAGCTGCTTCGCTTTGAAGACGGCACCCTTGGCCTGGCACAGAACCTCGACACCCGTGACATTGGTGTCATCGTCCTCGGTGACTTTACCGGCATTGAAGAAGGCCAGGAAGTCCACCGCACCGGCGAGGTTCTCTCGGTACCTGTAGGCGATGCCTACCTGGGCCGTGTAGTTGACCCCCTGGGTAACCCCATCGATGACCTGGGCGAGATCGTACCCGAAGGTCGCCGCGCCCTCGAGCTTCAGGCCCCCGGCGTCACCCAGCGTAAGTCAGTTCACGAACCCCTCCAGACCGGTCTCAAGGCAATTGATGCCATGATCCCGATCGGCCGTGGCCAGCGTCAGCTCATCATTGGTGACCGCCAGACCGGCAAGACTGCAATTGCGGTTGACACCATTCTGAACCAGAAGGACAACTGGGCAAGCGGCGACCCCACCAAGCAGGTTCGTTGCGTTTATGTAGCAATCGGCCAGAAGGCCTCCACCATTGCAGCTGTCCGTGAAACCCTCAAGCAGAAGGGCGCACTGGAGTACACCACCATCGTTGCTTCACCTGCATCCGATGCTGCGGGCTTCAAGTATCTTGCGCCCTACACCGGTTCGGCTATCGGCCAGCACTGGATGTACGGTGGCAAGCACGTCCTCATCATTTTTGATGACCTCTCAAAGCAGGCAGAAGCCTACCGTGCAGTGTCACTGCTTCTGCGCCGTCCTCCGGGCCGCGAAGCCTACCCCGGTGACGTCTTCTACCTCCACTCCCGCCTGCTTGAGCGCTGTGCAAAGCTCTCAGACGAGCTGGGTGCAGGCTCAATGACCGGTTTCCCGATTATTGAGACCAAGGCAAACGACGTTTCAGCCTTCATCCCCACAAACGTCATCTCCATCACCGACGGCCAGATCTTCCTGCAGTCAGACCTCTTCAACGCTAACCAGCGCCCCGCAGTTGATGTAGGTATCTCTGTTTCTCGCGTCGGTGGTGCAGCTCAGACCAAGGCAATGAAGAAGGTCTCCGGTACCCTCAAGCTTGATTTGGCTCAGTACCGCGCGATGGAAGCATTTGCCATGTTCGCTTCGGACCTTGACGATGCTTCTAAGGCTCAGCTGACCCGCGGTGCTCGCCTGACCGAGCTCCTGCGCCAGCCCCAGTACACTCCCTACGCTGTTGAGGATCAGGTTGTTTCAATCTGGGCCGGCACCAACGGTCACCTGGATGATCTGGAAGTTTCAGACGTCCTGCGTTTTGAGGCAGAGTTCCTGGACCACCTACGCCGCTCAACCTCGGTACTGCAGAACATTGCATCATCGGGCAAGCTGGAAGAGGACACCGTAGCAGCACTTGAGGCCGCTATCCTTGACTTCAAGAAGGGCTTCCGCTCAGAGGGCACCAGCCACCTGGTTGAGGCCGGCCATGAAGAGCACAAGCCTCTGTCAGACAGCGAAGTATCACAGGAAACTATCGGTTAGCGATTTTCCTAGTTCCGTGATTGGCCCCTCACCTTTTGGGGGAGGGGCCCTCACCACTAGGAGTGAAAGGAATCTCTATGGGAGCCCAGATTAGGGTTTACCGCCAAAAGATTACTTCAACATCGTCTATGAAGAAGATCTTCAAGGCGATGGAGATGATCGCAACCTCACGCATTAACAAGGCACGTCGTAGCGCAGAGGCTGCAAGCCCCTACGCAAATGCGCTGACTAAGGCAGTAACTGCTATTGCGACCCAGCACCCCATTGAGCATCCCCTGCTCAATCCCAGCTCTAAGCATAGGGTTGGTCGCTCTGCAGTTCTGGTTCTAACCAGTGATCGTGGCCTTGCGGGTTCATACTCCTCATCCGTCCTCAAGAAAACCGAGGGTCTTATTGAGAAGCTCCGCGGTGAGGGACGCGACGTCAAGCTCTACCTGATCGGTCGCAAGGCAAAGTCTTACTTTGACTTCCGCGAACGTGATTACGAACAGGCATGGGAGGGTAACACCGATAACCCCAACATCGAGATGGCAATTGCCGCTCGTGACGCTGTTCTGGCCGCCTACGAAAACGGCGAAGTCGATGATCTCCACATCGTCTATACAGAGTTCGTTTCCATGGTGACTCAGGAGACTCGCGTCTTGCGCCTGCTCCCCATTGAGGTGGCAGCTGCACGGGCACTCGGTGAGGACATCATCCCCGGTGAACGTCTTGAAGATGACCAGTTCCAGCAGAACTCGGTCTTCGAATTTGAGCCCAACCCCCAGGAAGTGCTTGATGAACTGCTCCCGCGCTATGTTGCCTCCCGCATCTATGCGTGCCTGCTTGAAGCCGCCGCCTCCGAACTCGCATCTCGCCAGCGCGCGATGAAGTCCGCAGGCGATAACGCTGATGAGCTCATCAAGAAGTACACCCGCCTGATGAACAATGCTCGCCAGGCTGAAATTACTCAGGAGCTCAGCGAAATTGTTGGCGGCGCCGACGCACTCGCCTCATAAACCCACCACAAACTTTTCCACTCTCTACATAGGTAAGTGAGAACAATGACTGCCACTCTGAACGAATCGGCTACCGCGCCGGCTCAGGGCGCAACCGGTCGTATTGCTCGCGTTATCGGCCCTGTCGTCGACGTTGAGTTCCCTGCCGGCCAGGTACCCGAAATTTACAATGCGCTGACCGCTGAGCTCACCCTCAACGGCACCACCCGCAAGATCACCTTTGAGACCGCTCAGCACCTGGGCGACTCATTGGTACGCGCCATCTCCCTGCAGCAGACCGACGGCCTGGTCCGTGGTCAGGCTGTTGTTGATACCGGTGCCCCCATCTCCGTCCCCGTTGGCGACGGCGTCAAGGGCCACATCTTCAACGTCCTGGGTGATGCTCTGGATGTCTCCAACGATGAAATCAAGGCCGATACCTACTGGCCTATCCACCGTGCAGCTCCCGGCTTCGCCGACCTTGAAGGTTCAACCGAGATGCTGGAAACCGGCATCAAGTCAATTGACCTTCTAACCCCCTACATTCGCGGTGGCAAGATTGGCCTCTTCGGCGGTGCAGGCGTTGGTAAGACCGTTCTGATTCAGGAAATGATTACCCGCGTTGCTCGTAACTTCGGTGGTACCTCCGTATTCACCGGTGTGGGCGAGCGTACCCGTGAGGGTAACGACCTCTGGGTTGAAATGGAAGAGGCAGGCGTTCTTAAGGACACCGCCCTTGTATTCGGCCAGATGGACGAACCGCCGGGAACCCGTCTGCGTGTTGCGCTGACCGGCCTGACCATGGCGGAGTACTTCCGCGATGTCCAGAACCAGGACGTGCTGCTCTTCATTGACAACATCTTCCGCTTTACCCAGGCTGGTTCTGAGGTTTCAACCCTGCTTGGCCGTATGCCTTCAGCTGTGGGCTACCAGCCCAACCTGGCTGACGAAATGGGTCTGCTCCAGGAGCGTATTACCTCAACCCGTGGTCACTCCATCACCTCCATGCAGGCAATTTACGTTCCTGCGGATGACTACACCGACCCGGCACCTGCAACCACCTTCGCACACCTCGACGCAACCACCGAGCTGTCTCGTGAAATTGCTTCTCGTGGTCTGTACCCCGCGATTGATCCGCTGTCCTCCACTTCCCGAATCCTGGATCCCCAGTACATCGGTCAGGAGCACTACGACACCGCGATTCAGGTCAAGGCGATTCTGCAGGAGAACAAGGAACTTCAGGACATCATCGCCATCCTTGGTGTCGATGAACTCTCTGAGGAACAGAAGATTGTTGTCTCCCGTGCTCGCCGTATCGAGCAGTTCCTGTCGCAGAACACCTACACCGCTAAGCAATTCACCGGCGTTGAAGGCTCAACCGTGCCCCTGAAGGACACCATTGAGTCATTCCAGATGATTTGCCGTGGCGATGTTGACCATATCCCCGAGCAGGCCTTCTACAACATCGGTGGCATGGACGATGTCATGCGTCGTTACGAGGAAATCAAGGCACAGTCTGGAGCCAAGTAATCATGGCACTGAAAGTTGAAGTTGTTTCCCGCGAACACATCGTGTGGGTCGGCGAAGCAAAATACGTTCGGGCTCGCACCGTGAACGGGGATTTGGGCATTATGCCCGGTCATATCCCGACCATGGCGCTTCTGGCCGACGATGGTGAGCTTCTGATTGAAGACATCACGGGCGAAAAGAAGACAACCCGCCTGAACGAAGGTTTCTTGACCGTGTCAAACGATCGAGTCACCATCGCCGCGAAGCACGCACAGATTTAGTCTGTTCCTGCTCAGCAGATACGGTCGCCTTCCCCATCTGGGGGAGGCGACCGTTTTTGCCTCACACTGTGACTTTGCTACCGGGGGAATAAGAAGAGGGGGCGGCACCCCATGGGTGCCGCCCCCCTTATGTCTAGGTTCTTTAGAAGAGCCGGGAGCTGCTATCGTCAACACCGCGCATAGCATCGTAATCTAGGGCTAGACAACGGATGCCACGATCCTCTGCTAGTGTGCGTGCCTGGGGTTTGATACGCTGGGCAGCAAAAACGCCCTGAACGGGAGCCAGGAGGGGATCGCGGTTCAGGAGTTCAAGATAGCGGGTGAGCTGTTCAACGCCGTCAATATCACCTACACGCTTGAGCTCAACAGCCACCGAGATACCCGAGGCATCTTTGGCCAGAATATCGACCGGGCCGATAGCGGTGGGGTATTCACGGCGAACCAGGCGGTAGCCACTGCCCAAAAGCTCAATCTGTTCAGCCAGTAAACGCTGAAGATCTGCCTCAACACCGTCCTTGATGAGACCGGGATCTATGCCTAAGTCCTGGCTCAGCTCGCCCTGCTTCTCAAAGACACGGATGACCAGTCGGTCATCGGATTTGGCGGCTTGCACGGTCCACAGCTCGCTGACATCGGAGTCAAGATCTTCGCCTGCGGTGGTTCCTTCAAACTCCTCGCGGGGTGCAATATGCAGACGGCAGGGCGGGCTCATCCAGTTGAGCGGTTTGTAGGAGCCGCCATCGGAGTGGATAAGTACCGAGCCGTCATTCTTAATCATGAGCAGACGGGTCGCACGGGGTAGGTGGGCCTTCAGACGGCCCACATAATCAACAGAACAATCAGCTATAACTAAACGCACCGTACCACTCTAACAGCTGAGCAAGAAGCAGTTGGGGCTTAGCTCAAGGACATGACAGAATAAACCCATGCCTCGTAGATCCCCATCCAAGAAACGTCGCCCTCATTCTAATTCCGGCTCTGCCCCTAGCAAATGGCAAAAGCAGAGCAAGCCTGGGCGCGATATTTCTCGTCTACTAGACCCATCACCGCGAGTGGAACGGGCAGGTGATGGTGACTGGTTCGTGCAGTATATTCCCCCCATGAATGCTCAGAAAACCTACACCTGCCCTGAATGTATGACCTCGATTAGGCCGGGTGTAGCGCACCTGGTGGTGTGGCAGGAAGATCACATGTTCGGTTCTCAACGCGCTATCGAGGAACGCCGGCACTGGCACCAGCGTTGCTGGCAGACCCGCCGCTTCTGGTAGCCAAGAGCTTTGTACATAGAGCGGGCCGGGGTAGGTAATGATTACCTACCCCGGCCCCTTAAACCTCATCGATCAGGTATTTATAGACGATCTTGTCGAGGCACAAGGACCTCATTGACCAGGATCAAGATAGAGGCGGCAACTGGGATAGCAATTATTGCTCCCAGTACGCCCCAAATCGAACCGCCCGCAACTACCGCAATAATAGCAACAGCGCCGGGCACAGCCACCGCTTTTTTCATGATGCGCGGCGAAATGAAGTAGGCCTCGATCTGGAGATAAATCAGGTAGGGGACCAAGAAGAAGAGGGCAGTCTGCCAGCTATCGGTCAGTGAAATCAGCGAGACTAGGACCGCTGCGCTGACCCCACCGATTAGGGGGATAAAGGCCAAAACCAGAACTAAGAGCATCAGGAGCTGGGCAAAGGGAACACCGACAATCAGCATAATAAGGGCAGCCACCGTTGCGTTACAGATAGCTACTAGAGCCTGGCCCATAACATAGTGGCCCACGGAGTCAGAAATCTTTTCGGTCAAGTATCCAACGCGTTCTCGACGTGAGGCAGGAGCCAGACGAATAAACCAGGCCTTGATGGTTGGCAGCGAAGCTAAGACGTAGATAGAGAGGAAGAGAACGATAATAATGCCTGTGGTGGTCTCCGCTAGGGTGGATCCCGCGTTGAGCAGAGAGTTCATAAAGTTGCTGACCACCGAGGTATCGGAGGTTAGCTGGGTAAAAACCTTTTCAACTTCTCCGTCAACTGCTGAGCGGATCTGAAACTTTTCATCCAGAGAAGTAAACAAATCTGAATTGAGAAAGGCTTCAAGCTGGTTGGGGAAACCCGTGATAAAGGAGACGGCCTGGCGAGCTACCATGGGGATGATCCAGAAGGTCAGGGCACCCACTATAGAGGCAAAGGCCAGGAACACTACACCTACACCTGCCCCTCTGGGCAGACCCCTCTGCTCAAGTTTGCGGACGGCAGGGTCAAGGCCTAGCCCAATAAAAACAGCACCGGTGATCCAGCCTGCTAGGGCACCTACATTCAAGACAAAGTAGATGCAGATAAGAGCTAGAGTAATTCCAACTGCCAGCATGAAACCGAAGTAGATGGGGTTGGTGATATGGCGGCCGTGCTCGGGGACCTGCGATTGCTTAGAAGGCAAATGTGAGACCTGCTGATCGGGTTCCTTGACTGTGTTGGCTGTCTCGGTAGGCTCAGCCGGTAGCTGCAGCCTATGCCGGGGCCGAGCGCCGGGTATGGCCGGTAGCGCTGGCATCGTGAACTTGGAGCTACTACTGTTTTGAGCATCGTCACCCGATGCGGCTTGAGCAGGTTCTGAGCTTCTGGCACGAGAAGCTCGGGAGGACAAAAATGGTAGTGGCATATTCCTGGCCTGGTCATCAAAAAGGGATAGTTGTCTACTACCTTATCGTGATTTCTGCCCTGGGCTAGAAAGTAGAGGCTCTCTTGGCGGCGGTGGCCTGTTTTTGACAGCATAGACTGGAGAGAAAAGAACCTGCTACTCCCTAAGGAGAAAACCATGACCGCATCATCGGGTTTCCAGCCTGAGAACCTACCGGCTTCGGTGCGCAATGCTCCGGATCTAAGTGTTACTGCTCAGGCTAGCGCTCAGCCGGGGGAGCAAACGGCCCAGGCAAGTGAGCCCAGTTGGCGTTTTGACGTCACCGATGTAGCCCAGTTCCAGCAGCTGGTTCAGGAGTCCAACCGGGGTGCCGTTATTTTTGCCCTGTGGGCACCCCATTCCCCTGCTTCTGTGCAAATGCTCGAGCAGGTTGAGGCACTGGTCAACTCCGCCGGAGGGAACCTGCTCCTGGCGGCCGTGGATATTACCAAGACTCCCGAGATTGGTCAGGCCTTCCAGATTCAGGGTGTACCAGCCGCTGTTGCGGTACTAGCTGGCCGTCCCGCCCCGCTCTTTAACGGGCCTGTTGAACCCCAGGCTCTGACCGAGGTGCTGGGGCAGGTAGTCCAGCTAGCAACCCAGCAGGGTCTGGCCGGTGGCTTTGAGCCGGTTCTCAGCGAACAGGAAAAGCCCCTGCCGCCCCTGCACCAAAAAGCCCTGGACGCTCTTGACTGCGGGGATTACGCTGGTGCTGAAGCCGCCTACACCCAGGCATTGAATGAGAACCCAGGCGATACCGATGCGAAAATTGGCTTGGCCCAGGTTCACCTACTCCACCGAGTTTCATCTCTGACTCTGGCCGATGAACGAGCCAGAGCCGCCGCAGATGCCACTGATATTCAGGCTCAGCTCAATGTGGCTGACCTAGATATTGCTGGTGGCCATATTGAGGATGCGTTCAAGCGCCTAATCACTCTTTTTAAAGCAGTTGGCCCTGATGACAAAACACGGGTACGGGAACGCCTGCTAGAGCTCTTTGAGGTAGTCGGTTCAGCTGATCCCAGGGTCAAGAAAGCACGGGCGGAACTGATGATGGCTATGTTCTAGTCAGGAGCATATCTTTATGAGGGACCTCCTGGGAATTCTCAGCGCTAGAGCTTAGATCTTTCCCACGAGGCCTCGTCATACAATGGATATCAGCCTGCTGGGGGAGCTCAGAGCTAGCTAGGTCACCTACCATAGTTATATGGAACACGATGAGAAGACCTGGCCGCACCAGGCAAACCCCCAAGAAGTCACGCCCCTTCACCCGACGGCACCCAGTGATCAGGTTTCCCCGGCATCTCCTGTGGAAGCTGAGATTGCTCCCGAGAGCCTAGATACACCCGCCCTACAACTGCTTAACCTGGTCAAGGTTTTTGACCAGCACCCTGCCGTTAACGGTATTAACCTAACCATTCCTCGCGGGTCCTTCTACGGTCTGGTAGGGCGTAACGGTGCCGGTAAAACAACAAGCCTGTCAATGGCCACAGGCATGCTTAAACCCACCGACGGTCAGGTGCTGGTGGGCGGTACAGATATGTGGGCTAGTCCGCTGGAGGCCAAGCGTAAGGTGGGGGTTCTGCCCGATGGCGTGCGCCTCTTTGATAAGCTCACCGGAGAGCAACTGCTGACCTATGCGGGTCGCCTGCACGGGCTTGACAAAGTGACGGTTGCTGAACGAACCCGCGATTTGCTCCTAGCCCTTGACCTGGTTAATGCCGCCGGGAAGCAGGTTGCTGATTACTCCGCCGGTATGACCAAAAAAATTGCCCTGGCCTGTGCAATGATTCATGCGCCCTCCTTGCTGGTGCTTGATGAACCCTTTGAAGCGGTTGACCCTGTCTCCGCCTCCAACATTCAAGATATCTTGAAGGGGTATGTTGCTGGTGGGGGCACCGTCATTATTTCCTCTCACGTCATGGACTTGGTTCAGAGACTGTGCGACCATGTGGCGGTTATGAATGAGGGGCGAATCCTGGCTTCGGGTACCGTGGAGCAGGTCCGGGCCGGTATGAGCCTGGAAGACCGATTTGTTTCACTGGTCGGCGGTCGAATGGTGAGGGAGGGCCTGTCATGGTTGCAGTCCTCGTCCGACTAAAGCTTGCGCACTTTATCGCATATTTTACCAGGGGTAACGCCTGGGCTATCGTGGGGTTCTCTTTTGCCATGCTCTATGGGCTGGGCCTAGTGGTCTGCCTAGGAGCGGGCGGGTTCTTTATTGATAATGCCAGCGGTGCTCAGGTTTTTCTGGCGCTGGTAGGCGGAATTCTGACCCTAGCCTGGTTCCTTGTTCCCCTCTTTGCCTCCGCTGCCGATGCCACCTTGGATCCTGAGCGGCTGGCACCATACCCCATTCGGGTTAAGGACCTGATGCTGGGCCAGGCTATCGGGGCTCTCGTGGGTGCCCCCGGAATCCTGACTCTCCTCATCGCTCTGGCGAGCGCTACCTCGCTGTTCTTCTCGATTCCGGGTCTCTTGACCTACCCGGTAGCCGCTATCCTGGGTCTTGCACTGGCGATTGCCGGTTCCCGGGTCGTGACGCTTGCTTCTATCCCTTTGCGGGCTCGTAGGGGTATCAGTAACCTGCTGACGATTGCCTCCTTTATGGTGGTGATGCTCATGGGGCCTATCATCGCGGGTGCTGCCGGTGGGATAGCGCAGGTGGCAGACCGCCTCCCCGAATACATCGAGGTGCTACAGTGGTTGCCTTTGCTGACTCCCTGGCTCATTCCGGTTTATGTTGCCTCCGGTAGCTACGGGCTGGCTGGAGCCCTGTTGGCTCTTAGCCTTCTCTACCTGGCCATCATCTGGTGGTTCTGGTACCTGCTGGCTGCCCGCACCATGGCTAACGTTGGGGAAGTCACCGGGCGTAAGGAAGCCCGCAACCTGGGCACCGGACACCTGGGCATTCTTGACCGCTTCCCGGCGACCGTTCGGGGCGCAATTGCTGCCCGCATTGTGCAGATGATGTTCAAAGACCCCCGGTGCACCGTCAATGTTATGAGCCTACCGCTTTTTTACCTGATCTTTACTTTCATGGGTAATTTGAGTGTTACAACGGATACGGGGGAGGACGTTTCAACACCCATTATGGGAGTCTTTTTCTGTAGCGCCTTCATCCCTGCTTTCGCTGGTTACATATATGCCTATCTGGTGTCCTATGAAAGCACCGCTTTCTCCTTACACACCACCACGGCTGTGCGCGGCATTGATGACCGGCTGGGGCGGGCCTACGCCATGATACTGATTTACGCACCGATGATTCTGATGGGCACCCTGCTCTTTGGCCTGATTGCAGGAGCGGGCGCTTATACGGTACCCATGCTGGTGACCGCCTACTCGGTTTTCTTCTTGGGTATGGGACTCGCGTCCTATGCTGATACGGTGTTTTCCCTACCTGTGCCGCCACCGGGCTCAAGCCCCTGGAAAACGGCCAAGCAACCCGACGGCATGGCTAAAGCATTTGTGCGCGGTCTCACCATGATGATTCCCATGTTCCTTGCTGCTCCCGGCCTGGCCGGTATGGCTGCCTCAGCAATCAACGGCAATATGCTCTGGGCTTGGCTGGGCGCTGGTGTCATGCTGGTGACGGCAGTGGGCGGTTTCACTCTGGGAATCCGCCTGGGCTCCCAGCGCTTTGAGCGCCACAGCGCAGATATGCTCTACCGGGTTACCCAGTTCAGCTAGCCTATTGTGCTCGCCGGAGAACCTGCCTGGCTTGGTAGACTAACTAGAGATAGCCCGCCTGGGCCACTACGAAAGGACGCACCCGTGTCATCTATTCCCGGAATTGAAGATCCCTTCCCCGAAACCGCCCACTCAGGCGGTACTGCGCTCCTTGAGCGTGAGGAAGTTCAGAACGTAGAACCCGGTGACCACGAGCGCTTTGCCCACTACGTGCGCAAGGAAAAGATTATGGAGTCTGCCCTCACCGGAAACCCCGTCCGTGCTCTCTGCGGCAAGAAGTGGACTCCTGGCCGAGACCCCGAGAAGTTCCCGGTCTGCCCCGAATGCAAAGAGATCTACGAGGGCCTGGCCCCTGGCGGGGACGACCAGTAATCAAGCCATTCGCATTCGCCCGTTCTGTCGCGTGAGGCCAGCACCCTACCCCGAATACAGAACAGGGGGAGAGGTCGCTCTCACAGGTGCAGGTGCTCGTTGATAGCCCCATTCCTCACCGAATGGGGCTAAACTTTTGTGGTGCCCACCGTGGCTCATATCTGTTGTGAGGGAAGGGAAAATACATGGACGATAGCCAGCCAACACTCTTTGGAGAAGGCAGCAGCGCCCTACCCCCAGCCTACCCGGACCGCGCCGCCTGGGGCACTGCTCCCAAGCTCCGCGCCTGGCAGGCCGAAGCTATGACCAAGTACTTCACCCAGAACCCCCGCGACTTCATGGCTGTGGCTACTCCCGGTGCAGGTAAGACCACCTTTGCCCTGACCGTTGCCAAAGAACTTTTCAACCGGGGAACCATCAACCGCATGACCGTGGTCGCGCCTACCGATCACCTTAAACGCCAGTGGGCCGATGCCGCTGCCCGTGTAGGTATCTCCATTGACCCTAACTTCAAAAATGCAGACGGTAGCGTGGGCAGGGGCTACCAGGGTGTTGCCCTGACCTACGCCCAGGTAGCCAATAAACCTATGCTCCACCGGGCGCGTACCGAAAACGGCCGAACCCTGGTGATTATGGACGAAATCCACCACGCCGGTGATTCTCTCTCGTGGGGCGACGGCCTGCGCGAAGCCTTCGAGCCTGCTACCCGCCGCCTGGCTCTGACCGGTACCCCCTTCCGCTCCGATACCTCACCCATTCCCTTTGTGCAGTACGAAGAGGACGCAGAAGGCATCCGCCGTTCCAAGTCTGACTACTCCTACGGCTACGGCCCCGCCCTCAAAGACCATGTTGTGCGCCCCGTCATCTTTATGGCCTACTCAGGTCAGATGCGCTGGCGCACTAGCGCCGGTGAAGAAATGGCGGCCAACCTGGGGGAGGGCTTCACCAAAGACGTCACCGCCCAGGCCTGGCGTACCGCCCTTAACCCTGAGGGCGAGTGGATTCCCACCGTACTTGCTGCCGCCGATAAGCGCCTGACCGAGGTACGCCGTACCGTACCCGATGCTGGTGGCCTGGTGATTGCTACCGATCACGCCGATGCCCGCGCCTACGCCGCCCAGCTTCAGCGTATTACCGGTGAAAAGCCCGCCCTTATTCTTTCCGATGACAAAGAAGCCTCCAACAACATTGAGGAATTTTCCCAGGGGCTTGCTCGCTGGATGGTTGCTGTGCGCATGGTCTCCGAAGGCGTGGACGTTCCCCGCCTGGCGGTGGGTGTTTACGCAACTTCCACCTCAACGCCTCTCTTCTTTGCTCAGGCTATTGGGCGTTTTGTGCGCTCGCGAAAGCGCGGGGAAACTGCTTCTGTCTTCCTGCCGTCTGTTCCTCAGCTCATGATGCTGGCTAACGAGATGGAGACCGAGCGCGACCATGCCCTGGACCGCAAGAACGCTCAGCAGGAAAACCTTGACCCGCTCAATCAGGGGCTGGACGATCACCTGATTGAAGAAGCTAATCGTGAAGAAGGGGCCAGCGAGCAGTTGACCCGTGGCAAGTTCGAAGCTATCGGTTCCCAGGCCTCCTTCCACGGGGTCCTTTTTGACGGTGCCGAGTTCGCCTCGGGCGGTCTTGAAGTGGGTTCAGATGAGGAACAGGATTTTTTGGGGATCCCCGGCCTGCTGGATGCTGAGCAAGTAGGTACCCTGCTGAGGGCACGGCAGAAAGACCACGCCTCGCGCCGCCCGGCGACGGCCGTGCCGCAGGTGGTGGATCACCGCCAGCTCAAAGAGCTCCGCAGCAAGCTGGCTAAGAATGTTGCCGCCTGGGCTGCTCGGACCGGTAAGCCGCACGGGTCTATCCACAACGAGCTCCGTCGTATCTGCGGAGGCCCTGCTGTTGCCCAAGCCTCAGCCGAGCAGCTCCAAGCGCGCCTGGATAAGCTCCAGGACTGGTTCGTGGGCAGAAAATAAAGAGCAGAAAAAGAGGCCGGGCCACTGAAATGAATCAGCGCCCCGGCCCCTTACCTGCACCAGCTGAGACTAGAGAACCTGGATAACTGTCACACCGGCATCTTCTAGCTCGTCCACGGTGTCATCAAGCGAATCCTCAGACACAGGGGCCGTGAGATCAAGCAGCACGCGTGTCTCGTAGCCCGCATCAACAGCGTCCATCGCAGTTGCCTTAACACAGAAATCAGTGGCGATGCCTACGACATCAATATCGGTAATCTCCCGCTCGCTCAGCCAAGCATCCAGAGGAGTCTGCTCACTGGCATCTTCAACCGGAGCGCCAGCTTCACGCTCACCGGGCATGACCGTGTACTCGGGAGCCAGAAGGCCCTCAAAGGCTGAGTAAGCAGGGGCATAGGCACCCTTGCGGAAGTAAGCCTCGATGTAGTCGGTATCAAGCTCGGGGTGAAGCTCAGCGCCCTTAGACTCTGCGCGACAGTGCGGGGGCCAAGAATCCTGATAATCTGGGCTATCCGAAAAGTGCGTGCCCGGGTCGATATGCCAGTCCTGAGCTGCCACAATGGCCTGGTAACGGTCGTGGTAGTTTTCTACGAACTCGCTGATCAGAGCCGCAACCTCAGCGCCGCGTTCGGTAGCTAGCGCACCGCCTGGGCAAAAGTCATTCTGGACATCAACAATAATCAAAGCTTTAGACATAGTTTCCTCAGGTGGGCTAAACAGCGGGCACAAACTCGGTGGGGATTACCGGGTCACCGGGGGACAGACGGGTTGCAGTGACGGGCAGCTCGGCCAGGGACCGGGCGTGACGTTCAGCGGCACGGCGCACGCCTTCGGCACCGGTAAAGCCGGGCTGAAGCTCACCGTCGACCACAAAATCAACCATAAGCTGGCGGTCGTTGGCATCGGCAGGTGCGCTCACATCGAGGCCTATGACCTCAGCGGTAGCAATACCACGTTTATTTAGGCGGCGCACCGCGCTCTTTTTGCCACCCACAGATGCCTTACCAGAGGATGCCTTAGCGACCGGCTCCATTACGCCCTGGGCGTTCTCGCGCAAAACCACCTTGTAAACCATGGAAGAGGTTGGAACACCTGAGCCGGTCACCAGCTTGGTGCCCACACCGTAGGAATTAACCGGGGCTGCTGCCAGAGAGGCGATAGCGTACTCATCAAGATCGCTGGTCACAGTAATCTTAGTGGAGGTGTTACCGAGGCTATCGAGAAGCTGACGGACGAAAGCGGCCTGGGCAACCAGGTCACCGGAATCCAGGCGAACGGCACCGAGTTCTGGGCCGGCCAGCTCGCAAGCCAGGCGAACAGCGGCTTCAACATCGTAGGTATCTACTAGCAGTGTTGTATCTACCCCGAGCGAAGCAAGCTGGGCTTCAAAAGCCTGGCGCTCGCTGTCATGGAGCAGGGTAAAAGCGTGGGCGCTCGTGCCCACCGTGTGCAGGCCATAGCGGCGGCCAGCCTCTAGGTTAGAGGTGCCGATAAAGCCTGCAATTACCGCAGCCCGTGCGGCAGATACAGCGGCTTGCTCATGAGCCCTGCGTGAACCCATCTCAAGGCAGGGGCGCTTACCGGCGGCTACCGTCATACGGGAGGCCGCAGTTGCAACGGCTGAATCGAAGTTGAGAACCGAGAGAATATAGGTCTCTAAAAGGCAGGCCTCGGCAAAGGAAGCTTCAACCTGGAGCACGGGGGAGTGGGGAAAGAAGATTTCCCCTTCGGCGTACCCACGAATATGCCCGCTAAAGCGGAAGTCAGCCAGGTAGTCCAAGGTCTGCTGGTTGATCACCTTGCGGGAGGCAAGGAACTCAAGTTCGTTCTGGTCGAAACGGAAATTTTCAAGACCCTCAAGGAGCCTGCCAGTGCCGGCAAGGACACCGTAGCGGCGGCCACCGGAGAGCCTGCGGGTAAAGACCTCAAAGACGGTCCGCCTATGGGCGGCACCGGAGGCAAGAGCCGCCTGAACCATGGTTAGCTCGTAGTGGTCTGTTAACAATGAAGTTTTCTGAGTCACGGCTACCACTCTAGCCCCTGTGCGGCCTAAAAAGACAGCCCTCTCAGAAGATAAAACTGTGACCTCTAGCTTGCTCTAGCTGGCGCGTGGCAGTTGTGGCTCCTTAGCCGTATGATAGATAAGGTGTATGTGACCTATAAGTCTGCTAAGGGCCCAGTGGCGTAAGCTTGTTCAAGGCGCTACCGACTCAAAGATTTTCACAAGGAGAAGAAGGCTATGTTATCGGCTGAAACAGCTATCACCCTGAATACAGCGGTGGATACTTTAGCCGACCTTGAACGTAGCTTAGAGAGCGAAACGAATGACCGACCCCAGCTTCCTTGGACGGTGCTGGTCTGGGATGACCCAGTTAACCTCATGAGCTTTGTCACCTATGTTTTCCGCACTCAGTTTGGCTACAGTACCGAAAAGGCCCAGGAGCTGATGCTCCGTGTACACACCGAAGGTAAAGCCGCAGTCTTTAGTGGTTCCCAAGAAGAAGCCGAACGCCACACAGCAGCCCTGCATACCTGGGGGCTGTGGGCAACGCTAGAACAGGCAGGTCTATAAGATGGCAGAGCCTTTTAGCAGGACACCGCGTGGCCTGACTGCACGCTTTACTCCCGAAGAGGTCCAGGTGCTTACCCGCCTTTTTGAAGATGTAGCGCTTGCCCTGGAACCTGAGGAAGACCCCAACACTGACCCCCTGGCAGCTCTGGTGGGAATTTCGGAAAAAGCTGATGTGCCTGCCGATCCCGCTGTCGCCCGCATGCTGCCTGTCGTCAGTGATGATCCTGAGGTAGCCGATGAGTACCGGCGTTTCACCGATCTCTCCCTCCGACAGGCTAAAATCTCGCACCTAAAACTGGCCGCTATGGATATCCAGGCAGGCACAGTTCACCTGGATACAGAACACGCCAAGGCCTGGGCCGCAGCCCTGAACGACGTTCGTCTAACCCTGGGTTCCAGGCTGGGCATTATCAGCGCAGCAGATGCCGAACGGGTGGGGGAGCAGACCGACTGGGACCGGGTAGAAACAACCGAGGACTATATGGCTCTGCTCTATAACTTTGCAACCTGGCTTCAGGAAAGCCTCATGCAGGCACTCCTGATAGGGCTGGAAGAAGATTGATTTTTACCGGTCCAGAGTGTCTATTTATGACACCAAAAAGTCGTGTTAGAGCGTGATTGTCCACTCAAAAACCGGCAGGTGAGTTCTACACCTTACTGAATAACCATCGAGTAGCTAATGTCAGGTCTGTCATGAATGATTCAAACCCAAAAATAGTCACCCCCTGGGGCAGCAAGGTGCTGGCAGAGCCAGCCGCCAGCGCCCCCATTGGCGTGTTTGACTCGGGTGTAGGTGGGCTGACGGTTGCCCGTGCCATCATGGACCAGCTACCGCACGAATCGATTATTTATGTGGGTGATACCGCCCACGGCCCCTACGGCCCCCTTAGCATAGCTGAGGTGCGTGCGCACGCTCTGCGGATTATGGACGAGCTGGTAGATTCCGGTGTGAAACTTTTGGTTATTGCCTGCAATACAGCCTCAGCGGCAGTTCTGCGTGATGCCCGCGAACGCTATACCCGCAAGTACGGTATTCAGGTGGTTGAGGTTATCCAGCCTGCCGCCCGCCGTGCGGTGGCCGCAACCCGCAAGCGTAAAATCGGTGTCATCGCCACAGAAGCCACGGTCACCTCACGCGCCTACGAGGACACCTTCTCAGTGATGAGCGACCTGGAGATTTATTCGGTGGCCTGCCCCCGCTTTGTGGAGTTTGTTGAGCGGGGCATTACCTCCGGATCTGAGCTTCTCCAAACAGCCGAGTCCTACCTTGCCCCCCTCAAAGAAGCCGGGGTTGATACCCTGGTGCTGGGTTGCACCCACTACCCGCTCCTGACCGGCGTTATTTCCTACATCATGGGTGATGATGTAACTCTGGTCTCATCATCGGAGGAATCCGCTAAAGATGTTTACAAGGCGCTACTGAGAGCCGGCCTTGAACGCCCCGCTGATCTACCGGCAAGCCACGAATTCTTGGCAACCGGTCACAGCGAAACATTTGAGCACCTCGCCCGCCGATTCTTGGGGCCCGAGGTCGCTCGCGTCCGTCACACCAACTCGGTAGCAGAGCAGTTTCCCACAGGCTCGCTTGCCCTTATCCCATCGGAGTTGATTAAGCCACGAGTCACCATCGAGGCAGACCGCTCCACCCCCAAACGCTAAGGAAGAAGACACCATGCGACTCACAGTGATCGGTTGTGCCGGTTCCTTTCCAGGGCCGAATGCGGCAGCTAGCTGCTACATGGTTTCGACTATCGATGATCTAGGTAAGACCTGGCGGATTATCATCGATATGGGCAATGGTGCCCTGGGGACTCTTCAGGCCCACATGAACCTTGAAGACATAGATGCGATTCTGATTTCGCACCTGCACCCCGATCACTGCATTGACCTGTCGGGCCTGCACGTTGCCGTCAAATGGAACCCCAACGGCTGGGGCAGAGGCCCTATTCCCCTCTATGGCCCCAGCGATATTCACCAGTACCTGGTCAATACCCACGGGCTACCGCTAGAACCGGGGATGCACACCGAGTTTGAGTTCAACGAGTGGAGCAACCACGCTGAGGTAAAAATTGGGCCATTCACCGTCACGCCCTATGCGGTCGTGCACCCCGTTAAAGAACCCTATGCGCTCCGTATCGTCTGTGAGACAGGTGAAGGGAAAACGATTCTGACCTACTCCGGTGACACCGATTCCTGTGACGGCTTAATTGAGGCAGCCCGCGATGCTGACCTTTTCCTCTGCGAAGCGGCCTACCAGGAGGGGCGTGACGACGCCTTGCGCGGTATTCACCTGACGGGCCGCAGGGCAGGGCTGGCTGCCCAAGAAGCCGGTGTGCGTAATCTGCTCCTAACCCACCTACCCATCTGGAACGACCCTGCTGTCGCCTTTGCCGAAGCCAGTGAGGTCTTCTCTGGTCCTATTTCGGTGGCCGAGGCTTCAGCTACCTACCGGGTTAACCCCCGCCGGGCACCGGAAGACTACGAGTCCGACCCCCAGACCACTACCCTCCAAGTGATTGAGCGCTACGTTGCCGGGCAAGGTATGCGCGCGCAAAGCTGGCAGGGACACGGCTAAAAAGTTTGCCCACGATTTCTACGGGTTCAAGCGAAGAAGATAGGCTGAAAGCATGACAGATAATATGGAATCCTCACCCGTCCGTGGCGACGGACGCACACCCGATGAACTCCGACCCATCACCGTGACCCGGGGCTGGGCTAAGAACGCAGAAGGCTCAGCTCTCATCGAGTTCGGTAATACCCGGGTGCTCTGCACCGCCTCGCTCACCGAGGGCGTTCCCCGTTGGCTCAAAGGCCAGGGAACTGGTTGGGTCACCGCCGAATATGCCATGCTCCCGCGTGCCACCAATACCCGTAACTCCCGTGAGTCCGTTAAAGGCAAGATTGGTGGCCGTACCCACGAGATTTCCCGTCTGATCGGTCGCTCTCTGCGCGCCGTGATAGATACCGAGGCTCTGGGCGAGAACACTATTGTTCTGGACTGTGATGTTCTTCAGGCTGACGGTGGCACCCGAACTGCCGCCATCACCGGTGCCTATATTGCTCTGGCCGATGCCATTACCTGGGCCCAGAAAGAGGGTGTTATCCCCGCTAAGGCTCGCCCTCTGACCGGGTCTGTATCGGCAATTTCTGTGGGCATCATTGACGGTGTCCCCATGCTGGACCTTCCCTACGAAGAGGACGTCCGCGCCGAAACAGATATGAACGTCGTGGTGACCGGTGAGGGTAAGTTCGTGGAGGTTCAGGGTACAGCCGAGGGCGCTCCCTTTGACCGCGATGAACTCAATGATCTGCTGGATCTTGCCTTGCACGGTACAGCCCAGCTAGCCCTGATCCAGCGTCAGGCCCTGGAGGACTAATGCCCGCCAAAATTGTTCTTGCCACCCATAATCAGGGTAAGCTGCGCGAGTTCCGTGAACTGCTGCGCGGAGCTATTGACGGACTGGACGTTGAAACCCAAGTGATTGATGCCGGTAGGGCCGGCGCCCCCGATGTGGTGGAGGACGGGGTAACTTTTGCCGAGAATTCACTGCTCAAGGCTCGCGCGGTAGCTGAGGCTACCGGTCTTATCGCTATCGCAGATGACTCCGGGCTTGCCGTGGACGTCCTGGGTGGGGCACCCGGTATCTTCAGTGCCCGCTGGGCAGGCAAGCATGGTGATGACCGGGCTAACCTGGACCTACTGCTTGCCCAGCTTTCGGATATTTCCGATGAACATCGGACCGCCCGCTTTGTCTGCGCGGCATCACTGGCTACCCCGGACGGGCGGCAGGCCGTTGAACACGGCGAGCTGGTCGGAACCCTGCTCCGTGAACCGCGCGGAGAGGGCGGGTTTGGCTACGATCCCATTATGGCCGCCCAGGGATTTACCGGTGAATACAGCGGCAAGTCATGCGCTGAGGTCCCGCCCCATGTCAAGAACGCCATAAGCCACCGCGCTCAAGCTCTGACTAAGCTCATCCCTCATCTGCAAGCAGTGCTGGCAGACTAACAGGCACCTAGGTAAAGACTCTTATGGCAGCGCACCTTACGCAGCTTGAACAAATGAAGGCCCTCCCCGTTGTCTACGCGGTGATGGAGCAGGCCGGTGTTGTCGTCCCCTCTGACCGTTGGGATATACGAACAACCGGGTCAGCTCATATCATCGTGAACATGGGCTCTGAGCTGAGCGTGCGTGTAGCTAAGACTCAACAGACCGGCTACCTGGTAGCTCGGCGTACGGAGATTTTACGTCGCCTGCCTAAGACCCTCCCTTTTGCGGTGCCCCGCCCCATTACCCGGGTGATTACCCGCAATGGTTTTACAGCGGTGGGTTTGACCTGGATTAAGGGCGAGCCTCGCCAGCAGGGAGCGGCCCCTCCCAAACAACTGGCAACCATGCTCAAGGCTATCCATTCGGTAGATTTTTCGGGCTATGGCCCCTACTTGGATATGGTGCATGAGCACTGGGGCGGGAGAGAAAACTGGGAAGAACTCCTGCGCCAGCAGGTAGTTCCTCGGCTCTTGACGACTGCCCAAAAAATCGCGCACAGGGCCATTGACCGGGTCGTCGCCCTGGACCCGGTAAGGCCAGTACTGGTTCACAGCGATCTAGCTGGCCACAATATCCTGTGGAAAGGCGATAAGCTGGTGGGCGTCATCGACTGGGATCATGCGTCGGTGGGGGATCCCGCGATTGATTACGCAGCCCTGGGTAACTACTACGGCTGGGATTCTCTGACCAGGGCCCTGGACGCTACCCAGTTAGAGCGGGCACGCACTGTTGCCCAGCTCCTGCCCCTTCAGTCGCTGGCCTACAGCATGAAGAACGGTATGGGGGGCGCTATCCAGCGGCTCGCCCTAGAGCGGGCAGATGAATGGTATCTGGACCACCGCGCCGAAATTTTCGACGGATAAAACCCAGTGGTTTAGATACCCAACTGGGTGAACCAGGCTTTCTCCACGAGCTCGAGAGCGGCCCGTGCATCGAGCCCTTCCAGCAGTTTTGCCGGTAGGACGGCGTCACTCCACCGGGCACCGACAAGGGAACCAACCAAGGCCGCGATAGAGTCTGAATCCCCGTCAACAGCTACAGCATCGGCTAGCGTTTGGAGCAGGGCCTGGCTTGGCTTCATGCCCTGGGAAACCAGGCTTTCTGTAGCAAGGAGCAGGTAGAGACCGTAGCCTAGGCAGTCGGTTGCCAGAACCAGGGCACCAAAACTTTTGCGGGCTTCATGAGCCGGGGACTGCCGGTCCGCCAGTTCAAGCGCCCGGCCAAATGCCGCACGGGTGAGCGTGGCATCACCGGGAAGTAGGCTACTTTTTTCAACAGTCCCTAGCCAGTTTTTAACCTCCTTGAGGGCAAGACGTACCGGAGAATCCACCGGCACAGCAAGCTCGTGTGCACCTAAAAGGTAGCGGATCATCAGAGCGTAGGCGGCTGCTGAAACCAGGGCTTCTGGGTGCCCGTGCGTGAGGGCGGCGGCCTGGACGGCAAGTTTGATGACCGTAGCATCATCAGCAACTGGCAGATAGCCAAAGGGAGCAGAGCGCATGAGCGCACCGGTACCCAGGGCGTCAGGGTTTACATTCTTGGAAATGAACTGCATCTGCCCGGTTGCTAAAGCATTCAGAGTGGCCTTACCCGGCCCCCGCTTCTGGCGCATGATTGCCTGAGAATTCAGGGGGCGGGGGAGGGAATAGGGTGCGGCTTCGGGGGCGGTGTGACCGGTGCCGGTGTACCAGCGCAGGTAGGACAGCCAGATACAGGCCAGCTCATCGGCGGCCTGACCCTCATTGTTCCATTCCAATACTTCGGTTAATCCGTCCAGGGTAGCCAGGGTGAGCTGGGTATCATCGGATACCGCCAGGTCACCGCCTGCCAGAGCTTCTAATAAGTCGGTTTCGCCTGCTACTGACCACCGCTCAAGCATCTCGGTGCGACTGAGGGTTTCTACGCGGTAGCCCAGTGCATCACCCAGTGCGGTGCCAAACAGTGAACCCCGTAGGGCCGCGCGGTAAGCAGGTGAGAGCGCATCAGGGGCAGGAAAAACTGAAGTCATGCTCTCTATTCTAAAGCGGGGCTGACTGTAGGCCCATTAGACTAGGGAGCATGCGAATTTTGCACACCTCCGACTGGCATCTGGGCCGTAGCTTCCACGGTACCTCCCTGCACACCGTAACCGAACAGCTCATGGATGAGCTGGTAGAGCTGGTTCAGGAACAAGCACTGGATGTGGTTCTCATTAGCGGAGATGTCTATGATCAGGCTCAGCCTCGCACCGAAACTGTAGAGCTTTTTGACCGCACCCTCACGCGCCTTACTCAAGCTGGTACCCGGGTTCTTGCTATTAGTGGCAACCATGATTCAGCCATCCGGTTGGGTTTTGGCTCTTCGCTACTGAGTGCCGCAGGAGTGCACCTGGTGACCTCACAAACTCAGGTGGGAACCCCCACCCTCATTGAAGCCGGGGGAGTGTCGGTAGCTTTCTACGGGGTTCCCTATCTGGAACCGCGCCCCATCGCCGCTCGCTGGGGCACCGAGCCTACCCACGCCGGCGTTCTCGCTGAGGCTATGCGCCGTATCGAGCAGGACAGGGCACCCCGCCACGTAGATGCCAGCATTGTCTTGGCCCACTGTTTTGCTGGTGGGGCTGAACCTTCTGAATCTGAACGGGATATCTCGGTAGGTGGTGTGGAACAGGTACCTGCCCGCCTCTTCTCATCAGCCACCTATACTGCTCTGGGGCATTTGCACGGGAAGCAGAAAGTAACCGATACCGTGCGCTATTCTGGGTCGCTCTTGGCTTATTCCTTTAGCGAACAGAACCACCGCAAAGGCGCCTGGATTCTTGATATTGAGCCGGGTGGTCACCTGAGCGTCACCGACTACCAGTGGAAGACCAAACTGGTACTCAAAACCTTACGGGGAACTCTCGAAGAGGTGCTTTCTCCCCAGAATATCGTTGAGTACGGTCAGGCATTTGTCAGCATCACCCTGACCGACCCCGAACGTCCAGCTCAAGCCTTGGAAGAGCTCAAAGCGCACTATGAGCATGTGCAGGAACTCTACTTTGACCCTCAAGGAGTACAGGCGCGCCAAAAACACAGCTACCGGGCGGCTCAAAGCAAGCACAGCCCCCAAGAGATTTGCGGTTCTTTCTACGAGCACGTGCGCGGGCGGCAACTGACAGATGACGAGAGCGCCTACCTGGCTGAAGTCATGGAAACAGCACGAATTCAAGGAGGGGCAGAATGAGAATCCACCGCTTAGAGCTCAAAGCCTACGGCCCCTTCCCCGGCACCGTGGCCATTGATTTTGATGACCTCAACCGCGAAGGCATCTTCCTGCTCAACGGCCCTACAGGCTCGGGCAAGTCATCCATTCTCGATGCCATCTGCTTTGCTCTCTACGGCACTACGTCCTCAGGGCGCACCGACCTTAAATCTCGTTTCGCTGAGCCTGCGGTACAGCCGCGCGTGACCCTGGAATGTACTATCGGGGGCACCCGCTACCGTATCGAACGCAACCCTGCCTATGAGCGACCCAAAAAACGTGGTGAGGGAACCATTACCGAGCAGGCAAAGACCCTGATTGAAAAATACGATGCGGCCACCGGCGAATGGGAGAGCGACCCCACTATTACCCGCCATAAGGACGCCGGCGACTTTATGCTTTCGGTACTGGGTTTGAACGCCCAGCAGTTCAATCAGGTCATGCTTCTACCTCAGGGCCAGTTTCAGCGGTTTTTGCTGGCGTCGTCCGGTGAGCGTGAACAGCTCCTCAAGAAGCTCTTCGGGACCTATGAATTTGAGGCTATCCAGAACCTTTTGACGGAGCAGGCTAAGGAAGCTGGTCACCGTGCGGATCAAGCTAGCCATGAACTTGAGGTACTGATTGGCCGCGGTCAACGGGCTGAGCACGGCGCTCGCTTAGAGGAAAGTTATGCCCTACTGGGTCTTGAGGGCCTGCTGGCAGACTCCGATAGTGAGAGCACCACACTTTCTGCAGATAAACCGGCAAGCGCACCGGGTTACCTTGAAGAACTTGCTGCTGAGCTGGGTCAGCTGCATAGCCAGCTCCTAGAACGCACAGGTCAAGTAGCTGAAGAACTCACCAGGGTAAATGACCAGCGCGCCCAGATGATTCAGCTCAACCAGCACTGGCAGGAATATAGCCAGCTGACCCTGGTCCTAGACAAGCTGGAAAGTGCCAGAGAAACTGTTACCCAGCAGAGTAGTCTGCTGGAATCCCACCGCAAGGCGACCCTTGTATTGCCTTTCCTCACTGCGGAGGAAAGAGCGCTAGCATCCTGTGAAAGCACCCGGCAGCGCGTCACCGCGCTAAGTTTCCGGGGGCAGGAATTAGTCTCAAAATTACAGGGAAATCTTGACCCAAGGGCGCGTGAGCTTGCGACCGTGGAGAAGGTATTGGACCTTCTCAAGGATCAGCAGGACGTAGAGCATTACGAGCAAATAAGCCATGACCTGGCTGAATATGCCAAGGATCTTCAAGCACTGGACCGCGATGAGCAGAGGCTGATAGACCTGGCGGCCGAGCAGAAACAGGCCCAAGCTCAAGGTGCTCCGCTGGAAAGCAAAGTGTGTGAGGCAGAGCAGGACCTTACCGCCCATCGCAAGAAGATTCAAGACCTTGAAGAAGAATACAAAGGCCTTGAAAATGCACCGGTTGAGCTCGAAAAAGCAGGCATGGACTACGCCGGTGCCCAAGAGGCGCAACAAAAGGCAAGGGCATTGGTCCGTGCGCGTCAACGGGTTGAGCAGGCAGAGCAAGCAGCTACTGAGACTGAATCGAAACGGGTGCGGGCAGACCACCAGGCCGATGAACTTCACCGCCGCCGTTTTGAGAATGCCGCGCTGATTCTAGCCGAAGCTCTGGTTGCCGGTCAGCCATGTTCAGTCTGCGGTTCACGCCAACACCCTGCACCTGCTACCGGACTAGAAGCAGGCGCCGCGGTCAGCGAAGAAGCCCTGCAGAAGGCTCGTGCCCAGAGAACTGCCGCCGAAACCGAGGCTTCTCGAGCCCTGGGCGAGCTTTCAGCTGCCCGGGAATCTCTGGACCAGCTCACCCGGTCAGGCGCACCTGAACCCGAAACCGCCCAAAACCTCATAGCTCAAGCTCAGGACGCGCTGACCCGAGCCCAGAAAGCCCAAACACGTCGCGATGAGTTAGACCAGCTACTCCAAGAGGGCAAGACCCACGAAGAAAAGCTGAGGGCCCAGCTGGTGGCAGCGCAGCGCCTGGTTGCTGAGCACAAGGCCACAATCCAAGAACGAGCCCGAACACTAGCCGAACTTGAAGCCGGGCTGAAACCTCAGACCCAGAAGATGAGCTTTGCTGACCGCGCCCATGCTCTAACCAGCCTCAATACCTGCCTGACCCAGCTCGGTAACTCCCGCCTGGAACAGAGCAGGCAGGCTGAGGTTTACCGGCTTGCTCAGGCTGAAACAGCCCAAGCCCTAGGCCAGTCAGGCTGGAGTGATCAAGCCCAAGTGCGAGCTGCGCATCTTGCACCAGCACAAGCCCAGAAGCTTGAGCAAGAGATCCGTCACTACCAGGAACGGGTGCTTGCTACCCGTGCCCGTCTTGAGAGCCCAGCCCTGCTGAGCATTGCTGAACGCGCTAGCCGGGGCGAAACCGCGCCCGATCCGCAAGACCTTGCGGTTCTTACCTCCCGCCTAGAAACCCTCAGCCGCGAAAAGGATGAGCTCATCGCCCACTCCACCCGCATTTCGGGGGCAGAGGATGAGATCATCCAGGTACAGCAAGAGCTCACGGCCGCACTGACTCGCAGCCAGGAACTGATCGAGACCGCCCACCTGCGGCAGGAACTCGCGGCTACGGCCAATGCCACCCCCGGGAGCGATAACCACCTGCGGATGACGCTGACCACCTATGTGCTTGCCTATCAGCTTTCCGAGGTCGCTCTGGCCGCCAGTGAACACCTGGAAAAGATGACCCACGGGCGCTACCGGCTAGAACACAGCGACCGTGCTCAGGGACGCGGAAAATCAGGTCTGGGCTTGTTGGTCTTTGACTCCTGGCACAATGCCCACCGCCAACCGGCCAGCCTGTCCGGGGGAGAAAGCTTTATGGCATCCCTGGCCCTAGCTCTGGGACTGGCTGATGTGGTCCAGCAGGCCAACGGTGGCATCGAAATTGACACCCTCTTTATTGACGAAGGCTTCGGCTCTCTGGACGATGAAACCCTAGAAGAGGTCATGTCCACCATCGACTCACTCAGAGAACGTGGACGGGTCATCGGGCTCATCTCCCACGTTGCTGAGATGAAAAACCGGATTAACAGGCACATCCTCTTGCAGACTTCCCCCCAGGGTTCTAGCCTGGTGAAAGAAACAGGAGCAGTATGAGCCAGCCCCAACGTAAAACCAAAAAAACCTTTACCTACAGGACAGCGGCACCGCGATACCGTGGTGCGCAATCTCAGGTTCCTGCGACCACCGCTAGTATCCCCATCACGATTGCTGAGGGGGCCCGCAGGCTTGTCGTGTCGGCCCGCTATGCCAGGAGCAGGTTCCAGGGTATTTTGCTAGCTCACGGGTGGCGTTTCCTAGTTTTCTCTTTGCTGATGCGTCTGCCTGCGGCTATGGTCATGCTGGCAATTATGATGATGCTGGCGGTGCAGAACGGTGAGGCCACCCTAGGCGGATACGCGGCAGGTACTGTGGGCCTGAGTTCTGCCCTGATGATACCGGTCTACCGTTCCATCTCTGAACGGTGGGGCCAGCGTCGCATCTTCTTCGCCGTTACCGCTTTGAACATGGTGGCCCTGATGTGGTTGACGACTGAGTCGCTCCGGTTTTCGGGCACAAGTAACGGATCGATTACCCGCTTTCTGGTGGCCTGCGCAGTGGTGGGTGTAACCACTGTTCCCCTGGGAGCCATGATGCGAAGCTACTGGAGCGCTGAGTATCTGAGCACCAAGGATCGGCGCAAACTCAATGCCTCGATCTCCTTGGAAACCATGCTCGATGTCACCGCTATTCCCGCCGGTGCGGCAATTGCGGGCATGACTACCGTACTTTTTACCGCTCAATCCACCCTTTTTGCGGTGATCCTGATTGATGTTCTGGGGCTCATCATGTTGCTCTGGCGGCCCGAGAACCTGCCGGTGGAAACCCGTGACACCAGCGCGACTGAACGGCGTAAGCCGCTACGCGGTGTCAGCAGGTCACTACTTTGGATTCCCCAGCTGGGTACGATTTGCTTGGGTATTTCTTTGGGCGCGACCCAGGCCTCCATCGTTTCTTTTACGATGAGCACGGACCAGCTAGGTGCAGCGGGCTTCCTCATTGCCCTTCTTGGGCTCTGCGCTGTCGGCGCGGCACTCTTCGTACTGTTTGAGCGGCTCCCCATGTTCGGCTGGGTGGCCTGGCTGATTAGCGGCATTTTCTTGATGATGACCGCAATGATACTTTCCTTGCCGGGGTCAACATCCGGCATGATTCCACCCCTCATCTTCATGGGTATGGCCTACGGTATGTGCCTGGTAACCATGGACTCGGTTGCGGCCAGTCTCTCTGCCCGAAAAAATCTGGATTTGGCACTGTCTACGCTCCAGGCGAGTTCTTTAGGCGGCATTGCTCTTGGTTTTGTGTGGGCGGCTGACCTCAGCGGAAGCTACAGCTACCAGGTCTCGCTCATTATCCCGCTGGTGGCTGCGGCTACCTTCTTCTGCTTGGGCCACCTGTACGGTTTCCTGTGGAGACGCTCCTACGAAGAGCACCTGGCTCTGCTGCCTTAAAGGAGCTTGAGAACAGGCTGGGCCGCTACTTCTTTTTGGCAGTACCGGCCCAGCCCGTAGTGAATGAGCGGGTTAGCCTGGTCTAGTGGCCTCGCTTCATCCAGGTATCGAGCTCAGGGGCTTCTAGGCCGATACCGGTGGAGTCACCGTGCCCGGTCAGAACCGCTGTGGACTCAGGCAGGGTAAGGAGCTTTTCCTTGATGGACTCGATGATGGTCTCAAAGCTGGAAAAGGAACGCCCAGTCGCACCGGGACCCCCCTGAAAGAGGGTGTCCCCCGAGAATACCACTCCCTCGCTGTTTTCCCAGCTGAGGGTAGGCGCGTAGAAGCAAACGGACCCGGGGGAGTGCCCAGGGGTTGCTAGAACTGTCAGCTCAGTGTCCCCGATAGTAATCCGGTCACCGTCAGCTAGCTCAGCATCAAAGTCCCAGGAGGGGTAGACCATCTCCCAGAGCGGGCGATCAGCGGGGTTTAGATAGACCGGGGCACCGAACCGGTCAGCGGCTTCACGGGCAGAGCGGATATGATCATCGTGGGCGTGGGTCAGCAGAATCTTTTCAACCCGCCGTCCAGCTAGGCGGGTAGAGATAGCATCCACATCATGGGCCGGGTCAATCAGAATCAGGGACTTATCGTTACCGACCAGCCAGACATTGTTATCAACCTCCCAGCTACCTCCGTCGAGCGAGAAAGTCCCAGAGGTTACTAGCCGTTCAATACCTTCAGTCATTTTTACCCTCCTTAGAGTTCAACTACCGAGCGGAGCACCTGTCCGGTCTTCATGGTTTCAAAAGCCTCATTGACCTGCTCCAAGCTGATGCGTTCAGAAACAAAACCGTCAAGGTTCAGGTTGCCCAGTAGGTAGTGGCGCACAAAGAGCGGAAAATCACGAGAGGGCAGGGTGTCTCCATACCAGGCGCTCTTAATGGAACCACCGCGACCAAAGACCTCATCCAGGGGTGCCTCCCAGGTGGTGCCCGGTGCAGGGACACCCACCAGAACAACCCGGCCTGCTAAATCACGGGCTTCAAAAGCCTGCTTGAAAGTTGCCTCAATACCGACAGCGTCAACCACCAGATCGGCACCAAAACCGCCGGTTAGCTGGCGGATAGCCTCTACCGGGTCCTGCTCCGATGAGTTCACGGTGTGGGTAGCACCGTGTTCCTTGGCACGAGCCAGTTTCAGCTCATCAATATCAACAGCAATGATGGTGGTGGCACCGCCCAGCTTGGCACCGGCAAGAGCGGCAGTACCCACACCACCGCACCCGATAACGGCCACGGTTTCACCACGTTCCAGCTCACCTGTATTGAGCACGGCACCCAAACCGGCGGTAACACCGCAACCCAGCAGGCCAATAGCGGCGTACTGGTCCTCAGTTAGGTCCTCAGTAATCTTGGTGCACTGACCGGCTGCAACCAGGGTCTTCTCGGCAAAAGAACCGATGCCCAGCGCCGGGGTCAGCTCGGTGCCATCCTCCAGACTCATCTTCTGGGTGGCATTATGGGTTGCGAAACAATACTGGGGCTTACCTTTTTGGCAGGCGCGGCATTCACCGCACACAGCACGCCAGTTCAGGATTACCAGGTCGCCGGGAGCCACATTGGTGACGCCCTCACCTACAGCCTCAACAATACCCGCTGACTCATGGCCCAACAGATAGGGGTAATCATCACCTACCCCACCCTGAACATAGTGGTGGTCAGTCTGGCAGACACCGCAGGTGAGAACCCTGACCAGGGCCTCACCGGCAAGGGGATCGGGCACGTTGATGGTCACCACTTCAACCGGCTGGTTCTTGGCACGGGAGATAAGGGCTTTAACCTGCTGCATCTTGTTCCTTTTCATCAGAAGATAAGTCGTGGAGCTAACCCGGTTTGTGGGGCGCTCGCGGTTTCTACGCTACCGTGTGTTGGCTCACCTAGCTAGCTGGTGTCTGCCTGTGACGAACCATGAACTCTATGGTGGTGGCTCTGAGCTTACCACTGGTCAGAATATTGATATGGTCGCGCCTGGGGTACTCTAACCAGACAGCTTGATCTGGGGCAAGGAGCTTGTAGGCTTTGAATGAATCACGGGCTACGGTGTCTTGATTACCCCGGAAAAAGAGAACGGGGCATGCAGGCAGCGGGCTGGAGGAAAAGCTTTCTATGGGTAGAGCCGCGAAGGCCTGAAGCTGGGGTTCTGGCACTGGCGAACCTGCCAGGATATCGGCAAAACCATCTGGGAGCCTGCCACCGGTGCGTAGTGCCCGGTTAATGAGGGGCACATGGTTGGTAAGCGGCATGGACCCTGCAACCAGGGAGCTAACGGCATCGGGGTAGAGCGAAGCGAGAGTCCAGCAGATACGGGCACCGATGGAATAACCTACCAGGTGCACCTCACCGCTGAGAGTAGCCAGGTAACTGGCCAGCGATTCAGCTATTGCGCTAAGCAGTCGCTGTGTGGCTGGTAGTTGGTAGCTGACAGCACCAGATGTTTCCTCAGCTGATTCTGGGAGCCGGTGGTAGGGCAGAGTCACCGTGTGGACTGTAGCACCCTGGGCCTGAAGCTGGCTGACCCAACGGGTATGGTGCCAGTTAACCATCGGTGTAGAGGCGAACCCGTGAACCAGAAGCACATGGGCTCCCTCCAAGGGTCGGGGTGGTTGCCCGCTGTCCTGCGGCGTAGGTGGGATAGAATCAACAACTAAAGGTAGCTGGTCGGTGGTGGCGGTGGTCATAGGCTCATCGTACGGTGCATATAGGGTGAAGAAAACCCCGGTCACTGACTGACAGCGCCGGGGCAACCTTGCAGGTGGGCTTTACTCCTTCTCTTTTTCTTGGGCCATCTTCTCAAAATCGACCCCGCTATGGGAGAGACGGATTTTTCGGCCTTCCTCAATCAATTCTTCCTGCTTCTGCTGAATCTTGATAGCCATAGTGTCGTCTCTGGGTGGTAAGCGCAGGTTATCTTCTGCCTTGATGCCTGCTTGAAGCTCACGGCTACGTTGGATCTCTGCATCAATCTGAGCACCGAGTAAGAGCACATTGTTCATGATCCATATGAATAGGAGCATGACGATAACGCCACCGATCAGACCGTAGGTGGCATTATATTTGCCAAAATTTGAAACATAGAAGCTAAAGCCGGTACCGGCCAATGCCATAAAGACCAGGGCGAAAACAGCGCCAGGGGTCAGGAAGGTTAATTTGGGCTGCCTGACATTAGGAGTAGCAAAGTAGAGCAGGCTGATCAGGACAACTGCTAGGGCCAGCATGATTGGGTAACGTAGCCACATCCAGATTCCGATGAATCCGCCCAACTCAAAGTCGGGAACTGCGGATTGGATCATCAACAAAACGTCCCCAGATGAGAGGAAGACCAACATCATGGATACTACGATGAGCACTAAAACGGTCGTAACCATGAGGTTAATAGGTCGTAGCTTCCAGATAGGGCGACCCTCAAGAACTCCATAGATTTTATTCATAGCACGGCCAAATGCCCCGGTATAGCCTGAAGCGGTCCACAGCGCACCGACAATACCGGTGACCAGGGCCAGACCGGCTGCACTGGAGCTGGTCAGCTGGGTGATGGGGTCCTCAAGAATCGTGAGCATTTCCTGAGGAGCATAATCTTGCAAGAAGCCCAAAATGGTCTTTGCCGTTTGTTCCCCCTGCCCAAAGACACCCAGCAAGGAAACGATGGCCAGCAAGGCTGGGAATATAGAGAGCACCGTGAAATAGGTCAGGGCCGCCGCTAGATCGGTGCACCCGTCGTGGCTAAACTCGCTGAGAGCCCTTTTAAAGATGTATTTCCAGCTGGACCCACTGACTTCGGTGAGCTTAGAGGGCTTGGGCCTTGCTTGGTGGGTTGGTTCTGTGCGTGAGCGTTTGACGGTCGTGGCTGCACGGCCCATAGATAAGTTTCCTTCGATGACTTGAGATGTTAATCAGTAGATATCCTATCAGGGGCTTGTGAGCGGCAAAATGCTGCTTACTTCAGGTAGAAAGAGTTGTGCCCCGGGCTTTTGAGCCCGGGGCCTTAGAGTCAGCCTGCCATACTAGTTGTCTATACCCAAAACCTTAGAGGTGTAGGCAAAGAGCTCATCGGCTAGCTGGTGGTTGTCGTTGAGCTTGACACCGTAGCCGGGAACTAGCTCTCGAATGCGTGGCTCCCATTGGCTAAGCTGCTGGGGGAAGCAACGGGCTAGCAGGTTCAGCATGATAGGTGCGGCTGTGGAGGCCCCCGGTGAAGCGCCGAGTAGAGCCGCTAGGCTGCCGTCGCCTGATGCAATGAGCTCGGTACCGAACTGTAGGACGCCGCCCTTCTTGGGGTCTTTCTTGATAACCTGAACGCGCTGACCGGCGGTGATGAGCTCCCACTCGTCATCGACTGCGGTGGGGTAGTATTCGCGCAGAGACTCAAGGTGCTTAGCACGATTCTTAAGCAGCTCACCGATCAGGTACTTGGTGAGGTCCATGTTATCCAGCCCGGCCCGCACCATGGGGACAAGGTTATCGGGGCGGAGCGAGAGCGGCAGGTCAAGCAGGGAACCGTGCTTGAGGAAGTTGGTTTTGAAACCCGCGTAGGGCCCAAAGAGCAGGGATCGCTTGCCCTTGACATAGCGGGTATCAAGGTGGGGAACAGACATGGGAGGAGCGCCCACTGATGCCTGGCCGTAGACCTTAGCATTGTGGCGCAGGGCGGTTTCCTGGCTGGTGTTGCGCATGAAAAGGCCCGAGACGGGGAAACCGCCGAAGCCCTTGCCCTCTTTAATGCCAGATTTTTGGAGGAGGCTGAGGGCACCACCGCCGGCACCCAGGAAAACGAAGCGTGCACGGATGGTTTCTTGCTGCCCCTTTTCCTTGAGGTTCTTGGCTGTGACCACCCAGCTACTGTCGCTTTGCTGGTTGAGATCGGTGACCTGCTGGCCGTACTGTACCGATACACCCTGGTCTACCAGGTAGTCGAGCATCTGCTGGGTGAGGTTGCCGAAATCGACATCGGTGCCCTCCGGTGACCAGGTGGCGGCAAGGGGCTGGCTGGGGTCGCGGCCCTCAACGGCCAGGGGAGCCCACTCACGAATCTTGTCGATATCGGTGGAGAACTGCATGCGCTCGAAGAGCTTCTGCCCTTCGAAGGCTTCAAAGCGCTTGGCCAGGTAGTTGGAATGTTCCTGACCGAAGACCAGAGACATGTGGGGTACGGGGTTGATGAAGGAAGCGTCCTTGAGTTTTCCTTCTTCAACCAGCGATGCCCACAGCTGGCGGGAAATCTGGAACTGTTCGTTGATGCCCAGAGCTTTTGCTGGGTCAACGGTACCGTCCGGCCCTGCCGGTGCGTAGTTGAGCTCGCAGAGGGCCGAGTGGCCGGTGCCTGCGTTGTTCCAGGGGTTTGACGATTCCTGTCCAGCCTCATCAAGGCGCTCTAACAGGGTGATGTTCCAGCTGGGTTCTACTTCTTTGAGTAGGACACCCAGGGTTGCGCTCATGATACCGCCGCCGACTAAAAGGACGTCGGTTTGTACTTCATTAGCCACTGTTTGACACTCCGTCGCTGTACTCAGACTTGGCGCCGAGCTGGGGCGCCTTGTGTGTGGGGTTTCACCCCAGGTTCCTTATTAGCCTAGTACAGATAGGGCGACCTACCTAACACTGTGACGGGGTTGCGCCCTAATCTCTATGGCTGGTGTCAATTCTCTACATCCACCGTTGAGAACACATCGAGGCAGGTAGCAGTGACGGTGTAGCGTGTGACCCGTGCGCCCTGAGTGACACCGGATACCGGGTAGGCCAGGGGGATAGCGGGCAGGAGCTCAGAGACCTGCGCGTTGAGTTTGCGGTAGGCATCGCGCCAGGCAGAGATGTCGGTGATGCTGTCTGCCTCGTCAATGGCTTGCATGATGCTGGTGTAGCTTGATGCGGCTTTGGAAGGGTCGTCGGTAGCTGGTTCCCCTGTACTTGGGGTAGAAGTCGATCCCCCTGGGTGCATGCTGATCTCAGCTGGTGCTCTTGATGCGGGCGCAAGAACCTGCCCCAGGAAAGCAGTGGGGTCGCGGTAGGCGCCGATAAAACCTGCCAGTTCTAGCCCGTAATTGGGGTGTTTGGCAGGGATATCGTCACTTCCTTGGTCGGTCCACTGGTAGGGTTTGGGCACAAGGTTGAAGCCCGCACTGATGAGGTTGGTTGCAATAAGAGAGTAAATGCCCTCTGGTGAGGGTAATGAGGCCAGCGAAATATTGACAGGGTAGTAGAAGTCGATGCTCTGGTTAGCGTAGGTTGAGGTTCGCAGTAACTCTTTTGCCTTCGTCGCTGAGTAGTTATAGACCTCCCCGGCTTCGGGGTTCTTCATCTGAAAAAGTGCGGGGATAAAATCGGAGGCTGCCTTGGTTCCCTGGGGGTAGTAGGCGCTAATGAGGGCGGCCCGGTCAATAGCGCAGGCTAGAGCCTGACGCACTCTGAGGTCATCGAAAGCTGGGTGGGCTAGATTGATGCCGATATAAGCAACGGCATAGGGGTCACGAGATTGCACCGCGTACCCATCAAGGGCCAGAGGGACATAGTCTTTGAGGGCTACCTGGTCGTAGGCGTCAATCCGGCCTTCAACAAGGTTGTAATAGCGTTTCTCGGCACCGGGAATAGTCACAAATTCCAGGCGGTCAATCTCGGGTGCTGTCCCTCTGTAGTTCTCAGAGCGTTCGAGAACAGCCGTGGCTCCATCCCAGCTTTTAAGAGTGAAAGCGCCGCTACCGATGGGCGATTCAACCGCTGCCGTATTGTTGGCAAACTGGTCAGGCTTCATAATTCCACATGCGGGCTGAGTGAGGGCTTTGAGGAAACTAGCGGAGTGGCGTGAGAGGGTAACTGTAAAACGGGTGTCAGTTTCAGCCGACCAGGCGCTGACCAGAGCTGGGGCTGGTCGCCCACTGGCGCGGGGGGTTTCTGCTAAGAGGTGGGCGTAGGCCTGGTTGAGCTGCGTCAAGGGAGCTGCGGCCAGAGTCTTCCACCGGTCAAAGTTCTGGGAGATACTCTGTGCATTTAGGGGGCTACCATCACTAAAAATTAGATCCTTGTCTAAGGTGAAAGTGTAGGTGAGCCCGTCGTCGCTGATATCCCATTGCGAAGCCAAGCCGGGGACAGGCTCGCCCGTGTTGACGTCTGCCCCTACCAAGGGGTCAAGAATCTGGGCGCTGATGCGGTGGCTTTCAATGCGGGTAGTAGCGGTAGGGTCTAAGGACTGTATCTGCGCAGCCTGTGCAAAACGGAATACTTTACCGCTACCGCTAGAAGCTGTTGCGCCCCTCGGTGTGGCGACGGGTTGGCGGGGTGCTGAGGTAGAGCAGGCACTGAGTGCAAAACCAGCGCTGAGCGCAGCGCCAATGCCTAGAGCCTCCCGGCGAGTTACTGTCTCTGCTGCCATTGCTATTACCTCTTGATGACATGGCTGGGCCCCGCCCAGGGCCGCTATCGGGTCTTGGGGCTGAGGGGTTACTGTTGACTCCCTTTGGGGGGAACATAATCAAAAAACCCGCTCAACCGGGAATGAACCGGGCGAAACGGGTTATTGATATAGAGTGCGCGAGGAGGGACTTGAACCCTCACGCCGTAAGGCACAGGAACCTAAATCCTGCGTGTCTGCCAATTTCACCACTCGCGCAGGTGGTGCTGTAAGCACAACACAGAAAATCATACAGCACCAGGTGAGCTTTTTCCTAATTGATGGTGGGTGAGCTAGCTATCAATTCCCAGATCGCGGCGGAGCTTTGCAACATGCCCCTTGGCCCGGACGTTGTACTGGGCAAGAGCGACTTTTCCGGCTTCATCAATAACGAGGGTTGAGCGAATGAGGCCTACATAGGTTTTCCCGTAGTTCTTTTTCTCTCCCCAAGCGCCGTAGGCTTCGGCAACGGCGTGGTTCTCGTCGGAGAGCAGGGGGAAGGGTAGGTCCTGGGTGGCGGTGAATTTATCGAGTGCAGCGATACCGTCGGGAGATACCCCCAGAACCTGGTAGCCATGTGCGCTCAGTGACTCAAGGCTGTCTCGGAAGTCGCAGGCCTGGGTGGTGCAACCGGGAGTAGAAGCCTTGGGGTAGAAGTAGAGGATTACTTTGCGACCGGTGAAGTCTGCTAGCGAGACTGTTGAGCCACCGGCGGCGGGGAGCGTAAAATCAGGGGCGGTAGCTCCTGGCTCGAGACGTGCCATGGTATCTGCCTTTCAGATAGTGAAAACAATGGGGAAATCGTAATGATATCCCGTGAAGAATATGTGGGTCGAAAACCAGCTTACCAAGTAGGTCGGTGCCCTAAATAGGTTGGAAGGTCGCGGCCTTGAGAGGCTGGCTAGAGCTCCTTGTTAACTTGAAACGCTTGTAATGCGCCCGGTTTAGCATCAGCTAAACGTGTCTATACTGTTGGCATGCCAGAAATTCGTAATTGGTCTATTAATAGACTCCTCTCAACAGCTGCACGCATGCTGGAATATAGCTGGAATGCTCAGCTTAAATCCTTAGGTCTTACTCATGCCGGTGTCACGGCTCTCGATGTGATTGCACGGGAAGGCATGATCTCCCAGGTTAAGGTTGCCTCCCTGGTCGGCGTTCAGGCGCAGACTATGGGAAAGACCTTGGCCCGGCTCGAAGCCCACGGGCACGTCTTTCGTACACGTAACACGATCGACCGCCGGAGCTACCTCTTAGGTATTACCGAGGAGGGGCGGCGGGTCCTGGCTGAAGCGGAAAACGTTGACCGTATGCTGGGTTCAGCCGGTGAGCTGTCGAACCCTAAATTTCGTGAAATGTTGGTACATATCATTGAGAGCCTCAGCGAGCATCACGGTGGTGGCGAGGTCTTAGCGGGCTTGGCCGAAGAGCAGTCCGCGCAGATTGGCGCCCTGACCCATTCCTTGGTTCAGGGCAGCGGCGGTGAGGGTTTGCCCCCTGAGACCAATGTCGAGGCGGTAGCGCAGGAACGCACTATCACAGCGGTTATGGATGTCATTACCCCCGAGACGATTGTTCAAGGTCATTCATAGCACTGCACTGGCTCCCTGAAGTGGCCGGTTTGATAGCAGGTTAAAACTGGTTTTTATGAAGGTTCTCACAAACACCCTTATGGGTTTGTGCAGTCCCCATGGGGTGTGTATAGTATTTATCTGTTGCCAGGGAAACCTGGTCAAACAAATGAATATGCGCCTCTAGCTCAATTGGCAGAGCAATTGACTCTTAATCAATGGGTTCTGGGTTCGAGTCCCAGGGGGCGCACAGAAGAAGAGAGGCCTGACCGGTTTACCGGTCAGGCCTCTCTTGTGCGTGCCTATACATTGACAGGTGACTACAGGGCCCATGCGTCAATGATGACCCGTTTGAAATCTTCAATATCAAGGGCCTGGTCCAAGACCCCCGATCCCTGACTCGTTTCAACAAAGTGCTTGGGGTCAAAGGTAAGAGAAAAAGAGGTTCCGTTGGTTGCCTCTAGCCCAAAATTGAGGTCTGTGACGGCAAAGGTGCGAGCCGCATTTGTGTTATCAATCGAGGTGGGGGTGCCCAAGCTACGAATCTGAGGTAGGTCGAGGGGAGCGATAATCGCCTCCCGGGGGGTGTCCCGGTAACCGACCAGGAAGTAACGCTGCTCGTCCTCCTGGAGTGAAGCCACATCGGAGTTACGGTAAATAGCTGAACCTGTTGCAAACACAAGGTTATAGGCACCGTAATTGATGATCTGGCTATCGAAGACCGTGTGAAGGGCCTTGGCGATCTCATTGCTGGTGAGCTGATGTGAGGCAGTCATGCCCCCAGTCTACGGTGCAGGGCTGTGGCTCGGGGCAGTTAAGCCTGTGGGGATATTAAATGACACAAGATGACAGCGGCATCCGCAGGGGGACCCAATGGGTGTTCGCCCGCTGACGAGGGCAGGCTTGCGCTGCTCACCATAGACCTGTGACCAGCCGAGATTTTTTACGCGCAGTGAACCCAGTAACGAAATATAGTGTCATATTCTAAGACCGGTTTGACCTGCTGGCCGGGAAAAGCCAAGAATAAAGAGTATGACATCACACCAGCAATCACAGATTATTCTTGTGGTGCGACTCCTAGCGGAGTGCGCAGCATAAGATGCTCTGTATCTGATGGCGTGCGCACCCTTCGCTCAACCAAGCGGAGGGTTTTTTTCTAGGTAAAACCGTGACCCGGTAGCACCTGGCCCACAGGGCGTACCCCACCGCTCGCACACAAGACTATCTTCGGACCACCACTAGGATCACCCATGACGACGGGACAACCCATCAACCCGGCAGATCTCGCAAAGAATCTGAGGGCTGCATCCGCACCCTCAGAACCCTCACCCCTTGAACGTATGACAGGCTCCCAGGCTATCGTCCGTTCGCTCGAAGCGCTGGGCGTCACCGATATCTTCGGCCTGCCCGGTGGAGCCATCCTTCCCACCTATGACCCCCTCTACGACTCCGAGCAGCTCAATCATATTCTGGTGCGTCATGAGCAGGGGGCTGGGCATGCAGCGGAAGGCTACGCTATTGCAAGCGGCAAGGTCGGTGTGGCAATCGCTACGTCCGGCCCCGGTGCAACCAACCTGCTGACCGCTATTGCCGATGCCAATATGGACTCTGTACCGCTTGTTTGCATTACCGGTCAGGTATCTTCGGCCGTTATCGGTACCGATGCCTTCCAAGAAGCAGACATCGTGGGCATGACCATGCCGATTACCAAGCACTCCTTTATGGTGCGGGACCCTCAGGAAATTCCGCGGTGCATCGCAACAGCTTTCCACATTGCCTCCACCGGTCGCCCCGGCCCCGTCCTGATCGATATTACCAAGGACGCCCAACAGGGTATGATGGACTTTTCCTGGCCTCCTGTTACCCATGAGGCACGCGGCTACAGCATCGTTACCCGCGGCCACTCCAAGCAGATCCGTGAAGCAGCCAAGCTCATCACCGAATCCCAGCGTCCGGTCCTATATGTGGGAGGCGGTGTTGTACGCGCCGGTGCATCGGAAGAACTCATGAAGCTGGCCAAGCTGACCGGGGCACCAGTTGTCACCACGCTGACTGCTCGTGGTGCCTACCCTGACTCCGACCCCCAGAACCTGGGTATGCCCGGTATGCACGGAACCGTACCAGCGGTAACAGCCATGCAAAAGTCCGACCTGCTGATTACCCTCGGTGCTCGTTTCGACGACCGTGTTACCGGTGTTGTCTCGGAGTTCGCCCCGGAAGCTAAGGTCATCCACGTTGATGTTGATCCGGCTGAAATCTCCAAGATCAGGGTTGCAGATGTGCCCATCGTGGGTGATTTGCGCCAGGTCCTTCCCGAACTCAATGAGATTCTGGCCGGTGAGTTCTCCAGCGCCCTGCCAGACCTCACGGACTGGTGGACACTGGTTAATAATTTCAAGCAAACTTACCCCCTGGGCTACACCAAGACCAATGACGGCTTGGGCGCACCCCAGTACGTTATCCAGAAGATTAGCGAAATGACCGGCCCCGATGCCTACTACGTCACCGGGGTTGGCCAGCACCAGATGTGGTCAGCTCAGTTCATCACCAACGAAAAGCCCCGCCACTTTATCAACTCAGCGGGCCTGGGTACCATGGGCTTCTCCGTACCCGCCGCTATGGGTGTCAAGGTCGCCTTCCCCGACTCGATTGTCTGGGCCATTGACGGCGATGGCTGCTTTCAGATGACCAACCAAGAGCTGGCAACCTGCGTCCAAAACAAGATCCCCATCAAGGTCGCAATTATCAATAACTCGTCCTTGGGCATGGTGCGCCAGTGGCAGAACCTCTTCTACGATGGCCGCTACTCCAATACCCACCTTAAGACCGGCATCGGTACCGAACGGGTCCCGGACTTTGTCAAACTCGCGGAAGCCTACGGTTGTGCCGGTTTGCGCTGTGAACGTGATGAAGACGTTGAGGCAACCATCGCCCAGGCCCTGGCTATCAACGACCGGCCCGTTGTGGTGGACTTTAACGTCAGCCCCGATGCCCTGGTCTGGCCAATGGTTCCAGCCGGTGTATCCAACGATTTAATCCAAGTTGCTAAAGACATCTCACCGACCTGGGATGATGAGGAGATGCTATGAGTCGCCACACCCTCTCTGTTCTCGTAGAAGATAAGCCCGGTGTGCTGGCCCGCGTATCTGGCCTCTTCGCGCGTCGTATGTTTAATATCGATTCCCTGGCTGTGGGCCCCACCGAGGTCCCTGGAATCTCAAGGATAACGGTTGTAGTGGACGCAAGCGATTTGCTCCTGGAACAGGTCACCAAACAGCTCAATAAGCTCATCCATGTCCTTAAGGTTGTTGAACTTCCTGCTGACAACTCAGCTCAACGTGACCACATCCTCATTAAGGTGCGCGCCGATGTTGCAGCCCGTATTCAGGTGACCCAGGCCGCTGACCTCTTCCGGGCTAGCATCGTCGATGTCTCCCCCGAATCGGTGGTCATTGAGGCAACCGGATCAGCCAACAAAATCAACGCTCTTCTTGAAGTGCTTGAACCCTTTGGTGTGCGGGAAATTGTTCGCGCAGGAACCATCGGCCTCTCCCGTGGCTCTCGTTCCATGAACGAAAAAGCCCTCCGAAGCTAGAACCGGATCTAGCTCACTTACTTTCACAATGTAAAGCCCCTGTCTACCCACGGCAAGCGCCGCTATGTAGGTTAGAGGTTTTCAAACCCCACAGATCGGGTAGCGCCAGCTACCCCTCTACCGATCAAGGAGATCGAAACACATGGCAAAGATCTATTACAACGACGATGCAGACCTGGCCAATATCGCAGGGCGCTCCGTAGCGATCATCGGCTACGGTTCACAGGGCCACGCTCACGCCCTGAACCTGCGCGACTCAGGCGTAGATGTCCGCGTTGGTCTTGCAGAAGGCTCAAAATCCCGTGCCAAGGCCGAAGCAGAAGGCCTGCGCGTACTTACCGTTGCAGAAGCAGCAGCCGAAGCAGATGTCATCATGATTCTGACCCCGGACCAGGTCCAGGCAGAAGTGTTCAAGAAGGATATCGCTCCCAACCTCAACGAAGGTGACGCTCTCTTCTTCGCCCACGGCTTCAACATTGTCTTTGGCTACATCGAAGCTCCCGCCGGCGTAGATGTTGCCATGGTCGCCCCCAAGGGTCCTGGCCACACCGTTCGCCGCGAATTTGAAGCTGGCCGCGCGGTTCCTGCCCTGGTAGCCGTTGAAAAGGATGCCTCAGGTAAGGCACTGGACCTGGCTCTGGCTTACGCCAAGGGCCTGGGCGCAACCCGCGCCGGTGTCATTGAGACTACCTTTAAGGAAGAAGCCGAGTCAGACCTCTTTGGTGAGCAGGCTGTTCTCTGCGGTGGCGCTTCACAGCTCATCCAGTACGGCTTTGAGACCCTGACCGAGGCTGGCTACCAGCCTGAAATTGCATACTTTGAGGTTCTGCACGAGCTCAAGCTGATTGTTGACCTGATGATTGAAGGTGGCATTGCTAAGCAGCGCTGGTCCATCTCTGACACCGCTGAGTACGGCGACTACGTTTCCGGCCCTCGCGTTATCACCCCCGAGGTCAAGGAAAACATGAAAGCTGTTCTGGCCGATATCCAAAGTGGTGCTTTCGCCAAGCGCTTCATGGAAGACCAGGCCGCAGGCGGCCCCGAGTTCAAGGAACTTCGAGCTAAGGGCGAAGCGCACCCCATCGAAACCACCGGCCGCGAACTGCGTAAGCTCTTTGCATGGACCAACAGCGTGGATGCCGACTACGTTGATGGTTCTGTAGCTCGCTAAGGCGCATGAAGACCGTTCGCTGCTTGAGCGCCGACACTCTCTGAGCTGAAGCCGACTACCTGCCAAACCGTCAGGTGGTCGGCTTTGGTTGTTCTATGACCCTTACAGCGGTCAGACGGAGTGCCCCCTGTAGCCCTTAAGGTGAACTACAGGATGCACCTACTCCGGCCCCTCGCAGAGTCCTGCACCGGGGGGGCAACCCCCAATCTTTGATGAGGCGTCCTTAGGGTCCGAAGCGCCTCTGCCCATACGAGAGAACACCCTCATTACCTGAACCAAGGAAAACCGTGACTGCAAAACCAGTTGTACTGATTGCCGAAGAACTATCACCTGCCACTGTCGAAGCCTTGGGCCCCGATTTTGAGATCCGCACCTGCGACGGGGCAGACCGCCAACAGCTCCTGAAGGCTATCACCGATGTGGACGCTATTCTCGTCCGCTCTGCCACCCAGGTCGATGCCGAAGCTATTGGAGCTGCCAAGAAGCTCAAGGTGATTGCTCGAGCCGGTGTAGGCCTAGATAACGTCGACATCAAGGCCGCCACCAAGGCCGGTGTCATGGTGGTCAACGCACCTACATCCAATGTTATTTCTGCTGCAGAACTGACCCTAGGTCATATTCTGGGGCTAGCCCGCAACATTGCGGCCGCCGACTCTTCGATGAAGGCAGGGGAGTGGAAACGCTCCCAGTTCTCCGGGGTCGAGCTCTACGAAAAGACCGTAGGCATCATTGGTCTGGGCCGCATCGGTGGCCTGGTGGCTGAGCGTCTGCGTGCCTTTGGCACCGAGCTTATTGCCTACGACCCCTTTGTTACGACCGCGCGTGCCGCGTCACTTGGCGTTGAGCTGGTGGAGCTGGATGAACTGATTGAGCGGGCAGACTTCATCACTATCCATATGCCCCGTACCCCAGAGACCCTGGGCATGATTAATGCCAAGAGCTTCAAGAGGATGAAGAAGAGCGCTTACGTCATTAACGTGGCCCGCGGCGGGCTGATTGACGAAGCTGATCTCGATGCCGCACTGCGAAGCGGTGAGATTGCCGGCGCCGCCATTGATGTGTTCGTCAAGGAGCCGGCTAAGAAGGTTCCCTTTGTTGGTTTGTCGAATGTTGTGGCAACCCCTCACCTAGGTGCCTCAACCTTTGAAGCCCAGGAGAAAGCAGGTATCTCGGTGGCTAAGTCGGTACGACTGGCCCTTGAAGGGGATCTGGTGCCCGATGCGGTGAACGTTGCCGGTGGGGCCATCGACAAGGACGTGCGCCCCGGCGTGCCCCTGGCCGAAAAGGTTGGCCGGATTTTGACCGCCATTGGCGGCGACGAAGCCTTGACCCGCGTTGAAGTCAAAATCGCAGGTGAAATCGCCACTAAGGACGTCACCTCACTCAAGCTCTCAGCCCTCAAGGGGGTCTTCACCGATGTTGTCTCCGATAAGGTGTCCTACGTTAACGCCCCGATTCTGGCTGAGCAACGCGGCCTTGCGGTGGAGCTGGTGACCACCACCGAAACCGATTACTTCCGCAACGAAACCATTCTGACCGGCGCCCTGGCAAACGGTGAGGTTGTATCGGTGGCAGGTACCGTGACCGGCCCCAAGCTCATTGAGAAGCTGACCAACGTCAACGGCTACGATGTAGAAATCGCCATTACTGACCACATGCTGGTTCTGGAGTATGAGGACCGCCCCGGCGTCATTGCCGCTATCGGTACTTTGCTGGGTACAGCCTCCATCAATATCGCCGGTATGCAGGTTTCTCGCCACGAGAAGGACGCGCAGGCCCTATGTGTTCTGGCCCTTGACTCAGCACTGACCTATGAGGTCTTGGAATCCATCAAGCGGGTCGTGAATGCTTCACGCGCCGCAATTATCAACTTGGCTGACTAAGCTCTGAGTTAGCCTCGGCATGGGGTGCCTTCTATCTCCCGATTGGGGGAGGGGAGGCACCTTTTTTTGTGGGCTGATGGGGAATGACCAGTGGGCTCATGAGCGGTTCTTGTGGGCTTAAGATAAATGTTTTGCCATATCAGAATAATATTAAGAGGGTGAAGGTGATGCGCAATACTGGTAGGTTAAAGCCGGTCGCTAGCAACCGCTGGGGCTTACAGCCTCTGAAATAAGGGGCGCACTGCGGGGTCAATATCCTGGCAGTTCCCAGCGGTTCTGGCCCCCCACAGACCCCCGAGATAAAGGATGTTCAATGTCTTCTGCACACCCCATTAGCCGCCGGGCTCTGGCACCCCTGTTCCTTGGAGGTATAGCGGCTATGGCCCTACCCGTGGAACAGGCATCAGCAGCCGTAACCTCACCACTTAGCCCCGCCTCCTACCTGGCGCGAGGAACGGTTGCCCAGCGGAATGTCTCGCAGATGCCGGTGCTCTCCAACTCTGCACAGATGGCCAACTACCTCAAGAATCTGCACAGCAGGTATGTGAGTGACCGGTTTAGAGGCAAGCTACCTCTGAGCGGTAATGTCTTCGCCTACAATATCCCCATTCATACGGTCAATAGCAAAGACCCCGCCCAGCACTACGAATGGTTCTACAGCCTCGATAACCGGGTTAGATACCAGAGTGATGAGTATAAGAGGCTGATGGGGGCTGAAAGGGCTGTACGCCTGCCCGTCCCTAAGAACTTCCAGATTCCCGGTGGTGGGGACCGCTCTATCGCTATTTACGATCGGGGAACCGGTATCTGGCGTTCCCTCTACCAGGTCAAGAAAACAACCAGTGGGAGCCATGCCGGTCAGTGGCATTACAGCTCCGGCGGCTATATTAAAGATGCTCACAAGCTCCCCGGTTCTAAGCACAGCCTGCAACTGACCGGAGGCACAAGTTCGGTGGTCGGGATGGCCAGCGAACTCACCCAGATCGGTATTGACGAGGTTCTTGCTGGTTCTATCAACCACGCAGTCTCTTTCACCCTGCCTAATGCGCGTAGCGGTTTCTCCTGGCCTGCACGCCAGGGGGACGGTAACCTGACCCATGCTCTGGCACCCTATGAGGGGCAGTGGTTCCGCATCAACCCCGCAGTTAACCTCAATACCCTGGGGTTGCGCCCACTAACCCTCATGATCGCGCAAGCCGTGCAGAAATACGGTGGCTATGGCAGTGACCGTAACATTTGGTGCATGGCGGCTAACTACGAGTATGACACCAGCCAGCCCCAAGCAAACCAGGGCAATTCACGCTGGTACACCCAGGTGCAGAAAAAGTACGGCCAGGCACCCGAAAACCTGCATGATTTCCCCTTCCAACACCTCCAGTTCGCTCCCAAGGACTGGCGCGGCGGGCTTTAGACCCATGGCACTGGGGGGGTGAACAACTCCCGGGTTCGGCTACAGAAGTAGCTTAGCTACCCCCTGCCTACCAGCTCTGAACCCCGCATCAGCCAGTTGGTGGGCAGGGCTCATGCCCTATCTAGTGCCGAACAGACAGTTCTTACGACGAAGAAGTGGAGTGGGCAGGTCGCCGGTTTGTTCCCCACCCTGTAAAATCATGACTATGACTGCTACCCCCTACTACATCACCACCGCAATTTCTTACCCCAACGGCGCCCCTCATATCGGCCATGCCTATGAGGTCATTGCCGCTGATGCCATGGCCCGTTTCAAGAAACTAGACGGTTTTGATGTGCGCTTCATGACCGGTACCGACGAACACGGCCAAAAGATGCAAACCACTGCACAGAAGCAGGGGAAGAGCCCCCAGGAACTAGCCGACGAAAACTCAGCCCGATTCCGCGCAATGGCTGAGCTCGTGGGAGCCAATTTTGACCGTTTTATTCGCACCACCGACCCCGACCACTACGCCGCATCTCAAGCCATCTGGAAGAAGATGGAAGAGAAGGGCGATATTTACCTGGATAAGTACGCAGGCTGGTACTCGGTCCGCGATGAGGCCTACTACACCGAGGAAGAAACCGAACTGCGTGACGGTGTGCGCTATGCGATTGCTACCGATACAGAGGTGGAATGGACCGAAGAAGAATCCTACTTCTTCCGCCTCTCAAAGTACGCCGACCGCCTGCTTGACCTGTATGAAACCGAGGGCTACGTCTACCCCGAAACCCGCCGTAACGAGCTGGCCTCTTTTATTAAGGGTGGCCTCAACGACCTCTCCATCTCCCGCACAACCTTTGACTGGGGCGTACCTGTACCCGGCAACGACAAGCACGTCATGTACGTGTGGGTCGATGCGCTTACCAACTACCTGACAGGTGTGGGCTACCCCGATACCGACAGCGAACTCTTCACCAAATACTGGCCTGCTGATATGCACCTGATCGGAAAGGACATCACCCGTTTCCATGCTATCTACTGGCCTGCCTTCCTCTGGTCCGCTGGGCTGGAACTACCCCAGAAGGTCTTTGGCCACGGCTTCTTGCTGGTGGACGGCGAAAAGATGTCAAAGTCCATCGGCAACACCGTGGACCCCGCAGACCTGGTAGCAGGCTTTGGCCTGGATCAGCTCCGCTTCTTCCTGCTCCGCGATGTTTCTTTCGGTCAGGACGGTTCCTACTCAGCCGAGGCTATCAAGAACCGTATTAACTCCGACCTGGCCAATGATCTGGGTAACCTGGCCCAGCGCTCACTGTCTATGGTTGCTAAGAACTGTGAGGGCACTGTTCCCCAGCCCGGGCAGTTTACTGCGGAGGATACCGCTATGCTTGAGGCCGCAGGTGCTCTGCTGGAGCAGGTCCGGGCTGACTTTGATATTCTGGCCTTCCACCGTGCCCTAGAACGTATCTGGCAGGTTGTCGGTCAAGCTAACCGCTACTTCACGGCCCAGGAACCCTGGAAGCTCCGCAAGACCGACCCGGAACGTATGAACACCGTTCTGTACGTGACCGCTGAGGTTCTACGCATTGTGGCAACCCTCACCCAGCCGGTCATGCCTACCTCTATGGGTAAGCTCCTAGACCTACTGGCTGTGGCACCGGAAAACCGTAGCTTTAGGGACCTTGACCGGGCCCTGGTCGCTGGTACTGTTCTGCCCGCGCCTGCGCCGATTTTCCCGCGTTATGAGGAACCCAAGGACGCCTAACCCGTAGCCACCGGTAAGAATAGCAAATAGAGCTCAGGCCCGCCCCCAAGATAAGGGGAGCGGGCCTGAAGCTATCCGAGGTAAGAATCTTTAGAACCAGCCCAGTTGGGTGACCCGGTAATAAATCTGTTGTGCGATAGCGACATAGCCCCAGCCATTGAGGTGGAAGCCGTCGGTGGCATAGAAGCTGGGGGGAATCTTCCCCTCCTTGTAGGCGGCGCGGTCCTTATCGGATGACCAGACCCCGGACCCTGCCAGCGCACCGTAGCGGAGCCAGCTTTCCTGGGTGGTTTCACGGAGAAAGGTCTCGGGGTTCATGAATCTATCCCCGAAGGTTTTAGCTGCCCAGGTGTTGTAGGTTTCGACCTGCTTAGCTTGATCTGATGTGTTTGAATCCTTTTGGGCGCGGAAGTGCCCCAGAACAATCGAGCGGGTGGGAGCCATATCAAAAGCCCGCTGGGTATCTTCCTGTATACGGGAGGTTTCAGCCAGATTGTTGCGACCGATTTGAAGCACATGGTAGCAAGCGCGGCTAATCATCTCCTGGTAGGAGTAAAGCCAGGCTGCAGCTGTATCGGAGGGCGCATAAATTTCTTCGCCGGGTACGGTTCGGGTGAAAATCAGGCTACCGTCTGTGGCACCAGCAGTCAGTACACCGGGCGCACCGCCGATATAACCCGGTACCTGTGTTGAAGTACCCCACTTGACATCTGCCTCAGGTGCAAGTGTCACATTGACGCTACCCGATGCTGGAACCCTATTATCTGGCAAGGCCAGCTTGTAGCGGCTGTGGCCTACACCGCGACGGGCCGCAATCATTGAGGAAGTATCGCCGCTACGCCCAAAACCGAGAACCGGCACAGAGAGATAGCTTGAAAGAAGCTCAGGTAGGGTTGCTTTGACTCCGGCAGGAACACCTTGATCGGCGTAAGCTCCTTCTACGGATGAACTGCCCCAGATGGCTAAGGAAGGGCCAGAAACAGTGGGGTAAATGTATTCTGCGGGGAAGACAGTAGAGCTGGCATCGGCTGCCTGAGCCGCCTGCTGACCGGCCAAGCCCCCTGCAGCTGCTGTGGCCACAGTTGCAACGCCCGTGAGGGTTGCAAAACGGACGAGGTCGCGGCGGCTGGTGCGAACTCCTGGCTGTGTTTCAGGTGTCATGGTGGTGCGGTTGCTACTTTCTGTGACGAGTCCGTCGTGTCATCAAGGGAGGTTGTGGTGATGCCCGACTATTTATAGTAGTTAGAATGGATGATGATTAGCTAGGGAGGCTTGCGTGTCATTACTTACTGCCCACGGTGTGAAGGCCGGTACGAGCCTGGCCCTTTTGCTTGCTGTGGCCCTGACTGGGTGTAAGCCCCAGCCCCAAAATTTCCAGCAGCTTGAGCCTGAACAAGCAAACCCGGAGCACATTACCGCTCTTGAGAGTTTGATGTATCCCCCTGAGGGCGCAGAAAAGGCTCGCCGTGCTTTTGTTGAACGCTGCGTAGCTCAAGCCGGGGGTAAATACCTGGAGCCGGTTGCGGTGCATAGCCTGGGCCACGCTGTCTATACCGGGCGCACTACTGATGAGTTGAAAGCTAACGGGTACGGGCCTTTGCCCGCCCAGAGCGACCGAGCAACTGCCAGCTTTGACCAGGCTGGTCTTGATGCCTACCTGGGCAAGGGCGATAGTACCTTGAGCGTGAGCTTCATGGATTATTCCAGTGGGGAACTGAAAGCTGACGGCTGTATGGCTCAGAGCTATGAGTACCTCTATGGGTCGGTTGAAAACGGTATTAAGGCCGCCCTCTTAGCTCCCCAGTTTGGCTCGGCTATCGCCGATAGCCTGCGCTCGGACGAGAAGTACGTTGAGTTGCAGAGGCAGTGGGCTAGCTGTATGTCCGATGCAGGCTTTGGCCAGGTCAAGAGTACCGACCTGGCCTCTTACCAGGCTAGCCTGGTAGGCCAGGCGGATGCTAAGAAGATGCTGGAGGCCGATATTTCCTGTCGTGAAAGACATTCTTTTGATTCCTCCGTTTCTGAGCTCAAAAATTCTTACTACGAGTCCGTTTACAAACGGCTCAAGCAGTTCAAGGATGAGCTTGAAGCCATCCACGCTACCTCCCAGGAGCGGGTGGAAGCGGATAAGGCCGACCCCAAGAACACCTCACCGGTCACCCTACCTACACCCTCTGAGAGTGCTAGCGCCTCAGCTGAGCCAACAGCCACAGCATCCTAGGGGCGCGGCCAGCCTTCCCCACCCTCCTGCTAGCCTCCTGGTGCTCATCGGTGCCGTGCCCAGCTCATACTGGCCCAAAGCTCGTAGAGGTGGGCACAGCACCGAATTTCTTGGCCCTATATGAACTAGTAGTGTGCCTACCAGCTTTAGGGGGTCTCTTGCAGGCTGACGACCGGTGAGAGACGCGAAGCCCGCAGGGCTGGGATCAGGCTAGTGAGCCAGGTCAGAGCGACCCCGCCGATCAGAATCAGGAGCAGGTCCCAGCCATGAACAGAGTAGTTCATGCTAAAACCATTGGTGGCATACACCTGCAAGAGCAAGATCGCACAAGCATAACCAGCCCCAATACCCAACAGTATGGACAGCAAAGCCACCAGGGTCGTCTCGAAGGAAATCATGGCCCTCAACTGTTTCTTGCTCATACCCGCAACCCTCAACAGGGCGTAGGGGCGGCGCCGCTGGTAGGCGCTCAGAATCTGGGTATTGGCTATACCAATCAGAGTAATAGCCAGGGTTGCCCCCAGTAGCCCCAGGGCAACGTAGAGGCCTATGTTTAGACCCAACTCAATATCTCTACCCATGGTCAGGCTCCCGTAGAGGCTACCCTGGGCAAGCCCCACCTGGCTCTCAAGGCCCTTCAAAGCCGCCAACTGCTGATCGCTACTGAGCGAGGGGTCAAAGCCAAGAATCAGGGCGGGTGAGTCGGGGGAAGGCGAGGTAGCCAGAAGCTCGGAACCGCTTATTCTCTGACCTGTTACCCGGGTCATGACAGGTCCAAACAAATCAGTATCCGTATAAACAACAGTCAGTTCCTGGCTCTTGTGGGTTCCAGCAACCCTAATTTTGCTACCCTCTACCAGACCGAGTGATTCAGCGCTTGAGGCATTGATGAGGAGCTGGTCATCGGCCAAGGGGTGCGGGAAATCATAGGGAGCTAAGCGATCTAGCTGAGAAGCATCGAGAGAATATACGCTCACTCTGTTGGCATCCTGGTAGAGCTTATTCTCCAAGGAGCCCTGGGGGATTGCCACAGTCGCCGCATCTACCCCGCCAAAAGCCTGAACTTCTTGCTCCAAGCGGGTGCTAGCCTCCCAGCTCTGAGCACTCACAAAGCCCGAAGCAGGGAAAGGGTAGGAACGCTCAATATCCTCAAGGACGGAAACCTTCAGGCTAGTGAAACCGGTCATGAGAGCAGCTAGAAAGGCTGCGCAGATAAAGAGCATCCGGCCGCTAGCTACGGTCTGGCCCTTAGCCTGCCGGATATTACTATGGGCCATACCGGCGGTAGTAAATGGCTGGCAGAACCTGCTCGTCACAGCGAGCAGGGGGGATAGGAAGAAAGGGAAAACCAGGACAAGGAGGGTTGCCAGGGCAACCGTGGCCAGCACATACCCTGGCTCTAAGGGAGAACTCTGAGCCCAGAAGATACCCACAGCTACCAGGGCTACAAGGAGGAGCACCAGCAGCCAGAACCAGACCTTCTTAAGGACGCTCCTTGTCCGGGGCTCAGGTACGCTCTGGATGGCTGTGATGGGCGAAATCTTGCGCATTGACCAGGCTGGTGCCAAAGCGCTAAGGACGGCAACAGTCCCACAGATAAAGAGGGAGATGAGGGCTGGGACGGGGGAGAAATCGATCATGTAGCCCCCGGTCATAAAAGTGGATATAAGGAATGCCAGGCCATAGGCCGTGACGATACCCGCTAGAGCAGAAAGCACACCCAGCATGAAGGCCTCCAGTAGGAGCATCCGCACCAGAGCAAAACGGGTGGCACCCAGAGTACGGAGCAGAGCCAGTTCGCGGGTACGCGAGGCCGCGTAGACCCGGTAGGTATTAGCTATCACAAAACTGGACATGAGGAGGGATAGCAGGCCGAAGCCCAGAACAACGGCGGTGACCTGTGAGATCCCCCCGGTGAAGTCATCTACATCCTTTTGGATTTGTTCCTCTACAGTAGAGACCGCCACCTCAAGCCCTGCTGATGTGAGCTGCTGCTTGAAATCATGGGCTGAAACCCCCGGTGCTAACTTGACCATCATCATGCTGTAGCCGCTACTGGGGTCAGCTTCACGTGACTTGGTGTAGTCTGCGGTCAAGCTACCGCCGGTGAAGACCATATTATTCATAGGTCCCGTAGCAGCTTTTTGTGCGTAGATACCGCTGATTTTAAAGTCACTGGTTGGGGGTAATCCCTGAAAGTCAACGGGTAGGGTGTAGTCAGTCATCCGTACCGTCTGCCCAACTCTCAGATCGGAGTTTTGAGCAAGGGAGGAGGGTATGAGGACCTGACTGCTGGTGCTGGGGAGATCACCCTCTTGAAGGGTGAGAGAGAGAACAGAATCATCGGCCGCTAAATCAGTGCGTTTGACCAAAAAACTTGGTTCTTGGGCCCCCGAGCCAGCTAAATACATGACATCATCAGCTGTTGCTACACCCCAACTGGATTTGACCAGGGAACTAGCCTGAACCTGCTGGGCAGCCTTCTGACTCAAGTAGGGGGGACTTTCTATAACAAACTGGCTGTGATCAGGGTCCTCCAAGACCAGATCCGAGTTCCCATAGAACTGGGCCGCTGACTCACGCAAGCTAGTCATGAGCGACAGGTTGCTGATAAGAACCGCTGAGAGGAAGAAAGCCGAGATAGCAATACCGATGGAGGTCAGCGCAAAGCGCAGCCTGTGCTTACCCAGGTTAGAGCGGGCAACGGTGCCCAATGTGGTTGCCATGCTATTCACCCAACCCAGAAAGCGCCGCAAGCACTGACTCGCGGGTGGGTGATTCAAGCACACCGGCCAATTTGCCGTCGCGCAGCAGTACTACCCGGTCAGCATAAGAGGCCGCTACCGGGTCGTGGGTGACCATGAGAATGGTCTGCCCCTGAGCGCGGGCAGCCTGCTGTAGCAGATCTAAAACCTCGGCACTAGAAACTGAGTCCAAAGACCCGGTTGGCTCATCGGCAAAAATGACGGCGGGGCGGGGTAGAAGCGCTCTGGCAATGGCTACTCGCTGCTGCTGGCCACCCGATAGCTCAGCCGGGGCATGCTTAAGCCGGTCCGTCAGGCCCAGAACCCGTACCAGCTCATCACGCCAAATATTATCAACCTTCATCTTGGCAAGACCCAGGGGCAGATCAATGTTCTGGCCTGCGGTCAGTGTGGGGACCAGATTGTAGGCCTGGAAGATAAAGCCGATATTCTTGGCCCGGAACTCTGCTAGCACGGAATCTTTGAGGCCCAGCAGTTCGACACCCCGTACCTGCAAAGAAGAATCAGTCCCGGGGTCTGGGGTATCGAGGGTGGCAAGGACATGGAGCAGAGTGGACTTGCCAGAACCTGAGGGGCCCATAATGGCCGTGAACTTGCCGCGTTCAAAGTCGATGCTGACCTGATCGAGGGCGCGCACGGACGAAGTACCGCTTCCGTAAGTTTTGCTGAGGTTGCGTGCGCCTACCGCAACGGGAAATGTGTGGTGTGTATTCATAGTTCCAGTCTGGCAAGAGATCTACCTGGATACATCAGGCCTGGGAGTGAAACCTGGGAAGGACCTCATACCCGGGTATGAGATACCTGTTCCCGGCCTGGAACGACCGACAAGTAGCCTAGGGCAGGAGGCCTGCCTCATAGGCCATAATGACGACCTGCACACGGTCGCGGGCGCACAACTTGGCCAGAATATGGGAGACATGCGTCTTGACGGTTGCCTCCGACACAAAAAGCTCTGAGGTGATTTCAGCGTTGCTGAGGCCCCGGGCCATGAGCATGAAAATCTCGAACTCGCGGGCAGTCAAGCTGGCTATTTCCTGCTGGTGTTTACCGCTGGACCGAGCAGAGGAGCCAGCCTGCCGGTCCGCGGGTAAGCCAGCAAACCCCACGGCCTGGCCCGCGCCCTGACCGGATGGGGCATCCTGCGCTAGCTGGGGGATAATCATCTGCTCCAAGAGACGCTTCGTAGCACTTGGTGCAATGACGGCATCCCCCCGGTAGATAGTACGGATAGCCTCCAAGAGCTGCTCAGCAGGCGCGTCCTTAAGCAAGAAGCCACTGGCCCCGCGCTGGACCGCCGCGTAGACATAGTCATCAATATCAAAAGTTGTCAGCATAACGATACGAACGGAGGGGTAGCCCGCAATAATTGCCCCGGTCGCCTCGATACCATCCATGACCGGCATACGCACATCCATGAGCACCACATGGGGTACAGAACCCTGCCCCGCCAACTGCCGGGTAAGCTCCACAGCTTCCTGGCCATTCGATGCCTGACCTATCACCGTCAAATCAGGCTGGGAACCAACCAACATGGCAAGGCCAGAGCGCACCAACTGCTGATCATCAACCAGCATGACCCTAATCTTTCCGCTCATCGTCTCTTCTCAATCCTCTCGACCTTCAACAACTTCTCTCTTAACAGCTGGCCTGCCCCGGCCAAAAAGACAGCCAGCGCTCTTAGGGAGCAAACGGAATCTGCGCAAAGACCCTAAACGAGCCGTCCGCCAGGCGACCGTAATGCAAGCTACCCCTATACATATCAACTCGTTCCCGCATACCCAGCAAACCACGGCGGGCACCGGCCAAAGGCTCCGAAGCCTGAACCTGGGGCGCATTGACCACATCAATATCTAAGGAACGCTTACCCTCACGAACCGTCACCGTCACCAGCGGGGTCGTGGGGCTATGCTTACGCACATTGGTCAGAGCCTCCTGCACAATACGGTAGACCGTCAGCTCAGCCCCCTGCGGCAGCTTCTCATCAACTCCCTCGCACTCCCACACCAGCCTGGCATTAAAACCCAGCTCCTGCATCTGATCCACCAGCTGCGGCACATTGTGCAAAGCCGGTAGAGGCTGAAAAGCGGCGCCCTCATCCGTCCGCAAAACTCCCAGCAGGGAACGCATCTGCTGCAAAGAAGAACGAGCCGTCTCAGAAATAGTCCCTAAGGCGGCAATCTCCACCGGCTCGACCAGCTCACCGCCTCGGGCGGAAGACTCTAGCTCCGCCTGCTGACGGGCTTGAGCCACATACCGTGCCCCGTCCGCCTGCGTAATAATGACCGAAAGAGAATGAGCCACAATATCGTGCATCTCCCTGGCAATACGCGCACGCTCATCCAGGGCCGCCATAACCCGCTCCTGCTCCCGCTCATGCACCAACTGCCGGTTACGCTCAACCAGCGACCTCTGCCGGTTATCCCGCAAGCGCCTAGTATCACCCAGAAACCAGGCAATCGTGCACAAGGCGGCACAAAAGAAGAAAATAACCAGAGAAAGAACCAAAAGCTCAACGGTGCTCCAGCTATAGACAGAAGCAAGCTGAAAACCCGCACTAGCCCCAGCCACCACTGAAGCCACCAAAAAAAGAACAATAGTTACTATACGCACCCGGCGCTCGCCGTACCTGGCCCAGTGATAGACCGCCAGCGGAGCCACCCACCACATATCAAGAGCCGGGAAGGGCAAAACAACAGTAACCAGCAAGCCCACAAGGACTAAAACAGTCACGGTCTTTGGCCTGCTATAGCGGAAATAGAGACTGCCGGTCACCACCGCCCAAAGGAGCATATAGAGCCACCAGAGATTACCGTTGAGGCCCGCAATACCGGTAAAACCAACCGTAAACAACTGGCACAAGGCAACAAAAATACCGTTCACCCAGCGCTTACGCCGAGCCAAAACAGCCGGTTCAAATAGAAAGCTCTCCACCCCACCAGTTTAGGTTGCACCCGCACCCAGAACCCAGCACCCACCCTGCACCAGGCCCAAGTTCATACCCCAGTATGAAGCGCCTACCGGCCTACCCCCACCAGAAAAGGTAACCTTATAGTCATGCAGTACATCTCCACTCGCGACACCACCCGCACCCCAGCCCACTTCACCGACATCCTCCTGGGAGGCCTAGCCCCCGACGGTGGCCTCTACCTCCCCGTCTCCTACCCCCAGATCAACGATGCCACCCTCACCCGCTGGCGGGCCGTCCTCGCTACCGAAGGTTACCAGGGGCTCGCCGCCCAAATCCTGGCCCTCTACATTGATGACATCCCCCTAGAAGAACTCAAGGCCATTACCGCCCGCGCCTACTCCTACCCCAAATTCGCCTCCCCAGAGATCGTGCCGGTCACCGAGCTGGAACCCGGTATCCTCATCGGACACCTTTCAGAAGGCCCCACCGCCGCCTTCAAAGACATGGCCATGCAACTACTGGGCGAACTCTTCGAATACGAACTAGCTCGCCGCGGCCAAGACCTGAACATTGTAGGCGCAACCTCTGGCGACACCGGCTCATCCGCCGAATACGCCATGCGCGGCCGCGCCGGCATTAAGGTCTTCATGCTGACCCCCGCCGGGCGCATGACCCCCTTCCAACAAGCCCAAATGTTCGGCCTAGACGATGCCAACATCTTCAACATCGCCCTCGAGGGCGTATTCGACGACTGCCAGGATATCGTCAAAGCTATCTCCTCCGATGCCAGCTTCAAGGCCGAAAAACGCATCGGCGCCGTAAACTCCATCAACTGGGCCCGCCTCATGGCCCAGATCGTTTACTACGTTTCCTGCTGGATCCGCTCCACCGAAACCAACGACCAGAAGGTCTCCTTCTGCGTACCCACTGGCAACTTCGGTGACATCTGCGCCGGCCATATCGCCCGACAGATGGGCCTGCCCATTGACCGCCTGATCGTGGCAACCAATGAGAACGACGTCCTCGATGAATTCTTCCGCACCGGCAACTACCGTGTCCGTTCCTCGGCTAATACCTTTGAGACCTCCAGCCCCTCCATGGATATCTCGCGCGCTTCCAACTTCGAGCGCTTCATCTACGACCTGCTCGACCGCGACGCCGAGCGGGTGGGCGACCTCTTCGGCCGACAGGTCAAAGAGGGCGGTTTTACCCTGGCAGGGGACCCAGCCTTCACCGATGCCGCAGATAAGTTCGGCTTCGCATCGGGCCGCTCCATCCACGCTGACCGGGTGGCTACGATTCGTGATGCCCATGAGCGGCTGAACGTCCTGCTTGACCCTCACACAGCCGATGGTGTGAAGGTTGCCCGCGACTGGGCCGATAGGGTCGAAACTCCCATTATCTGCATGGAGACCGCGCTGCCGGTCAAGTTCGCTGAAACCATCAAGGAAGCAACCGGCTCCGAGCCCGCTATCCCTGAGCGCTTCGCGGGCATCATGGAGGCTGACCGCCACCTAATTGACCTACCCAATGATGTAGAGGCTGTTAAAGCTCTGATTGAGCGCAACGTCTAAGACTATGGGCAAGGGGCTTGTGGGGAGATTGGGCAAAGCTGTGCCTGCCAACCTCCCTGAACGCCAGACCCGAGCCAGTTGGCAGGCACAGCCTTGCCCTCTGCCCTGATAGCCAGGCCTAAGCTAGTTGGCAGGGGCACGCTTGCCCTCTGCCCTGAAAGCTAAGGCCAGGCCAGCTAAGGCATCAAGTCTCAACGCAGTGGCGGGGAACCGAACGGTTCCCCGCCCCTGTGTTTAATCCGGCGCGGATGTATTGAGTTCAGAGTGCCGACCGGATAGCATGCAGTTGTAGCGACATTGTAATGAATATGTATTAACTGCTGGAGGGCAAATGTCTACAACTACTATCTCGTTCCGTACAGACCGCGAAACCAAAGAAGAGGCTATGCGGCTCTTCAGTGAACTTGGCCTCGACATGAGTACAGCCCTGAATATGTTTCTTCGCCAGGCGCTCGTGGATAACGGAATACCGTTTACCCCGCGTCGCGAAAACCCTGCCAGCGCTCGCGCACGCTACGAAGCAGAAAATGGGCTGGGGGAGAAGTTCATAACCTTTGATGAGCTGACGGCAGATTTGACCCATGCTTCCTAGTATCACCTATACCCCTTAAATCAAGCCCGATGTTAAGGCCCTCTTCAAAAAGCATGACAAGGCAGAAAAGCTTGGTGCTCGTACTTACTGGCACCGGTAGCCATGACGATTTGTTCTAGTTAAAATTACCCGGGTGTAAAGCCTGTCAGAAGAAAACAGGCCCTGCTAGGGTTTGCCGTATGGAGGCACTCACCGACGAGCAGAAAAACCTGCTGGCCGCGCTCATCACTCAGGGTCTGCCGCTGGATACCGAAAGCCACAAGCCCAGCGCACAGGAACGGCAAGGGCTAATCCGCAGGCTGAACACAGCACAGGCCAAACAGAGCTGCGATTGCTCCACCTGCATCACCCTTACCCTGCACTACCCGGCAGACTCAGAAGCCACCTTGCTGGCTAGCCGGCCTGAAACACCGGCACCCCGCACTGTCTTAACCGCAACCACCCAGGACGGATCCGCCCTGCTTCTGGCCCATCTAGTGGGGCACTACCTGACCGACCTTGAAATAGCACCCATCGGTCAAAACACCGTCTGCCTACCCCGCCCGGAAGAACTCGTCTTCTTAGCAGCAGCACCGGGTAAAGGTGCAGAGGTTCCCACAGGGGCAGGCCAGCCGGCCAATATATGAAACCCAAAGCCAAAATATGGGCAAAGGGCACTGTGCAGGACTAGCCTTAAGAACATGACTGAAACTCCCTCCATCAACCTGGCAGTAATTCCCGGTGACGGTATCGGCCCCGAAGTAGTAGCCCAAGCCCAGCGCGTCCTGACCCGCGCCGCCGAACTTGACCAGATTGCTGTCACCGCCACCGAGTACCCCCTGGGTGCTGATCACTGGCTAGCAACCGGCGAAACCCTCTCAGAAGAGACCAAAGCAAAACTAGCAACCCACGACGCCATCCTCTTTGGTGCCGTCGGCGCAGACCCCCGCTCCACCCAAGTGCCTAGCGGCCTGATTGAGCGTGAAATCCTGCTCAACCTACGCTTCTCCTTTGACCACTACATCAACCTGCGTCCCTCACGCCTCTACCCCGGTGCAGTCTCCCCGCTAGCTAACCCCGGCCAAATCGACTTTGTGGTTGTGCGTGAAGGCACCGAAGGCCCCTACGCAGGTAACGGCGGTGTCCTGCGCGCCGGAACCCCCGAAGAAATCGCCACTGAAGTATCGCTCAACACCGCTCACGGTATCGAGCGCCTGATCCGCTACGCTTTTGAGCTGGCTAATACCCGCGACAAGAAGAAGCTGACCCTGATCCACAAGACCAACGTCCTGGTCAACGCAGGGGCCCTCTATACCCGCATCTTCAACCAGGTAGCCACCCAATACCCGCAGGTCACCACCGACTACCTGCACATTGACGCGGCCACCATCTTCCTAACCACCGACCCGGCACGGTTCGATGTCATCGTCACCGACAACCTCTTTGGCGACATTCTGACCGACCAGGCAGGCGCTATTAGCGGCGGTATCGGTTACGCGGCCTGCGGAAACATTAATGCCGACCGCACCTTCCCCTCCATGTTCGAGCCGGTCCACGGCTCCGCCCCCGACATCGCAGGGCTCAACACGGCTAACCCCACGGCAAGCATCCTGGCCGCCGCCATGCTCCTGCGTCACCTGGGCTACGAGGGCACCGCCGCCCGCATTGACCGCGCCGTAGAAGCAGACCTAGCCGCCAACCCCGGTGCAACCCGCGGTACTGACGAGATCGGTTCCGCAATTCTGGCCGCCCTGGATGCCTAAGCTCCTTGGTCCCTTCCGTCTCACCGGCGGGGGCCCACGTTAGGTAGAGCACAGAAACCACAGAGCTGATGTATTCTCATAAGGAAAAGGAAGATAAGGGCACACACCAAGCCAAAAGCTCAGGAGCCCGCCCCTGGCCAGCAAGGCTGTGCACTAGCACCCCCTAAAACGCCAGACCCGAGCCAGCTGGCGCACAGCCTTGCTTACCCGGGCTTAACATTTTGACAAGCTACAGTCCCATACACTGTGATTGAAGGACGAACATGACCCTGGAATTTTCTATTACCCGCAACCCCAACCCCGCCAGCGCTGAGCGCAGGGCAGAAATACTTGCCGACCCCGGTTTCGGCAACCATTTTACCGACCACATGGTCCGTATCGACTGGAAAGGCAGCCACGCCGACGGCGGTGAATGGTCCAAGGCCCAGGTGTTGCCCTACGGGCCTGTCAGCCTTGACCCGGCGGCCAGTGTCTTCCACTACGGGCAGGAAATTTTTGAGGGCATCAAGGCCTACCGCCAGGCTGACGGCTCCATCACCACCTTCCGCCCCCAGGAGAACGCCGCCCGGCTGAACAAGTCGGCAGACCGACTGGTTCTGCCCCATCTGCCCGAGGAACTGTTCCTGGAGGCAATCCGCCAGTTGGTTACCATCGACGCTGACTGGGTGCCCTCCGGTGAAGGGGAATCCCTCTACCTGCGCCCCTTCATGATCGCCACAGAGGCTTTTCTGGGGATCCGCCCTGCCCGTGAAGTTTCCTTCTATGTGATTGCCTCACCCGCCGGTAACTACTTTGGCACGCCCAAGCCCGTTGATATTTGGCTATCTACCACCTACGCCCGCGCCGGTGTGGGCGGTACCGGCGAAGCCAAGTGCGGCGGCAACTACGCCGCCTCACTTGCCGCCCAGTTGGAAGGCGAAGCCCAGGGCTGTAAGCAGGTCATTTTCAAGGACCCCAACCGCGATGATGCCATTGAGGAACTGGGTGGCATGAACGTCTTCTTTGTCTTCAAGGACGGGCGTATTGCCACCCCTGAGCTAACCGGCACTATTTTGCGCGGTGTTACCCGCAAATCCATCATCAAGCTGGCCCAGGACAGGGGATACACCCTTGAAGAGCGCAAAATTACTCTGTCTGAATGGCGCCAGGGCGTAGCCAGCGGTGAGATTACCGAGGTCTTTGCTTGCGGTACCGCCGCTGTGATTACTCCCGTGGGTAAGCTCAAGGCCGCTGATTTTGAGGTCCCCTCAGCCTCCGGTGCTGAGGGCGGGCCCGTGACCATGGGCTTGCGTCAAGAACTAGTCGGTATTCAGACCGGCAAGGTTGAGGACCGCTTGGGCTGGAACGTCACACTGGTCTAAGAATCACTGGGCCTTGAGCCTGTAGCTTAGCTCCGGTCGATGCTGTACCAGAAAGGCTCAGCTCAAGAACTGTGCCCGCCTTTCCTGCTAGTGCAGGGGAGGCGGGTATCTATCTTTAGGCGGTTTTAGGGCAAATCTAAGGTCCGGGTGAGGTCCAGCTGTTGGCAGAAATAATCGTCATGGCTGACCACCAGCAAGGCACCTCTGTAACTAGCTAAGGCAGATACCAGCCAGTTCACCGAAGCTATATCCAGGTTGTTGGTTGGCTCATCGAGAAGGAGAAGTTGAGGGGCCGGGGTTGCAAGAAGCTGGCGGGCAAGAGCCACCCGGAAGCGTTCACCGCCGGAGAGACCCTCTAGCGGGAGTTCCACACGGTCTCGGCGGAAAAGCAGGCGGGCGAGGCTATCGCGTACTTCTTGGGTGGTGAGCTGGGGGTCAGCCTGCCACACATAGTCAAGCATGGTGGTATCCGCTGGTAAATCAATCACTTGGGGCAGGTAGCTGACCGCTTGTAGGCAATAGGTGACACTGTAAATGCTGGGGAGAGCGTTAGCTACCTGGTCTTTATACTCAGTAGATCCTGCCTGCGCTATAGCCCTGAGTAGGGTGGTCTTGCCAGAGCCGTTAGGCCCAGCCAGCCGTAGGCGTTCTGGCCCTTGCAGGGCAAGATAGCGTGGCTGGTCAGATGGCATACTGATGCCGGGGTTCACAATTTCCAGCTCAAGAACCCGCTTCCCTGGTGGTAGGGAAGTGCCGGGCAAATCGAGATAGACGGATTCGTCCTTGCGTAGGGCGTCCGCAGTTTTCTGCTTGGTGGCCTGGGCTATTTGCAGGCGTTCCTGGTGAGTTTTGCGGAGCTTGGCAGCAGACACCTGCGCCGTTGAAGCGGCCAGGCCCATTTCCATGGCTGATGCCTTCTTGCGTGCCTTAAAGGTTTGAGCTCGCCGATGAGAATGCGCCAGCTTTGTCTCAGCCTCAATACGGTCACGTTTCTCTTTACGTTCGACCTGCTGAGCCTGTCTATAGTGACGGCGGACGGCTTCTTGCTCTTGGGCAATGGCCTGCCGATAGACAGCATAGTTACCGGTAAAGGAGCGCATATTGCCTGCCCTCAGTTCGAGGATAGCCTGGACGCGCGATAGCAGTTCCCGGTCGTGAGTAACAATGAGGGCGGGGCAGGGAAGGCGCTCTAGGAGCTGGTAGAAGCGTTCCTTTGCTTGGCCGTCGAGGTTGTTAGTGGGTTCATCCAGTAAGAGGAAGCTGGGGGAGCCAGAGAGTGCCCCGGCTAGGGCGGCGGTGACTGCCTGCCCGCCGGACAGAGTGCCTACCCTTCGCCGGAGGAACTGACGACAGTCGGCTGGTTCTACCGTGTTTGCTGGGGAGAAACCTGCGGCGGTGAGCTGGGCTAGGGCATGTTCGGCGGCGTCCCAGTGATCACCGATGGTGTCCAGGAGGGTGGGGGAGTAGTTGCCTGATTCTAACTCGTCGAGGGCATCGAGGATAGTGCTGATACCGAAGAGGTCAGCCAGGGTTTGCTTTGCAGATAGCCCTAAATCTTGGGGTAGATAGGCGGTGCTGGAAGGGGTCCTGATGCTCCCGGAAGTGGGGGTCAGCTGCCCTGCAAGTATTTTGAGCAGGGTTGACTTGCCGCTACCGTTATCACCAATGAGGGCGGTGATGGGGGCTGTGACTGTACCTGTGATGTTGGTGAGGCAGGGTGTGCCGTCGGGCCAGGTGTGGGTGAGGTGGGTGAAGCTGATGGCTGTGGGTACGGAAGGGGGGTATGCGGGCACGGTGGATAGTCCTCAGTTCTCAGGGGGGGTGCTGAAAACCGGTGCCGGGTGCGGGCAGAGTGGTTTCAGCCTGGGCTAGAGAGCTGCTGAAAAATCCACTGATGTGCCTTCCGTAGACAGTAATTCCGAGAGCTAGTTTATGGTTGGGCGTAGAAACCCGTCAAAAGAGTTTTTGTATGGTTGTAGGGAGGAGGCTTGGCATACTTAAGTTTAAGTGAATTGTGCGTGCGAGAAGGGCTATGAGCAGGTGGGTAAGCAACAGCAGGAGAGGAGCGGGCAAGTGGGCAACTCGGTAGAGAGCTGGCTTAAAATGGGGTTCTGGGTAGCTGGCACAATAATTTATGGGTGGTTATTTACTGGGTTATTGAATAAACGTGATTATCCCAATCTGACTTTTAGCAGTGCTTTGGGTCTGTTAGATTTGGGCCCGGCTCTGCTGGGTGGCTTAACGGTTACGGGTCTAGCCTGGTTATTCAGAAGAAAGAATACCGTAAACAGCGGTTCCAACAGGCTGTTCCGTATTGTGGTGGCGGTTCTTCCGGCTCTTTTTGTGGTCTCTGCGTTGGCTACTTTGGTGTTAACTCTTACTACCTATAACGGTGATTGGGTGGATGCCCGGCAGGGCCTTGCGACCGCTTTTGCGGCTTTGATTGCTGCGGTGGGTGTTGTGGTGTCTGTTACAGTTAGCTACCAGACGGGCGAGGAAAACAGGCTTGCCCAGCAGGAGAACCTGAGGCGGCAGCTCGAACATCAGCGGGAGATTGAGGACGAGCGCGCCCAGCGGGAGCAGAATAAGCAGGACGCTGAAATTATTAAGTCGCTCAATGACCGCCTGCATGAGATTCTGTCGCGTCGCTACAGCAAAGATGAGAACGAGCGGTCAGCAAGCTATTTTCAGCTAGCAACCCTCTACCAGGATTGGGAAACTCTGGCGGCTTCATCGGAAGTTGTGAAAAGGCAGAAAAATAGCCAGCAGAGAAATATCCTGAAAATTCTTTTTGGTGTTCCCCGAAAGGATGAAGGGGATCTCATTGATGATAGAACAGAACAAGAGGTAAGAACTCTTAACTCGGTTATTCAGGATATCTTTCCCGAGTTTGATGAAAATCCGGAAAATAGAACCAATGACAATTCTGAGAATGAACTGGATAGAGAGAAATTTTCTTTTGATCTCGGTAATTTAGACCTTAGAAAGCTATCCTTTTCATGGCGGAATCTCGAGCATGCAAACCTGGAGGGCGCTCATATGGAAGGTTCTACGTTAGTTGGTACTTATTTGGTGAATGCCAATCTTACTAATGCTCATTTGGAGCGCACAACCTTTTGGTGCACATATCTAGAAAGCGCTGACCTGACAGCTGCTTGCCTAGATGGAGCTACGTTAGGCGGGGATACATACTTACAGAAAGCTAATCTGCGCTATGTGAAATTTGATGGAACTAATTTCAGTGGGGCGCGTTTAGATGGGGCTCGCTTCATTAGTTTCTTTGAAGGATTTAAACTTGGGAAAATAGAAGTGTTTGACCTCATTGCTTGCAGGATAGCATCTTGTAAAGAATTACCTAACCGTGAGGAGCTTCTAAAGAGTGATCTTCCTGGACAGTTGGTAGACAAAGTTATTACGGAGCACAGGCGTCGCCGCGCGGCTCAGGGCAATGCGGCCTTGGAATCATAATATCCGGGACTAACTCCCTGTTGTCTCCAAGAGAAAGGTCGGTCGCTGACGGCTTGCGATTCACATTCTCGGTGCTAATCTCCCATCAGGCACAGCGGGTAGGCAAGCTCGATGGGGGGCTGGCGTGAATCGCCGAGTTAGCGCCAGCGAACCGGGCGAGAAGGGCCCTTGCCGTAGCTGTGTCTGCTGAGCGACTAGCAACCCTATAACCAAATAAAGGTTGCCTACTTGTTTACCTAACCGCCCCTGCCCTGCGCGCAGGGCAGGCGAGTCCGGTAGGCTAGTAGCCATGCGCATTGCTCGATTTACCGTAGACGATAACCTTCACTTTGGCCTGGTTGAGGGTGAGCCCGGCTCTGAAACCCTCACCGTGCTTTCCGGCGACCCTTTCTACACCGGGGTCAACCCCACCGGTAAGAAGTACGACCTGGTGGACGTCCGCCTGCTGGCCCCCATCATTCCCCGCTCCAAGGTTATAGGGGCCGCCCGCAACTGGCGCGACCACGCCAGCGAGCTGGGCAACCAAACCCCCACCAGCCCGCAGTTCTTCTTCAAACCCAACACCTCCGTGATCGGCCCCGGCGATCCTATCGCCCTGCCCGACTGGTCCTCCGACGTGTCCTACGAGGGCGAACTGGCCGTTGTCATCGGCCGTATCGCCAAGTCCGTGCCGCTAGAGCGCGTACCCGAGGTCATCTACGGCTACACCGTAGCCAACGACCTGACCGCCCGCGACGCCCAGAACACCGATGTACAGTGGGCCCGCGCCAAGGGCTTTGACGGCTCCTGCCCGATCGGGCCCTGGATCGAAACCGACCTGGACACCGACGACCTAGCCATTCAGACCTGGGTGGACGGCGACCTTAAACAGGACGGCACTACCGCCGACATGGTTTTCTCCGTAGCCGAGCTCGTAGCCGCCGCCAGCGAATACTTCACCCTGCTACCCGGTGACGTCATCCTCACCGGCACCCCCGCAGGAGTAGGGCGCCTGAGCGCAGGCAACCAGGTGGAAATTGAGGTCGAAGGCATCGGCTCCCTGATCAACACCGTCCGCGCCGACTAAAAAATTTTCCTAGAACCCACAACGAAAGAGATGTGACCCCACCCATGACTGATTACGCCCTCAAGCTGTCAGACCCCAGCGAAACCCGCGTGCGTTTCTGCCCCTCGCCCACCGGCACCCCCCACGTGGGCATGGTCCGCACTGCCCTCTTCAACTGGGCCTACGCCAAGCACACCGGCGGCAAGCTCATCTTCCGTATTGAAGACACCGACGCCGCTCGTGACTCCGAAGAGTCCTTCAACCAGGTCCTCGAATCCCTGCAGTGGCTGGGTATCCACTGGGACGAGGGTGTAGGTGTGGGCGGCCCCCACGAGCCCTACCGCCAGTCACAGCGCATGGACATCTACGCCCAGGTCATTGACAAGCTCAAGGCCGGCGGCTTCGTTTACGAAGATTTCTCCACCCCCGAAGAGGTGGAGGAGCGCCACCGCGCCAAGGGCGAAGACCCCAAGCTGGGCTACGACAACTTTGACCGCGACCTGACCGAAGAGCAGAAGGCCGCCTACCGTGCCGAGGGCCGCACCCCCGTTTTGCGCCTGCGCATGCCCGATGAAGACATCACCTTCAAGGACCTGGTGCGCGGCGAAATCACCTTCAAGGCCGGTTCCGTTCCCGACTTCGTTGTGGTGCGCGCTAACGGTCGCCCCCTCTACACCCTGGTCAACCCGGTAGACGATGCCCTCATGGGTATCACCCACGTTTTGCGTGGCGAAGATCTGCTGTCCTCCACCCCCCGCCAGATTGCCCTCTACCGGGCGCTGGTCCAGGTAGGTGTCACCAGTTTCATCCCTGAGTTCGGCCACCTGCCCTACGTCATGGGCCAAGGTAACAAGAAGCTCTCCAAGCGCGACCCCGAGTCCAGCCTCTACAACCTGCTCGATGCTGGCTTCATCAAGGAGGGCCTGCTTAACTACCTGTCCCTGCTGGGCTGGTCACTGTCCCATGACGAAGATATCTTCAGCATGGACACCATGGTTGAGCACTTTGACGTCAAGGACGTGCTGGCTAACCCTGCCCGCTTTGACCTCAAAAAGGCAGAAGCTATCAACGGCACCCACATTCGCCTGCTAGAGGCGGAGGACTTCCGCAACCGCCTGGTTCCCTTCCTGCACAAGGACGGCCTGGTCACCGCCAAGAGCTTTGAGGAGCTGACTGAGCGCGAGCAGGCTACCCTGACCCAAGCCGCCCCGCTGGTTCAGGAGCGTATGCAGTTGCTGGGGGAGACCGCCGGCCTGCTGGGCTTCCTCTTCACAAAGGACCAAGAGATTGAGGTCGCTGAGGACGCCGCCAAACAGCTCAAAGAGTCAGCACCCGCTGTGCTCCAAGCCGCTCTCACAGCTCTTGAACCCCTGGAGACCTTCACCGCCCAGGCTATTGAGGAAGCCCTGCGTAGCGCCATCGTGGAGGGCCTAGAGATTAAGCCCCGCCTGGCTTTTGGCCCCGTGCGTACCGCTGTCAGCGGTGCCCGCATCTCACCGCCGCTCTTTGAGTCCATGGAGATTCTAGGGAAGGAGTCCTCGCTGGCTCGCCTCAAGAAACTGCACCAGGAGCTTGCCGCCTAAGCCGGCGATACTCTAAACCAAGAACCTGCCTGACCCCAGCTCTGGGGAGGGGCAGGTTCTTTAGCTTTTTTGGTGCACCCCCAAAAAATTTTTTGAAGGGAATTTTTGGCCCCAAAAACCGCGAAAAACCGGGGAACTTTGGGATTCTGTGCGCCCTGAAAGAAGGCCTTGTGATGTAGGTCTACCCTTTTCAAGTTGCACGCCCCTTGGGGGTCGTATAAAGTTATAACTCGTTGCGGCGATGACTTCCTCAAGGAAATCAGCTAAGCAATACCAATGGGATATGGTGTAATTGGCAACACTACGGTTTCTGGTACCGTCATTCTAGGTTCGAGTCCTGGTATCCCAGCGAACATCTTGTTTCAAGATGTTACGGCCCCATCGTATAGCGGCCTAGTACTCCGCCCTCTCACGGCGGCAACACCGGTTCAAATCCGGTTGGGGTCACAGGCTAAAGATTCCTCCACCTAATGTTTAGGTGGGGGAATTTTTTTGTTCCCGCTGTTGGCTGTGTGCTAAGGTCCCGCTGTGGCTGAAACTACAGTATCTCAAGTTGCGTACTAGCGGGGTGGCCTATATAGTTTTATCTGTTGCCACAAAGGTAGCAGCTCTTTTTTGAGAGCAAGGGCCCCATCGTATAGCGGCCTAGTACTCCGCCCTCTCACGGCGGCAACACCGGTTCAAATCCGGTTGGGGTCACAGGCTAAAGATTCCTCCACCTAAAGTTTAGGTGGGGGAATTTTTTGTACCCTGTGCTGACCGGTAGGCACCAGCGGCAAGATAGGTGGCGACAGTTCCACTGATAGGGCAGCTCCGGCGCTAGGAACATGCCAGAATAGGGAGTGTGTACAACCAAACTATTCTTAATACTCTGGCCTCCGTGCGAGAAGCCCGCAACACCCTCGCGGCAGCTTCTTTCCCGCTGAACACAGGATCGGCTGAACAAGCTCAGCAAGAAGCCAAAACCGCAGTCACCCAGCTCGACGACTACATCTTGCCTAAGCTCTCCACACTGGATGCTCCCCTGACCCTGGTTGTTGGTGGCTCCACCGGAGCCGGCAAATCAACCCTGGTTAACACGCTCATCGGTGAGCCTGTAACCCGTTCCGGGGCTATCCGCCCCACTACCCGCCAGCCCGTGCTGCTCTATAGGCCCGAGGACGTCGCCGCCTTTACCCCTGAGCGGATTCTTCCGCATCTGGTACGCCTTCCGGTTGAACCCGGCCAGGCCCTACCGGGGGCCAACCCCCACAGCGGCCAAGACGAGCTGGTGACTGTCCCGGTCGATTCCCTGCCCAAGGGCATTGCACTGATTGATGCCCCCGACTTTGACTCGGTGAGCGAGGAGAACCGCCGTCTCGCCCAGCAACTGCTACGAGCCGCTGACCTCTGGCTCTTTGTCACCACCGCTAACCGCTACGCAGATGCCCTGCCCTGGGAGATCCTGCGACAGGCGGCTACCCGAGATATCACCATTGCCGTGGTACTCAACCGTGTGCCCGAGGGCAGCGAGGACGAGATCGAAGCAGATTTGAGCCGAATGCTGGCCGAAGCCGGTATCACCCCTGCCCTGATTCACTCTGTGACCGAGCAGGAACGTGATGAGCGCGGCCTGCTTCCCAGCGTGGCCCTGCTCCCCTTGATTTTCTGGTTACGTTCACTGGGCGCCGACACCGATGCCCGTGGTGATATCGCCCGCCGTACCCTGGAGGGGGCTGTGCGTTCTCTAGCCCGGCAGGCAAGCGATCTAGCTCAGGCCGCGCAAGACCAACAAGCCGCAGAAAACCGTCTGCGGGCCGACGCTACCAGCGCTTTCGCACGCGCCCTGACCAACCTGAACGAAAGCACGCAGGACGGCCAGATGCTCCGAGGCGAAGTACTGGGGCGCTGGCAAGACTTTGTGGGTACCGGAGAATTCTTCCGCCAGGTAGAAACAACCGTGGGCAAGGTGCGCGACCGTATCGCAGGCTTTTTCAGGGGAACCCCGCCCACACAGGCTGTTGAGGTAGAACAGGCCCTTGAAGTCAGCCTGCACTCGGTCATTATGGAAGAGGCAGCTACAGCCGCCGAAACCGTCCAGCGCCGCTGGCTCGAAGACCGTGCAGGCCGTGCGCTGCTGGCTGGGGAGGACCTCGCCAAGCTGGACGATAGCTTCTCCGAAGACGTGGCCGAAAGCATCCGTGCCTGGCAACAAGATGTCATGGACATCATCTCTGCCGAGGGTGCAGGCAAACGCCAAAAGGCCCGCTTCATGTCCCTGGGCGTGAACGTAACGGCCGTGATTTTGATGGTCGCGGTCTTCTCAATGACCGGTGGACTGACCGGCGTTGAAGTCGGTATTGCCGGTGGCTCCGGTGTGATTGGCCAAAAGCTCCTTGAAGCTATCTTTGGCGAGGACGCTGTGCGCCGCATGGCAACCGGTGCCCGCACCCGGCTCGAAGAGCGCATTGGCGAGCTACTTGAAACCCAGCAGGCCCGCTTTATCGACCGCCTTGAATCTGTTACCGGGCAGGGGAGCGAGGACCAGGCCCGCCCCACTGCCAGCGACCTAGAAGCTGTTGCCACCACCTTGAACACCGCAAGCACCCAGCTAGCGGCCAGTGTTCAGCTACCTGCCGCTTCTGAAACAACCACCGAGAGCTAAAACCGTGACACCAACTTCTACCAGCAAGGCAGAGCCTGCCACCACAGCACTGGCCACCACCGTGGATGCCCTCACCACCGCCCTCGACTTAGGCCAAGGCCGCCTAGACCCCGAAATCCTGGCAAAGGGCCGCCTGGTCCTGGAGCGGGTTGCTACTCGCCGCGAACTCTCAGCAGAACACACCGTGATTGGTTTCTTCGGGGCTACCGGTTCCGGTAAATCAACCCTGTTTAATGCGGTGGTTGGCAAAGAGATCGCCAAGTCCGCCGCCCGCCGGCCCACCACATCGACCGCCCAGGCCGCCGTCTGGGGTAAAGAGGGCGTTGAACCCCTCCTGGACTGGCTGGGCGTAAGCAACCGAACCTACATGGACGAGGACCCAGCCCAAGCGGCAGAAGCCCTCAACCGGGCCGATGTGCCGGTCACCGTGGGCATGTGGAACAAAATCCGTACATCGGTGGGTGCCGGTAAAACAGAAGAAGCCACCGGCGGTCTAGTCCTGCTTGACCTGCCCGACTTCGACTCGGTGGAGGCCTCCAACCGGAAAATCGTGGAGAAAATGGCGCAGTGCGTGGACGTTCTGGTCTGGGTCATGGACCCCCAGAAATACGCTGACGCCGTGATTCACCAGGACTTCATCCAGCCCCTAGCCGCCCACGGCGCTGTAACCTTGGCTGTGCTCAACCAGGTAGATCGCCTGGATGAGGCTGAACTGCCTGCCGTGCTGGACTCCCTCAAACTGCTTCTGGCCAAGGACGGGCTCACCAGCACCCTGCTGGCTGACCCCCTGGGTGTTTCAGCCCGCACCGGCCATAACATTCCACGTCTGCGGGAGATCTTGGGGCAGGTCGCTGTCGCCAAAAATGCCGCTGTGGCCCGTATCGAGGCAGACCTGGCCGGGGTTCGCTCAGAACTTGCTACCCAGGACGGGCAGGGGGAACCGGCAGGCATCACCGCCCCCGCTATGACCCAGCTTGAAGAGGGCTTCTACCGGGCCTCCGGCGCTGAAGGCTTGGTCAAAGCGGCCTCCGATTCATATAAGCTCCACGCCGCCGAGAAAACCGGCTGGATCGCCACCCGGTGGGTCCTCAAGAATAAACGGGACCCCCTCAAACGCCTGGGCCTGCACAAAGAACACGATGGGGCACCCATCAGCAAGTCCTCACTGCCTCCGCTCGGTGCGCCCCAGAAGGCGGCGCTGAGCACCAGCCTGCGCACCTTTGCAGGTCAGGCATCCGAGGGCCTGGCAGAACCCTGGAGCCACTCCATCCGGTCAGCCGCCCGAACTTACGAAGAACACCTACCCCGCGAAATTGAACGGGCGGCCGCCAGCGTCCACTACGAGGCAACCAAAAAACGCTGGTGGTGGCACCTGCTCAACATCTTGCAGTGGGTAGGGTTAGCAGCAGCTCTGCTTGGCCTGCTCTGGTTGACCGCGCTCGCCGCCGCAAGCTACTTCCAGCTTGTGCTACCAGACCCGCCAACGGTTGAGGGCTTCCCGCTACCTGTGCCCACCCTCCTGGTGGTTACGGGCCTCTTGGCCGGTATTCTGGTGGCTGCGCTGGGTCGAGCCATAGCTACTGTCGGCTATCGTATGTACGCCAAGGGTATTCGCCGTCAGCTTGAAGAAAATATGAGTGACGTAGCCTCACGCTGTGTCCTTGAACCCGTTCAAGAGGAACTGGATCGACTTGCCAACTACCGCAAGGCACTGGCCCAGGCCGGCAAGTAACTTTACGGTCTCACAGAAGAAGCCCCGGTACCCATATGGGTACCGGGGCTCTTTCTTGGTCTGAGAGCAGATGGCTAGCTCCGTAAGGCTTCTGATAGTGCGGCGGCCGCTTCACATACCACCTCAGCGTGCAGGCGGCCGGGTTGGCGGCTCAGGCGCTCAATCGGGCCGGAGATAGAGACGGCGGCAATCACCTTGCCGGAGGGGGAGCGAACCGGTGCGGAGACTGAGGCGGTACCGCGCTCGCGCTCACCCACGGACTGCGCCCAGCCCCTGCGGCGGACAGTTGCCAGCATGGTGGCAGAAAAACGAGCACTGTGCAGGCCCTCGACCAGGCGGGCGTGATCCTCCCAGGCGGTGAGTACCTGGGCGGCTGAACCTGCCTTCATAGAGAGCTGGGTGCCCACCGGAATGGTGTCGCGCAGGCCGATGGGCCGTTCAGCGGAGGCTACGCAGACCCGCCAATCACCCTGCCGACGGAAAATTTGTGAAGATTCACCCGTAGCATTACGCAGGTTGTTGAGGACGGGGCCAGCGGCAGCAATCAAACGATCTTCGCCAGCGGCACTTGAGAGTTCACTGAGACGGGGCCCCAACATAAACCGGCCCTGAACATCGCGGGCTACCAGCCTGTGGTGTGTGAGGGCAACAGCTAGACGGTGGGCGGTGGGGCGAGCCAGACCGGTAGCTTCAACAAGCTGGGAAAGGGTGGCGGGGCCAGCTTCAAGGCAGGCAAGAATGTGCGCGGCTTTATCAAGTACGCCGACGCCGGAGCTAGGCTTCTCTTGCATAGTGGGCAACTTTCGCAGATGGGCCGGTGCGTTGGCCCAGTGATTATGTGTGATGCGATCTTTCGGGGGTGAAAGATAATGGGTATATGGATTGTGTCTGAGTACTTTAATTTTGACTTCTCATATTCTGATATGCAAGTTCGTTTATTGGAAAGATGAGTGCGGTGCCGTCACACTTATTAACGCATCACAATATTTTTTGGAGGACTTGATGGCTGGTAGCACCGACCATACCCCGCTTACATTGGCTGAAAAAGTCTGGGAGGCGCACACCGTAGTGCCCGGTACAGACGGTAAGCCCGACTTGCTCTACATCGATCTGCACCTGGTTCACGAAGTAACCTCACCTCAGGCTTTCGAGGGGTTGCGTCTTGAGGGGCGTCCACTGCGTCGCCTGGACCTGACCATTGCAACCGAGGACCACAACACCCCCACTGAGAATATTTTCTCGACGATTGCAGATCTCACCTCACGCACCCAGATTGAGACCCTGCGTAAGAACGCTAAAGAATTCGGTGTACGTATCCATTCACTCGGTGATCAAGAACAGGGTATCGTTCACGTGGTTGGCCCCCAGCTGGGCCTGACCATGCCCGGTATGACCGTTGTCTGCGGTGACTCGCACACCTCAACCCACGGTGCTTTCGGTGCCTTGGCGTTTGGTATCGGCACCTCCGAGGTTGAGCACGTCATGGCAACCCAGACCCTGCCCCTGGCTCCTTTCAAGACCATGGCTATTAACGTAGAGGGCACCCTCAAGCCCGGTGTGACCGCTAAGGACATTATCCTGGCTGTTATTGCCGAAATCGGTACCGGTGGTGGCCAGGGCTACGTGCTGGAATACCGGGGCTCCGCCATCCGCTCCCTCTCTATGGAGGGGCGCATGACCATCTGCAACATGTCCATCGAGGCAGGTGCCCGCGCCGGTATGGTTGCACCTGATGAGACGACCTTTGAATACGTTAAAGGCCGCCCCCACGCACCTACCGGTGCCGACTGGGATGCCGCCCTTGAATACTGGAAGACCCTGCCCACCGACGAGGGTGCAACCTTTGATCATGAGGTTTTCATCAACGCAGATGAGCTAGAGCCTTTTGTCACTTGGGGCACCAACCCCGGCCAGGGTGTCCCCTTGTCCCAGGCTGTTCCCTTCCCCGAGGACTTTGCCGATGAGAACGAGCAGAAGGCCGCCGCTCGCGCCCTGGAATATATGGGCCTGACCGCTGGTACCCCCATGAAAGAGATCCCCGTTGATGTCGTCTTCCTGGGTTCCTGCACCAACTCCCGCATCGAGGACCTGCGTGCCGCCGCCGAAATCCTTAAGGGCAAGACCATGGCAGAGGGTGTTCGCATGATGGTTGTCCCCGGTTCCCACAGGGTTCGCACCCAGGCAGAAGCTGAGGGCCTGGACCAGATTTTCAAGGATTTTGGCGCAGACTGGCGCTTTGCCGGTTGTTCTATGTGCCTGGGCATGAACCCGGACCAGCTGGCATCGGGGGAGCGTTGCGCCTCAACCTCTAACCGTAACTTTGAAGGCCGCCAGGGCAAGGGCGGGCGCACCCACCTGGTCTCACCCCTGGTTGCTGCCGCTACCGCTATCCGCGGTACTCTCTCAGCTCCCGCTGACCTCTAGAGCGGAATAAGTCATCGAATTTGAGTACCCGGATAGCCGGGTAGAAACGGATTTTTCATGGAACCGATTAAAAAGCACACCGGAATTGGCGTGCCCCTGAGGGCCTCCAACGTCGATACCGACCAAATTATCCCCGCCGTCTACCTCAAGCGCGTCACCAAGACCGGCTTTGACGATGCCCTCTTTGCGGGCTGGCGCAAGGATGAGAACTTTGTTCTCAACCGGCAACCCTACAAGCAGGGTTCGGTGCTGGTTGCCGGCCCTGACTTCGGTACCGGATCATCACGAGAGCACGCCGTCTGGGCTTTGAAGGATTACGGCTTTCGCGTTGTTATCTCGGCTCGTTTTGCTGACATCTTCCGGGGTAACTCGGGCAAGCAGGGTTTGGTGGCTGCTCAGGTTGATCAGGACAACATTGAGCTGATCTGGAAGCAGCTTGAGACCGAGCCTGGTACTGAAGTGACGGTGGACCTGGAAGAGAAAACCGTCACCGTCGGCGCCTTGACCGTTCCTTTCCAGATTGACGACTACGTCCGCTGGCGCCTCATGGAAGGCCTCGATGACATCGGGCTAACCCTGCAACATGAAGAAGCTATTACAGCCTACGAGGCTAACCGCCCCGCCTGGTTACCGCGCACTCAGTAAAGCAAGGAATCAGTATAAGGCCACATCAGACCAGGGAGCCGGCAGAAAATAGGTAGGTGCCCTGGGCCCTTTAAAGGGGGGCGCTGGTGCACCATTATGGTGGAGAACACTGCCCCCAGTAGGCCCTACTCTGAACTCTGAGGTAAAGTTGTTAGGCAAGGTTTTATTCACCAATTTTTGCTTGATGCGTGAAATAATGCTGTGAAGGTGTCGGTCGCCTAGGCGGGCACCACAGATTTATCTATGCAACGCTTCAGGTTAAAAGGGGCGAGCCGAGTAGACTACTCGGAAGACAGAAAATTTACGATTGGATATACATGGTCAGCGCACTGCGTATTGAAGGTGGCACCCCTCTCAAGGGCGAGGTTAACGTCCGTGGTGCCAAGAACCTGGTCCCCAAGGCTATGGTTGCCGCTCTCTTGGGTTCAACCCCTTCGGTGTTGCGCAACGTCCCCGAAATTAAGGATGTCAAGGTCGTCACCGACCTAGTAGAACTCCACGGCGTTTCTGTGGACTACGATGTGGAGGCAGGCGAGCTCCGCATGGACCCCACCAAGGTCTCTGTCGCCAACCATACCGACATCGAAGTTCACGCCGGTGACTCCCGTATTCCAATCCTGCTCTGCGGTCCTCTGCTGCACACCATCGGTGAGGCTTTCATTCCTGACCTGGGTGGCTGTAAGATTGGCGACCGCCCCATCAACTACCACCTGCGTGTGCTTGAAAAGTTCGGCGCCAAGATTGAGAAACTGCCCACCGGTATCTCCATGAAGGCTCCCGCTGGCGGTCTACAGGGCGCTCAGATTCCCCTGGAATACCCCTCTGTGGGTGCTACCGAGCAGGTTCTTCTGGCAGCAACCCGCGCCAAGGGCAAGACCGAACTAACCGGCGCGGCTATTGAGCCAGAAATCATGGATCTGATTGCAATCCTTCAGAAGATGGGCGCAATCATCACTGTTGAGACCGACCGCCAGATCATCATCGAAGGTGTAGATGAGCTCACCGGCTTTAACCACGTAGCTATGCCTGACCGCAACGAATCAGCCTCCTGGGCCTCTGCAGCACTGGCAACAGGCGGCGATATATTTGTGCGCAACGCTAATCAGAAGGACCTGTCAACGTTCATCAACGTCTACCGCAAGCTTGGTGGTGGCCTGGACATTAGTGACGAAGGCATCCGCTTCTTCCACCAGGGCGAGGACCTGAATCCCTTATTCGTTGAAACCAACGTACACCCCGGCTTTATGACCGACTGGCAGCAGCCACTTGTTGTTGCCATGACCCAGGCTAAAGGCGTGAGCCTGGTCCACGAGACTGTCTACGAGAACCGCTTCGGTTTCACCGATGCCCTGGTCCGCATGGGCGCTACTATCCAGCTCCACAAGGACTGTTTAGGCCCCACCCCCTGCCGTTTTGGCCACCAGAACTTCAAGCACTCAGCTGTCATTACCGGCAAGACACCCCTGCGTGGTACAGATATTAACGTGCCCGACCTGCGCGGTGGTTTCTCCCACGTGATCGCGGCGCTGACTGCTGAGGGTACATCTAACGTCACCGGCGTTACGGTTATTTCCCGTGGCTATGAGCACTTTGTAGATAAGCTCACCGCCCTGGGAGCTGACTTCGAGGTTACTGCCTAGTCATGAGTAAGCACAGCGCATGGCCGAAAGAGATTAAGCCAAGCAAGCGGGGGGATGCGGTCTACCGAGCCGCAGGGCACCTGCTCAGGCCTCTCTACAATCTGCCGATGCGGCCCGAGATGATTGGCATGGAAAAGCTTCCTGCCGACGGCGGGTTTATTGTGGTGGCAAACCATGTCACCGAGATTGACCCCATCACCGTTGCCTACCCGCTCTTCATGCGGGGGGTACTGCCGCGCTTCTTGGCAAAAGACTCTCTCTTCCGTGTGCCGCTCCTCGGCTGGCTCATGCGTCAGTGCGCTCACATCCCCGTTACCCGAGGCTCAGCTCAAGCAGCTAAGTCACTGGAGGTGGCTCAAGCTGTGCTGAGCTCCGGGGGAGCGGTGCTGATTTTCCCCGAAGGCACCTTGACCAAGGACCCTGAACTCTGGCCCATGACCGGTAAATCCGGTGCTGCCCGTCTGGCTTTAGCCACAGGTGCACCCGTCTACCCGATTGCCCATTGGGGTGACCAGGACTTCTTGCCGCAGTACGGTAAGCCCCGCTTTGGCTTCCCCCGTAAAAAAGTCAGTATTGTTGTGGGGGACCCCATCGACTGGAGCGATCTGCTTGAAGACCGTGAACCAGGTACCCACTATAGTCATAGCCAACTGACCGCTGTCACTAACCGCATGCTTGACCGGATTACTGACCTGCTTGAGGATATTAGAGGAGAAAAGGCCCCCGAAGGGCGCTGGAATTCAGTTTTGAACGTCCGTCAATCACCGGAGCAGTAGGCCCAGACACCCGACCGGAAAGGGACCCCACAATGAGCACCTCCGATATCCACCAAGTCGCTGTTTTAGGCGCAGGAAGCTGGGGCACAGCCTTTGCCAAGGTCCTTGCCGATGCCGCGCGGGCAACCGGTAGCAACCGGAAAATAAGTCTGTGGGGGCGTAACCCGCAAACCATGGACAAGATGTCTAAGACCCGCATTAACGAGGCCTACTTCCCCGGTACCCTTCTGCCGGAAAATCTCACGATGACCTCGGACCTTGCTCAGGCTCTTACCGGTGCCCAGATCGTGGTGTTAGCTATCCCTGCTCAGGTCCTGCGGTCTCAGCTTGAAACTGTAGCTCCGCTACTGGCACCCGATGCCCTGCTCGTCTCACTAGCTAAGGGCCTTGAAATGGGAACCGGCCTGCGCATGAGCGAGGTTATTGTCGATTCTCTCCAAGGGCACCTGGTTGCAACCGGCGCTTCTCCCCAAGAAATCGAAAGCGTACCCCACCGCGTTACTGTGCTCTCAGGCCCTAACCTAGCCAAAGAAATTATTGTGGAGCAACCTACCACCAGCGTTGTTGCCGCAACAACCGAGGCAAGCGCACGCACCGTCGCTTCAGTTTGTGCGGCAGGCTACTTTAGGCCCTACACCAACACCGACATTGTGGGGGTTGAGATTGGTGGGCTGGTCAAGAACGTGATTGCCCTCTGCGTTGGTATGTGCGAAGGCAAACAGTACGGCGATAATTCCAAGGCCTCAGTGATGACCCGTGGGCTGGCCGAAACAACCCGTCTTGCCCTGGCTCTGGGAGGCAAACTGGAAACCATGAGCGGGCTTGCCGGCATGGGCGATCTGATTGCTACCTGCTCGTCCCCGCTTTCCCGCAATCACACTGCCGGTCGTCTGCTAGCTGAAGGAATCGCTCCCGATGAGCTTCACACCGTAATGACCCAGACCGCAGAGTCCATCAAATCTGCCCCCGTTGTGGCAGAACTCGCGCGAAAAGTAGGGGTAGAAATGCCCATTACAGAAGCTGTAGTAGCGGTCCTCAACCGTACAATATCAGTTGAAGAACTTGCCCCCGCGCTTCTAGGGCGCTCTCTTAAATCAGAAGATATCGAACCTACCAAGTAAGTGGGTTGAGAACAGAATCTCCCCGCCCCATCAAAGGACGCTATGACCACAACCAGCACTAAACCCACCGTTGCTCTACTCTGCGGTGGGCGTTCCTCCGAGCACTCAATTTCTTTGATTACCGCACGCGGTGTACTGGGGGCTATCGACCACGATAAATACACCGTGGTGACTATCGGTATCACCCGTGACGGCCGCTGGTACCTGACCGATGAAGAAACCCTGACCCGTTTAACCGAAGCGAGCGCGCTGGCTGATTTTCCCGCCGAGGGCAAACAGGTCTTCCTGCCTCTGGGCGGTGGCGATAACCGCCTGCGTCTGATTGATTCCACCGATGAAACCCGGGTGGAGCTTGGCCCCGCGATTGATGTTGTCTTTCCTCTCTTGCACGGCCCCTTTGGCGAAGATGGCACAGTTCAGGGTCTGCTCGAAATGGCGGACTTGCGATATGTTGGCTGTGGTGTCGCGTCATCAGCGGTAGGCATGGATAAGCATCTCATGAAGGTTGCCTTTGAGGCGGCAGGTCTTGAAGTTGGCCCCTACGAAGTTGTCACCCACCGCCAGTGGGTCCTTGACCAGGCCGGTGCCCGTGAGCGAATCAGCCAGCTGGGTTATCCTGTCTTTGTTAAGCCTGCCCGTGCCGGGTCTTCCTTTGGCATCACTAAGGTTGATTCTGCTGACCAGCTTGATGCCGCAATTGCCGAGGCGCAGAAGCACGACCCAAAGCTTGTGATTGAGGCCGGGATTGTGGGCCGCGAGATTGAGTGCGCGGTGCTCGATGGCCACCACTCTGAGCTACCCCGCGCTTCCTACCCCGGTGAGATCGTGGTGGTTGACCGTGAACACGATTTCTATGACTTTGAGGCTAAGTACGTTTCGAAGACCTCTGCCGAGACTCGATGCCCGGCGGACTTACCCGCTGAAGTTTCGGAGCGTATGCGCAAGCTAGCTATTGAGGCTTTCCTAGCTGTTGACGGTGAGGGCCTGTGCCGCGCTGATTTCTTCTACACTGAGGACGGCCGCCTGGTGATCAACGAGGTCAACACTATGCCCGGCTTTACCCCCATTTCCATGTATAAAACCATGTGGGAAAATACCGGTATTGCCTATAGCGACCTAATCGATCAACTGATTTCCTTGGCCATGGAACGCCCGCTGGGTCTGCGTTAGAGCTAGCCGAGCTGGACCCTTATCGGCTAATTATCAATGTCCCCGGTCTCTCATGGCAGAGACACCGGGGACATTCTAATATTCGGGCTGGAAGGGATATTTAGCCGACCCCACCCTGAACATCGGTGAGCGTATCCTCCACATTGGTGCACTGCTTCTTCTGGGGGAGTTGCTCCACCGCAGAGGCCAGCTCTGCCAATACGGTTGATGAGGAAACCCGGTCGGCTTCAAAAGTTACCTGGATTGCAGGTTCTCGGCCAAAGGTTTCTGCATACCATGTTCCCGTTGCGGTTTGCTCTGATGATTGGGCCTGTTCCTTATCGGTGGGTTTCACAATCCAATCAACACCATTGACCGACTGGCAGGGGTCTGAGATCGGGGCGGTGGGGAGCTCTACACCGCATTTAAGAACAATTGCCGTGGGTTCACCCCAGGCTGTTGTCGCCTGCGCTGTCGTTTCCCGTTGGTCTAAACCGCTCAGGGTTTTGGGCATGGCAACCATAGCTTTGGCGCAGGCAGGATTGGTGGCATCGGGCGCGGGCTGAAGATTAACCGCGTTCGGTCCGCAGGCGGTGATGCTGGCAGTTAGGACAAGGAGAGGAAGAATCTTTTGATGGTCTATGCTCACCTTCCCATTGTATAACTTTCGCTACTTGAGCCCCACCTGACGGCTTGAAACGGTGGCTGATTTGCCAGTGATTGGGTAGTGTGGTGGTTGATGAATTGAACACTATCGGACCAGTAGAGCCCGTGATCACCGGGGGCGGAACCCCCAAGGAGCCAAAGAATGAACACCAGCAAAAAGACAGTGCTTGTTGCATGTTCGGTGGCTTCGCTTGCTCTGTTGCCGGTACAGCTGCACGATGAGGGTAGCCAGGCAATGGCACTTCCAGCAGAGATGCTGCCAATGCTAGCGACTTCTGCGCAAGTCCAAGAAGTACTTCCCACCAACCCGGAGCCCACCCCTAGCGCAGCGGTTGAACCGCCCCTTGAACCCCTTCCGTCCGATGCCCCGGTCCCGCGGGAAGATCCGGTTTCACCCACAGAACCTGTACCCACCCCCACGGAACCTGCTCCTTCTGTGCAGCCGGTGCCTACTCCAACAGAGGAACCGCTACCTCCGGAAGATCCGGTTTCCACTCCAACAGAGAACCCGGTACCTTCTCCAACAGAGAACCCGGTACCCCCTACTGATCCTGAACCAACCCCGGTTACTCCCTTACCACCGGTTGAGCCTGCACCCCTTCCAAGCCCAGAGCCTGTGCAACCGCAACCGGTTCCTGTTCCGGCTGAGCCGGTCAACCCTGCGCCCGTACAAAGCCAGGAACCTATGAACCCCTCCAACCGGCTGGCTACTACTCAGCAGGCCCCGGTGCCCGTTCAAGCCAGCACCGACAGGCTAGCACCAGCACCGAGCCTGCAAGTGCTCGGGGCTGAGCCTCCCGCCACAATGGATGCTGATACCAGCAAAGTGAACCGGTCGCCGGTTGGCAGTTCGGTACTCGGGTTGACGAGCGCCCCGCAGCAGAACTACAGCGGTACACCTGACTGGGTTGAAGGCTTCCTCAACGCGAGCGACCAGAACGATTTCGGTGATACCGCCAACAACTCTAACCAGGCCGCAGGTGTGATTGGGGCTGAAGCTCAGGGATACCAGTTTGAACCAACCGGCGGGTCGAACGTATTCCAGCGCGGTATATCGATTGTGACCGGTGCGCGCCCGCTTCTTATCTTCAGCGGTGTGGCGGTGGCCGGTCTTGCGCTGGTTGTCTTCAACTTTGTGTGGCGCAACCGAAGCCCAAAGGCATAACTTTTACCATGACTCTTGTTTCTTCTGTGAGTGAGGGACAGCTCTTGGCCACATTCCTCCCTACCATCCAGGAACATAACGCCAAGGCCCAGAGGCTGACCCCGGGTGCAAGAAGCCTGGTTCTGGGGCCAGGCGATGACTCCGCTGTACTTGACCTGAGCGGTGGACTGACCGTCATGAGTACCGATACTCAGACGCAGAACCAGGATTTTCGTCTCTCCTGGCCTAGCGGTAGAACCAGTGGGGGCTATGAGGTTGGCTGGAAGGCCGCAACGCAGAACCTTGCAGATATTGCGGCTATGGGAGCGCGTCCGGTTACCCTGCTTGTTTCACTAACCCTTCCGCCCTCTACCCCTCTCGCCTGGGTCAAAGATTTCGCCCGAGGCCTGGTGGACTCTTGCACCGCACAGGGTGCAGAGACCTGCTCCATTTCAGGGGGAGATGTGGGCTCCGGTACCGAGATTTCAGTCACGGTCACAGCCCTTGGCCTGGTTCAAAAGCCTGTCACCCGCAGCGGTGCTCAAGCTGGGGACGCTATTGTTCTGGCCGGAGCGCTGGGTACCGCCGCGGCGGGGCTGGCCTTACTTGAAAACTCGGAGTTGCCCGAAACCCTTTCCCACCAAATCGAGGCCTGCATCGAAGCCCAGCAACGCCCGGTCAGCCCGCTGGCCGCTGGTATCCAAGGCGCCGAAAATCTTACGTCTCTTATGGATGTATCGGATGGTCTTGTGCGTGATGGCGGGCGACTGGCTCAGGCATCGGCTTGCGCCTTTGACATCGACACAGCTTCTTTGGCTCCCTGGCTACTTGAGCTGAGGGAACCTGCTCTTCTCCTCGCGGGGGCTGAGGGCCAGAAAGCTTCTGACCTGGCCTTAGGCTGGGTTCTGACAGGCGGCGAAAACCATGCCCTGCTGGGTACCAGCCCACCTGAGCAGATACCAGCCGGGTTTACTAGAATTGGGACGGTGCGCCCAGGTACCGGTGTAACAGTCGATGGGCACCCCTATACAGCGAAAGGATGGGATCATTTTGAGGCAGGTTCCCGCTAACTGGTGGCTGAGCTGGTTGCTAGGCGGACGTACCCAGCTGGTCGAACACCGTGCACTTTTGAACCGCATCAATGTCTTTCCTGTAGCTGATGCCGATACGGGTTCTAACTTGAGCGCCACCCTGGGGCGGGCTGCTGATAGCGCTGGTATGGCCGATGATCCGACTCTCGCCCTGGCGGCTCGTGCGGCCTTGCGGGGTGCCCGCGGGAATTCGGGTACCCTGCTTGCGGTGTGGCTCTTAGGTCTTGCGAGGGAGCTGGGGCCGGTGGGCGAACTTGAAGCTGTTACCACCGGTATACCTGAGGAAAATTCAGCTCTAACCCCCGCTCTTCTAGCCAGTGCTTTTAAGCGTGCCGTTCGTGACGCTCGCTCGGCCCTGAGCCAGCCCGCTGAGGGAACCATGCTGACGGTTATGCAGGCCATTGGGCAGGTTCCCCCCGCTGATGACTGGCTCGGCTACACCTCACAGCTCTTGCAGGGCGCTGAGACTGCTGTGCGGGAAACTGCTCAGGCCTCTCACGCCCGCAACGGTTGGGTAGATTCCGGTGCCCTTGGTTTTTTGCTAGTTCTGGTAGCGCTGGCTACTGAGCTGAACGGCTCAGCACCTACTAAGACCTACGCAGATCTTTTGGAAGAGAGCCCCGCGCCTTCTTGGCCTAATGCCCTCCCTCCCTTCTCACAGCGCTCCAAGAAATCTGACTCAACCGTAGAGGTCATGTGCGATATCTATTTGCCTGTACTCGAAGCCAGTCAGCTTCGTAGTGCCCTTGACGCTGTGGGTGATTCTGTGTCAATAGCCCAGGTAGAGGCCGGTAACGAAGCTCTTTGGGCTATTCATGTGCATACACCCACCGCAGCGGATGCCCTCACAGTGCTTGAAGCCGCTGGTGAACCACTCAACGTGCGCATCAGTAACCTGGCTCCTGGTGACAGCGAACCTGCATTAGCGGGGTGTTCGCATGACTGAACCCGGACAGGGGCTCTTTGACCTGCCCGAAAAAGCCCCAGCACCTCGCCGGACTTCCACAAAAAACGCAAGCCGCAAAAATGGCGCTCAGAAAACTGGCACCGGATCAGCAGGCACACAAAAAACCGCTCGGAAGACTAAGAACAGCGCCTCTACCCGCCGCCGCACAGTTAAAGAGCTAGACCCCAAAGTAGGGGAGGTTATCGAAACCTACGCCAGTGAAGACCGGTTAGAGAACGCCCCCCTCAAAAACTATCTGGGTGCGAGCACCGCTAAGGCACTAGCGAGGCACCTGGGCCTTGAAACGGTGGGCCAGGCGCTCGAATACTACCCGCGCAAATACCTGCCGCGCGGAGAACTCACCCCATTCTCATCGCTGGTTGAGGGGAGCGAAGCCACGATTGTTGCCCGGGTACTGAAAGTAACCACCCGGCAGATGGCCTCCCGACGCGGTTCCATTACCGAAATTACTATCACCGATCAACTAACCGATCAGCCTCCAAGTCCCGCCATAGAATCCTTGCGACCCAACCCCAATGCCTACCGGGGGGCTGGCGCCCCGGCTGCCTATCAGCCCGGCTACAGTAACCCTCGGCTTCAAGGATCAGCCGGTGCTATGGCCGGTAGCCCAAGAAGCGACTATGGGGCCGGTCATGGTTTTAAGCTCGGTGCTGTCTTCAACAGCTATGCTCCTGGCTCCTACGCCATGGTGGGTAACAGCGACACCATGACCCTTAGTTTCTTCAATGCCTGGACGGCGGCCCGGGAAATTCACGAGGGAGACCAGGTCATGTTCTCGGGCAAGGTGGGTACCTACCGTGGTGAGCTGACGCTTACCAACCCCCACTACGCCGTGATAGCCGACCGTGCTTCGGGCATGGCTCCGGGGGCCAGCGCCGAAGCTATCGAGCGTGCCAAAGCACGGGCTAATGCCCCCATTCCGGTCTATAAGGCAACCCCCAAATACCCTACCGATAGGGTAGCCGCTGCGCTGGAAGCCCTCTTGGAGCGCCTATCTCTCAAAGAGCTGGAAGACCCGGTCCCTTTCACCGTGCGCAAAAGCCGTAAAATTCCCTCTCTGGCCTGGACCTACCGGGCTGTGCACACACCCGATACCGAGCAAACCTGGCGGGCGGCCCACCACTCCCTGCGCTACCGCGAAGCCTTTGTGCTACAAGCGGCCTTGGCACGTATCCGTGCGGCTCGTGCTGCCCACCACACCCTTGCCCGCCCCTTTGTTCCCGGTGGTCTAGCCGATGCGCTGACGGGCCTACTGCCTTACAAGCTCACCGAGGGGCAAGAAACGGTAGGCGCTGAAATCAGGGACGACCTGGCTAGTTCCAGCCCCATGAACCGCCTGCTTCAGGGGGATGTGGGCTCAGGCAAGACAGTGGTAGCCTTGCGGGCTATGCTGCAGGTTGCTGACAATGGCGCCCAGGCCGCTATGTTAGCGCCTACAGAAGTGCTGGCCGAACAGCACTACCGGTCGGTTTGCCAGATTCTGGGTGATCTTCTCGATACCCGCCCATTCGATCCAGCCGCCGCTAAATCCGTGCATGAACCCCCGGCAGATAAAGGCACCGTCCGGGTGGTTCTGCTGACCGCCTCACTCAAAACAAAAGCCAAAAAAGAGGCCCTGCTAGCCATAACATCAGGTTCTGCCGACATCGTGATTGGCACCCATGCTCTGCTGGCCGATGCCGTGCAGTTCGCTGATCTGGGCCTGGTCGTGGTAGACGAACAGCACCGCTTCGGTGTCGAACAGCGTGATGCCCTGCGCGGCCCCGGCGGGGCGCTACCTCACCGCCTGGTCATGACCGCAACCCCCATACCTCGAACCGTGGCTATGACCGTCTTTGGCGACCTCGATACCTCGGTACTTGACCAGCTCCCCGCGGGTCGCCAAAAAATAAGTACACACGTCGTGCCCCTGGCCGAGCACCCTACCTGGGCCCAAAGAATCTGGTCTCGCGCCCGCGAAGAAATTGATGCCGGCCACCAAGTCTATGTAGTGGTGCCCAAAATTGGCGGGGGCGACAGCTCAGCAGAAACTGAAACCGGTGAAACCCTCTTTGGCTCTGCTACTGCCAGCACCGAGAGCGCTCGCGGTGGAGCGCTAGCATCGGTCGAGTCGGTCTTGGAAGACCTTGAGGGGGAACCCGCACTTGCCGGTGTTCGTATCGCCGGCCTGCACGGGCGTATGGATACCGCCGAGAAAAACCGGGTCATGACCGAGTTTTCTGATGGCCAGCTAGACTTGCTCGTTTCCACCACCGTTATCGAGGTGGGCGTGAACGTGCCTAACGCGACCCTCATGGTCATTATGGACGCTGACCGTTTTGGCATTTCGGGTCTGCATCAGCTGCGCGGTCGCATTGGCCGAGGCCAGCTCCCCGGAACCTGCCTGCTGGTGACAAAACAACCTGCGGACGGTGTCTCCCGGGAGCGCCTGGATGCGGTTGCCTCCACTACCGACGGGTTCGAGCTCTCACGGGTGGACCTTGAGCAGCGCCGAGAGGGCGATATTTTGGGGGCCGCTCAGTCGGGTAAGAAATCCACCCTAAAACTCTTGCGTGCTCTCACCGATGCCAAGCTGATTGAGCGGGCTAGGCAAGATGCCTTTGCCGTGATTGAGAGGGATCCGACTCTTGCTTTGCATCCCGACTTGGCTCGTACCATTGACCGAGCCTTGGACGCTGACCGTGAAGCCTTCCTGGGGCGGGGCTAGACTTTGGGAAGCGGAGTTCTTGGGCCATGAAAATTTGGGCAGAGCAGAACTTGTTCATATTTTGGGGTCACTGTAGACACTCACTTCACTGTGCTGTTTGTGCTGGAGGACTTCCCGAGATATGCCTATGATGGTTGTATGAAAACACTTAAAATCGTTACCGCCTGTGCTACCCTGGCCCTGGCTTTATCAGCCTGTGGCTCATCAACCGAAGCTGCCAAAACAGAAGAATCGGGCGCTTCGGCTACTGAGACCTCTACGAGCAATAGCTTCGCTGTTTCTTCAAGCTCGGCCTCTGCCCGTGAGTCTGAGCAGGCTTCAGCCTCACCGACCGAGTCTGTTTCCAGCAGCTCGGCAAGCGCTTCAGCTTCTCATGACGTAACGTCTAGTTCAGCGCCGCTTCCAGCAGATATGACTATTTCTGCCGAGAAAGCAGGAGGTGCCCGCCCTGATGGAATCGCTCAGTTTGAAAAAGACGGTGCACAGCTTGAAGATAGCGGCTCATCGAAGGGTAGCCAGAAGTACATGTATCACGGCGATAATCCCAGGAACTACACCAACGTTCTCGTGTCCTACCTTCCCGGGTCTGACTACCAGACCCGCACATCTGGTCTGGATGAGAAACACGAAATGGGTAACGGTATGTGTGGCATGGAACATGAATCAGACAGCATGCGCTCTGAGAAATGCTACTTCCCTGTGGCAGATGGCGGCGTACTCATGTTAGCTGGTACGGTCGATAAGACCCGCACCGATGGCATTGAGGTGGATACACAACGTATTCACGATTTTGCGGCAGAATTTGTCAATCAGATAAAGAACTAGACTACTAGCAAGTAAACCATGGTGCCCCCGTTGAAGTCGGTGGTGCCATGGTTTTTGTCTAGCCTTGGTAGGTTGGTAAGTCGAAGCAGAATAATTATCAAGAGAGGACAGCAGTGAGCCGCATTATTTCTGGTTTGGCCGGAGGCCTACGCCTGGCAAACGTGCCCGGCGATAAGACCCGCCCCACAACAGACCGGGTCAAAGAAGCGCTGTTCTCCCGCCTGGAGAGCTACAACATGCTGGCCGACGTTCGTGTACTCGACCTTTTCGCTGGCTCCGGCGCGCTGGGGTGCGAGGCACTTTCGCGCGGTGCGGCCCATGTAGATTTTGTGGATCACTACCCCAAGGCAATAGCCGTTATCGAGAAGAACGCCCGGGCTCTTGCTCAGAGTGCGACCAGCGCCGGCTTAAGAGCAAGCACCAGCAGAATCCACCGTATGCAGGCCAAAACCTACTTATCCAGCTATAGCGGTGCGCCCTGGGACCTGGTCTTCATTGACCCTCCATACTCTGTCACGAACGCCGAGCTGGAAGAGCTGCTAGAACTATTGTCAGACTACCTGGCGCAGGGCGCTGTTGTAGTGCTCGAGCGTTCTACCCGCACTGGTGAACCTTCCTGGGGGACCGGCCTGGAACGGTTCGCTGAGAAGAAATACGGGGAGACTCAACTCTTCTATGCTGAACCTGTGCTTAGCACTTCCGCATAAAACCTCTCTTCATAACCTGCTAGGGGGTGGCCTTGATAGGGTAAAGGTATGACCCAAGAGCACAAACAACCCCAGCAACCCCCACCCTATGAGCCGCCGCCGTCAACAGGAGTGCCCCGGCTTCTGACTGAAAACTCTTTGGTGATTCAGCAGACCCGAAGTTTCCTCAGCAACGATTTTGCTCTTGAAGACGAGCGTGGGATGGTTTTGGGTCGAGTGCACACCACCGGCTCGCTAGCTGTCAATTTTTTGAAAGGTAATCGCTCGTTCGACCTGGTCGATGACCGTGGTCAGCCTCTTCTGACCATCCGTGACCCCTTTGACCTGGGTCTGGATCGCTACGAGTTGTATAAGCCCGACGGTAGCTTCTTCGCTCACGTACAGAAGCACTTTTCGTTCTTGACCAAACGGTTGAGCATTGAACTGCCCCAGCTCACCCTTAACCTTGAAGGCAACCTGCTTGAATACAGCTTCAATATTATGGCCGGTAGCACCGTTGCGGCTCAGGTTAGCAGGCAGTGGGGCGGTCTGACCTCAGCCATTCGAGGTAAGAGCCGCTACGGAGTGCATCTTGACCCGGTTGCTCCCGCTGAGGTCAGGCTTGCCATTATTGGTGCTCTGGTGGCTCTTGACCTGATTCGTGCCAAGGATAGTAAGTAGTTAGCCCGCACTGTATGCCAGGATACGGCTGGTCGCTGTTGCCAGTACTTCAGGTTTCTTGCAGAAAGCAAAACGAACGTAACCTTCAACCTGGGATCGGTAGCCCTCGGTGGTAAAGGCAGTGAGCGGAATAAGGGTGACTCCTGAGGCTTGGGGTAGTTCCTGGCAAAGCTCTTGAGCGGTTGTAAAGCCCTTTTGGGCCAGTACCTGAGCAACATCAGCCACAGCGAAGAAAGTACCCGCAGGCTCGATAATCTGCCAGGGGCTATCAGCTAGACCTTCAACTAGCACCCTGAGCTGGAGGGCGTAGCGTTCTTTAAGGCCCAGGTAGAAGTCATCACCTGAGGCAAGGCCTACGGCTGCCGCTTCCTGTAGGGGAGCGGCAGCGCTGTGCGTGAAATAGCCTTTGACCATTCGTAGAGCGGACATCAGATGGGCAGGGCCGGTCATCCAGCCAATACGCCAGCCCGTGGCCGAATGCGTTTTAGAGATGGCCGAGACAGCGATAGTCCGTTCGGCGGCACCGGGCAGGGCCTGGATGGGGGAGTAGGGTGCCCCGTAGGTCAGATGCTCGTAGACCTCATCAGCTAGGATCACCGCATTGAATCGCTGGGCTAGCTCGACAATTTTTTCTTTGGCTTCCTGAGAGAAGACCATGCCTGTGGGGTTGTGGGGATCGTTGACCACAATGAGCGCAGTGCGGGCAGAGAAAGCCGCTTGGAGTGCTTCAAGATCGGGTTCAAAAGTGGGTGGCACCAGGGGTACGGTACGGATGGTGGCTCCAGCCAGCGCTGCCGCCGCAGGGTAAAGGTCATAGTAGGGCTCAAAGAGGATGACTTCATCACCTGGCTGCACCAGAGCTGCTAGGGTTGCAGATAGACCTTCGGATGCTCCCGCACAGACCGTCACCTGAGTATCGGGGTCCAGCTCAAGGCCGTAAAAACGATGCTGGTGTTCTGCGATGGCTCCCCGAAGAGCAGGGTTACCTGCAATGGTGGCGTACTGGTTGGCACCGCGCGCTATTGCCTCAGCAGCGGCTTCTAACATGGCTTGGGGGCCGTCAGTATCGGGGAAACCCTGCCCTAGATTAATAGCGCCGTGGGCTTGGGCTAGGGCCGACATTTCCTCAAAGATAGTGGAGCGCTGGCTGCCGTCAGCTCCTAGCAGCCCGGTTGCCGCTCCTACACGCTCGTAGGGCTTGCTCATGCTGGCCTCCCGCTTGAAAGAGTCGGGAAAGCTTAGCTAAAAGCCCGACGGTTCCCAGTGGATTGTCTCCTCAACAGAATACAAGCTAAGCCAGGATACCCGGGGTACTGTGACACTGTATGTCATAGACCATGCCGTACTGTAGCCTTGACATATGCAAACTGTTGTCTGCCCGGGGTCTTTTGACCCTATCCATAATGGTCACGTCGAAATTATTACCCGAGCCGCCAAAATCTATGGCAACGTGTTGGTGGCTGTTTCCCACAACTCCTCCAAACAATACCGCTTCAGCCTTGAAGAGCGGGTGGCGATGGTGGAGGAAACCTTTGGGCTCTTCGCCGGTGTGTCTGCGGTTATCTTGCCCGAGGGTAAGCTCCTTGCTGAGTTTGTGCGAGAGCAGGGCTCTTCACTGATTGTCAAGGGGTTACGCAATACCGCTGACTTTGAGTATGAGGCTCCTATGGCCTCTATGAATCGGCATATTGCTGGTGTCGAAACAGCCTTTATAGCGGGTGACCCCAAATACAACCACCTCTCTTCGACCATGATTAAAGAGGTTTCCGGGCTAGGCGGTGATGTTTCATCCTTCGTACCGCGTGCCACCCAGCGAGCCCTGCAAGAGTTGCCAGGCTAGGCTCATGCAGAAGCCCGCTTGGGGTCAACCAGGTAGAAGAGTGAGCTAGCCCTACTTGCTTCAAGGCTGACCTAGCTCTAAACTGGGTACTTGGTTTAAAACATTTGATAGGGAGTTCGTCATTTCACGAAAAGATTCATCGCCCCTGATGATCTCTGTAAGGGATCTAGCTCATCGCCCGGGTGCCATGGAGACCCTTGAAGAAGTTCTGCCAGCGCCAAGCGACTTTGGCAACGCTCTCATTGAAGCGGAAGAAGGAAGCGACATTGACCTCAATGTTCGCCTGGAATCCGTTTCAGATGGTATCTTGGTTACTGGAACTGCATGCGTTACCGTTAGCGGTGAGTGCAGTCTCTGCCTAGACCCGGTTGACTTTGAAGTTACAGCCGATGTTCAAGAGCTTTTTGTTTTCGAGAAGGCACCAGAAGGTGGCCCCGAAGATGAAGTAGATGAGCAGTATGCCGTAGAGAACGATGAAATTGATCTCGAACCGGCGCTGCGGGACGCAGTGATTCTTCAACTGCCGTTCCAGCCTGTTTGCAGTGACTCCTGCCAGGGCCTGTGTTCCGAATGTGGCACACGCCTTGAGGACGACCCTGAGCACCACCACGAGGTCATCGACCCCCGGTGGAACGCGCTTTCTGCGTTGCTCAATGCAGACGAAAAATAAACTTATAAAGCGACAAGAGAAAAGAGATAGCTGTGGCTGTTCCCAAGCGGAAAATGTCCCGTGCTAACACCCGCGCACGCCGTTCCCAGTGGAAGGCGTCCGTACCTCAGCTGGTCAAGACCGTTGAAAACGGTCGCGTTACCTACTCCCTGCCCCACCAGGCAAAGCTTGTAACTGACTCAGCCGGCAACGAACTCTTCTACGAGTACAAGGGCCGCAAGGTAGCTGACGCGTAAGTTAGCGTTTGTATGACTAACTCTGCATCACAAGAGTTTATGAAACGTCTCGGTATCACACTCGATACCGAGACGTTTCAGCTTGCTATGACGCACCGTTCTTATTCTTTTGAGAACGGTAACGTGCCCCATAACGAGCGCCTAGAATTTTTGGGCGACTCGGTTCTTTCACTGGCCGTTGCCTCTGAACTCTACAAGAGGTTCCCGGACCTGGCCGAGGGTGAGCTCGTTAAACGCCACCATGTGGTCGTTTCAACCCGGACTCTGGCGATGCTGGCGCGCAACCTCAAACTGGGCCCCTGCATCCTACTAGGCAAGGGTGAGAAAAAGACCGGTGGAGCGGACAAGGACTCAATCCTTGCAGACACCATGGAAGCTGTTTTCGGTGCCGTCTACATGGCCTACGGCCCCGCAAAAGCTCACGAGTTGGTCTTAGCTCATACAGCGCACCTGCTGGATGATCGTAAAACCCTCAACATTGGTCGTGACTGGAAGACCGAAATCCAGGAGTACGCCGCGGCGAACTCGCTGGGGGAGCCGGTCTACCGCGTGGAGGGCACTGGCCCTGACCATGCCCGCCGGTACACAGCCCAGCTACTGCTAGCAGATAACCTCATGGGTACTGGGCGAGGGACCAGCAAGAAAGAAGCTGAACGAATGGCCGCCGAAGAAGCCTACTACAGGGTCTACGGCGACAGTAAGTAAAGTCCCCTATGCCAGAGGGCGGGGGAAGCAGAGATTACCTCTGCTTCCCCCGCCCTCTGACTTTAAGCGGAGCCTTACCCAACCCTGAGCTAAGCAGGCTGGCCGCTCACAGCCTGGCAACCGCCCCATGAATCGTTAGGGCAGGCCGATTTCGTCTTCTCGGGTCACAATGCTGATGGAGGTCGTCTTGGCTGTGGATTCTGCCTGACGTTCCTGAGCCAGCTGCTTAACCCTGGTACGAACCATGAACCAGCCAAGGACCAGCAGAGGAATGACCAGAGCCATCGCCTCAAGCGAGTAGGTGCCGATGGGATAGTCGTAGGCAATGAGTACGAGTACACCCACCAGGAAGAACATGGTCAACCAGTTGGTAAAGGGAGCCAGGGGAGCACGGAAGTCCGGGCGGGTACGCTCACCCCTATGTGCCAGGGCGACGAAACGCAGGTGAGGCAGGGTGATAGCCATCCAGCCAATCACAATGCAAATTGCCGAGATATTCAGGACAATTTCAAAGGCATCGGAAGGCTTCCAGTAGTTGATGATGACACCCAACAGAGCTACTGCACCGGTCAACAAAATACCGCCCACAGGCACACCCGAGGTGTTCATTACACCGGTGAACTTGGGTGCTGAGCCGTTGATAGCCATAGAATGTGTAATACGACCGGTGGAGTAGAGTCCAGCATTCAGTGAAGAAGCTGCCGCAGTAATCACCACAAGCTGCATAATGGGTGCGGCGTAATCCACCCCGATTGAACCGAAGAAGGTCACAAAGGGCGACTCATCGGCGCTGTAGGCATCGTAGGGGAGCAAAAGCGAAAGCAAGAGAACCGAGCCCACATAGAAGAGGGCAATACGCCAAATTACAGTATTGATAGCCTTGGGGATAGCTTGGCGGGGATCCTTAATCTCTCCCGAAGCTGTACCCACCAGCTCAATACCTGAGTAAGCAAAAATAACGCCCTGAGAAACAATCAAAGCAGCCATTAGACCGTTGGGAAAGAACCCAGATTCGCTTATTAAGGTAATACCCACCGGGGTACCCGTGGGAGTACCAAAAATAAGGAAGAGGATACCAACCACCATAAAAATTAGGAGCGAACAGACTTTTACTAGAGCAAACCAGAACTCCAGCTCACCAAAAATTTTGACTGAAATTAGGTTCATGGAAACCACCAGAACGATGACGACAAAGGCAACAACCCACTGGGGAACATCATTAATGGAGGGGAGGTACTGACCGAACCAACGGAAATAAATAGCGATAGCAGTGGCATCGACAATGGCCGTAGCAGCCCAGGAGAACCAGTACATCCAGCCCACAAAGAAAGCCCACTTCTCACCGTAGAACTCACGAGTGTAGCTCACGAAGGAGCCGGACGAAGGACGGTAGGCCACTAGCTCACCTAGCTGACGCAGGATCAGGTAGCCGAAGAAACCGGCGATAGCGTACAGGAAAATTAGGGAGGGACCGGCATCATGCAACCGACCACCGGCGCCCAGAAAGAGGCCGGTACCAATGGAGCCAGCCGCCCATTGCTATCATCTGGATTTGGCGGGGTTTGAGCCCCTGTTTAAAACCCTCTTGCTCATGGGCATAAGACTGTGTCGCGCCCCTAGCGGAGGGCAGTGGTTGATGAGACATAATAATCCTTGAGGTTAGCAGTTTGTGCTGGCTGGTATACCCACACCCAAGGTACAAGGCAGGGTAGTGTTCAGACTCGGCTGCTCTCTGCGCAATAGCCTAGACTCTATTCTGCAAGGCTCCTGTCTAAAGAGCGAGGTAAAGAGGGCATAATTTTAGGGGACGACACTAAAGAGAGGTCAAGTAGTATGCCTGAGTTACCCGAAGTTGAGGTTGTTCGACGGGGGCTTGCTGCCCACTGTGTAGGCGCAAGAGTGGGCGCTGTCACCGTAGCCGATAGCCGGTCCCTCCGCCGACACACCGAAGGCACTCCAGATTTTTGCGCCCGGCTCACCGGCCTGCGAATAGCCGATATCGCCCGGCGTGGCAAATACCTGTGGGTCCTCTTCCACGCCCAGCCCCACATCCATGCCCAGCAAGCTGCCAGCCTGAACTCCGTGGCAGATCCCGCAGATACCAGGCTCCTTGAAGACTTCGCCCTAGTCATTCACCTGGGTATGAGCGGCCAAGTCCTGCTCAAAGAGGGGCCCATGCCCGCCGAAAAACACCAGAAAATCGTGCTGAAACTCGAAGATGCCACAGATGAAAGCGGGCACACCAGCCCTCTCGATATGCGCTTCGTGGACCAGAGAATCTTCGGTGGCATGTTCCTCAGCCCCCTACAAGCGGTCACAGGCACACAGGGGCAACCACTCCCAGGAGCCTCCATGAGCGTCCTGGGCCTGCCTCTCATTCCTGAGGCTGTAGCCCACATCGCCCGTGACCCGCTCGACCCCCACTTTGATAGCGCAGACTTTCGCCGCCGTATGCTGTCCACATCAACCGGCATTAAGAAACTACTCCTTGACCAGTCAGCCATCTCCGGGGTGGGAAACATCTACGCCGACGAAGCCCTCTGGCGGGCAAAACTCCACTACGCCAAGCCAGCGCGGACAATCACACCGCAAGCCACCCGGGAACTCGTCAAAGCCTGCCAAGAGGTCATGAACGATGCCCTCACCCAAGGAGGCACCAGCTTCGACGCTCTCTATGTGAACGTCAACGGCGAATCAGGCTACTTTGACCGTTCCCTCAAGGCCTACGGTCAGGCAGGGCACCCCTGCTGCCGTTGCCTGGAAGCGGGTCGCACCTCGCTGATGGTACGTGAACCTTTTGGGGGTAGGAGCTCCTACCGGTGCCCGTATTGTCAACGGAAGCCCCGCGGGGTTCAGCGATAAGTGCCTGAAGGTGGCGGGCACCGATTACCTGCCCTCTGGTGTGCTCGCTCGCTCGCACCCGGGCACTCCATCCGCACTGTCAACGGAGGCCCCGCGGGGTTGAGGGATAAAGACCCGGTTTAGCTACTAAACCGGTCCCCATAAAAACGGCCCAAAGCCTGGTAACCCTGCTCCAGGCTCACCTCGGGCTCCCAGCCCAACAAGCTACGAGTAGTTCCCTGATCAAACCAGTGGGCAGTAGAAAGCTGTTCAGCCAAGAAAGAAGTCAGCGGCGGAATCTCACCGGGAGCAAAAACCTTCCAGAGCTTCTCCATGACCAAACCCGCCCCGTAAGCCACCGGGGCAGGCACCGAATAAGCAGGCGGTTTTACCCCGCACGCGGCACACATGCCTGCAATAACCTCCGCCACCGGGCGGGGCTGGCCGTTCGTAACCACCAGAGGAATACCCCGGATAGCCTCAAGACGCTGATAGCCGCGCACAAAAGCGTCAGCGGCGTTGTCGATATAGAGCGTGTCAATCATCGCCGAGCCACGATTGAGCAGGGGGAGACGGCCAGCGGCGGCACGCTCCAAAACACGCTCAACCAGCTGGGTATCACCCGGACCCCAGACCAGGTGCGGGCGCAGCACACCCACCCAGAAACGGTCCGAGTTATAGGAAAGGGCCAGTAGCTCAGACTCAGCCTTAGAGCGGGCATAGTTACCCCGGGCATGGTTGGGAGAGGCAGGAGGGTTGCCCTCACCTACAATCGACGAACCCGTATGAGCTGCAGAAGGCGATGAGGTATGCAGGAACTTACTGACCCCCAGAGTCTGAGCAGTTTCAAGGAGTGTGCGGCTACCCTCCACATTGACCAGGCGGTAGTCCTCCCATCGGCCCACCACAGAAACCTTGGCGGCCAGGTGGACCACCCCATCCACGCCGGTCAAGGCCTGCTCAACAGCGCCGGGCTCAGTGAGCGAACCCCGCACCTGCCAAAAACGGCCCCGCAGGTGTTGGGGTAAAACCTCTTCAAGCTGGGCGTCCCCGCGCTGAAAGGCCCGGACTGAGTAGCCAGCTCGCAGGAGGGCAAAGACCACCTCGCGGCCCAGCAACCCAGAGGCACCGGTAACCAGAACGGTCTCACCGAGCTCCGGCAGACAGACCTTGGGATCTAAAGAACGCAGGGAGACTACCATGCGATAACACCCTTTCCTAGGCGAGCCCGCTTACCAGTGAGGACCTTCTCAGCCCACTGAGCAACCACAGGGCGGTCAATCTTTGAGTTGTGGCGAACATCGGTGGGGTGCTCATCCACAATGAGGACAGCCGATACCTCCACGCCTGTTTCAGCCAGGACACGCTCCCGTACCCGAGCAGCCAAATCAACTGGGGCAGGGCCCTGAACGGTCCTCTTACCCCGGAACCTGGGACCGACCTCAGCAACCAGCACAACCGTGCCAGTACCAGCGGGACCAATGGCTACAGCGGCAGCGCGGCGCACCTCGGCATCACCCTCAGCAGCCTGTTCCAGAGCAACAGGGGTTAGTACACCCTGGGAGGTCACCAACACGTGGGCTAGGCGGCCCTCCACCCAGAGGCGGCCAGCCGCATCGAAGTGCCCCACATCGCCGGTACGGTGCCAGCCAGGGGTCGAAGTTGAAACCTGCTCGGTCACCCAGAGGGTGTCATAACGGTCTTTAACGTGAGGGGCCGCCAACAGAATCTCGCCGGTAATACCGGGCTCCTGCCTTGTCTCTGCACCGGCAGTACCATCGGCCAGTAAGGGGGCGATCTGAACGAAAGCGCCATCAACAGCCTTGCCCACGCAAACGCCGCCGCCTGCGCCGTGCATGCCGTCACGGGCGTCCTGCTCAGCCTCTTTAATCTCATCGAATGAAACATCGGTGGCGGGTAGGGCTTCAGTCATACCGTAAGGAGTGTGCAAAGAAGCCGCAGGCAAAATGGTCTGAAGCTTGGTCAAGAGGGGAGTCGTTACTGGTGCCCCTGCTGAAAGCAGGGTAGTGACCTTAGCCAGAGCGGCCCGCTGGTTCTCATCAAGGGCATCAAAGGTATCAATGATGTTCATCAGAGCCGCAGGGGAGGCAAAAATGGTGGTGGCGTCGATAGCGGCTGTTGCCGAAGCTAGCGCCCGCGCTGTCAAGGTCTTGGGCCTGGTGACGTCCATAGCGGGAGTCACGCTGGTTGCGCCCAGAGCGGGGCCAAGTAAGGCGAAGGGGGCAAAGCCGGCAACCAGGCCGCTACCAGCCTTCAAACCATAGGTCGATGAAATGGTATCGCGCATACCGGCCAGCTGACGGTGGGTATAAACCACACCCTTAGCGGGGCCGGTGGAGCCGGAGGTGTAAAGAACTGCCGCGTCGCTATCGGGGTCGGGGAGCTCAACGTCAGCGGTTCCAGATTTTGTGAAATCCTCAACGGAACCCACAAGGCCCAGAGCCTTAGTGGCCGCCTTGGGCAAAGCCGTGGCAGCAATGCGCTGGCCGGGCCAGCCCAGAGAACGGGCGGCGGTGAGGGCAGCGGGAACACCCACCAGCCAGTCGGGGCGGGCACCCTTCAGAGCGCGGGTTAGCCCCTTTGCGCCTAACCCGGTATCGGCCACCACAATGACCGCTCCCAGCTTGAGGCAGGCATAGATGAGCGTAGTGAGTCTAATACCCGGAGGAACCAGCAGATTGACTCGATGCCCCCGGCCTACACCCAACTGGTACAGGCCATCAGCGACCCGATCAACCTCAGCTGCCAGCTCCGCCCAGGTCAGTTGAGCCGCAACCTGGGTGCCGTCACCCTTGGGGTTCATATCGACAACGGCCAGTGAATGATCCTTGGCCCGGGCGGTCAACTCCGCAATCATCGGGCGGTATTCGCCTAAAGCGGGGGCTTGCTCCTGGCGGGCTGCAAGGTGGCGCTCACGCTGGGTGATGCCGGTGACAAAGTGCTCAGTCAGCCAGTTAAGAATAGGGCTGGCAATGTCTTCGTCTTCTGCGACCAGGTGGCTGGCCTGTTCAAAACGGTGGATATCAGCATGAGGTAGCCGGGTGGCAAGATCGGCCATGTAGCGGCGCTGGAAGACCGGGTCCTTAGTACCCCAGAGCATGAGAGCTGGAAGGTCCAGTTCCCTTATACCTTCTGCGATTTCAATCATCTGCCGGTAGCTGCTTGCTGCCGGGGTAGCGGGAATATCCGCTACAAAATTACGGACACCGGCCCTAAGCTCACTGGTGGTATAAGGGAGTTTGTAGGCCTGTTTGACAGCCTCGCTCAGCGGTTTTTGCGCAAGACCCAGAGTGACGTCAATGAAGGCGGAAGATTTTGCTGTAGCCCAGGAATGAAGAGCGGGGTTCAGAGCGGCTTGCAGAGCAAGCGGGATCTTTTCTGCCGAGTCGTGGAAGACAGCGGTGTTGGTGAGCATAATGCCCGAGAGAATATCGCGGTGCCGCAGTGCCCAGCCGAGTGATACCAGGCCACCCCAGTCATGGGCCAGGGTAAGAAGAGGGCGGTCGGTGCTATCGAGACCCAGTGCTGCTGTGAAGTCTCCCAGGTCAGCTACCCTATCGATGAGGGCGCGTTTGAGACCGGTACGCTCCGAGTAGCCCATATCGAGCTGATCAACAGCCACCACCCGCCAAGGGCGTTCAGCCTGGCTAGCTGCCGCTAAGACCGAACGCCACAGGTAGGACCAGGTGGGGTTACCATGGACAGCCAATACCGTACCGACAGGTTCCCGCCCCGCGGCAGCCAGCTGGGGGCCGTTATCCAGATAATGCCAGGTGCGGCTAGACCCGGTGCTCTCAACCGGCGCTGTGGAGGCTACCGTGATGGTCTGGGACCAGTCGCTGTCAACACCTGGCCACTGGGCGGGAGTCGGGGTGAGCTGTAGATTCTTCATGTATTTCTCTCGTCAGGCTAAAACGCGGGACGGTGCAATGCACCCTTTAGAAGGCAGTGCCCCGGCTCTTTCTGCTGGCAGAAAGAGCCGGGGCCCAAAGGTTTATTACCAGATAATTTCCATGAGGGCAGTATTCAGGCCGGAGCCAACGCCCATGCACAGAATACGGTCGCCGGGGGAGTAGTTGGTGCTGTCCTCGGCCAAGGTCATAGGTAGAGCCGCCGCCGCAACATTGCCCCAGACGGGGAAGGTTAGCGGAATCCGCTTGCGGTCAATGCCCACCGCCTCAATAATTGCGTTGGTATGAGCGTTAGAAATCTGATGCGTTACATAGGAGTGCATATCGGTCCAGTCCCAGCCGTTCTGGTGGGCTTCTTCCCAGGCCTCAGCGACCAGCTGTAGGCCGTGCTTGAGCAGACCGGCGGCATCGGTGCTCATACCCTGGTCAGCCTCGCCGCCGATGCAGAGGTTGCGGTGCTCGGTTCCGGAGCGGGAGACAGAGCCAACAATCTTGTGCCCCTTGGGGTGTAAGTCGGAACGACCGATGACTGCTGCGGCCGCACCCGACCCTAGGGTGAGTGTAGCGAACTGGGCAAGAACATCGTCGCGTGTGGAATCAGGGCGGTTGAGCTGACGAAGTGCAGTAGCATGCCAGGGCGAAGGATCCTCACCGTCCACAATAAGAGCATAATCAATAGCCCCGGCATCAATCATGGTTGCGGCAACGGTGATGCCATTGACAAAGCCTAGGCAGGCATTGGTGATATCAAAATTAAGGGCCTGGCGGGGCAAACCCAGACGGTCATGGATGCCCACGGCAACGGCAGGCTCAAAGTTATCACGGGTTACCGAGGTATTGATGATAAGACCAATCTGTTCCTTGGCGATACCGGCCTGGGCCATAGCCTGCTCGGCGGCGGCAACAGCGCCGTCCTCAAAGGTCATGCCCTTACCCCACGAACGACGTTCACTAATACCGGCCAGGCGTTCAAGCAGGCCCTTGGGCATCTTGAGCCGCTTATAGGTGGCGGCAAGCTGCTCATCGAAGTAGGAACTGGTGACTACCTCGGGAGGCAGTACACGGGTGACAGACAGAATCGAAGCGTTCTGGTGGCGTATATCTGAATTAGCGGTCAATCTACTCTTCTAGCCTCGGAGTGGGGACAGGGGCGGGCGCTAATATTCATTGCAAAGCGCACCGTTACCATATTATGCCCCGCTCGCTTGCATGCGCCCCATTGGCGGGGCTGGTTCCTCTCACACCGAACAGTAGCCAGGAGCTGCTGTTGTAAAGTTGAAACCTGAGAATTTATCCCAAGAGAACAACCGAATGGCCTCGAATGTACCTGAAATCTTTGACCGTGCGCGGCTTCAAATCCTTCGCTTCGGCCACCGTTTTTGAGTTTGAACCGGGCCTGAACGTGATTGTTGGGCCCAACGGGTCGGGCAAGTCCAACGTGGCGGACGCCCTGGCCTGGGTCATGGGTGCTCAAGGCGCTAAGCAGTTGCGCGGAGCTGCCATGAAGGACGTCATCTTTGCCGGTGGCGGCGAACGCGGGGCGCTGGGTCGGGCCAAGGTTGAGCTGGTTATTGATAATTCTGACGGTTCCTTACCGCTCCCTCACTCAGAGATTCGCATCACTCGCACCATGTTTTCCGCTGGCGGGTCAGAGTACGAAATCAACGGCCAGCCCGCTCGTCTGACCGATGTTCAGGAGCTTCTTGCCGATACCGGCGTGGGCAAAGACCCCTACACCCTGGTGGGGCAGGGGCAGGTCGATAAAATCCTGCACGGCACCGCCCAGGACCGACGGGAGCTGATTGAGCAGGCTGCTGGCCTGGTCAAGCACCGCCGTCGCCAGGCAAAGACCGCAGCTAAACTCGACGACCTTAAAGGTAATCTTGACCGGCTGGAAGATTTGGCTGCTGAACTTTCTGACCAGCTCGAAGGAAGGCGCGAGCAGGCTGAAGCGGCTCGTATTGCCTCTGACGTTGCCGCTCGTGTGCGGGCACTGAAGGGTGATCTGTTGGCGCTGGATGGTGCCCATCTGAAAACGGAGATAGCGGAACACACTGAAGCAGCCGAACAGGCGGCTGTAGCCCGCGCTCGCTCCGAAGAAAAGAACTTGGTTTTCACCCAAGACCTGGCTGACCTTACGGCACATGAAGCCGCCCTCAAAGCCAGCCTGGAAGAAAGCATGCAAGAAGTCGCTACCCTTAAGGCTCTTGCTGCCCGGGTCCAGACGATTGAGCGGGTTGCCTCAGAGCGTATAAAACAGGCGAATCAGCAGGACGATTATGCTGATGCCCTGGCGCACCTTGAAACTGCCCGGCTGGGTGCAGGCCAGGAAGAAGAAGCCGCCCGCCTGGCTAAGGAACGGGTGCTTCAGGCGGAAAAAGAGCTTAAAGGCCTGGAAGACATCTCGCGGCTTGCTGAAAAGGATCACCGTCAGCTCAATCAAGAGCTAGAGCAGGCTAGGAGTGAGGTTGCTGAACACCGGGAACTGCTTTCGCAGCTGACCACCGCACTTGCAGCGGCGCGGACCTCCTTTGAAAAAGCTCAGGCTGAAGCAGCCCGCCGTAAGGATGAATACCAAGAATTTGAGAGCAACCAGGCGCAGGTGAGCGCTTCTGTTGAAACCGCCCGTGCCACGGTCCAAGCGCTTGTAGCAGAGTACGAGCAGGCTCTCCTCTACGAGAAACAATCCCGTTGCGGACGTCAAGCCGCGGCGGATGCCCAGGAGAAGAGCCGGGTCAAGCTGCAAGAGACCGAGCTGGCTCTGCGGTCTGCTCAGGCTCGCTACCAGGCACTCGAAGCGGCCTGGTCACAGGATCACGAGTCATCCACCGAGCCAGCTGGGGAGCGTGAAAAAGCCCTGAGCGCAGGTGCGCAGGAGCTTGTATCTTTACTTGAGGTTAAGCCTCAGTGGCAGAAGGCTGTAGCAGCTGTCATTGGTCCCTATGCCCGTGTTCTTGCTGATGAGAAAGGGAGGAATCAGCCCCACCTGGTGTCGCAGGTATTCAGCCCCGAAGGCATGCAGAACCCTTCTGGCCAGAAGGAACTATCTATACCTGAACTTGAAGATAAGGGTTTTATGGCTTTGCGGCAGGCCCTATCTGCCCCCGCCGCGCTAACAGATGCCCTCAACATTCTCCTGGGCCGGGTTTATCTCTGTGAGAACCTTGTCCAGGCGCAGGAAGCAGTCAAAGACTTCCCGGACATCACCGTGGCGACAGCAGACGGCCTATTGGTCACATCTGTCTCTGTCCTTTACCCCCAAGAGGTCGAGACGAGCTTTGACGCTCACGCCCAGCTGATTGCGGCTCAGTCGCATATGAAAGATATCGAAAAGGAATGCGAAGAAGCTCGCCTCGCCCTTGCCCAAAATCAGCGGGGGCTGACTCTTGCCCAGGAGCAGGAGAAGCAGGCGGCCCGAAAGGTTGGAGCCCTGTCTGCGCGGGTCACCACAGCTCGAACTGACCTGGCTGGTCTGACCGGGGCCTGTACCAGTGCCCAGGCTGAAAAGCGCAGGCTCACCGATGCGGCACACCGAGCAGATGAAGCGCTTAAAGAGGCTGCAGCACAACTGGCTACGGCAACAGATGAGCTTGATCGTGCCCGGAAGAACCCACCTCACCCCAACCTTGCTGATCTGCTGGAGAGGGCGCAAGAAGCCGCTAGCACCGTTCAGCAAGCTACTGAACGACTTGCTCAGGCCCGTACCGGTCTGGAGCGCGATCGGGAGAATGCACAGGCCGCTCATGCTCGCTCACTCCAAGCCCAAGAAGCTCTGAACGCCCTTGAAACGGCCGAACTGAATCGGCAAGGCCGCCATGCCCAGGAACAAGCTGCTCGTCACCAAGCTACCCGCCTAAACCTGGCGGCTCGGGCTCTTGCTTGTCAGCTAGCCGGGCTGCTGAAAGAGGCAGAGAAAGGCCACGAAAGCACACGGTCCCAGGCCCTTACCCTGGCAGAAGGTCTCAGCGATACCCGGGAGAAACTAGCCAGCGGGCAGAAATCACTGGCTGCTGCGCTGACGCTCCAGGCAGAGGCCGCCGCCCAGCGGGCTCGCTGTGAGACGCGCTGGGAGGGGTTGGAGAACCGTGTCCGTGATGAGTTAGGGCTGAGCCTGGATGAGCTGATTGCAAGCCGTAGCGGGGTGGCCGCTGATCGTGCTGAGACTGAGAAAGCTCTGGCCCAGGCAGAAGCTGAGCTAGCCCGCCTGGGTGTTACCAACCCGCTAGCGCTGGAGGAATATCAGGCTCTGGAACAACGGTTTGGCTATCTGCGCCAGCAAATATCTGACATTAAAGCTAGTCGCACCGATGTGCGTGCGGTCATGAAGGAGGTCAACGACTACATTGTGACCTCTTTTGACTCAGCTTTGGCAGATGTCCAAGAACAATTTGGGCCTATCTTTGCCACGCTCTTTCCCGGTGGTCAGGGGGAGCTGGTGCTCAGTGACCCCGCTGACCATCAGAACAGCGGCCTGGAGATTCAGGTCAAGCCAGCTGGTAAAAAAGTAACCAGGCTATCGCTTCTCTCTGGTGGCGAGCGGACCTTGGCCTCACTGGCCTTGTTGCTAGCGGTTTTCATGGCCCGCCCGGCTCCCTTCTATGTGCTTGATGAGGTAGAAGCGGCTCTCGATGATCGAAACCTGGGCCGTCTTCTTGAGGTGCTGGGGCAGCTGCGGGAACGGTCGCAGCTACTGATGATTACCCACCACCAGCGCACTATGGCGCAGGCCGATACACTCTACGGGGTATCGATGCGCAATGGCGTTTCGGCTGTTATTTCGCAGAGGCTTGCAGATTACAGCCAATCATCTGAGGTGTAGGCAGGGCAGGTTAAAGGGGGCGAGCGCCGGGCTGAAAATTTCAGCCCGGCGCTCGTGTCTGCAGTCTTAGCGGCCTGTGTAGCCTTTGTCGGCAAGATCTGCGGGGAACTTGGGTTTGATGCCCGGTATCCAGCCAATGGCGGCGATCAGCAGGAGTGCACCGGCAACAGCAAAGGCGGGGAAGAAGCCCCAGGCATCGATGATGAAGCCAGCGAAGAGCGGACCTACAATCAGGCCGATGTCAGAGACCATCTGGAAGTAGGCCAGGGGTTGGCCACCTGAGCGTTTGTTGCCTACGATATCGGAGATTGCCGCTTGGAGGGAGGGGCTCAGAAGGGCTGCAGCGATACCGAGCAGGATTGCGGAGGCAACGAAGGCCGACGGTGCTGTAATGGTTCCAAAGACGATTGTGACGATGCCGGCCAAGAGGAGGCCTGAGAAGATCATGGGGCGGCGACCGATTCTATCACCGAGCTTGCCTGAGTAGATTTGCATGAGTGCGTTGCCGGTTGCGTAGGTGGCCAGGGTGAAACCGGCCAGGCGGGCACCTGCGGCGGCAGGGTCATAGCCTGCCTCTGAGCCGTGGAGGCTGGCCAGTAGGGCTACTGCCGCCAGCGGTACAACTGTTGATTGGAGTCCAAAGATGCTCCAGCCTACGGTGAGGTTGGTGAACAGGGCTGAGCGGTAGTTGCTGAACTTGAGGGCTTCTTTGAGGGTGAGTTCGGGCTTTGCTACGGGTATGCCCTGGGTGTTGAGGTGGGTTTGTGGTGCTTGGTCTTTAAGCTGGGTCATGACGATGAGTGAGGCGCACAGGAGCATGCCGGCGTAGACGAAGAAAGGGACTCGCATGCCCAGGGCGGAGGCGGCAGCTCCTAGGACTGGGCCTAGGATGTTGCCTAGCAGGAAGGAGGTGGCGTAGTAGCCGGAGACTTTACCCCGGATGGAGGGTGGTGAGTTGCGCACCAGGATTCCCATGGCGGCTACGGTGAACATGACCGAGCCTGTGCCCCCGATGATACGAGAAGCGATGAGCATGGGGTAGTTGATAGATAGCCCTGCACCGATGGATCCTAGCCCTACAATGATCAGGCCGGTGGAGTAGATGCGTCGTTCCCCGAATGCTGTAATGAGTTTGCCGGAGACCGGGGCGAAGAGAAGGCGGGAGAGGGCGAAAGCTGAGACTACGAAGGTTGCCGCCATAGCTCCCACATCGAAGGAGCGTGCGAAGCCGGGGAGGACGGGTGCTACAAGTCCGTATCCTAGCGCGATGAGAAAGGAGGCAGCGATGAGTACTTTGATTTGGGTGGGTACTTTGGTGTTTTCTTGTGCTGGGTGAGGGGAGCCTTGGATGTGAACACTTCGACGGATTGATTCTGGAATGACCGGGATGGCTCCGGTGTCCATGGAGGGGGTGGGGATATGTTTGCTCATCTTGCTTTCGCCAGTCTTAGATTTTCTCAAAGTATTATAGCTCACACCTCTGAGCGCTATAATATGCAGAACTGCATTCTACCGGTGGGTGCGGGGGCTGTATAGCGGTGCAGAATGTGGCAAGCTAGAGGTGTGAATGATTCTTTAACTCTGATTGTCTATATTCTGCTGGGTCTTCTCATCCTGGGCGGTGTTCTAGCCGTCCTCCTGCGCGGTCCTAAGGCACCTAAAGGTGGCTATGGGACGACTCGCGACGCCGACGATATCCCGGTCACCGACTCCGGTGAACCGGTCACCTCGATTGAGAAGCCTGCTTCTGCTCAGGGCCGTCTGGTGCGTTTGCGCGCCCGCCTGTCCAAGTCCAATAACCTACTGGGTAAGGGTCTGCTGGCTCTGCTGTCCCGCGACAAGATTGACCAGGAGGTCTGGGACGAAGTTGAAGAAACCCTTCTCTTGGCTGATCTGGGTTCTGAGCCTTCTACCCGCCTGGTGGAGGCCCTCCAAGAGCGTGTGCGTGTTGAGGGTACCGAGAACCCCGCCCATGTTAAGCAGATGCTCCGTGAAGAGCTCCTGAAAATAGTGGGGGAGGACACCGATCGTTCCCTCAACCTTGAGGGTGTTGACGGTAACCCCGGCCTGGTGCTGGTGGTGGGTGTCAACGGTGTGGGTAAGACTACGACCGTTGGCAAGCTGGCTCGTGTGATGGTTGCTGAGGACAAGAACCTGCTTCTGGGCGCTGCCGATACCTTCCGCGCCGCCGCTGCTGACCAGCTTCAAACCTGGGGCGACAGGGTAGGTGTTGATACCGTGCGCTCAGAAAAAGACGGTGCTGACCCTGCCTCCGTTGCTTTTGAGGCTATCCGTCAGGGCAAAGCTCGTGGTGTAGATACGGTCATGATTGACACGGCTGGCCGCCTGCAGAATAAGGCCGGCCTGATGGATCAGCTGGGCAAGATTAAGCGTGTGGTCCAGAAAGAAGCTCCCGTGACCGAGGTGCTCCTGGTTATTGATGCTACAACCGGCCAGAACGGCATGATTCAGGCCAAAGTCTTCTCCGAGGTTGTGCAGATTACCGGTATCGTGCTGACCAAGCTGGACGGTTCCGCTAAGGGCGGCATTGTGGTGGCTATCCAGGAAGAACTGGGCGTGCCGGTCAAGCTGATTGGCCTGGGTGAAGGCCCGGATGACCTGGCTCCTTTTGAGCCCGGTGCTTTCGTGGACGCCCTGCTCGACTAAGCTGTATGAGCTTTGAACCCGCGTATTTTCCTTACAAGCAGCTGTGGGGGAGGGTACGCGGGTTTTCTCTGCCCGTTTATGTCTTGTGTGTGGGAGGGGGGGGAGAGACAATACCAAAGCCAGCTGCGAGAGGACTACCTGCCTACCTGCTAGAGTGTGGAGCGCCAAGGCGAGATAGCAGAGATAACCGACAATAGCCGGCCCGATGAAAGAGAGAAACATGGCAGCAGATATCAGCATGATTGAACCGACAGTAAGGAGCTTGCGCGAGTACTTTGCAAGCGGAGCCACCAAGCCGCGCATTTGGCGGCAGGAACAGCTTGAGGCCCTCCGCGCTCTGGTAGCAGAGAACACCCGGGAGCTTCTAGATGCTCTATACGCTGACCTGCACAAGTCGGCTACTGAGGCTCAGATGACCGAAATTGGTATCACGCTGGATGCTATTGATCACAGCCTCAAGAACCTGGCGCGATGGACAGCGCCCCGCCGCCTGCCGCTGCCCCTGACCTTGGCCCCCGGCAAGGCAGCTACCGTGCGTGAACCTCTTGGTACGGTACTGATTATTGCTCCCTGGAACTACCCGGTTCAGCTCCTGCTAGTGCCCCTGGTGGGTGCCTTGGCCGCGGGGAATACCGTGGTGCTCAAACCCAGTGAAGTCACGCCAACCGTTTCTTCTCTGATTGCGCGGTTGGTTCCTAACTACCTGGACTCTCAGGCGGTAAGGGTCATTGAGGGTGGGGTAGAAGAAACCACCCAAGTTCTGGCCCAGCGCTATGATCACATTTTTTATACCGGCAACGGTCAGGTGGGGCGTGTGGTGGCACGAGCCGCAGCCGAGCATCTGACCCCCATCACCTTGGAACTGGGTGGTAAATCCCCAACCCTTGTAGAGCCAGGTATCGACCTGGCAACTGCCGCCCGGCGTATCGTCTGGGCCAAGTTCATCAACGCCGGTCAAACCTGTGTAGCTCCTGACTACCTGCTGGCTATCGACGGGGTTGAAAAAGACCTAGTCCCGGAGCTGCAGGCAGCTATTACCGAAATGTTCGGCCAAAACCCCCAGCAGTCACCGGACTACGGCCGCATGGTCAACGACCGCCATTTTCAGCGGGTCAGTGGATACCTGGATGACGGTGAGATTCTGCAGGGCGGTCGCACCGATGCCGCAGAGAAATACATTGAACCGACCTTGCTCAAACCAGCCTCGCTCAAAGCCCCGGTGATGACCCAGGAAATCTTTGGGCCGCTGCTGCCTATTGTGACCGTGGCTAGCCTGGACGAAGCCATCGACTTTATCAATGAACGCGACAAACCCCTGGCCCTCTACGGCTTTGTTCAGCCCCAGAACCAACAGCGGCTGGTAGCAGAGACCTCCAGCGGTGGCCTGGTCTTTGGCGCAGGTCTGGTTCACCTCTCACCGCACAACTGGCAGTTCGGCGGGGTAGGTGAGTCCGGCATGGGGGCCTATCATGGCGAAAAAAGCGTGGAAATTTTTAGCCACGAAAAAACTGTGTTCATAAAGCCTCTCACCCCGGATACCCTGCGCTTGATTTACCCGCCCTACACCGGCCTCAAAGGGAAACTTCTGGGCAGAATCATTTAGATGACGGAAAAGCAACACAGTGAGCCGATAGCCTATGGTGGCTGGTGGGGACCCTAGCAGGGTGGCCGTTAGACTGGTAGATATGAAACTAGTTTCCTGGAATGTTGATTCCCTTAATGCGGCTCTTACCAGCGCATCACCCCGTGCCCAGCTGTCCCGCCATGTTTTTGCCACTCTTTCAGAGCTGGCTCCGGACGTGCTGGCTATTCAAGAAACCAAGCTCCCGGTCAAGGGCCCCACCAAAAAACATTTGGAGGTGCTTGATGGCTACTTCCCGGGCTACAAGGTGGCCTGGGTGTCCTCCGATGAGCCTGCCCGCAAGGGCTACGCCGGGACCATGTTCCTCTACCGCCCCGAACTGGAACCGGTTGTCACCTACCCCCGCCTTGACGCGCCGACCACCATGGACTCCGAGGGGCGTATGATTACCCTCGAATTCGAAAACTGCTACATCACCCAGGTCTACACACCCAACGCCTCCGAGGGGTTGCGTCGCCTGGAGGACCGTCAGGTCTGGGATCGTCTTTATGCTGACTACCTGGCAACCCTGGACGCCAGCAAGCCGGTCCTAGCGACCGGTGACTTCAATGTTGCCCACACCGAAATTGACCTGGCTAACCCTAAGTCCAACCGCCGCTCACCCGGCTTTACCGATGAGGAACGCGAGGGCTTCACCCACCTACTTTCACGTGGGTTTACCGATACCTTCCGCCACCTGCATGGTGATGTGACCGGTGCCTACACCTGGTGGGCTCAGCGCTCTAAAACCTCCAAGATTAACAACACCGGTTGGCGTATTGACTACTGGCTGGTCAGTGACCGCGTGGCTGATAAGGTCACCAAGTCTGAGACGGTTGATTCAGGCCCCCGCCAGGATCACACTCCGATTCTGCTAGAAATTGAGCTCTAGGTTTTAGGTTATGGCTTCACTCGGGGCATAACCGCCCTTTGTGAGGGGTCCTGGGCATCAAGCCTGATGCCCAGGACGGCTCTGGGGGCCGGGTTTTAATAGGTCGCCCAGTCTTTACCCTAGGTATACCCCCCGACCACCGTCGGGCACGGTTGCTCAATATGCGTTATCCTAGATAGTTGATAGGTTCGCGCACCCGTGACCCACATGACCGGGTAGGGTAGCGAATCCCAGAAGATTTCTACCGGCATACGAAAGCGGTTCTAAGGCTCGTGTTCAATTCACTCTCAGATCGTCTGACAGCAACCTTCAAAAACCTACGCGGTAAAGGCAAGCTCACCGAAGCGGACATCGACGCCACAGTACGCGAAATCCGCCGCGCCCTGTTGGATGCCGACGTCGCCGTACCCGTGGTACGCGAGTTCACCGCCCACGTCAAAGAACGTGCCCTGGGCGCGGAGGTCTCTGAAGCTCTCAACCCCAGCCAGCAGATCGTCAAGATCGTTAACGAAGAGCTGGTCAATATCCTGGGCGGGCAGACCCGCCGCATTAACATGGCCAAGACCGGCCCGACTATCATCATGCTGGCTGGTTTGCAGGGTGCCGGCAAGACCACCCTGGCCGGTAAGCTCTCGCACTGGCTCAAGAAGCAGGGGCACACCCCCATGCTGGTTGCTTCTGACCTTCAGCGCCCCAACGCCGTCAACCAGCTCAAGGTAGTTGGTGAACGCGCTGGCGTTCCCGTCTACGCACCGCACCCCGGTGTCACCAGTGAATTTGACGCTCCCACCGGCGACCCCGTTCAGGTGGCCCGTGACGGTGTGGCTGAGGCCCGCGCCAAGCTCCACGACGTTGTCATTGTCGATACCGCAGGTCGTTTGGGCCTTGATGCCGAGCTGATGGCACAGGCCCGCAATATCCGCGATGCCATCGAGCCCCACGAAGTTCTCTTCGTCATTGACGCCATGATTGGTCAGGATGCCGTGAACACCGCCAACGCCTTCAACGAGGGCGTGGACTTTACCGGCGTTGTCCTCTCCAAGCTCGATGGCGATGCCCGCGGTGGTGCTGCCCTCTCCGTTGCTTCGGTGACCGGCAAGCCGATTATGTTCGCTTCAACCGGTGAGAACGTCAGCGACTTTGAGCAGTTCCACCCCGACCGTATGGCCAGCCGTATCTTGGACATGGGCGATGTGCTCACCCTGATTGAGCAGGCTGAGCAGACCTGGGACAAGGCCGAAGCTGACCGCATGGCCAAGAAGTTCGTGGACCAGGAAGACTTCACCTTTGAGGACTTCCTCGCTCAGATGCAGCAGATTCGCAAGATGGGCTCCATGAAGAAACTGCTGATGATGATGCCCGGTGCGGCTCAGATTCGCCAGCAGCTGGAGAACTTTGACGAGAAGGAAATTGACCGGGTTGAGGCAATCGTCAGGTCAATGACCCCGCACGAGCGTGTCGCTCCCAAGATTATTAACGGTTCGCGCCGTGCCCGTATCGCGAAGGGTGCCGGTGTGAGCGTGACCGAGGTGAACCTGCTCATGGAGCGTTTCGCCCAGGCTCAGAAGATGATGAAGAAGTTGGCCAGTGGCAATATGGCCGGTATGCCCGGTGGCATGCAGATGCCGGGTATGGCCGCCGCTGGTGGCGCTGCCCGCAAGGGTAAGGGTAAGGGCAAGAAGTCTAAGGCTCGTTCCGGTAATCCCGCCAAGCGTGCCGCCCAGGAACAGGCCGCCGCTCAGAAGCAGAGCGCGGCAGGCTCAGCCTTTGGCCAGCAGAAGCAGGACTTTGATATGTCCGAGATGAACCTGCCTAAGGGCTTCGAGAAATTCCTTAAGTAGGGCGTGATTAGGTGACAGCCCGGGATTGGTGAGCGGGCGGGGCGGTCCTAGTGACTGGCCCGCCCGCTTCTTATCTTCTAGTGCTCCTATTCTGCTGAGAGAGTGCAAGGGGACACCCTGCTGTTGAGTGCCCTGTGACAGATGTACATTGGGTAGTGACACCTATTTGGGTGTAGGCCTGCACGCTGGGCACAGCACTGTATTTATGAACCGAGGGAAGACTGACATGCTTGATTCTTACCTGCCTGAAGATGAGCTCAAAGCCTTTATCGCTACATTGCCTACCCGACGTCTGGCCGCCGGTGCTCTGATTCGTGATACTCAGGGACGCATGCTGGCAGTTAAGCCCAACTACAAGGACGGCTGGACTGTGCCCGGTGGAACGGTTGAAGCTGGTGAAGCACCTCAGGAGGGCTGCTTCCGCGAGGTCGCTGAAGAAGTGGGCTTGGACTTAGAACCTGGCCGCCTTCTGGTGATCTTTCACGGCTTAGCGATGGGTATCTGGGGCGACTCAACCTACTACATTTACGATGCAGGGGTAGTGCCCGAGGGTGCCGAAATCACCCTGCAAGAAGAAGAACTGGTGGGCTATGAGTGGGTTGCGCCGGAGGACCTGGACCGCTATTTTGGTGCCCGCCACGCCCACCGCCTTCGCCAAGCCTACCGGGCTTTAGACACCGGTGCTGTCTACGAGTTTTCAAGCACCGCCCGCTAGAACCACCTACCGCCCTGACCCCTCTGATAAGGGGCGCTCATCTTTCAAGGAAAAGGCTTTATGACATTCCCCCTGGACGAACCCGAGCACAATCCCTTGCCCCCTGCTAATGGCGAACAGGTGGAAGCTGGCACCGTGTGGGTTCGTATGAGATTATCGGTTGTTGATGATCCCAAGAACTGGCCGGCAGCCCTTGCCCTTACCCCGGACCAGGCCGATAGCACCGAACGGGGTAGCAAGGAGAGTCGGGCTGTTTCGGAAGAAGAAATCAAGCGCCAGGTGCGTGAACAGCTAGCGAATATCATCGACTTGATCCAGTATCAGGCCACTGTGAACGTGCAGGCCGCAGGGGGACATACTGAGCCTATGAGCGTTGAAGACCTGCGGATGGTGGACGAGCTGGTGGCAGACCCCCAGAAATTTGATGAGCTGATTCAGCGCATTGTGGACGAGGGCACTCAGAGCAATAGCTCCTCGCAGGTGCAGGCTGAGGCAGAAACCGAAGAGACTAGCCAAGCTCCCGAAACGGATTCAGCCCAAGAGGGCCGGGTTGTTCTCACAGAGAGTGAATCTGCCCCTTTTGAGACTGACTCCCACTGGGACTTTGCCCTTGACCTTCCAGCTTTCCTAGCCGCACGCTCCGAAGCCACCGTCTATGAGATGCAGGGTGGCCGCGCTCAGCTCTACATTCTGTGCGAGCAGAGCCAAGCTGGGGGAGCGCTGGGCACTGTACAGACCAACGAAGAGGGTGAACTGTTCGCGGGGGTTGCCCTGAAGACCTTTGTGGATCAACTAACCGCCAGCTTCCCCGCTGGGCGTGTTCAGTGGGTGCTCGATGGTAGCGATTTCCTACACACCGCCAATTTTTCTGAGGGGCTTGATCGGCTCGACCTTGACCCTGCTGGCCGGTGTGCCGCTTTGGTAGAGCTGCCCATGAGTGGCCTGCCCGGCTATATGCGCCCCGAGATTATAGCCGGTGAGGTTCAAGCGGCCCCTGCTGATAAGGGCTGGTCGCTGCTCCAGGCAGACAGCCTGACCCTAAGCCGTCTGATACAGACCATGAACGTACCGACTATCGTTGCCGAAAAAACATTCTTTGCCCATAACCTCAGCTTTGTTTTACCCTCTCAGAGTGCCCAGGGGCCTGCTGAAGGGTCCGTAACCGACTGGGTCAACCGCGCCCTGGGGGCACCTGATAATGCTCACCTGGGGGCAGTCCTGACCTTTAGCTGGTCGGGCATAGCCAAACGCGGTGCCGTGAGCTTGCCCTTTGAAAGCCCCCTTGGAGACATGCTCTGGTCCCTGCCGGGGCGCCTACCCAACCCGCACCAGGACATCGTGACCGGCGATAACCTGGACCAGCTCATCTGGCTCTACGGCCTGGATGAGCAGGCGAGCAGACGGCTGACCAACTATGTCATGGATGGTGCCAGCGCCGAAGGTTTAGAATCTGCCCTGCACGCGCTGGAACTGCCTGATGAACTCCTTAAAGTTATCGATGGCTCCGTGCTCCTTGCCGACTTTGTAGGCTATCGGGAATTTAGCCCGCAGATGAGCGGCCTGGACCGGCTCAAGGAGAGCGTCACTGCCTACCCCAACGGTACTGATAGGCTCAGCGCTGTGTCCCGTGAGCTGATTCAGCGGCCCTGGCTAGCGGCAGCAGATGGCTTTGCTCAATTGGGTGCTTCCGGCCTGCTGGCTGTGTGGGCTACCCGCCGTCTTCTCAAGGGCCAGCCTGCCCGCGGTGCCGCTGTTAGCGCAGCGGCGCTGGGGGCAAGCGGAGCCGCAGAGCTGGTCCTTGCTCGTGCTTATAGCTGGCTTCACCAGGTCCACCCCCCTGCTGCGGAGCAGGGGCATGCGCCGCCTACCTCAATTCTTGATGAGCTACAAGCTCAGAAAGAAGAAGCTGAGCAGAAAAATCCTCATCCGCTTGACCTCAAGAGTCTGAAAACTTTGAGCCGCAGAGCCTTTACAGGCCTGGGGGCAAAAGCTAGGAGGGCTGGCCAGAAGTATCTTGGGCCTAGGTCCGAATAAAACCAGACCGGGGTTTGTGGCCTGGTGTCTAGTTCACTTCTTCTAAGGGCACCTAGAACTGGGTCATATATCCCCCGGATGGGGGAGTTTGAAGGGCTAGCAGGCTTGATAGGGTGGGCGGGTGAAAAGACTTTTCCTGCCTACCATGAGCACCTGGAACCGTATCGATCCTGACTGGGAGCGGCCCACCCCGCCAAGGGCTAGCCTGCGGCGCGATATCTGGGCCTGGGTCCTTATTTTAGCTATCAGCCTGCTCTACAATGCCGGCTTACACAGCAGTGGGCTCTACAGCAGTGACCCAGAGCAAACGGTCAAGAGCTATTATGTTGTTGCCGCCTTGACCCTGCCGCTGATGACCCGGCGGCGTTACCCCATAGCAACCCTGCTGGTAGCTACCGCCATATTTTTCGGTATGAGTAGCTTTTCCCAGCTTGCAGTCTCTACACTCAGCTCTCAGTTATGCTACTTTACTGTGCTTTACACAGCAGTGGCTTGGGCTAAAAACCGGGCTATGCTGTGGATTGCTTACGCCCTAGTCTGCCTTTCAGTTTTTCTGTGGATTATCGCTATCTGGCTGACCTTGGGTTCTGCTTTTAACCTCTTTGGGATTGAGAACTACAGCGGGGGGCTCTTTAGTCGCCCTACAGCCTCTTATATAGTAATGACCTTAGTCAATATCTCTTACTTCGGCCTGGCTGGTGCCCTGGGGCGTACTGCCTGGAAGGAGGCCTATCAGCGTCATATTCTGGCCCAGCAGGCCGACCAGCTTGAGGCTCAGGCCGTTCAGATAGCCCAGGATGCAGTTCATAAGGACAGGTTGCGCATAGCCCGGGAGCTTCACGACTCGGTGGGCCATCATGTCTCGTCCATAGGAGTTCAGGCTGCTGCGGCAGACCGAGCCCTAAGGAAAAAACCTGAGCTAGCTACAGTACCACTACGGAATATTGAAAAGCTGGCCCGTTCATCGGTGGCAGAGATGAAGAACCTCATTCGGATTTTGAGAGAGTCAGAGGCTGATCCCGGTAGTACTGCCAAGGAACCCCAAGTAGCTGATATTCCGGCCCTGGCCCACAGTATGCAAGAAAGTGGCATTGAAACTGTGATACAGGTAGATACCCAGAGCCTGGAAAAAATAGAGGGCCTCCACCAGGGCACCCAGCTCTCCATCTACCGTATGGCCCAGGAGGCCCTAACAAACGTTCGTAAACATTCATCGGCTCGGTCGGTGATCCTGGCTCTGCGTACCGGCGGTCAAGGGGAGAAGACCTGGGCGGAGCTTGAAGTCACCGATGACGGTACTTTGACAGAAAACAGCCAGGCTAGGCCAAGGGCTGGGTACGGACTTCAGGGCATCAGGGAAAGAGCCGCCGCTCTCGGAGGTAGCGCCCAGATTGGCCCTCGCACAGGAGCCGAGGGCTGGAGGGTACTCGTTCGGTTCCCCGTCCGTTTTGAAGACTACCAGGAAGAAAAGTAACCATGAGCATTCGAGTTCTTCTGGCCGATGACCAAGAACTGGTTCGGAGCGGCTTCTCGCTGATTCTCTCTATGGAAGAGGATATGGAGGTCGTTGGCCAAGCGGGTAACGGACAGGACGCGATAGCCCTGACCGGGCAGACTCGGCCTGATGTCATTCTGATGGACGTTCAGATGCCGGTCATGGACGGTATCGAAGCCACCGCGCGTATCCGCCAAGATTACCCCGAAACCGCCGTCCTGATTCTGACCACCTTTGATCGGGAGGACTACCTTTTTGCGGCTCTCGAAGCCGGAGCCAGTGGCTTCCTGCTCAAAACATCCGATGCCGATGACCTGGTCGATGCTATCCGTAAGGTAGCCAGCGGCCTGGCCCTGCTCTCACCCGAGATGACCCTGCCACTCATCGCCCGGTTCGTGCAATCCACCTCTCGGGGGAAGGAAAACAAGCAGGGAAGCGGGCCTGAGCTGAGCCCTGAGGACGCTTTTGCTCTGAGCTCTCTGACCCCGCGCGAGAAAGAGACCCTCGAACTGCTGGCAGGGGGCATGACCAACGCCGAGATAGCCTCAAGCCTGTTCCTGGGAGCCGCTACTGTCAAAACCCATGTCTCTAACATCTTGGCTAAGACCCACAGCAGGGACAGAGTCGGGGCGGTTATCTTTGCCCACCGCGTAGGGCTGGTCAGCTGATCCACCCCACACAACTCCCCCGAGAGGTTCCCCCTCCCGGGGGAGTTCTTTATGCTGGCCCAAACCTAGAGTGATAGATAGAAACAAAACCACATACTGGGGCAAGCACACCAGCTAGCCCTAACTCCCCAGGAGAAAGACCGTGATGCAAGCTAACAGAATTGAGGTGCAAGGTCTGACCAAGACCTACGGCACCAAGACCGTTGTTGATCAGGTGAGCTTTACCGTAGAACCCGGGAGCATGACTGGATTCCTTGGCGCTAACGGTGCAGGTAAAACCACCACTATGCGTATGATCATGGGCCTGCTCGAACCCACCGCAGGTTCAATCCGCTACCGGGGTCGAGAGATTACCGCCGCCGACCGTGCCAGCTTTGGCTACATGCCCGAAGAACGCGGCCTCTACCCCAAACAGCCCATCCTGGCCCAGCTCACCTACCTGGGCCAGCTCCGCGGAATGAGCGCAAGCAGCGCCAAAAGCCTTGCCGCTGAGCACCTGAGCGAACTGGGGCTGGGGGAGCGACTCAACGACAAGCTCGAAGCCCTTTCCCTGGGCAACCAGCAACGAGTCCAGATTGTAGCCTCGATCCTGCATAACCCCAGCGCCCTGATCCTGGACGAGCCCTTCTCTGGCCTAGATCCTCAAGCCGTCGATACCATGGTCGCTATGCTCCGCTCGCTCATGCGACAGGGTGTCCCCGTTCTCTTCTCCTCCCACCAGCTTGATTTGGTCGAACGCCTCTGCGATTCCGTGGTTATCCTGCACCAGGGCAGTATCCCTGCCGCAGGCAAAGCCAAAGACCTCCGTCAGGCCGGTGTACCTCGGTTCATCTACAAGGGCGGCCAAGATGCCGCCTGGTTGCGTGAATTCCCCGGCCTCAAGGTCCTGGACGTTGCCGGAACCCAAGCCATCCTAGAAATCGAACCCGGCGCCGACCTGCATGCCACTCGCACCGCCCTCCTCCGCCAGGGCATCGAACACGACATGCACGAATTCTCCCGTCAGCTACCCACTCTTGGCGATATCTACCGGAAGGTAACCCAGCAATGAGCACTACGATTAATCAGCCCAAAAACGCCTGGCAGATTGTGGCCACACGGGAGGTCATGGTCAAGCTCAAAGACAAGAGCTTTGTCGGTAGTACTATTTTCACAGTATTAATCGTGCTAGCGAGTATCCTTATTCCCTACTTCCTCAACTCCGGCGGCAAAGAATACACCCTAGCCACCACTGACAGCCGAGCCAGCTCCTTCGTCACCGTAGCTGATGCCACCAGTGACCAAGACACCAGCTTCACCGCTACCCAAGTAGCCGATGCCGATGCCGCCCGCGCCCTGGTCAAAGACGGCGATGCTGATGCCTATCTAGCACCCACCGATAGTGGCTGGGAGCTGGTTTTTGACACCGAGCCCGATAAGAGCCTGTTCAACGATATGAGCGAGGCCATTACCTCCACCGTCACCGCCCAAAACGCAGCAGCCCAGGGCATAGACCTAGAGGCCCTCAGTGCTGGAACTAAGGTGACGAGTAGCTCTATCTCCGGTAACGATAACACCGCCCTAGCCTTCCTGGTGGCTTTTGTCTTTGCCATGCTCTTTTATATGAGCACGGTGCTTTTCGGTGTTGCCATCGCTAATAGCGTTGTGGAAGAAAAACAGAATCGCATCGTAGAAATCATCGCTACCGCCGTCCCCCTAAGGCAGGTGCTAGCAGGCAAGGTAGTGGGCAATTTGATCCTGGCTATCCTGCAGGTTGCTGCTTACGCAATCGTTGCCCTGATCGGTTTACAGGTTACCGGAGCTGCCGCTGAGTTTGGCTGGATCCTACCTTCGGCAGGCTGGTTTGCTGTCTTCTATATTGCCGGCTTCACTGCTATTGCAACTATCTGGGCGGCTGTGGGGGCTATGGCGGCCCGTACCGAAGATATAGCCAACCTGGCTAGCCCCGTCACTATGGTTTTGTTAGCCGCTCTCTTTGGCGGAGTTTATGCTTCGGGTACCATCCTGAAAATAGTATCCTTTGTGCCGGTGCTGTCCTCCATCGCTATGCCCCGCCGTCTACTGACGGAAGAAGTGGCCCTGTGGGAGCCACTGGCCGCATTGGGCCTTACCCTGCTGGCGGCAGCCCTGTTGACCCGCCTGGGTGCCCGAATCTATCACTCCAATATCATGCGTGGCGGTAGCTCGGTCAGCTGGAGGCAGGCAGTCAAAAAGTAAACCTGCTCCCTGCACGCTCGCGGCTGAGCCTGCCGACCTCCCCTGACCGCCAGAGCCGAGCCAGTCGGCGGGCACAGCCTCATACGCATTAGACACAACACACCGCTTTTAGGAGGCTAAAGCCTAGCTTAAGTGGGAACAAGCTGGCATACTTGACGGGTACTCGATTTTCCCCGGCCCCTCTCATCCGGGGGAGGTTGTGTCCGCAGAGGAGCTTGGTCAGGCCCGCCCCACGAGCCAGGACCAGTTCTTCGAACACTGATAGAAAACAGGAGAAACCACTACAGTGGCTGTTAAAATTCGTCTCAAGCGTTTCGGTAAAATCCGCGATCCCCGCTACCGTGTTGTAGTAGCTGACTCACGCACCAAGCGTGACGGTAAGGCTATCGAGGAAATCGGTATTTACCACCCGACCGAGAACCCCTCACGCATCGAAATCAACTCAGAGCGTGCCCAGTACTGGCTGTCAGTTGGCGCCCAGCCCACCGAGCAGGTAGCTGCTCTGCTGAAGCTAACCGGCGACCTGGCTGCTGCCAAGGGCGAAAAGGCTGAAAACCAGGTCAAGCCTGTTGACGCTAAGCCTGAGTTCGTTGTTCCCGAGAAGGGCTCGGTCATTCTGCCCGAGGCTATCACCCCCAAGGGTGAGGACAAGGCTGAGGAAGCTCCCGCTGAAGAGGCTACTGAAGAAGCCGCTTCTGAGGAAGCAGCAGAGTAATCATGTTGGCTGACGCTCTCGAACACCTGGTTCGGGGTATCGTCGATAACCCAGAGGACGTGAAGGTTCGGGCTAAGACCGGTCGGCGCGGTGAAACTCTGGAAGTCAGCGTCCACCCCGATGATCTGGGTCGCGTGATTGGCCGTTCTGGCCGAACCGCCAGGAGCATCCGCACCGTGGTCAACGCCATTAACGATGGTGACCGCCTTAGGGTAGATGTCATCGAGACCGATCGACGACGCTAACTGAATACTTACAAGGTGCCAATCAGATTTATCTGGTTGGCACCTTTAGTTATATAACACACACTATTCAGGGGTAAAAATGAAAGATAAAGATAGTTTTGTTAAAGAAAGTACAAATGAAGTCATTCCGTGGCTAGCAAGAAAAGCAAAAAAAGGAGTTGAAAGATCTTTAAAGAAAGTCGTTCCAAATGGTGAATATGGGACAATTACACTTGAAGATTTTTTACAAGCTGAAGGTTATAGTTTAAGGACAAACACCTCTGTAAGGCTTAAATATAACGGTAAGAGCAACCTGATTGCATCCCATTTTCATAATCTCAATAGTTTTAATAATGAAAGAGGTTATACGAATCCTAGAAGTTTACCTCAAACATTAAAGAAATATATTGAAGTTAATAATGAAGAATTGGGGGAGTTATATCAAGAATATAGAAAACAACTAGAGTTCTTAGGATCCCCCAACCAGGATGTCGATAAAGGACTGTCTCAGTATGATCGTACAGATGAGTATAGGCTACTTATTAGTATGCTTCATGAGTACTACTGGGAAAATGGAGAGTATGGATTTACATCGGATACAGAAATCACAGGATATTTATTGAGCGGTGGATTATCTGATAATGACCAAACCATCAACGATAAATATAAGCCAAAAAAATATGAAATTAGTAATATGAGAAATGATAATTATCCAATAAAGGAGGGAATTCTTCCTTCGCGCAATGTAATTTTTGAAGGTGTTGCTGGTTGCGGAAAGTCCCATAAAATCCGTAGCTTGATGAAAGAAGCGAAATCTGACGGCAAGCCTATTTTTAAAAACCATGAAACTGTCGTTTTTCATCCATCAACGTCATACGAGGACTTTGTATCGGGCTTGCGATCCGATGGAGAAGGCGGTTTTAAGGGGAGTTCTGGGGTATTTATTGATATTTGCAATGAAGCAGCGAAAGATCCGAATAATGACTACCTTCTAGTCATTGATGAAATTAATCGAGCAAATACCTCTAAAGTGTTTGGTGACTTACTTCTATTATTAGAAGAATCAAAAAGAGTCGATTATATTGAAGAATTAAAAAAAAGAGAGATTCCTTTACGCGCCGTATTCACCAAGAAGGAAATTGAAAAATTTCAGATTATCGACAAGGTGCGTCTTCAAACTGAGGTTTATATTGATGGTTTGGATGAGCCTTTTAATTACCTCGTAATTCCTAAAAATCTGTATATTGTTGGTGCTATGAACTCCACAGATAGAACTGTAGGCACTATAGATTTAGCTCTTCGCCGCCGTTTTACATGGGAAACTATAGAACCTTTTTTGAGTGAAGAAGAGTTTTCTGAATTTTCTCTTAAAGTTGATCCTGAACTCATCAAATGGTATTTGCAAACTAATATAGTACTTGCGAAGGAAATTGGTCCTGATGGTAGGTTGGGACATTCATACTTCTTTAAAGAGAGAGATGGTAGCGGAAGCGAGTTCAGCCAAAAAATTTATCGAGATTTATTAAATCAACTAGTTGAAATTTTGCATTCTTTCCATATCAATATTAACCAAATTGAAGATATAGAGTGGATATATAATACTGGAATAGAGACAAGGGGTAAAGGTATTGGTGAAAGAATGGTAGTTGTTTCCCCCCTAGATACTAGCACTATGCAGTAAGCTGTTCAGGATATATAAATGGGTAATTTTAAGAGTGAGAATTGTTATCAAGTAAGCTCCCTTGGGGATGGCATTGGTATTACTATCCTCAACATACAGTTAGAAAAGGGTAGTAAGTGTCTAATCTTCCATATTGTGCCCAAAGTTTGGTCTAAATTTATTGCCGCTATAAACCATGACAAAAATAATGAAGCCGTTGATCAGGGTAAGAAGTATTACTTCTGGGAACTAGAGTACGAAACACTCAAAAATGATAAGAAAGAACTTCACTTTATCCTTGCTGAAACAGATTTTCTCCAAGTCCCTGACAAATTGGTAGAACACTTCGATGCTATAGCTGTGAAGGGTGTTGGCTATTCTCCTAAAATAATTGATTCTGTTATTGGCGATGTTGCCTTTAGGCGAAAGTCTCCTCTTTGGTCTAAGAATTATCCATCTGATTCTAAAGAAAGAGAAATCTTTGGAAGTCTGAAAGAATCTAGCGCATACGTTAAGCAGTTTGCTGAACCAATGTGGAGAATGCTGGAATCTTTTGATATCCAGCTAGAGCCAACGAAGGATTTGAGGGAGTTTGGCCCCAATGCTGCCCCTTTGTTTAGAAATTCTGAGCTAATGAAACCATTTATTATTCAAAGCTTTGTTCAGAATACACTTGAGGCTATCAAAGATATAAAACCGATTTATCATTCGCAGAATGAATTTTTAAAGGCTCCAAGAGGTCGAATTGATTCAAGAGATTTAGTTAATAGTGCATGTAGGTCGAGAGAAGGAGTTCTTTGTCATTTTGAAGAAATTAGGCCTTCGAATCATGTCTGGCAAGCGATTTTTTGTGCTCTGAAAGAAATTTTAGAAGATTCTAAAAATTCTGGTGGTGAGAATTTTTCTGAAAAAGCAAGTGAAGCCTACAGGGCTATTCGATCGAGACCTGAATTTAGCAGTGATATTTACATTCAGGGTGGTCATATTGTTGTCAATAAAGTAATAAGTGATGCTAAAAATTATATTTCCAGTTCAAATGAAAACTATTATGTTAGGAAGAGCTATCAATTAGCTTTGGCGATTTTGACTTCAGAATATCGATTAGCGATTGGTTCCTCCTTGGGCTCGGGTGTAATAGTCAATATAAAATATGCCACTAGTAAACTGTGGGAGCAATTAGCCGAGAGGATTATCTCAAATGTAGTTGGTGTATCTACTAAAGGGCAGAGTAAATCTCGGCGAATCAATATTTTTTATAGTACAGGCAAGGCTGGTAGATGGGAACCTGCAGATCGAGGGAAATCCCCTGACATTGTTGTCACTAAAGATAGCAAATCTTTCTATGTTGATGCAAAGTATAAAGTCTCAGATTTGGGTGTCACTAAGGCCTCCATGCCAGACCAATATCAGATGGCAACTTACGCTTTAAGAACCCGGCGTAATGTATATCTGGCTTATCCGATCTGCAACGATTCTAAACCAAAGCTTATCTGCCAATGCATTCCCCTAGGTGCGGAGTTGCTGGACAACTCGTCTCAAAATGTTCTGGAGTTTGTTCGAACCGGCCAGTTTTATATACCTTTCCCGCTTCCTGAGCAGGCACAGCGCGGTGAATATATCCCTCCAGATTCGTGGTATATGAATTGTGAGATGGATATTTTTATAGAAGAACTTATGAAAACCTCATTGAACTAGGCAAGTCAGTTACTGAAGTCAAAGATGGATTTATTAGCAAACTTAACACTTATCTGAAGCTCATCCACTAAAGTAAGTAGTGTCTCTGTATATATATTTCTAAGGAGCCACCCATGCAGGTCCAGGTAGCCCGAATCGGCAAACCCCACGGCATTCGCGGCGAAGTCACCGTCCAGCTCTTCACCGATTCCCCCCAAGAACGCTTCGCCCCCGGCTCCGTCCTCGAGATCGAAAACCATAACCCTGCAACTCCTGCCGGTGCCCTGGCACCGGCAGGTAGCCTGACTGTCAAAAACTCCCGCTGGAACAAAAAAATCCTGGTCGTAGCCTTCCAAGAAATCACAAACCGCAACCAGGCCGAACTCCTACGCGACACCCGCCTCAGCTTCGACTCCACCACCGAAGCGGCAGAAGACGATAGCGAAGGCTACTACGAGCACCAACTCCTGGATCTGCCGGTCTACCTGGCCTCTGACATCAGCGAGGACGGCTACCTACCCCAAGAACCCATCGCCCTAGTCGTGGGCCTGCAAACTATGCCCACCCAGGACATCATGCTCCTTAAAAACACCGCGGACGGCTCTGAGGTCATGATTCCCTTCGTCGAAGAGCTTATTCCAGCTATTGATATTGAAGAGGGGTACGTCATTATCGACCCGCCCGCCGGCTTACTGGAACTCAACAGCAAGACCGAAGAGAGCGAAAACGAGCAGGACGCATAACCCATGCGCTTTGATGTCATTACTATCTTCCCCGAGTACCTTGCGCCCCTGGAACTTTCCCTGCTGGGCAAAGCCCAAGAGACCGGCAAAGTTGAGCTAAACCTCACCAACCTGCGCGACTACGCCACCGACCGGCACAAGACCGTGGACGACACCCCCTACGGCGGGGGAGCAGGCATGGTCATGAAACCCGAACCCTGGGGCCTGGCCCTGGACCAAGCCCTAGCTAACTCCCCGCTTGCTGGCGACTCCCAGCCGCTACTGATCGTTCCTTCCCCGGCCGGGCAGGTCCTCACCCAGCAACTGGCCTACCAGCTGGCCGAAGAAGAGCAACACATTGTCTTTGCGCCCGCCCGCTACGAGGGCATCGACGAGCGGGTACTCAACTGGGCCCAGCAAAGCTTTAGAGTCATGCCGGTATCCATTGGTGACTATGTTCTCTATGGGGGAGAGGTCGCGGTCATGGTCATGATTGAGGCTATTACCCGCCTGATACCCGGTGCTATGGGCAACCCCGAGTCCCTGGACGAAGAATCCCACACAGGCGGCTTGCTTGAATACCCGGTCTACACTAAACCGGCTACCTGGCGGGACCAGCAGGTTCCCTCTATTCTGCTATCTGGCAACCACGGGGCCATCGCCCGCTGGCGGCGCGATGAGCAGATTATCCGCACCTTTGAGCGACGCTACGACATGATAAAGGCCTACCCCCAAGAGGGCTGGGACAAGAAGGACCGTAAGCTCCTGCAAGAACTGCATGCCGCTAAGAAAGCCGCCGAGCAAGCGGCCCTTGCATAAGGAGCCCCAGAGCCAAGCAATTAAACTCACACAAGGTTAGCAATCTTTCCCGCCAGCATACTTGGCCAGAGCTAATTTCCTGTGAGATAATTATTTTTTGTGTTCATACTGGGCACGCCCCTGCCGTAGGGGGAAGAGCGACCGCTAACAGTATGAGCCACCCAAGCCCCCAGAGCGGGTGAGGGTGAAACAATCTACTCGTAGACAGCATCGGTCTGGCGCCCCGGCGTCCTCAGACACTGCCTACGATTTATCAGGAATATGTTTGACCTGCGGCAGAGATATTCACGGAGAAATTCAATGCAGACTCTTGACTTCATTGACAACAAGTCACTTCGCACCGACATCCCCGAGTTCGGCCCCGGCGACACCCTCAACGTACACGTCAACATCGTTGAAGGTAACCGCAGCCGTGTCCAGGTCTTCAAAGGCTTCGTTGTTGGTCGCCAGGGTGGCGGCATCCGCGAAACCTTCACCGTTCGTAAGGTTTCCTTCGGTGTTGGCGTAGAGCGTACCTTCCCCGTACACTCTCCCGTCATCGAAAAGATTGAGGTTGTTAGCCGCGGTGACGTCCGTCGCGCCAAGCTCTACTACATGCGTGACCGCCACGGTAAGGCTGCTCGTATCCGCGAGAAGCGCGAAGCCTAAACCGACTAGGTTTCACCTTTATCAATGGATAGCGGCCTCACCGCCGAATCCAGTGAGGCAAGGCGCCAACCCTTTTTACGGGGCTGGCGCCTTGTTGCTACTGCCTCGCTCCTTGCCTTGGCGGTGCTCCTGGTTATTCGGTCTTTCTTTTATGACGTGTACTACATTCCTTCTGCCTCCATGGAACCGACCTATGAGCCCGGGGACCGGCTGATTGTTTCCAAGCAGTCCGGCCATATCGAGCGCGGTAGCGTAGTCGTTTTTGACGGCACCGGTTCTTTTTCCCCCTACCAATCCGGTAGTCCCTGGGTTCGGGATCCGCTGGGAACGGCTGGGCAGTGGCTAGGATTGGTGGGTTCAGATACGGTTTACATCAAGCGGGTGATTGGGGTGGGCGGTGACACCGTTGAATGTTGCGATTCAGAGGGCTACCTTTTGGTGAACGGCCAGCGGCTTGAGGAACCCTACCTGCCCCAGGGGGAGAGTGCTAGTGATGTGTCCTTTAGCGTGCAGGTTCCAGAGGGCAGAATCTGGCTTATGGGAGATAACAGATCTAACTCAGCTGACTCACGGGCGCTTTTGGGGGCACCTGGAGGTGGCATGGTTAGGGTGGACAAGGTGATTGGGTCCCCCGTCTATACCGTCTGGCCTTTGAACAAAATAGGGCCAAGTAGCACCACACCTGACTAAGGTGACCAAGGGCCCCTACCCAAACCGGGCTGGGCCAATGCCTCCACCGTCCTTGCAGAATCAGCAACTAAACTAAACCAGTAAAGACGTTTTCAGCAGAAGGGTGCATGCTCATGGAGCAGCAGAACTCAGCAAACATTGATGAGACTAGCGACAGCGATACCGCAAAGGTGAAGAAACCTAAAGGCGGTAAACGCCGCCGCGAAAACAGCGCTCTCAAAGAGTACGCCCTGATTATTCTGTACGCGGTCCTCATCGCTTTCTTGCTCAAAACCTTTGTGGTACGAGGGTTCTTCATCCCCTCCAGCTCTATGGAGGACACTCTCCAGATCAACGACCGAGTCTTTGTGAATGTGGCCGGTGAACTGTTCGGTGAGGCTGAGCGCGGCGATATCGTGGTCTTCAAAGACGCCCAGGGGTGGATGCCTGCCTCTTCTAACTCAAACCCTGTGCGCGATGCCCTAGCCTTTGTGGGCGTGATGCCAGACAGCTCATCCAACTACCTTGTGAAACGCGTTATCGGTGTCGGTGGGGATCACGTTGTGGGTACCCCAGACGGGCGTATTTTTGTCAACGGTGTCAAGATTGACGAAACCTACCTCAAGCCCGGTGTCAAACCGACCGAGGTCGCCTTTGACGTCATTGTCCCCGAACGCTCCTACTTCGTCATGGGCGATAACCGTTCCAATTCGGCTGATTCCCGCTACCACATTGAGACCGGTACAGAGTTTATCAACGATGCTGAGGTGGTTGGTGAGGTATTCGTGGTAGCTTGGCCGCTGTCCAACTTTACTTTCATCAATGGTGCCGATGACGTCTTTTCGCAGGTCCCCGATAGCGAGTAGCCAGTTGGTAGGTAAAACAAGGCCAGTTGCTGACCTTTCGGTAGAGTCCTCGCTGTTTGCGCGGGGCCTTACCCTGCTAGCCGGTATGGATGAGGTAGGCCGTGGACCGCTGGCTGGGCCGGTGACGGTGGGGGTAGCTGTCATTAAGGCCGGTGCCCAGCTGAAGGTTGAGGGACTGGTTGATTCCAAGGCGCTGAGCGAGAAAAAACGCTTGGCTATGCTCCCCGAGATTCAGCAGTGGGCTGTAACCGCTGTCGGTCATGCATCACCGGCGGAGATTGACGCCCTGGGCATTACCACAGCCTTGCGCTTAGCAGGTCAGCGAGCGCTTGCCCAGGTAGCTGCCGCTGGGGCTTACCCCGATGCTATCTTGTTGGATGGCAAACATAACTGGTTGGCAGACCCGCAGAATGACCTTTTTGCTGAGCTTGACCCAGTCCAGGCACTCTACACTGACCTTGTTGCAGAAGCTTGGAAAGCTGTTCCGGGTACCCAGAACGGTTGGTTCGGGCCGGTCCAGATGGAAGTTAAGGGAGACCTCCGGTGTGCCTCCATTGCTGCCGCCTCAGTGGTAGCCAAGGTCCAACGCGACGGGCTCATGGTAGAGCTTGACCGTACTTATCCGGGCTTTGGATGGGCCAAGAATAAGGGCTATGGTTCTACCACTCACCGGGCCAGGATTAAGGAGGCCGGCCCTACACCGGTCCACCGCCTGAGCTGGTCGCTCCCAGCAACAGCAGATCAGGTGAAAGCCGCATTGCTTGAACGAGAGAAGGAGGATCGATGAGCAGTAACGAAGATTTAGAGAGCTACGAATCAGGTGCCCAGCTTGCCCTCTACGAAGAGTACAAGAATGTCGCTGAGCTCTTTACCTACATAGTGGAAACCGACCGTCGTTTTTACCTGGCTAACCAGGTACAGGTAAGACCGCGAACCGCAGACGGAGCTATCTATTTTGAGGTGGAGCTTCAGGACGTGTGGGTCTGGGATGTCTTCCGTTCTTCCCGGTTTGTGAAGAATGTGAGGGTCTACTCTGTGCGTGATATCAACGTTGAGGAGCGGGCGGCTGCGGAGGAACTGGTTGTACCTCATTTGACTGATTTGGACCCCGATTTAGGGTAGTGCCTGTCTTGTTCTCATGGCCCCGGTGAGTGAGTTCCCACCGGGGCTTTGCCCTACCCGCGCTACCTACTGCTGGTGGGGTGATTGACTCTCGGGTGTGAGCACCCGAGAGGTCTGCGAGGAAATAGGCCGTCATTCTTTCACCTTTTGGTAGCTGGCTTACCTCTGTATTTGTGCATCTAGGGCGGTTTGAGTCATACACAGCGCTACTTGGGGCGAGGTAGTGGGGGTCTGCTAGGCCATGCTGAGGGTACCTGACCCTCACATGAGAAAGGCCTGGCTATGAGCTTGAGAACCCAGTCCAGTATCGCCAACCACACTAGGGTAGGGCGCTGGGGTGAAGACCTTGCGCTGCTTGTATTGGAACTTAATGGCTATAGCCTGGTGGAACGGAATTGGCGGCCACCGTCTGGCAACCTAGGGAGCTCACCGGTGGGGGAGATCGATTTGGTCATGGTTGATCCCGACATGGATCTGGTTTTTATTGAGGTTAAAACGCGGTCAGGGAGCGGATACGGCCACCCGCTAGAAGCCATTACCCGTGAGAAAGGCAACCGGCTCCGTCAGCTTGCTTATGCCTGGTGTTCGGAGCATACCGGTGATTACCGTTCCCTGCGTATTGATGCTGTTGCGGTGTGCGGCACAGCCGAGGACTTCACTTTTGAGCATGTTAAGGCGGTGCTGTAGCTGTGGCTTTTGCTCGGACGTTCTCAATAGCACTGGTCGGGGTAACAGGCCACCTGGTTGAGGTAGAGGCTGATGTGTCCGCTGCGCTTCCTGGCTTTGTACTGCTGGGTCTCCCCGATAATTCTTTGAATGAGGCTAAGGACAGGGTACGTTCTGCGGCTAAGAATTCCGGGCTTGCCCTGCCGCCGCAGAAGCTCACCGTCAATCTCACTCCGGCGACCCTGCCTAAGCGGGGATCTGCCTTTGACGTTGCCATGCTGGTAGCTGCCCTGCAAGCTGTAGGGGAGCTGAAGCCGTCTGGGCAGACTGTCTACCTGGGGGAGGTAGGTCTGGACGGGAGCCTGCGGGAGATACCCGGTATTTTGCCTGCGGTTAAGGCCGCTGTCGATGCGGGGTACCCCAAGGTTGTGGTTCCTGCCGGTAACCAGCAGGAGGCGGCGCTGGTTGCGGGGGCTGAGGTTTACGGCTACAGCTGCCTGGCCGATATCTTTGTGGAACTGGGTGCTAAGAAGCCTGAAAGTCTCAAACGGCCTCAGCTGACCAGACCCGTGCGAGAGAATGAACAAGAAACCAAGGCTTTACCTCCTGACCTGGCAGATGTTGCTGGTCAAGCCGAAGGCCGGCTGGCACTAGAAATTGCTGCGGCGGGTGGGCACCATCTGCTCCTGAATGGGCCTCCTGGCTCAGGTAAAACCATGCTTGCTGAGCGGCTGACCGGTATTCTGCCGCCGCTGGGTCCCCAAGATGCTATGGAGGTAACGGCAATTCATTCGCTGTGCTCGGGTGGGGCGGCTCGGAGTTCGTTGATGACCCTTCCTCCCTTCGAAGCGCCCCACCACAGCGCCAGCGCTCCCGCAATTCTGGGTGGTGGTGCTGGCATTCCCCGTCCCGGCTGTGTCTCTAAGGCCCACCGCGGGGTCCTCTTCCTGGACGAGGCACCTGAGTTCAAGCGGACAGTTCTTGACTCGCTCCGCCAGCCGCTGGAGAGCGGGGAGATTGTCATCGACCGCGCTGCAGCTTCTGCTCGCTACCCGGCACGTTTTCAGCTGGTAATGGCGGCTAACCCCTGCCCCTGCGGTAACAACGTGGGGCGGGGACTGGACTGCACCTGTACCAGCAGGGAACGGAGGGCATACTTCGGTAGGCTCTCTGGCCCCTTACTCGATCGTCTTGACGTGCGTATTACCGTCCCTAAGGTGACGGCCGCTGATCTGGCAGCCAGCGGCACTTATGAGAGTTCTGCAAGGGTTCGGGAGAGAGTGAAAGAGGCACGGGCGGCTCAGGCTGAGCGGCTTGCTCCCTACGGGTTGAGCACCAATGCTGAGACGAACGGAAAGATTCTGCGCGGGCCGCTTAAGCTCTCTGCGGCTCTCACCGCGGAGCTATCCCGGTCCATTGACCGGGGGACGCTCACCGCTCGCGGTTATGATCGGGTACTCCGAACCGCCTGGACCCTGGCCGATCTTGACGGGAGCACTAGCCCCACCCAGGACCATCTGGACCTGGCCCTGTATTTTCGCAATCTTGGTATGGAAGGCAGCGCATCATGACTGAGCACCAGGACCTCGAAAATATCCGCCGCGCAAGAGCGGAAATCATGCGGATCAGCGACCCCGAAGATACAGCAACTACCGCCCTGATCGCCCTCTGCGGGCCGCTCCTGACAGCCGATTTCTTGACCGGGCGCAGGGAGCTGACGGCCAGCTACCTGCAGGAAGAGCTGGCGCAAGCTGGCCGGGAGGACCCCCAGCTCTTTGCCTCGCTCCGTGGTCTTGTGCAAGCCCGTATGGAACGCTGGCAGGCCCGACGGGGTGGGATTAGGGTAGAGCAGGATATGACCTGGGCAAAGGCCTGCGGGGCCTGGCTCTGTGTGCCCGAAGACCCTGACTGGCCGGTGGCCCTCAATGACCTTGCCGAACGTATGCCCTTTGGGCTGTGGGGCAGAGGCGATAGAGCCTTGCTCAAGCATCTCAACCTTGCTACCAGCCAGGCCATCGTAGGCTCCAGGGATGTCAGCTCCTACGGTAACTCTGCAACCTCACACCTAACCGGTGACTCAGCCGCAGCGGGTAAGACCATCGTATCCGGGGGCGCATTTGGGGTTGACGCTCTAGCTCACCGGGTCGCCTTGAGCACCGGCGCGTCGGAACTTCCTACGGTTGCCCTCATGGCAGGTGGGCTGGACCGGCTCTACCCGCGTCAAAACGCCAGTCTGCTCGAAAACATCATCGACCGTGGACTGATTCTGGGGGAAGTCCCTCTGGGCCAGAACCCCACGCGTTACCGTTTTTTGCAAAGGAACCGGCTCATTGCGGCCCTTGCCTACTGCACCGTGGTCGTAGAAGCCCGCTGGCGCAGCGGAGCCCTCAACACCGCCCACCACGCTCTAGAGCTGGGCAGGCCGGTCTACGCGGTACCCGGGCCTATCTTTTCCCCGAGCTCTGAGGGCTGCCACCGGCTGATCCGCGATGGGCTAGCCCAGCTCATCACCGATGCCACACACCTCGAAAGAGGTAGGTTGAATTTAGAAGCCCCTGAACAGGCCAGTCTGTTGAGCGAATCTGTCGATGCCCGGAAGGCGCTAATAGACAGCCTAACGGAGATTCAAGGCAGGGTCTGGGACGTGCTCCCGGTCAGTAGCTACCGCCCTGTGGACGCTATCGGTGCTGAAAGCGGAATCCCAGCCCGGTCTGTCATGCTAGCGCTGACCCAGATGGAACGGTTAGGGCTAGCTCAGAGTCAGGGAAATGGCTGGCGCAAAAAGTTTGAGCAAGGGCACAAGCACTTAGGGGCTAAAATGGGGTGAACCTATGGTCGTCATATCCAGGTAAGAAAAGAGGGGGAGTAGATGGGCCCAAGCTACGAGAGTCATCAGCTGCCCACCACCCTCAAAATCGGTGCAGCCGCTATCGACGAAGATCGAGAATACGTCAGGGCCCTTGAAGCCTATGAGCGCTACCTGACCTATGAATTGCACCGGTCACCCGAAACCATGAGGGCCTACCTGGCAGATCTCCGGGATTTTTTTGATTATGCCAGGAGGCACGGAACAACTCACCTCTCACATATCACCCTGGAATTGCTCCGTGGCTGGCTGGCAACCCACCACCAGAAGCAGGCGGCCAGATCGTCGATGGCACGCAGAACCTCAAGTATTCGCAGTTTCTTTCTCTGGGCAGAAGAGGAAGAACTGATAGCAACCAACCCGGCGCTTAAGCTCTCCACCCCCAAGAAAACCAGCTACCTTCCCACGGTGCTCTCAGCTCACCATATGGAAAGCCTGACCCAGACCCTGCACCGTGCGCTGGGGCTAGACCCGCTCAACCCCCGGCTCCTGCGCCTGAACGCGGCCGTGGAAGTCCTCTACGCAACAGGTATCCGCATCTCAGAGCTCACCGGTCTCGATCTAACCAGCATCGACCGGCAGGGCAGAACCCTGAGGGTCATCGGCAAAGGCAACAAAGAACGGGTAGTGCCGTTCGGTCCTCAGGCTATGAAAGCTCTCTCCCTCTGGGTTGCCCAGGGTAGGCCCCAGTGGCTACCGCAAGCTAGCACGGAGTACCCCCACACTCAACCAGAGCCTCAGTACGCGCTCTTCATAGGCCCCAAGGGCAAACGAGCAAATGCCCGGCAAATCAGAGCCGACCTAACCCGCTTGCTAGAAACCCTCGATAATACTGATGCCAGTGGTGCCCACATCTTCCGCCATACCGCCGCTACCCACATGGTCGACGGGGGCGCAGACATCAGAGCAGTCCAAGAGTTCCTTGGACACAGCTCCCTGGCAACCACCCAGGTCTATACCCACGTGTCCGTAGACCGGTTAGCGCAGGTCTATTCGCGTGCCCACCCCAGAGCCTAACAAGAGAACCCCACCATTCTTGCCTGCACCTTTGCACCCTCGCTTTCTGATAGCCATCAGCCACGATATAGGATAGAAAAAGCATGTTTTCAGCAACAGAGACTCAAGGATTTTTTGAACGCCCCGCCCTCACCGGCGGGTTCGTGCTGTTACATGCCGTCCCCGCCGCCCTGACCAGCCATATCCGGTGGAGCATCGAAAACACCCTCAAAGCCTCCCTCAAGCTGAGCTGGGAAGCCCAACCTGCCCGCCCCGGTTACCAGCGCACCGAACTTACCTGGACCGGCCCAGCAGGCACGGCCGCCCAGCTGGCTTCAGCCCTCCGCCAATTTTCAGATACCCACTTTGAGATCACCGAACGGCCCACCGCCACCAGTAGCGCCTTACGCATCATGCATACGCCCTCACTGGGCCTCTGTACACAGCCCGTTGACGCGCAGGGCAACTTTACCGTGACTGAAGACAGAATCCGCTACGCCTTTGAGCAAGCCGCCGGTGACTACAAGGCCCTCTACGACCAGTTTGCGCTCGCACTGGGCCAAGCCTGGGACGAGGAGCTTGAGCCACTTCGTTATAGCAAGAAGACCATCAATATCGCTCATATTAGGAGCGAAGGCTAAAAACCATCTGACTTTTCTCACACACAGATGTCAGTATGCAGGTAAGGGCGTTTTGAAGATGCACAGGGGCGGTCTTCCCCTAGTTGAGAAGACCGCCCCTGGTTATTGAACCCTAGGGTTTAGTTAGTTTTCAACGCTGCGGAAAGCGGCTACGGCGTTGTGGCCGCCAAAGCCGAAGGAGTTGGAAAGAGCAACGATCTCGCCTGCAGGTAGGTTACGTGCTTCGGTAACGATATCGAGCTCAACCTGGGGATCCTTGTTCTGCAGATTGATGGTGCAGGGGGCTTTGCGGTGATGAAGAGCAAGGACGGTCAGCACTGCCTCAAGGGCGCCAGCACCACCGAGCAGGTGCCCGGTCATGGATTTGGTGGCAGAGACAGCGACCTGATCGGTGTGATCGCCAAGGACTTCGCGTAGAGCCAGGGACTCGGGAATATCGCCCACGGGGGTGGAGGTCGCGTGTGCGTTGACGTGAACAACCTGTTCGGGGCTGATGCCGCCGTCGGTTAGCGCTTCCTGGAGAGCACGGCTAGCACCGAGAGCTGCGGGGTCGGGCGCGGTGATGTGGTAGGCATCGGCTGATACACCGGTACCGGCAAGTTCAGCGTAGATACGGGCACCGCGAGCCAGCGCGTGCTCTTCAGATTCCAGGATCAGGGCGGCGCCGCCTTCACCCATGACAAAGCCGTCACGGTCGGTATCGTAGGGGCGTGAAGCGCCCTGGGGGTCGTCGTTGCGAGTAGACAGGGCCTGCATCTTGGCAAAGGCGCCAATGGTCATGGGGTGGATAGCGGCTTCTGAACCACCAGCGATCACAACATCAGCCTTACCCGAACGAATCAGCATGAGGCCGATTTCAAGTGCTTCGGTCGATGAGGCACAAGCAGATACCACGGTCTGTGCTGAGCCGCGAGCCTTGAGGTTCATAGAAACTGCGGCGGCGTTAGAGTTGGGCATCAGCATGGGCACGGTCATGGGGAGCATACGGCGGGGCCCCTTTTCGCGCAGGGTGTCCCAGGCATCAAGGAGGGTCCATACGCCGCCGATACCGGTGCCGAAGGCAACCGCGGTCCGCAGCGGGTCGCACTCCTTAGCTGCTTCAGCGTCGGGGCCACTGAAGCCTGCATCCTGCCAGGCTTCACGGGCCGCGACCAGAGCGAGCTGGCCAGAGGGGTCAAGGCGCTTGGCTTCGACCTTGGTCAGACGGCCCGAATCAACAGCGGAAACTGCGACTCGACCAGCAATAGAAACGGGGAGCTCGTACTTTTCAACCCAGTCTTCTTCAATGGTGCTGATACCAGAAACACCGGCAAGGGCCTTCTCCCAGGTCGTTGGGACGTCCCCACCAATGGGGGTAGTAGCACCGAGACCGGTCACCACAACTTTACGAGTCATGTTTGAATCCTTTGAAGACGAACTAAGGGTGAAAATAATAAAAAGGAGGTTGGGCGCGGCATAAAACCGGGCCCAACCTAACGACGCTTTTTAGGCGTTGGCAATGAAGTTGACAGCATCGCCTACGGTCTTGAGGTTCTTAACCTCTTCGTCGGGGATGGTGACGCTGAACTTCTCTTCAGCGTTGACAACGATGGTCATCATTGAGATGGAGTCGATATCCAGGTCATCGGTGAAGGACTTATCCATCTGGACGTCCTCTACCTCAACGCCGGTTTCTTCGTTGACGATCTCTGCAAGACCTGCAAGGATTTCGTTCTGATCTGCCATGATGGCTCCTTTTGAGAGATGACGGCCCTATAGGCCGCTTTTGACTTTACGCACCAAGCCTTAGGGCAAGGGTGGTGGCTGGCCACGGGAGTCCCGCTTAAGCCTCAACAATGAGTGTAGCTTCTAGCCCGCGCAAAGAGACGGTGTGACGCCACTAAAATTTTGAAATAAATCTAACATTTTTCAAAATATTGCGGCAGCCTGAGCGCCGTTTTTGGCGGTACCCTGCCGATAGGAGCTAGGGAAGGACGACGACCTGGGCTGCGAAGGCTAGGCCCGCGCCGAAACCGATTTGTAGGGCAAAGGTGCCGGACAGTTGGGGGTTCTCTTGCAGAAGCTGGTGGGCGGCAAGAGGAACCGACGCGGCGGAAGTATTTCCGGCGCATTCAATATCGCGGGCAACCTCAACAGTCTCAGGTAGTTTGAGGGTCTTGACCATCTGATCGATGATGCGCATGTTGGCTTGGTGGGTGATGAGCGCACCCAGCTCATCTGCGGTAATACCTGCGGCCTCCAGTGCCTTTTGAGCAACCTTGGCCATTTCCCAGACGGCCCAGCGGAAGACAGCCTGGCCGTCCTGACGCAGGGTGGGCCAAATCTTTTCGCCCTCCTGCACGGGGTTGGCTATAAAGTCGCGGTTGCGGATATCGAGCATGGAGTGGGTCATGCCCACTGCACCCCAACGCTCACCGTCGCTACCCCAGATAGTGGGGCCGATACCGGGAGTATCCGATACTCCTACCACTGCGGCACCAGCACCATCACCGAGCAGGAAGGAGATGGATCGTTCGGTGTTATCGATGAAGTCTGAGAGCTTCTCAACACCGATGACCAGTACTTTATTCGCTAGGCCAGAGCGTACTAGCGCATCAGCCTGGGCAATACCGTAGCAGAAGCCTGCGCAGGCGGCTGAGATGTCGTAGGCCGGCGCTTTTGACCCAACAGCATCGGCCACGATAGTAGCCAAGGAAGGAGTGGCGTAGGGGTGGGAGATGGTGGAGATGATGACAGCATCCAGCTCTTCCCCGGCAAGGCCTGAGGCTTCTAGCGCGTCCTGAGCGGCACCAATAGCTAGGTCGGCAACCGAAATCTTTTCTGAGGCACGGTGGCGGGTCTTGATGCCGGTGCGCTGAACAATCCATTCATCGGATGAGTTGATCGGCCCGGCTATATCGTCGTTGGTGACCAGGAGGTCGGGGCGGGCGGCACCGTACCCCAAAATACGGGAGTATCGGTTGGTCTCAACCTGCTGGAGAGTAGGCATGGGAGATCCTTTCGGGTGGGCTATGCGCTGAGCGCTTCTGTAAGTTCTTCAAGGTCGGCAGGGGTGTTTACCGCAGTGCTGGGGGTTCCGCGCATGGCTCGTTTAGCCAGGCCTATCAAGGTGCCAGCGGGAGAGACTTCAACGATGCGGCTTACCTGGTGGTTACCGAGAGTCTGCATGCAGAGGTCCCAGCGGACGGGGCGGGTGACCTGGGCGACCAAAGAGTCCAGGGTCTCCTGGCCACCTGCAAGAGCCTGACCGTCATAGTTAGAAAGAAGCTCAAACTGGGGCTGGGCGGGGCTGAGAATCTCGGCAAAATCAGCCAGGGGTTCCTGGGCAGATGCCATGTAAGAAGTATGGAAAGCGCCGGCCACCTTGAGGGGAATCACCCGGGCCTTGGCCGGGGGGTTCTGAGCAAAGGTCGCAATGCTATCAAGGGAGCCAGCGGCAACAATCTGGCCGCCGCCGTTAGAGTTTGCTGCTGTCAGCCCAGCTGCTTCAATAGCTGCCCGGACATCCGCTTCGGCGCCGCCTAGAACAGCGGCCATGCCGGTGGGAGTAGCAGCTGACGCGGCGGCCATACCGGTAGCTCGAACCTTGATAAAGCGCATGGCTTCTTCGTCGGTGAGTACACCGGCTAGGGTGCAGGCCGTAATCTCACCCACGGAGTGCCCGGCCAGAATGAGGTCCTGACCCTTCAGCGCTGTGAGAGCCAGCCTACCGGTCACAAGGCCAGCGGCAACGATAAGGGGCTGGGCAATGGCGGTGTCTTTGATAGTTTCTTCGTCAGCTTCGGTACCGTAGTGCACCAGATCTAGGTCTGCTGCCGCTGAGAGCTGCTCTAAGTGGTCGCGAACTCCCTCCAGCTCTAGCCACTGGGATAGGAAGCCGGGTTTTTGAGAGCCCTGACCGGGGCACACCAGTGCAATCACGCGATTTACCGCCTCAGTTCTTGAAGGAGACCGGATCTTTGAAGATTACCGGTACATAATTTCAAATAACTATCCTACTCCCCAAAGCCTGGTCAGGCCCCATCTCGACCTGCATCTTCTCAAAAGCCAATAAAGTTCACACAGCCACTTACACCCTATGCAGATAAAAGGCAAGCCCCCGAGTTCCCTCGGGGGCTTGCCTGGGCCTAGGCAGTCAGAGCTATTGCCCTACTGCTTAGGCATCACCACCTGCGGTACCTGAGGTACCGGCGTTGATGTTGTTCAGATCGTACTGGGCGAATGCCTTGGCGGGCGCATCGGCGGGTACTTCGCCTCGCTTTGCCAGCATCTGCAGGGTACGGACGACAATGGACTCGGCGTCAATCTTGAAGAAGCGACGTGCGCCTGCGCGGGTGTCGGAGAAGCCGAAGCCGTCAGTACCCAGGGTTGCGAATTCGTTGGGAACGAACTGGCGGATACCGTCCATGAGGTCGGTCTGGTAGTCAGACACGGCCACGATGGGGCCGGTTGCACCCTCAAGCTGCTTGGCAACAAAGGGAGTGCGTGGGCTGGCGGTGGGATCCTGAAGGATTTCACGCTCAGCTTCTAGGCCGTCGCGGCGCAGGTTGGTCCAGGAGGTAACTGACCAGACATCGGCGGAAACGCCCCAGTCATCGGCCAGAATCTGCTGTGCCTTCTCTGCCCAGGGAACGGCTACACCCGAAGCGAGAATCTGGGCACGGGGCCCGTCGTTCTTTGCCTCATGTAGACGGTAGATACCGCCAAGCAGGCCGTCAACATCGAGGTTCTCAGGTTCAGCGGGGTGCTGAATGGGCTCGTTGTAGACGGTGATGTAGTACATGACGTTGTGGTCTTCGTCCCCAGTGCCGTACATGTGCTCGATACCGCGCTTGACGATGTGGCCAATTTCGTAGCCGAAGGCGGGATCGTAGTGGATGACGGCGGGGTTGGTACCGGCCAGAATCGGCGAGTGGCCGTCAGCGTGCTGCAGACCTTCACCGGTCAGGGTGGTGCGGCCTGCGGTTGCACCCATAATGAAACCGCGGCTGAGCTGGTCACCGGCTGCCCAGAAGGCATCGCCGGTGCGCTGGAAGCCGAACATCGAGTAGAAGATGTAGACGGGAATCATGGGTTCGCCGTGGGTGTCGTAGGAGGTGCCGACAGCGGTGAAAGCGGCGGTGCCACCTGCTTCGTTGATACCTACGTGAATGATCTTGCCCTCGGGTGATTCCTTGTAGGCCAGCATCAGTTCACGGTCAACAGCCAGGTAGTTTTGGCCGTTGGGGTTGTAAATCTTAGCGGTGGGGAAGTAGGAGTCCATGCCGAAGGTTCGTGCCTCATCGGGGATGATGGGGACGATGCGGTGGCCGAAGTCCTTCTCACGCATGAGGTCCTTGAGCAGGCGCACAAAGGTCATGGTGGTAGCAGCCATCTGCTTACCGGTGCCCTTGAAAGCACCCTTGTAGGCCTTCTCGGAGGGCAGGGTAATCTCGGGCTGGACATTCTTACGAGCGGGGATGAAGCCACCTAGTTCCTCACGGCGGGCCATGAGGTACTTGTACTCTTCGGAGTCCTTACCGGGGTGGTAGTAAGGCGGGTTGTAGAGGTCCTTCTCCAGCTCTTCGTCAGAGATGGGGATACGCAGATGATCACGGAACTGCTTGAGGTCCTCCATGGATAGCTTCTTCATCTGGTGGGTAGCGTTGCGAGCTTCGAAGCTAGCACCCAGACCGTAGCCCTTAACGGACTGCGCCAGAATGACAGTTGGCTGGCCCTTGTGTTCCATGGCGGCCTTGAAGGCGGCGTAGACCTTCTGGTAGTCGTGGGCTCCGCGCTTCATGGCCCAGATCTCGTCGTCGGTCATATCCGCAACCAGTTCCTTGGTCTCGGGGGTCTGGCCGAAGAAGTGCTCACGAATGAAGCCACCGGACTCTGCCTTGTAGGTCTGGTAGTCACCGTCCAGGGTTTCGTTCATGATGCGAACAAGCTCACCGGACTTGTCCTTTTCGAGGAGGGCATCCCACTCACGGCCCCAGAGAACCTTGATGACGTTCCAGCCGGCACCGCGGAAGAAAGCTTCGAGTTCCTGAACGATCTTGCCGTTACCGCGAACGGGGCCGTCCAGTCGCTGCAGGTTGCAGTTAACGACGAAAGTCAGATTGTCCAGCTTGTCATTAGCGGCAAGCTGGAGAGCGCCACGCGACTCGGGCTCATCCATTTCGCCATCACCCAAGAAAGCCCAGACATGCTGCTGGGAGGTGTCCTTGATACCGCGGTTATTCAGGTACTTATTGAACTGTGCCTGGTGGATTGCGTTGAGGGGGCCAAGACCCATGGATACGGTGGGGAACTGCCAGAAGTCGGGCAGGTTCCGGGGGTGCGGGTAGGAGGGTAGGTGGGTGCCCTGCTTGGTCTTTTCCTGGCGGAAACCATCGAGTTGCTCTTCGGTGATACGGCCTTCGAGGAAGGCACGAGCGTAGTTACCGGGTGAGGAGTGGCCCTGGAAGAAGATCTGGTCGCCGCCACCGGGGTGGTTGCGTCCGCGGAAGAAGTGGTTGAAGCCTACCTCGTAGAGGGTTGCAACACCGGCATACGAGGAGATATGCCCGCCCACGCCGATGGTAGCTTTTTGGGCACGCTGAACCATGACGGCTGCGTTCCAGCGGAGGAATGCACGGTAGCGACGTTCGATCTGCTCGTCACCGGGGTATTCAGGCTCCTGGTCTACAGGAATGGTGTTGACGTAGTCAGTGGTGGTCACCATGGGGACGGTGATTGACTTCTGGCCTGCCCGCTGCATGAGTGAGCGAACAATGAACTGCGCACGCTCGGTGCCGTGCGCTTCTACAAGGTCATCAAACGATTCGAGCCATTCGCTGGTCTCTTCGGGGTCGATGTCAGTGAAGCTATTGGTCAGTGCACTGAGAACGTGATCGTTCGTATCTGAGGGTCCCACTAGCCAACCTCTCTTTGTTGTAGGGGTCTGTGTCACCGCGGGGCAACTGTGCTGCCGATGGTGAACCTTTTGTCTTGTCTCATGTGCCAAGAGTTTTAGTCGCAGAGACAACTTCTCTTCTATGTTGTCACAAATTATCCCCTTTTAGGTCACGGTGACGTTGGTTTACCGGTGTGAAATAGCCGTCACTTAAGGTGGCTTGGGTTCAGCGCAAAATTTACCGGCAGTTTTTGGTCGTGTTCTGTTGATTTGATGGGCTGAAAAGTGTTCAGTAGGTACTGATAGCAGGGTTGTATAGCTTTGAGGGCCGTTCCACGATGCGGGCCTGGGAGCTAAGGACCCTAACGGTTTGATTTTGGAGGACGCACGTGAGTGCCACTGGTGCTGCACAAAAACTGACACTAGAAATGTTGGGCCTGCCCGAAGACGGCTTGGTTCAAGAGTTCGGTTATGACGACGACGTTGACTTTGATCTTCGAGACTCTCTAGAAGATTTGTTGGGTTCTGAGTTGCTGGATGAGGACGACCAGGAAATTGTCGACGGTGTTCTTCTGTGGTGGCGCTCTGATGATGGCGACCTGGTTGACGGGCTGATGGATGTGCTTGCCTCTATTGATGATGGGGGCGTGATTTGGTTGCTGACACCTAAATCCGGTCGTCAAGGTTATGTTTCTCCGGCAGATGTGTTGCATGCGGCTCCCTTGGCAGGGCTTAAAGTGACCACCACTGAGTCCTTGGCTCAGGAATGGACTGCTACCCGTCTGATTTCCCACCAGGGCAAGTAAAGTGTGAGTATCGAAGGGCCTCTAGTAAGGGGCCCTTCGGCTTTTTGGGAGCGCTTGGAAAATTTTTTGGAATTTTTTTACCCTGAATATATCCCCATGTCAGGGCAGTATTATGCGGGGTTTTTGGGTAAAAATGGGCAAAAAATGACCTAAAAATGGTCAGGTGAACCCCTTTTCGATTTGCACAGCCCTTTAGGACTGCGTAGAGTATTACCTGTCGCCGCGAGAGATAAGGCGGAAGACATATGGGTCTTTAGCTCAGCTGGTAGAGCGCCACGTTTACACCGTGGATGTCATCGGTTCGATCCCGGTAGGACCCACCAAGAAGCCCCGCATCCTGTGCGGGGTTTTTCTTTTATTAAGATTTATCAGGGGCTAAAAGCTCACTCACCTGATGAGCCGCCCTGACACCTCGTGTCCCTAGGTGACGGAAGAAAGCCATGAATCGTAACTTTAAACCCAGAAACTTTACAGCAGTCTTTCTGTCAGCCACCTGGTTGGCAATTTCCCTCTTCTTCATAGGGCAAGGCACTCTCGTAACCCTCTGGTCAATCTTCGCTGTAGTTGCCCTAGTAATTGGCGCTGCTGCCGTCTGGGTCCTCTTTAAGGACACCTATAACAGCTAGCTGATTAGAGGCTGGGGGGAGTGCGCCCGTTCCCTCCCAATATGTGAAAGTTTTATTTGTCTCAGTCGGCCTGTAAATACAAAAGACAGTAACCGGCGTAGTCTTTAAGACATGACTAAAAATAAGACTGCACAGAAGGCGCAGATTGGCGTAACCGGCCTGGCTGTTATGGGCGCTAACCTAGCCCGAAACCTAGCCCGCAACGGCTACACCGTTGCCCTCCACAACCGCTCTGTTGAAAAAACCGATGCCCTCCTTGAAGCCCACGGTTCAGAAGGTGACTTTATCCGCACCGAGACGCTCCAGGAACTGGTTGACTCCCTGGAGTCGCCCCGCCAGATTCTGATCATGGTCAAGGCCGGCGGTCCCGTTGATTCCGTCATTGACCAGCTGGTACCCCTTCTCGATGAAGGCGACGTCATTATCGATGGCGGTAACTCCCACTTCCCCGACACCATCCGCCGCGAACGCGCACTGGCTGAAAAGGGACTGCACTTTGTCGGTATCGGCGTCTCAGGTGGCGAAGAGGGCGCCCTGAAGGGTCCCTCCATCATGCCCGGCGGCTCCGCCAAGGCCTACGAATCCCTCGGCCCCCTGCTCGAAAAGATTTCCGCCAAGGCACCCAACGGCGACCCTTGTTGCGCATGGATTTCCACCGACGGCGCCGGTCACTTCGTCAAAATGGTTCACAACGGCATCGAATACGCAGACATGCAGGTTATCGGCGAAGCCTACGACCTGCTCCGCACCGTTGCCGGAGTAGAGCCCGCCGAGCAGGCCGAAATCTTTAAGCGTTGGAACACCACGGACCTGAACTCCTACCTCATCGAAATCACCGCTGAGGTTCTGGCCCAGGTCGACACCAAGACCGGCAAGCCTCTCGTTGATGTCATCACAGACCAAGCAGGCCAGAAAGGTACCGGTCTTTGGACTGTTCAGGCCGCACTCGACCTCGGCTCACCCGTCTCAGGCATCGCTGAGTCAGTCTTCGCCCGTGCGCTGTCTTCATCAAACCCCGCCGCTCGCACCCAGGCACAGGCAGAATTGCCCGCAGGCCTGATTGCGGCCACCGCGGTAGCCGCTGGCGATGAGGAATTTATCGAGGACGTCCGCAAGGCACTCTTCGCCTCCAAGCTCGTCTCCTACGCCCAGGGCCTCGACATGCTGACCAAGGCAAGTAAGGAATACGGCTGGGATCTCAAGCTCGATGTTATCGCCGGTCTCTGGCGCGCAGGCTGCATCATCCGCGCTGAACTGCTCGGTGTCATTATGGACGCCTATAAGGACCAAACCCCTGCCAACATGCTGCTGGCTCCCGGCTTCAAGAAGCTGCTGGAAGACCTGGTTCCCTCATGGCGCCGCGTTGTGGCCAAGGCTACTGCAGAGGGAGTTCCCGTCCCCGTGTTTGCATCCTCATTGAGCTACTACGACGGCCTACGCCGCAAGCGTCTGCCCGCTGCCCTGATTCAGGGTCAGCGTGACTTCTTCGGGGCCCACACCTACGGTCGCGTTGATGCTGAGGGCATGTGGCACACCGAGTGGAGTGGTGACCGTAGCGAGATTAACGCCGAGGACTCCCACACCCACTAGGGTTTGCGCTTGGCAGGTTTCATGCGCTTCCGTGCCGGCCAAGATCCCAAAAGGCCAGCCACGCATCAGCTGGCCGGGCAGGTCAGTGGGTGAGCTTGACCGGTACTAAATATCAAGAAGCCCTACTCCTTTACCGGGGTAGGGCTTCTTTCTTAGTATTTAGATCCACATGGTGGGGTCTACATACTCCACCGCATCAACCAGGGGCTTCTTAGCGTCGGGGGTTCGGGGTCGTGAGCGCGCCGGAATGCCGGTAATAATCGAATCAGCCGGGTGGTCATGCACAACCACCGAGTTACCGCCGATTGCTGAGTCAGGGCCAATCAGTACCGGCCCTAGAACCTTAGCACCGGCGCCCACCGTCACCCGGTCACCAATGGTGGGGTGGCGTTTACCCTTCTCCAAGGAACGGCCGCCCAGGGTCACACCGTGGTACAGCATGACATCGTCACCGATTTCCGTAGTCTCACCAATCACCACGCCCATACCGTGATCTATAAAGAACCTACGGCCAATAGTTGCGCCCGGGTGAATCTCAACCCCGGTCAAAAACCGTGCCAACTGGCTAAGCGTACGCGCCAAACTCTTGGTCGATTCACCTTGCCATAGCTTATGGGCAAGTCGGTGAGCCCAAATAGCGTGCATCCCCGAATAGTTAATGAGGATTTCCAGGTGGCCGCGGGCTGCGGGGTCATGGGTACGCACTGTCTCAAGATCTTCTCTCAGTCTTGACCAGAAACTCATAGGCCTTCCCTTCCTGTGACTCGCATGCCACTTTCATGTTGAACTCTTTAACGCTCAGGTAGCCCAGCATATTCCGGTAGGCCCCAAAAAATAACTGGGATCGACTCTCTGCTACCTGGAGGGCCCGGCGTAATGCACAAAAAGAGGTGCCCCCTAACCGTAGCAAAGGGGCACCTGGTAGCCGTGCAAAAAGTCTCGTCTTAGCCGCGAATATCCTCGTAGAGCAGAGTTGAAATGTAGCGTTCACCAAAGTCAGGAACAACAGCTACAATCAGCTTGCCAGAATTTTCGCTCTTCTTCGCCTCTTCAAGAGCAGCCCAAACAGCCGCACCGGAGGAGATACCACCTAGGATACCTTCCTTGGTGCCCAGCTCCCGTGCAGTGCTGACAGCATCTTCGATAGTCGCATCAGCAACTGCATCGTAGATCTCACGGTCGAGGGTATCGGGAACAAAGTTAGCGCCCAAGCCCTGAATCTTATGGGGGCCAGCCTTACCCCCAGTCAGCAGCGGAGAATCCTTAGGCTCAACAGCAACAACCTTGACCTTAGGGTTCTGCTCCTTGAGGAACTTGCCAGCACCTGAGACAGTGCCGCCGGTACCCACACCGGCAACAAAGATATCAACCTTACCCTCGGTAGCTTCCCAGATCTCGGGGCCGGTGGTCTTATAGTGAATCTCAGGGTTAGCCTCGTTGGAGAACTGCGAGGCAAGAATAGCATTCTCTGTGGAAGCCACAATCTCCTTTGCCTTCTCCACCGCACCGCGCATACCCTCTGAGCCGGGGGTCAGGACAATTTCGGCACCGTAGGCACGCAACATGACACGACGCTCGTTGCTCATGGTCTCGGGCATGGTCAGAATCACCTTGTAACCGCGTGCCGCACCGACCATAGCAAGAGCGATACCGGTGTTACCCGAGGTACCTTCGACAATGGTGCCACCGGGCTTGAGTACACCCGCCTTTTCGGCGGCATCAATAATAGCTACGCCGATACGATCCTTGACCGAGTTAGCGGGGTTATAGAATTCCAGCTTGACGGCCACATTCCCCGGCAGGTCAGCATCGAGACGGTTCAGACGCACAATCGGGGTGCGGCCTACGACCTCGGTGATGTTCTTGTAAAGCTGAGTCATGAGGCAAGCCTTTCAAATAAGTCAATGAATTCGCTCCCTAGTCTACGAGAGCACACGCAAGAGCTTTACCCTTTAAGAAACCTAGCGTAACTTTTCCTTGCCGCAGCAAGTTTTGGGTTAATCACGGCCATGCAGTAGCCCTGGTAAGGGTTGAGCGCATAGTAATTCTGGTGGTAGTCCTCAGCCTCGTAGAAAGTTTCTAGCGGCTGGACAAGGGTCACGATGGGGGAGTCCCACAGGTTCTGGGCTCGACGAACAGCATCTTGAAAAAGGTTCTTCTCCTCTTCAGAGGCATAGAAGAGAGCGGAACGGTACTGGCTGCCTGCATCGGCCCCCTGACGGTCCCAACTGGTGGGATCGTGCGAGGCAAAGAAAATATCGAGAACGGTTTCCTCCGGGATTACCGTCTCATCAAACTCTACCTTGACCACCTCCACATGCCCGGTTAGCCCTGAACAGACCTCCCGGTAGGTGGGATCAGGGGATGTGCCCCCGGTGTACCCGCAGATACTGGCGGTAATTCCCTTAAACTGGCGAAAAACGGCGTCAATGCACCAGAAGCACCCGCCGCCTACAACAAAACTTTTCATACTCTCCTCAACTGCTCACAATGCCCCTTTATTCCCGTGAGCTGAGCACCGTGGAAGAATAAGGGCTATGACTGAACTATTAACCCCGACCTTAGCTCATATTGTCGAAGCCTTTCACCAGATGTTCCCCCCTCAGCTTGCCGAGGGCTGGGACGCCGCAGGACTGGTCTTAGGCAGAGCTGATCGCCCCGTCGACCGTATAGGTTTTGCTGTTGATGCAACCGTAGCCACGGCACAGGAAGCCGCGCGGGAACAGGCAGGCCTGCTCATCACCCACCACCCACTCTTGCTGAAAGGAGCCTCTTTCCTCCCCGCTACAGACTACAAGGGCGAAATCGTTCATACTCTCATCGAAGCTGGCTGCGGTCTCTTGGGCGCTCATACCAACGTCGATTCAGCCCCTCACGGCACCAACGAAGCATTTATGGACTGCCTGGGGATTACCGACCGGCAGATACTAGCCGATGAAAAAAACGCATTGATCTCGGGAACCGAAAGAAGGGTAGGTATCGGTCGAGTCGGTAACCTACCCGAGCCCCTGACCCTGGCCCAACTGGCAGAAAAAATTGCAGTATTCCTCCCTGCCACAGCAGGTGGCCTCCGTATCGCAGGGAACCCCGAAACCAGCGTGCAGAAGGTAGCCCTGTGTACCGGGGCCGGTGATTCGCTCTTTGCCCAGGCCCGTGACAGCGGGGCCGATGTCTACATCACCGCTGACCTGCGCCACCACCCCGCTTCAGAAGCCCGCGAACAGGCACTACTGAACGGCGGTAAACCCGCACTCATTGACTGCTCCCATTACGCCAGTGAATGGCTCTGGATGGAGGAAACCGCTCGGCTTCTGAGTGATGCCCTAGCCCAGCGCGGCTTCGCTATCAGCACCTACGTCTCAACCCTGAACACCGACCCCTGGGACTTCACCGTCAGCACCGGGTACACACCGGGTTCTGCCTCCACCGCCGGCTAGAACGCCCAGCAGCTAGAAAACATCCAAGGCCCCCAATTACAACATGCTCACAGCCCCACCCAAGAGGGGCTGTGAGCCTGCCTTACCCTAGGGGTAGAAAGGCTAGTCCCTGACCAGCAAGGTGAGCGTCCCCGCCTTCTTTGAGGTAGGAGCAACAAGCTCCACCTCAAAGGCGCCGCTGAGAGCTTGAACAAGTTCTTCAGCCTGCTCAAGACCGGTAAGCCCCTGTTCCACCACATAGCGGCCCAGTAACCCCCGGTAATGCTTGGCCATGTGCGAAACCACCTTACGGGCCCCATCAGCCTGCACCCGCTCCACCCGCACCAGCAGGTGGCGCGACGGATGCGGCGACCACACCTTAGCGTAGGCCGCTGACCGCCCATCAAGAATAAGCTGATCGCCCGCAAATTCATCAAGAGCATCAGCCAGCTCACCCTTCCAGAACTTAGCGGTATCACCCATCTCACCCAGCTTGGTCCCCATCGACAACCGGTAAGCAGGAATAGCATCAACCAGGCGCACGGCACCCCACGCCGCTGAAATCACTAGCACCGATTCATCAGCCCGAGCCCGCCCCCCAGCAGATAGCGACCCGTACCCAAAAGCCTCAAACAGGACCCCGCTATAGACCTGAGCGGCAGCCATCGCAGGTTCAGACCACAAACGGGTATTGCGCTCCACCTCACTTACCAGGGAAGCCCCAACCTTCAATATCTCCGGCGCCTCCTCTAAGGCACTGACACGAACCAGCTCATCAACAACAGCCTCACGAGCACCCGTCAAACACGGAAACGATAAATCACCCAGGCACACCGGCTCACCCACAGCTGCTGCAGACTTACCCTCAGACGGTGGAAACAAAATCAACATACCCACCATTGTAGTAAAGTAGGAACCCGGAACGGGACGCCCAGGCAATCGCGAGGCAACACCTCGAGGAAAGTCCGGGCTCCACAGCACAGGGTGGTCGATAACATCGACTCAAGGCAACTTGCAGGACAGTGCCACAGAAAACAAACCGCCCCCACGGGGTAAGGGTGAAAAGGCGAGGTAAAAGCTCACCAGTACCGCAGGTGACTACGGTAGCTAGGTAAACCCCACCCGGAGCAAGGTCAAACAGAGCGCGCCAGTAACTAGTGCGGTGAAGCGCTCGGGTAGGCTGCTTGAGCCCGCCGGCAACGACGGGCCTAGATGGATGATTGCCACCCCAGAAATGGGGGACAGAACCCGGCTTATCGGGCGTCCCGTTCTCTCTTACTTACCTATCTACCTATTGGGCGGTGTAGCTAGACCCAACACCCTTGAAGGTCAGCCCCGAGCCAGTTGGTGCTCAGGGCACAGCTCCGTTTGCCGGGCAGAACCCGGGGTGCTAGGCCCGTCGCTACAGACCACACGACCCCTTAAGGCATAAGGACGCCGGTGCCTAGCACCAGCGTCCTACACTCAAACCAAATTAGTGGCCGAAAGGGTCAGGGTCCACACCGGGAACCCACGAGTTACCCTCAACGGTCCAGCCCTCAGCCTTAACAACCTTCTTGTACTTCTTGCTGTACTTAGCGTTCAAACGATTTACATACAGTTTGCCATCCAAATGATCCGTCTCATGCTGCATCACGCGAGCAAACCATCCGGTCGCCTCAAACTTTAGGGGATTACCGTGGCCATCAAAACCAGAAACAGTTACCCACTCAGCACGCTTCAATGGGAAAGAATAACCGGGGAAAGATAGGCAACCCTCAACCTCTTCATCGGGGTCAGGGTCAGTGGTAGCAATCTTGCCCAGAGTTAGAACCGGGTTCACCACCACACCAAGGGGAGGTACACCATCCTCATTCTCAAACTTATAGGTAAAAAGCCGCAGACCCACACCCACCTGCGGGGCAGCAAGGCCCACACCGTTCGATAATTCCTGAGTCTCATACATATCGTCAATGAGCTGACGCAAGTCATCATCAAACACGGTCACCGGAGCTGCCGGGCGGTGCAGAACAGGGTTACCGTGAACAACAATAGGTAAAACAGCCATCGGAACAACCTCTCGGAAAACTGGGTAAAGGAAAAGGGCCACTACGGACAAACCGTAGCGACCCTCTCACTCGGGGTGATCGACGGGGGTTGAACCCGCGACCTCCTGGACCACAACCAGGCGCTCTGCCAACTGAGCTACGACCACCATGTGTTCAAGCCAAACCGATTCAACAGCTTGTCTTGGCAACGGATACTAGCTTACATGCGTCCAGGGGAACCTGCAAATTTTCCTACCCCAAATTGAGGTGATGGTTCTCACTGTAGGGTTGGAAAATGACTGTCTCAGCCAAGAAAGCTCAGCCCACCGTACAAGAGCTAGGCCGGGTTGATCTCCTGGCGGCTTTCAGCCACAGACTCAGCTACCCGCTGGCAGGTCTTACTATCCGGTCCGGGAGCGGTCACAAAAACCGTACCGCGGTAGTAACGGAGCTCATCGATAGAGTCCTGAATATCGCCCAAAGCACGATGATTCCCTGTCTTAGCAGGAGCGTTATAGGTTGCCTTCTCAAACCAGCGGCGAGAAAGTTCCTTGATGGTAGATACATCAATCACACGGTAGTGCAGGTAGTCCACCAGGGCCGGCATATCGCGTACCAGGAAGGTCTTATCGGTACCCACCGAATTACCGCCCAAAACAGCCTTACCCGGTTCGGGCACCCAGGCCTTGACGTAGTCCAGAACCAGCTGTTCGGCCTCCGCCATGGTCATACCTCCATCAAGCTCATCGAGCAGACCCGACACGGTGTGCATATTCCGCACAAAATCGTCCATCTGCTCAAGGGCCCGGGGCTCAGGCTTAATGACAACATCAACACCGTCGCCCAAAATATTCAGGTCCCCGTCAGTCACCAAGGCTGCAACCTCAATCAGGGCATCATTCTCTAAGGAAAGGCCCGTCATCTCACAATCAATCCATACGATTCGTTCATTTGAAATAGACACACCTCCAATCTACCCCAAACCGTGTGCAGGCTGGCCCGAACTCGGGAAATATGGCCCACCAGCAGAAGCGGTACTTGCTCAAGGCGTGAGCCGGGTAAAATCAGGTGTAATCTTCAGCCCGCCTAGGATGACCATGAGCCCCAGAACAGCGCAAATCGAACCCGGTAACCGCCCTGTGCACCGCTATAACCCCAAGACAGCTAACTATGTGTCAGGTAGCCCACTACGTACCCTAATCGTTGGAACCATTGGTTCGCTCCTGGTCATGTTCGCCTCCTTTGGTGTGGGCTGGCTTGCCGATGCTTCACTTTTCCGACGCGTCGACTGGATTATTCCCCTGCGTTACACCGCTCCCGGTCTGGTAACCTGCATCGCCATGCTGGTGGTAGGTTCCATGATGCTGTGTCGAGAATGGCTCCGCATGGTTCAGAAGCTCATGGTCTGGGATTCGAGGGCAAAAAAATGGGCTACGGGTGCAGCGGTATGCTGGATCATTCCTCAACTTTTTGCTTTCCCGCTCTATAGCCGGGACGTTTTTTCTTACTTTGCCCAGGGGCGGGTGATGGCGTCAGGCCTCAACCCCTATGAGTATGGAGTCTCCTCGGTTAACAACTTCTTCCAATACGGGGCCGACCAGATGTGGTCTGAATCAGCACCGCCCTACGGACCCATATTCCTGGTGATTGAGAAATGGGTAGCCCAATGGTCGGGTAATTCAGTCGATACCGCCCTTTATCTCTTTAGGCTCCTTGCACTCATCGGCGTAGCCATGATTGCCTACTACGTTCCCAAGCTCGCTCAACTCCACGGTATCAACGGTATTCGCGCCAACTGGCTGGTGGTAGCAAACCCGCTCTTCATCGCAGCTTTTATTACCTCGTCACATAATGATGCGCTGATGACCGGACTGATCCTGGCCGGCGTTTACTACGCTGCTTCTAGACGCGATACCTTGGGTTGCCTTCTTGGCGTGACCCTGGTGACTGCTGCCGTTGCCGTCAAACCGATTGCCCTGGTAGCCCTACCCTTTATCGGGCTTTTCTGGGCAGGGCGCGGGGCAAGCTGGCCACGCCGCATCGTTTTCTGGGCACTCACCCTGGCAATTTCAATGGCCCAACTCGGTCTCATGGGCTGGGTAACAGGCCTTAACTTTGGCTGGGTTTCAGCCCTTTCCACTACCGGTGGGCAGTACATCTGGTTCACTCCCATCGGGTTCCTGGGACTACAAATTAACCAGATTATTGTGTCGATTACAGGTGATAATGCCCTGGCAAACGGTATTCGGGACACATTCTTCAACCTGGGCAAGCTCACTGGCGTGTTACTGGCAGTCCTGACTATGGTGTGCGGTAAAGACGAGAACCTGATTCGCAGGGCAGGCTTAGCCCTGGGCCTAGTTGTGGCTTTCTCACCGATGCTGCAATCCTGGTACCTGCTGTGGTTTATCCCACTCTTTGTTGTCTCTGGTGTACGAACTGACTGGCAACTTGACTTCTACTTCTTGACCACCATGTTCTTCGTTATCTATGCGGTTTCAGACCAGTTGGCTGTCTCGCCCTATCTGGATAATTTCGACCAAAACATGGGCCGTCTTATTGCCGTGGTCTTGAGTTTGGCTTACGCTTTCTGGCTGGTCTTCTTTGACCCAGCCACCCGTCGAGTCCTGCGAAGAGCCCAGCGCTCTTCCCTCTACGAGGTCAGTATCTAAGGAATAGGGGAGAGGCCCAAAAACTCGAACCGGAGAGTCCGCCCAAAGAAATAGCCCCTCACCAAGAGGTGAGGGGCTATTGTGCATAGCGCCCCAGGAGGGAGTCGAACCCCCGACCAAGAGATTAGAAGGCTCCTGCTCTATCCACTGAGCTACTGAGGCTAGCGCACTCAATATTAGCTCCTGGGCCAGAAAAAGTCACTTTGATGCGGTTCATCAGCACGTCTGATGTACCCAGCTACCTCTGCTAGGGAGTAAGTAATTACCGACCCAAGGCCTTTAAACCCTAGGGGGCTGAGATAGCTGGCAATCTCTTCTGGCGCCCATGAGGGATAGTTACCCATAACTATTCTGCTCCACACCAAACCTCTGGCTTCACAGGTATTCCTCCCAGGTCTGCTGACTCACTCTATGCCTTACCCTGCCCAGCTCCTGCTGAGCTTGCCACCAGCCTAAAGAGAGAGCGGCCCAAGAGGTAGAGGTGTGAACATCTCATATTCCTAAACTGTCTTATCTTCATCGAGTGCAGCTTTACTTACCTCTCATAGCCTGAATTTTCGTATCCACAGGCTTTATGCACTATTGCCTCCAGCAGGCCCTACCTGGCAGGTTGGGGCTACCAGAACAGAGCCGACTCAAGGAGGAATCATGAGCGATACCGTCACCGTTCGAGGCTTTATTGCCACAGCACCAACCCAGAAATTCCTGCCAGGTGGGCAGATACCCGTCACCAACTTCCGCATCGCTTCCACACCCCGCTGGTTCGATACCACATCGGGGAGCTGGAAAGAAGGCAATACCAACTGGTACACAGTCAATGCCTTTAGGGCGCTCGCCCATAACTCTGCCCGCAGCCTTCATGTGGGCCAGCCCGTCCTGGTCACCGGCCGCCTGCAGGTCAAACAGTTCGAAAGGGCAGATGGCTCGGCAGGTACCAGCATTGAGATTGATGCTAGCTCTATAGGGCATGACCTCAACTTTGGGCTGGCAAACTTTACCCGGGTAACCGACCGCAGGCCAGAGATAGACGATACCGACCGTAAGTTCAATGAGCAGGTGCAGGCCGACGACCAGACGGGCCTCACTGAGGCTAGAGCAAACGACGAGGCCAGTGTCAGCCTCACCAGCTAGAACACGCCGGCACTGAGGGCTCGAGAGCGGTAGCCCTCTCGGTCATGCTCTGAACAAGAGGGGAGGTACAAGACTCTCACCAAGTTTCTCAGGCGGTCGCCCGCTTGGGGCCAACCAACTTGACATAAACCGGTAGGCTTAAAGGCATGGCAGAATTTATCTACACCATGACCAAAGCCCGCAAAACTGTGGGCGATAAAGTCATCCTCAACGACGTTTCAATGTCGTTCTTCCCCGGTGCAAAAATCGGTATGGTCGGCCCCAACGGTGCCGGTAAGTCAACCATCCTGAAAATTATGGCGGGTCTTGACACCCCCTCCAACGGTGAAGCACGACTCTCCGATGGCTACACCGTGGGTATCCTTATGCAGGAGCCCCCGCTCAATGAAGAAAAAACCGTCCTGGGTAACGTCCAGGAAGGCGTGGGCGAAATCTACGAGAAGATTGTTCGTTACAACGAAATCTCAGAAGAAATGGCTAACCCCGATGCCGATTTCGACTCCCTCATGGAAGAAATGGGCAAACTCCAGGAAGCCATTGACGCCGCCAACGCCTGGGACATTGACTCCCAGCTTGAGCAGGCAATGGACGCTCTACGTTGCCCTCCCGGAGATTCGCCCGTAACCCACCTCTCCGGTGGTGAACGCCGCCGTGTAGCTCTCTGTAAGCTCCTGCTTCAGAAGCCCGACCTGCTCCTGCTCGATGAGCCCACCAACCACCTAGATGCCGAATCGGTGCTCTGGCTCGAACAGCACCTGCAGTCCTACGAGGGCGCTGTTATTGCCATTACCCACGACCGATACTTCCTCGATCATGTGGCTGAATGGATTGCCGAAGTAGACCGCGGCAACCTCTACCCCTACGAGGGTAACTACTCCACCTACCTGGACAAGAAGCGTGCTCGCCTTGAAGTTCAGGGTAAGAAGGACGCCAAGCTTGCTAAGCGCCTTGAAGATGAGCTGGATTGGGTTCGATCCAACGCTAAGGGCCGCCAGGCTAAGTCAAAGGCCCGTCTGGCTCGCTACGAGGAGATGGCAGCTGAGGCGGAGAAGACCCGTAAGCTTGACTTTGAGGAAATTCAGATTCCCCCGGGACCGCGCCTGGGCAACGTGGTTATTGAGGCCGAGAACCTGCAAAAGGGTTTTGACGGCCGTTCACTGATCAACGGCCTCTCCTTCTCGCTACCCCGCAACGGTATCGTTGGCGTTATCGGCCCTAACGGTGTGGGTAAGTCAACCCTGTTCAAGACTATTGTCGGTCTCGAAGCCCTGGACGGTGGCACCCTCAAGGTGGGCGAGACCGTCAAGATTTCCTACGTTGACCAGAACCGTTCAAACATTGACCCCGAAAAGTCGCTGTGGGAGGTTGTCTCTGACGGCCTGGATTACATTCAGGTTGGCCAGGTTGAAATGCCTTCGCGCGCCTACGTTTCAGCCTTCGGCTTCAAGGGCCCTGACCAGCAGAAGAAGGCCGGTGTGCTTTCCGGTGGTGAGCGCAACCGTCTGAACCTGGCTCTGACCCTCAAGCAGGGGGGCAACCTCTTACTGCTCGATGAGCCTACCAACGACCTGGACGTTGAGACCCTGACCTCGCTGGAAAACGCTCTGCTAGAGTTTCCCGGCTGCGCCGTTGTGGTCTCCCACGACCGTTGGTTCCTAGATAGGGTTGCTACCCATATTTTGGCCTGGGAAGGCACCGATGAGCAGCCCGATAACTGGTACTGGTTTGAAGGCAACTTCGAGTCCTACGAGAAGAACAAGGTGGAGCGCCTGGGCCCCGATGCCGCTAAGCCTCACCGCCTTGTCCACCGTAAGCTGACCCGCTAAGGCTTACAATGACCGGCTCAACCTGTAAGTTCTTATCCCTGACGGTAGTTTGGCGCAGGTAGCTCCGGTCATGGCTGTAAAGAATCCCCCGCACCCCATGGGGTGCGGGGGATTCTTGCGTTTAGAGGGCTCTTAGGTCGTGCGGTATTCGGGTAGCCGAATGAGCGCTTCTTGGGCTACCGTTGCAATGTGCTTGCCATCACGGGTAAAAATTTTACCCAGCGATAATCCACGTGCGCCCTGAGAGCTGGGGCAGTCCTGAACCAGTAGAAGCCACTCATCCGCAGGAGCCTGCCGATGGAACCAGATGGTGTGATCTAAGGAAGCTACTTTCATGCCCGGTTCTAGCCATGATTTCTGGTGGCGGCGCAGAACCGGCTCAATCTGTGTGTAGTCAGAGGCATAAGCCATAGCCGCCTGATGAATGAGCGGGTTATCCGGTAGCCTCTCCTTAGTCTTGAACCAGACCATATTCTGAGCCGATCCGCTCGTGTCCGGGTCAAGGTAGAGCGCTGGGCTGATATGGCGGATATCGAAGGGTCTGCCGTGCGCCACCTTTTGGGCGATGGGTAGGTTGATATGCCCCAGTAGGTCGGCTGCTGTGGGGAGCGACTCGGGATCTGGCAGGTCGGTGGGTATCTCCGATGAGTGCTCCGGCCCCTTGGCTGCTGTCTGGAAAGAGGCAATACAGGAGAAGATAGGTGCGCCGCCTTGGTAGGCCTGAACACGCCTGCTGGCGAAAGAGCGTGTGTCGTTGAGGTTTTCTACCCCGTAGGCGAGGCTGGCGTTGACATCACCAGGGCGCAGAAAATAGCCGTGGAGTGAGTGTACCTGTTTACTCTCTACGGTCCGTGCCGCAGCAACCAGGGCTTGGGCGAGAACCTGCCCGCCGAAGATGCGGGGTGACTCTTTAGTCAGGGTCCTTGCCTGAAAGACCTGCTCATGTGCAGAGGCACTAGCTACAGGTAGGTCAAGCATAGCAAGTAGCTTGCCTGTGGGGGTGAGCGTCTCTTGGTGTGTATCTAGACTCATGGTTCTACCTTCTCATAAGTGGGCTAATGTTATGAGGGATAAGATGAAGTGATTAATTCTGTATTGAAAGAGGCACCCCATGTCTAGCCAAGGATCTGCGCATACAAGACCGTATGTGCACCTGCCCGATGAATCCACAGCCCGCGACCTCACAACCTATCTGGTGCGGGCTAAGTCTCTGGACCCGAAGGCGGCCGTACGGTTGCAGGCTCGCGGGGATATTCTGGGGGTAACTGTGTGCGCCCTGGAACCTGAGCATCTTTTAGATACGACCCCTACGGTTCTTGGCCTGCGCGCTATCAAACTGGCTGAACCGGCTGATCTGGATATAACGGTTGAGGCTGCTGCCCTGCTAGACCGCCTGGCTCGTATTGAGCAGGAGGGCTTGCAACTGGCGCTTCCACCGGTTGCCGTGACTGCGGGCTGGGCTGGCCGGACACCACCAATTACCGGGTGGGAAAAATCTGGCTTCTACCTATCCGATGATGCACGTCAGACCGCTAAGGCCGGTATTGAGACAGTGGACGGAGCCTTGCCAGCTCACCCCGGCCATGCGGTGGTTTCAACAGTGCGTTCACGCATCTGGTCCTCACCCGTCCAAACACCGAATACTCAGGTGCCTCTGCCAGCAGGTGCTGCTTTCGCCCTTGAGGTGCTGGGCTTTTTGCCTCCGCGAGCTACCGAGCCAATGCCGGTGTGGGTGAATGGGGATTGGGCCCGTATTTCTGCTCGTGCAGGGCATGTTTTGGTGCGGTCAAGCAAGCCGTAAAGGGGGCGAGAGAATGCTTCCAGGCGCTACTGAGCCCTGTTCTGCATAGCGTGAGCGGCACGCTCAAAGTAGCCCCACATCTCGGCATCATAGAGCGGGGCAAGCTCCAGAGTGTCCATGGCCTCCCGCATATACCGCAACCAGGTGTCCCGTTCCTTAGGGCCAATATAGAAGGGGTTGTGTCGCATACGCAGACGGGGGTGGCCGCGTTCTTCCTGGTAGGTTTTGGGCCCTCCCCAGTACTGTTCCAGGAACATTCTGAGCCGTCTTTCGGCGGGGCCTAAATCAGCCTCGGGGTACATGGCTTTAAATTCCTCATCAGCTGCAACCCGCGCATAGAACTCCCGGCAGAGTTTTTCAAAAACTGGGTGCCCACCAACCTGGGAATAGAAAGAGCGGGGGTCAATATCGTCACCTTCTGGTTGGGGATTTTGACCTGCGCCGTCGGCTAGAGAGATGGGTTTGAAAGCGGGGTTGGGTAACTGATTCATGCCCTCTAGTTTACTCCCGTGCACTGGCTACGGTCTGACCACCGGCAGGGACGGGAGGTATAGAAGAGGCGGGGCCTTCACTCTCACTGAGCGAAAACCCCGCCTTTCTTGGTGCTGTAGCTTTAGGCCATATCGGCGGCCTGAACCTTGAGCGCGCGTGCTAGAGCGTCGCGGCCTTCGGCAACCTGGCGTTTGAGGGCTGCGGCGTCCTCAGGCAGTGTTTCCAGGTAGTCTTCGGCACGGTCAAGCACCTGCTGGGTGTAGACACGGGGGAAGAGCCCGGTAATAATCTGGGTGGAAACCTCGTGGGAGCGTTCACGCCAGACCTTCTCCACAGACTCAAAGTAGCGTTCGGTGTACTGGGCTGTGACCTGCGGGTTGCCGCGGTAGAAGCCAAGAATAGCCGCGCGCTGGACGTTGTTGGAAAGTTCACCGGTTTCAACGACCGCTCGCCAGGTTTCTGCTTTTGCTTCTGCGGTGGGGATAGCGGCTCGTGCTGTGGCCGCTGATTGCTGGCCGGTAGCGGTGTTGTCGTCTGCCAGAGCAGCATCGATATCTGTCTTGCTTCTGCGGCCACCGGCTGACAGTGAAATGAGCAGGGCCCACCGTAGGTCAGTATCAATCTCAAGACCCTCAAGCTGGGTGTTCCCACTCATCAGGGCTTCGAGAGTGTCAAGCTGGCTGTCGGTGTGGGCAAGACGTGCAAAGGCCCCGACCAGCTGGAATTGCTTATCTGAACCGGCCTCAGCCTGCTGAGCAAGTTCCCACAGCCGGTCTGCAGCCTGCTGGCGTACAGACTCCGCGTGAGCGGGGTTGAGGTAAGCCCGCAGGGTAGTTTCCAGGTTGGTGAGCTGGGTACGGACAGCGGTGGAGTTAGTTTCTGCCCCGATGTTGTTAAGTACCAATTCAACGAACTGACGGGCAGGCATTTGGCCGTCGCGGGCGGTGTCCCAGAGGGAGCCCCAGACAACCCCGCGAGCAACTGAAGAATCAATAGCGCCCAGGTGGGCTACGGCGGTAGCGCGGGAACGCTCATCCAAGCGGATCTTGGCGTAGGCCAGGTCTTCATCATTGACCAGAATGAGATCGGGGCGGGCCAGCCCGACGGCCTCGGGTACCTCGGTCAGCTCGCCGTCAACGTCAATTTCTAGGCGGTGGGTGCGGGTGAGCGCACCATCTTTCATGCTGTAGAAGCCAAGGATGAGGCGGTGGGGGCGCAGGGTTTCGTAGCCCTCTGCAAAAGTCTGGCGCAGAGCCAGGCGGGCCAGAGTTCCGTCCTCTGCTTCTTCAACTTCGGTGCTTAGAGTATTGACCCCGGCAGTTTCTAGCCAGAGCTTGCTCCAGGCCCGCAGGTCGCGCCCGGAGATTGCTTCAAGCTCGGTAAGTAGGTCATCGAGCACGGTGTTGCCGTAGGCGTGCTTCTCAAAGTAGACCTTGAGGGCGGCCATAAAGTTCTCCTGGCCCACCCAGGCAACAAGCTGGCGGAGCACAGAGGCGCCCTTAGCGTAGGTGATACCGTCAAAGTTCACCTGAACATCTTGCAGGTCGCGGATAGGTGCCACAATGGGGTGGGTCGAGGAGAGCTGGTCCTGGTTGTAAGCCCAGGTCTTTTCCGACGCGGAGAAAGTTGCCCAGGCTTCGGGGGCGAAACTGGTGTTTTCGGCCAAAGCCAAGGTAGACATGAACTCAGCGAAGGACTCATTGAGCCACAGGTCGTTCCACCACTTCATGGTAACCAGGTCACCAAACCACATGTGGGCCAGTTCGTGCAGGACGGTAATGGCCCGGCGCTCAATAATTGCCTCGGTGACCTTGGAACGGAAGATGTAGCTTTCAAGGAAGGTCACCGCCCCGGCATTCTCCATGGCACCGGCGTTGAACTCGGGCACAAAGAGCTGGTCATATTTTTCAAAGGGGTAGGGAGTCTTGAACTGTTCTTCAAAAAACTCAAAGCCCTGGCGGGTGATGTGGAAGATCTCGTCAGCGTCCAGGTATTCCACGAGTGATTTACGGGCGTAGCAACCCAGCTTAATCTCTCGGCCTTGGCTGTTGGTCAGTGATGAGGAAACACCCGCGTAGGGACCAGCAATAATGGCGGTGATGTAGGAGGAAATGCGGGGAGTGGGCTTGAAGTTCCACACCTTAATGTCTGCCTGCTCGTCAACAGATGTCTCGGGCTGGTTAGAGACAACAACCCAGTGGGCGGGCGCCTTGACCCTGAACTCGAACTCAGCTTTGAGGTCGGGCTGTTCAAAAACGGGGTAAACCCTGCGAGAATCCGGAACCTCAAACTGCGAGTAGAGGTAGACCTCACCATCTACCGGGTCAACAAAGCGGTTCAGGCCTTCACCAGTGTTGGTGTAGAGCATATCGGCCTCAATCACCAGTTCGTTCTTCTGGGCTAGTGAGGGCAAAGTAATCCGAAGGCCATCAGCGCAATCTACCGGCAGGTTTTCCCCGTTGAGAACAATACTGTGGACAGTATCGGTAATCGCGTCAATAAAGGTCTCTTGCCCGGGTACAGCGTCAAAACGGACAACAGTGCGTGAACCAAACACTCGCTCGCCCCGGGTGAGGTCAAGATCAATGGTGTAGGAATCTACACGCTGAATAAGAGATGCTCTCTGCTCAGCTTCGGCGCGGGTCAAATTCATTCCAGGCATGGGGTTCCTTATCGTGGTAGAAAGGGAAGAGCCGGATAGCTCCAGTACTAGAAGGGCGGTCTTTGCCCTGCCAACAGCCACGGGTAACCTGCTGCTGCAGGTTGGTCGTCACGCAGCACATACGCCTATAATTCTATGTGGTAGCCCGTGATTCACCTAACTATCTAGTGTGGTTTCCAGCTTCCCCCTGCCGCCAACGACCTAAGGAGACACCGTGCGCGTCCACATTGCTACTGACCATGCAGGCCTTGACCTGAGCCACTACCTCATCCAGGAACTCACCGCAGCTGGCTACGAGATGGTCGACCACGGCCCAGCAGAGTACGACGCCCTCGATGACTACCCCAGCTTCTGCATCAATGCTGCGCTTGCCGTTCGTGCTGACCGTGAGGCAGGGCTAGACTCCCTGGGGATTGTTCTGGGCGGCTCCGGTAACGGCGAGCAGATGGCAGCCAATAAAGTAGCGGGCATCAGGGCAGCGCTCGCCTGGAACCACGACACCGCCGCCCTTGCGCGTGAACACAATAATGCCCAGGTTGTAGCTGTAGGTGGCCGTCAGCACAGCAAGGAAGAGGCCCTGGACATCATCAAGGTTTTCCTGAGCACCGAATGGACCAAGGAAGAACGTCACGCCCGCCGCATCGGTCAAATGGCAGAATACGAAACCACCGGGGCAATCAGCGGCAAACACATCGATACTTACTAGGATCACCCACCCCCGCGACCAAAACCCCAGAAGGAACCCATGCCAGAAGGCCACTCCATCCACCGGCTTGCACGCCAGCTCACCGACGTTTTTGCCAACCAGCAACTTGCCGTCAGTAGCCCCCAGGGACGTTTCACCGATGGAGCGGCGCTTCTGCATGGGCACCGGCTGATCCGGTCGTTTGCCCACGGTAAACACCTCTTTGCAGAGTTCTCCAACGACCTTTACCTGAACGTACACCTGGGTATCTACGGTGCATTTACCTTTGGCGGTGACGAGCGATTCACGGGTGCCTCGTCGATTGGGGCACCGCGCAAGATTGGTGAGCAGGAGGATCACTCCCAAGAGCTCAGCGCCAAGCCGCCGGCACCGCGGCCAACCACTCGCGCTCGCCTGGTCTCTGAGCATGGGTGGGCCGACCTTGTCGGACCCACCATTTGCCGGGTTTTAACGGCTGACGAAGTGGCCCGCGTGCGTTCTCAGCTGGGGCCGGACCCTCTGAACCCGGATGCTGACCCGCAGGCCTTTTATGCCCGAGCGAGGAAGACCTCCCGACCTATCGGGGTTGCCCTGATGGACCAGAAAGTTATCTCTGGTGTCGGCAACATTTTTAGGGCTGAATCTCTGTTCAGGTGCGGTATCGATCCTTTCCGCCCCGCAAAAGAATGTAGTAGCTCTGAACTTGAGGCTCTCTGGGGCGATAACAAGCACCTGCTTGAAATTGGTGTCAGGGTGGGCCGGATTATTACAACTGAGCCGGCTGACCGCCCTGGTGTTTCTGAATATGAGGCCTGGCCTGAGCACGCAAATTACGTCTATCACCACCAGGGGCAGGCTTGTTTACGGTGCGGGAGCACGATTGCATTGCAAGAAGTTGCTGGGCGAAAACTGTATTGGTGCCCCGGCTGTCAGCGTTGAGAAGGTCCTCTAAACTCTTTGAGTTACAGGGTTTTGTGCTCTGTAGGCTCTGTCAGCTCATAATCTCGATAGGCGACCCTAATGTCCCTGGATTTATCGATTAGGTTGAAGAATCCTAAAGTCGGCATGTGGGCTGTTGAACGCGTAGGGTTGCTTCGCGGTTCTTTTGAGCTGGCTAAAAGAGCTCTTTTAGAGGGCGCTCAAGCAGGGATAGGCTTATGCTGTAGGAAAGTGCAGTAGAGGCTGGGGAGGGTAGCGTGAGCCTTAAGAGTTCTTTGTTGAGGCGAGCTCGACTACTGCTGGTTGATATTGAGGGCACCCTGCTTGATAGTGAAACCGCTACATCTCTAGGGTTTTACCGGGCCCTTCAGAGGTATGGTTTTCGGGGTGATTTTGCTGAGTCGCAAGCTTTGTACCGCGTCTGGTCAGATATTCAGCGGGAAGATTTTCAGCTGTATTTGGCAGGGGAGCAGGCCTTTGATCAGCACTACTACCAGCGGATAGCCAGCATGCTTAACCTCATGACGGGCACTGCCCATTCCCAAGAACGGGCAGAGGGCTTCTTGGGCTGTTTTGAGGCCCACCGTCGGCAGGCCTGGGTTGCTTTTGACGATGTTGAGGGCTTCATGCGTGGCCTCGACCTTTATAGTTCTCATCTTCAAGTAGTTGCCGTAACTAACGGGTCTCAGGCGGTTGAACAGGCCAAGCTAGATACTTTAGGCCTTTCAGATCTGCCGCTGCTAACATCACAACTCCTGGGTACCAGCAAGCCAAAAGAAGATTTTTTCCGTCTCATCTGCGCCGCTCTTGAAACCGACCCGGCTTTTGCTGTGCATGTGGGCAATAATTTTTTGGCAGATGTGCAAGCCCCGGTAGGAGCCGGCCTAGGAGCGGTTTGGGTTAACAGGAGCAGGCGTCACCAGCAGATTCCGCCCGGAATTGAGCGGGTTAGGGCGCTGACTGAACTTATCGATCACTACTAGAAACTTGAGACCGTAGAACACCCTCTGCAAAATGGACGGCAGAAAAAAGCGACCACCTGCCGGTGGTCGCTTTTCTTTGGAGCGGCTGACGGGAATCGAACCCGCGTATCAGGCTTGGGAAGCGTGCGCTCTACCATTGAGCTACAGCCGCAGGAGAGGGGATGACGGGAATCGAACCCGCGTAATCAGTTTGGAAGACTGAGGCTTTACCATTAAGCTACATCCCCGTGTGGGGTGGCGTCCTCGTGGACGATTTCTAGTAAACCCGGTTTGTGGTGGGCTTGTCAAATCGGCTAGGCTAGAAAAGTCGGCAACACGCCCTAGGCGTAATGCGGTCGCCAGTTAGATTTTACGATGGGTTCCCGCTAGACTAGGTGTTGCCTTCCGTGCAATACGGGGTGTGGCGTAGCTTGGCTAGCGCGCCTGCTTTGGGAGCAGGAGATCGCAGGTTCGAATCCTGTCACCCCGACGTGAAATAGATCGGCCCGCCGGAAACGGCGGGTTTTTCTATAGAACGATTAGTTTGCCGCACTCATATTTAGTTCCGGGTTGCGGTTCCCTCAAGATATCAGGAGATCAACGGACGTGAAGACTGCCGTCGAGAAGATCAACCCGACCCTCGCAAAAATCGAGGTCGAGGTTCCCTTCGCTGAGTTCAAGACCTACCTTGACCGCACCTACAAGTCACTGGCTAACCAGATTTCAGTTCCTGGTTTCCGCAAGGGCAAGACCCCTAAGGCTCTGATTGATCAGCGTGCTGGCTTCGACTTTGTTGTTGAGAACGCTCTGAATGAAGCGCTGAACAGCTACTACTCCCAGGCTCTGGCTGAGAACGAGCTCACACCCCTGGCTCAGCCCGAACTGGACATCATTGCAAAGCCCGAAGAGGGCAACCGTGAAGCGGACCTCAAGCTCCTTATAGAGGTTACCGTTCGCCCCGAAATTGAACTGCCTGACTACTCAGGCATCAAGGTTGAGGTTGCAAGCGTAGAAGTTACTGAAGAAGACGAGCAGAAGGCACTCGATGCCCTGCGTGGCCGTTTCGGTACCCTCAAGGCTGTTGAGCGCCCCGCCGCTGACCAGGACTTCCTGACCATTAACATCGCCGCTGAAATCGATGGCCAAGAAGTTGACGCTGCCAACGACCTGTCCTACCAGGTAGGCTCCGGCACCATGCTGGAGGGCTTGGACGAAGCTGTTATTGGCCTGTCTGCTGGTGAAGATGCAACCTTCGTGACCAAGCTTGCCGGTGGCGAGCACGCTGGTGAAGAGGCAACCGTCAAGGTTTCTGTCACCGCTGTTAAGGAACGCGAACTGCCCGAGGCAGACGACGACTTCGCTCAGCTGGCCTCCGAATTCGATACCATTGCAGAGCTCAAGGAAGACCTGAAGAAGCAGGCCGCTGACTCCAAGGTTGCCGAGCAGGGCGCAGAAGCGCGTGATAAGGTTCTTGACTCGCTGGTTGAACTGGTAGAAGTTCCCGTTCCCGAGAAGGTTATTGAAGACCAGCTGGAGCAGCATTTCAAGACCCCCAGCCAGGAAGCTGACCACGACAACGAAGAGCACCGCGCTGAGGTTCGTGAGAACACCGAACGTGCCTTCAAGAACGAAATCATTCTCGACGCAATCGCCGAGAAGGAAGAAGTTTCTGTTGAGCAGTCCGAGCTGATCGACTACATCATCACCATGAGCCAGCAGTACGGTATGGACCCCAACCAGTTCGCTCAGATGCTTGACGGCTCAGGCCAGTCCGGCATGATCGTTGGCGAAGTTCGCCGCTCCAAGGCTCTGGCCGCTGTTCTGGCTAAGGCTGAGGTTGTTGACGCAGACGGTAAGGCTGTTGACCTCTCATCATTCCTTAACGACAATGATGGCCAGCAGTAAGTACTAGCCTGCACCGACCTTGGTGCTTTAGTACAAGGCCCCGCCCAGCTAAGGCTAGGTGGGGCCTTTGTTCTGTCTCCTTCCCTGGGCTGGGCAGGCTAAGAGACCGTTTGCCCTAACATGCCATCAGCGAACTGAGGCTCTTTTGTGCTCACGCCAGTGCCCAAAAGCGATAACCTGAATGTCAAGCAATTCTTTGGTGCCCGCAGTCTGCGGCCGCCGCCACCGACACAAGGAGCGGAATCAATGTCCTTCACCCTTCCTGAAGCACACCAGGCCCCCGCCATGGAAACACCCATGGGGAGCCAGGACGACTATATCTATAACCGTCTACTCAAAGAGCGCATTATCTGGCTGGGGTCAGAAGTACGCGATTCCAACGCCAACCGTATCTGCTCCCAGCTCCTTTTGCTCTCGGCTGAGGACCCCGAGGCCGATATCTACCTCTACATCAACTCACCGGGTGGTTCTGTAACCGCAGGCATGGCTATCTACGACACCATGCAGCTTATCCCCAACGACGTTGTCACCGTTGTGACCGGCATGGCCGCCTCAATGGGGCAGTTCCTGCTCACAGCAGGGGCACCCGGCAAGCGCTACGCCACCCCTAATGCCCGTATCCTTATGCACCAGCCCTCCGGCGGTATCGGTGGTACCGCATCAGATATTCGCACCCAGGCCCAGCTCATTTTGGATATGAAGAGGCGACTGAGCGAAATCACCGCAGAGCGCACCGGCCAGACCGTAGAAACCATCCTGCGCGATAACGACCGTGATAACTGGTTCACCGCAGAAGAAGGCCTGGCTTACGGCTTCTTCGACAAGATTCTGGACAAAATTGGCCCGGCCACCAGCGCCACCGACAAGTAAACCGGCCACGCAAGACTTTCTAGGAGAAACCGAATGATTCACCTCCCCTCATCTACCGCCCCGGCCGGTATGCCCACCGACCGCTACGTGCTCCCCAACTTTGAAGAGCGTACCCCCTACGGCTACAAGCGCCAGGACCCCTACGCCAAGCTCTTTGAAGACCGCATCATTTTCTTGGGCGTTCAGGTCGATGATGCCTCAGCCGATGACATCATGGCCCAGCTCCTGGTTCTTGAGTCCCAGGATCCTGACCGTGACATCACTCTTTACATCAACTCACCCGGTGGCTCCTTCACCGCGATGACTGCAATCTACGACACCATGCAGTACATCCGCCCCGAGATTCAGACTGTCTGCCTGGGTCAGGCCGCATCAGCCGCCGCTGTCTTGCTGGCAGCCGGTACCCCCGGTAAGCGTCTTGCCCTGCCCAACGCCCGCGTACTGATTCACCAGCCTGCGCTGTCGGGTCAGCAGGGCGGCCAGGCATCAGACATTGAGATTCACGCCAACGAAGTAATGCGCATGCGTGAGTGGACTGCCCAGACTCTTGCTCTGCACGCCGGTAAGACCTTTGAAGAGGTCGATAAGTCGATTGAACGTGACAACATTCTGACCGCTAAAGCGGCACTGGAGTACGGCATCGTCGACCAGGTGCTTGAGTCACGCAAGGCCAATAAGCCGGCATTCAACACTGCTGAGAAGCACGACTAGATAGATACCCCAAACCGTTGGGTATTGGCGCCGCCTTTGGTTCTGCTCCACGAGAGTAGAGAGCCGATGGCGGCGTTTTATATGGATTATCGAGTCGGGGTGATATCTGTGAGAACACAGATGTCATTGTTTCGTCATCTTTCCTTAAACGTCACACAATTGGGCTGGCTAATTTTTCAGGGTAGATTATGTAGTGGAACCCAAAGAAAGGTAGGGGTATGGCTCGTCTAGGCGATAGCACCACTCTTCCCAAATGTTCATTTTGTGGCAAGAATCAGCGGCAGGTTCGTAAGCTGATTGCTGGCCCCAATATCTACATCTGCGATGAATGTATTGAGCTGTGCAACGAGATTCTTGAAGAGGAACTGACCGAGGTCAAGGGTCTAGGGTCTGCTGAAGAACTCCCCAACCCCCGTGAGATCTTTGACCACCTCCAGGAGTACGTCATTGGGCAGGAGGCCGCTAAGCGTGCCCTGTCTGTAGCGGTCTACAACCACTACAAGCGTATTCGGGCGCAAGAAAGCTCAGCTTTTGAGGCTAAGGAGCTTTTGGCTACTGACGGTGAAGACGTTGAGATTGCTAAGTCCAATATTCTGCTGGTTGGCCCGACAGGTTCCGGCAAGACTTACCTGGCCCAGACCCTGGCCAAAAAACTCAACGTGCCTTTTGCGGTTGCCGATGCGACCTCACTCACGGAGGCTGGTTATGTGGGCGAAGACGTTGAGAACATTCTGCTCAAGCTAATTCAGGCCGCCGATGGGGACATTCAAAAAGCCCAGCGCGGCATCATCTACATTGATGAAATCGATAAAATTTCCCGTAAGGCAGATAACCCTTCCATCACTCGAGACGTTTCGGGTGAGGGGGTGCAACAGGCACTCCTTAAAATCCTTGAGGGTACGGATGCATCGGTGCCTCCACAGGGCGGTCGTAAGCACCCTCAGCAGGAATTCCTCAAGATTAACACTTCCAATATCCTCTTTATCGTGGCCGGTGCTTTTGCCGGTATCGAAGAGATAGTAGGTGGGCGGGTAGGCCGCAAGGGTATTGGCTTTGGTGCCTCGATTGAGCAGGCCGCCAAGGAGAGCGATATCCTCACTAAGCTCATGCCCGAAGACCTACTGAAATTTGGTCTGATCCCTGAGTTCATTGGCCGCCTGCCAGTGCTTGCTACGTTGGGTAAGCTGACCGAGAGCGACCTCAAACGGATTCTGACCGAACCCAAGAACGCTCTGGTCAAGCAGTACAAACGTATGTTCGCCCTTGACGGTGTTGAACTGATTTTTGAGGACGGCGCCATTGCCGCCATTGCCCGCCAGGCTGTTGAACGCGACACCGGTGCTCGCGGTTTACGTTCCATCATGGAGTCTATTCTGCAACCGGTCATGTTCGATGTACCCAGCCGTAGTGACGTATCGGCGGTCATTATCGATGCCGATGTTGTCACCGGCGATAAAGACCCGATTCTCGTCATTGATAATTCGGTGGAAAAGAAGAGCGCTTAAGAAAAGCCCCGCTCCGGGAATAGTATCCCGGAACGGGGTGTTTTGCTGGTGATAGTATTTCGGTGCAAAAGCACAGCTTTCTCTGAAAGGAGCCCCTGTGGCTGAGAACAAAGTTGATTTTTGGTTTGACCCCACCTGCCCCTGGTGCTGGATGACCTCCCGTTGGATTAAAGAGGTCCAGGGCCTGCGCGATGTTGAGGTCACCTGGCATCCCTTCTCTCTGTCTGTTCTCAATGAGGGGCGTGACCTGCCTGCTGACTACCAGGCACACATGGAAACGGCCTGGGGCCCGGCCCGTGTAGTTACTGCCGTCGCTCAGAAGTACTCGCAGGCCGAGGTTGATGCGCTCTACACGGCCCTGGGGGAGGAGATCCACCACCAGCAGAACAAGGGCGGTGAACTCTACGCTGACGCCATTACTAAGGCTCTGGAAACTGTTGGCCTGCCCTCTGAACTTGCGCAGGCTGCTTTCACTGAAGAATACGATGAGTTCATGCGCGACTCAACCCGTGCGGGCCTCGAAGCCGCCGGTGGCGATGACATCGGTGTGCCGCTGATCAGTATTAACGGCGTGACCTTCTTTGGTCCGGTCATGAGCCCTGCCCCCACCGGTGAAGAAGCCGCTAAGGTCTTTGATGGGGCTGTAGCACTAGCCTCTTACCCCGGTTTCTTTGAAATTAAGCGACCCAGAACAGTGGGTCCCATCTTCGCAGCTAGAGCAGAGAACTAGAGTGAAGCCCCCGGAGGGTCCCTTGAAGGGAACCTGCTCCGGGGGCTTTGCTTATGCCTGCTAGCTACTTTTGTGCGCGAGCCTGGTTTTTGGCGGTGGCATTGTAGGTGTAGTTAACCGCTCCATCAGAAGTAAACTCCAGCATGGCAAAAACATGGCTTGCCATAATAATAAAGACGGCATAGAGGTTTCCGCCTTCGGCTGATCCAGCCGAGACCGAGAGCGCTGTACCTACGAATGAGAGACTCAGAAGTGCCAGGATTATTTTTCGTGATCGCTGGCTGCCACGAATTACTTGGAGACAGAGGAAGACCTGAGTCACAGTAATGAGGATCAGCAACCCGCTAAGAGTCCACTGGGTTATAGTCATAGCATTAGAGATATGGGCTAGTTCATCCCCAGTTAGGCTATTCTCCAAACTCAAAAAATCGCCCCGAGAGATTTGCCAGAGGTTAATACCTAACTGGAACATCGCCAGAATGCCCACAAAGAGTGCAGCTACCCAGACGCTGGGCGGTGCTTCTTGGACCAGTTCCCAGGCGGGCCGGTGGCCTCTGAGCTTTTCTGGGCTAAGGTCTGAGTTTTCTGCTGGTGAGGGCTGAAGCTGAGCAAGTTCCAAGATGGGGAGGTTACCGTCGGTGAGGATATCATCCCCACCACCGTTACGGGAGTGGTAGCCGGTAGAGAAATCCTTGATGACCTCAACCTGAGTCTGGGGGTTGCAGTAGGCGACAGTTTCTACTACATAATCTCGTTCCTTATCAGTGTCTGCATCAATCTTATGGGTGACTTGGAGTGTGAAAAGGGAAAGTCCGACGGCCCTGTCGAAGGTTGCGCCAGCTAGCCAATCAACTGAGGCACCGCCGGGCAGCTTCCACCCCTGAGGGGCCTTCCAGAAACGTACATGGTGTCGTTTTTGGGGCGACCCATCAACCTCTTGCTGGTAGGCGAAATCCTCTTTGCGGTTAAAGAGATAGAGAGGGGAAACCGGTGCAGTGGGGTAGGGAGTTCTCGTGAGAGTATTGCGAATAATACGCCAGGAGGATGCTAACGTGACAGGCTCTGCCTGATGCCAGCCTGCCTGGGTCATGGCGCGGTGGATATCTGCTTCTTCCCCTCTGATACCTATGTTAATAGGGTCTCCCAAAAGGCCGTCACCGGTCCGAGCACGACCGATAAAGTAGCTGGGCACATAAATATCGGTCATGATTCGGTGAAAACGCGGCAAGGTGAAATAAGCACAGATACCCCAGAAGACAATGATCAGGGGGATAGCCCACCAGGAATGGGTGCTGGCTTCTATGAGGGCTACAATGGCCAGCCAAATTGAGGCCAGACCAGCTCCAATGAAATAGAGCTTGTCCAGGGCACCCGAGAAAACCCGCCTATCTGCTTGAAATTGCAGGTAGCTTTTGATCTTTTCGGGCGAGGTATTGCCCCGGTATCGCGGGTAATTGGGATCAGAGTTCATAGGTCTATCAGTCCAGTCTAGTGTCAGGGTAGTAAAGGAGAGGCCTAGCCCGGGTGAATGAGCTAGGCCTCTCTCAGGGGGTAAGCCGTTTAGGGCAGGTAAGGAAGGCTAGGAAGCCCTCTCTTCTTCTGCCCTGAGCTTGACCTGGCTGATCTCTAGTTCGGCTTGAGCGTCTTGAACCTGCAGAGTGAGCTGGTGAGCATTTCCGGCTGCCTTCAGGTCTGCTAGGCCAGCCTTGAGGCGCTGGATAGACTGCTGAGAACCGGTAATTACTGCTGACTCAACTTCAGTACGCTGTTTGACCTGGGCCTGGCTCTTAGCCTTGCGTATCCCTCCAAGAGCGGCCGCCACGGTGGGCAGAATCTCTGCGTCAGCGGTTTTGGCAAGTTTCGCGTAACCGGCAGTGGTAGGCCAGGGCGCACGGTGCACCGAGCCTGCCCTCCACCAGGACCAAATCTCATCGGTCACGAAGGGTAGGAAGGGCGCAAACATACGGAGCAGAGCGTCCAAGGTGGTGGCAAGAGCCGACAGAACTGATGCCTGTTCAGCGTCTCCTGCCTTGCCGTAAGCGCGGTCCTTAATGAGCTCAACGAAGTCATCGGTGAAGTGCCAGAAGAAAGTCTCGGAAATCTGGAGGGCACGAGCGTACTCGTAATTCTCAAAGGCCGCAGTAGATTCCTCAACCAGGCTAGCTAGACGAGCCAGCAGGGAGCGATCCAGGTCGTTGGTGAGCAGGTTAGCTTGTGCTTGGGTGGTGATAACTGACTGAGCAGTTGCCCCCAGACCCAGCACGAACTTTGAAGCGTTCAGGAGTTTGATAGCCAGGCGGCGACCAATCTTCATCTGAGCTTCATCGTAGGCGGTATCTGCACCCAGCTTGGCGCTGGCCGCCCAGTAACGGACCGCATCCGAACCGTACTTTTCCAGAACCTCATGGGGAACAACCACGTTGCCCTTGGACTTGGACATCTTCTTACGATCCGGGTCTAGGATCCAGCCTGACAGTGCGGTATCGGTCCAGGGAACAGAGTTCTCTAGTGAGTTTGAGCGAACCACGGTGGAGAAGAGCCAGGTACGGATAATGTCGTGGCCTTGGGGGCGCAAATCCATAGGGAAGGTGACCTCGTGCAGCTCCCGATCCACGGCCCAGCCGGTGGCAATCTGCGGGGTCAGTGACGAGGTAGCCCAGGTATCTAGAACATCGGGGTCAGCGATAAAGCCACCGGGTACACCGCGCTGGTCCTCAGTGTAACCGGGTGCAGGCTCTGAGGCGGGGTCTACCGGCAGCATCTCAGCGCTAGGAACAATCGGCTCATCGTAGTTGGGCTCACCATCGGCGTCCAGGGCGTACCAGATGGGGAAGGGCACACCAAAGAAACGCTGGCGTGAAATGAGCCAGTCACCGTTGAGGCCCTCTACCCAGTTCTCGTAGCGGGAACGCATAAAGGTGGGGTGCCAGGTAATCTGGCGGCCACGCTCAATAAGAGCTTCGCGGCGCTCGGCATCGCGGCCACCGTTGCGGATATACCACTGGCGTGAGGCCACGATTTCAAGGGGCTTGTCGCCCTTTTCGTAGAACTTGACCGGGTGGGTAATGGGCTTGGGGTCGCCGTCCATTTCGCCGGCTTCAATCAGCATCTCGACCACGGTCTTTTGCGCGGTAAAGACGGTTGCACCGGCCATACGGGCGTAGCGTTCACGGCCCTCGGGGCTGGTAATCCAGCCGGGGGTTTCTGAAGCGAAGCGGCCGTCGCGGCCAATGAGCGCGCGGGTATCAAGCTGGAGCTCACGCCACCAGGTGACGTCGGTGGTATCACCAAAGGTACAAATCATGGCGATACCGGCACCCTTGTCGGGCTGAGCCAGGGGATGTGCCTTGATTTCTACCTCAACGCCAAAGAGCGGGGAAGTAACCTTAGTGCCGAAGAGAGGCTGGTAGCGCTCGTCATCGGGGTGGGCCACCAGAGCTACACAGGAGGGCAGCAGCTCGGGGCGGGTAGTCTCAATCCAGACTTTCTCGCCGTTCTCACGGTGGAAGGAGATGCGGTGGTAGGCACCGGGGCGTTCCTTATCTTCCAGCTCGGCCTGGGCAACCGCGGTGCGGAAGGTGACATCCCACATGGTGGGGGCCTCTGCCATGTAGGCATCGCCGCTGGCTAGATCGTTCAGGAAGGCAAGCTGGGAGACCTTGCGGGAGTGGGCATCGATGGTGCGGTAGGTGTGTGACCAGTCCACCGAAAGACCCAGAGTGGTGAAGAGTTCTTCAAAGACCTTTTCGTCTTCAACAGCAAGAATCTCGCAGAGTTCAATGAAGTTCTGGCGTGAGATACGCGGCCAGTCACGCTGGTTCTTGGCAGGCTTCTCGGGTGCGGTGAAGTTGGGGTCGTAGGGGATAGCGGGGTCGCACAGAACCCCGTAGTAGTTCTGAACACGGCGCTCAGTGGGCAGGCCGTTATCGTCCCAGCCCAGGGGGTAAAAGACGTTCTTGCCCTTCATGCGCTGGTAGCGGGCGATGACGTCGGTCTGGGTGTAGGAGAACATGTGCCCCACATGCAGGGAGCCAGAGGCTGTGGGAGGCGGGGTGTCGATGGAGTAGACCTGCTCGCGGGTGGTGTCCCGGTTAAAAGCGTAGGTCTTGTGCTCGGCCCAGTTCTGTGTGAACTTCTTTTCCAGGCCTTCGAGGCCGGGCTTTGCGGGAACGGTAATGTCTACTGCGGGTTCTGCGGGCGTGTCTGTGCCCTGGTTTATTTCAGCCATGCTTTTCATTCTCTCATGTCTTGAGGCTCTATGCACCCGGGCCTTGGCGCTCAAAGCTCGTAAGATGGAGGTAGCCGCACCGTTTGCGTGCCAAGCAACTACCCCGCAGATTGAGGAGCATACCCATGGCCCTTCCCGCTAACCCCTTTAGCCCCGATGCTCAAGCTGGAAAAGTGGCGGTGGTGACCGGTGCCTCCTCGGGGATTGGGCGGGCAACAGCCCAGCTCATGGCCGCTACCGGCTGGACTGTCTACGCCGTAGCCCGCCGCGCTGAACGGCTCCAAGCACTTGCCCGGCAGTGCGGTGTGCGCCCGGTGGTCCTAGATATTACTGACCGTGACGCGGTGGTTGAGCAAGCCGCACGGATTCTGGAAGAAACCGGGGGACAGCTCGATGCGCTGCTTAATATCTCCGGTGGCGCTCTGGGTGTGGATGCCGTGGCTGATGCTGACCCCGACGGCTGGTTGTCCATGTTCAACCTCAATGTTGTTGGAACACTGAACATGGTCAAGGCCTTCCTACCCGCCTTGCGCGCTAACGGGCAGGGCACCGTACTCAATCTGACCTCCACAGCGGCTGAAGCTGGTTACGAAGGTGGAGCAGGCTACAACGCCGCCAAGTTCGGGGAACGCGCGCTGACCGAAACCCTGCGTCTTGAAGAAGCAGAGAACAACGTGCGCGTGATTGAGATCCGCCCAGGAATGGTTCGCACCGAAGAATTCTCCCTCAACCGCCTGGGCTCGGGCGAAGCTGCGGCCAAGGTCTATGCCGGAGTAGAGAAACCGCTCCTGGCCGAAGACGTAGCCCAGACCGTCACCTTTGCGGTGAACATTCCCCACCATATCAACCTGGACCATATCACTCTGCGCCCGGTCGCCCAGGCCGCCCAGTATAAGGTCATTCGGACTGGGGCATGAAGAATAAGCAGGGGAAACAACTGAGCTGGTTCCATCAAAAAACGTTTCACAACGAAATCAGTTGAGGCTCTTTGAGTAGAATCAGTAAAGGTGGATGTTTGTCTTGGTGAAGCAGATATTTGCAGTTTTGAACAGTTCGATAATGTGATGCAGGAAGCGGAAGAAGATGAGCGATAATCTCGGTGCAATTGATGGCAACGTTGAGTTTAACTTCGGGCACGCCGAAACCCTCAAAAGCGCTTTGAGGAACGCGGCGGGTCTCTTAAGAACTCAAGCTTCTTCGCGCGCTTCACTTGTCGCCACCGCCCGGCAAGAATTTCGAGGGTACTTTGAAGAACTTTTTGCTTCCAATGCCCAGACAGCTGCCAGCGATGCAGATGAGATCGCTACGGCACTGAGTAATGCTGTTGGCTTGGTGGACGACCTTGTTCAAAGGGCAAAAGAAGAGAACGAACGTCGCCGCCTTGCACGCGAGTTCATCGCTGAGCAGAAGCGCCTTAAAGATACATTTGGGGGGCTCAAGGAGGCCTACGACAACATTTTTGGCGCACCTGAACCCCCAGTGGGCCCACCATCAACCCCCATCAACAAGAGTGCTCCGACTCCGGATAATACCCCGCGTCAAACACCCAGCCCTGGCAACGGTAGGGGCGGCGGGGGCACAACATCCGCTATTCCTGAAAATCTCAGGGCTTTCAGTACCGGCTTGGAACCGCTGGATACAGAGGTCAAGGGTAAGAAAACATCCCTGGATACTGCTTATGCGGATTTTCAGGGGAGCTGCAACTACGGTTCCCTCGATGCGGCTGGTGCTATTGGAGCTATTGATATCTGGCTTGAGAAGAACGCTCAAGATATTAGGTGGGCTCACACGCTTGCTCAAGCTTTTGAGGACGCAGGGGCGCACGCGGGTCATCCCGTCCCACTAGCTGATTCTGCTCTGGCTACGGCACTTAATAACGCAGGTGTATCAGCGATCCGTGAAGATATGACTGTGGTAAACCCTTCCGCTGTTGGCGGTCAACCAACTAGCGGGTACACGCTTGACCCGGTTAATACCGGTAACGGTAACTTTATTGAACCGGAGAATGATCTTTCTTTTGCGGGTGCTTGCTCGGCTCTAGCGCTTACCCGTATGTATAACTCGCGCGGTGAGACGGGCGGGGTTTTTGGCCCTGGGTGGAGCTCTGTGCTCGATACTGCTCTTATCTTTGATGATGAGCAGGCAACCTGGGCTATGCACGATGGCAGAAAGATTTCTTTTGCGCGGTCGGGGGAGGGCTTCTTACCCTGTGCTGACGAGAACTTTTGGCTTGTACCGGTAGCAGATGCAAGTACCGTTCTGATACCTGAGGTTCTGAGCGGTCGGGTCGCCTGGGTTGTTGCCAATAATACCGGTTCCGGGTGGTTCTTCACTGCTGCGGGTGACTGGCTTGGTTCTGCTCAGGGGCCGGGAACGGGAGTCTATGTTGACCGTGATCGTCAGGGCGAAATTACTGCCCTAAGGCATGAGCGCGGCAGGGTTATCTCTTTTGAATATGTAGATGGCAAGGTCGCTGTTGCAACCAGCTCTGATGGGCGAAGGATTGAGTATTCCTACAGCGCAGCTGGTTTGCTGACCGAGGCTAAGGGCAGTAACTACCACCGCCGCTACACGCACAATGAGCAGGGTCTTATTGAAGTGGTGGCTGATGCCGCTGGCGTTCAGGAAGTCGTCAATACGTATGACCAGTACGGCAGGGTTATTAGCCAGAAGACCCCGCACGGTCGTTTAGTCAGGTTCTCCTACCTGCCCGGCCGAGTTACCGTTGTGGCTGATGAAGACGGCCAGCGGTCTAACTCTTGGATTTCAGATGCCAAGGGTAGGTTGGTGGGCGTTATTGATGCTCACGACCATCGGCAGTCGATGTCTTATGACCGCAAGGGTAACCTTGTCTCTGTTACTGAACGCGACGGTTCAATGACCGTGCATGCTTATGATAAGCGTGGCCGGCGAACCCGCACAGTAACACCAGAGGGTTCTGACATTACTTTTGCCTGGGATGAGCAGGACCGTATCACCGATGTTGTGACTACCACCGGTGGTCTGATTTCCTACTCCTATGAGGGGCAGGACCGTAACCCCTGCAAGATTCGCGATGCACTGGGCGGTATCACCCATTTGACCTGGGAGTCCGGTCTTTTGACTGGGGTTGTTGGGCCGACCGGGGTGCCCTTGAGTTTTACCTACGATTCCTTCGGTAACCTGACGAGCGTAACGAATGCTTACGGTGATACTGCGCGTATGGTCTATGACCAGGCTGGGCGTGCTGTTGAGGCTATTTCGCCGGGTGGCCATAAGACGCGTTTTACCTATGATGCCGCCGGTCAGGTGGTGGGTAAGGTTGACCCTGATGGCGCAACTCACCGCTACGAGTACGATACTGCGGGCCGTCTGGTAGCAATCGTGGACCCTGCGGGTGAGCGTACTTCTATGCGCTACGGTGCGCACGGCCAGGTTGCCCAGACTATTGACCCGCTGGGCCGGTCGGTGTCACGTGAGTTTGACGATATGGGTAACGTCTCTGCGGCTATTTTGCCTGACGGGGCCTCCTGGGGCTTTGAGCATGACAGCCTTTCACGACTGGTGGCGATTACGGACCCTGCGGGTTCTGTGTGGAGCCGTGAATACGATCAGACCGGTCAGCTTGCTGCGACTGTTGACCCTTTGGGTAACCGGGTTACGGCGAGCCTTGACCGTGCTGACCAGCGGATTACGCTGAATGATATTTTTGGCACCGCTACGATTACTACCGATGCGTATGGTCGGCCGGTTAAGCGCGAAAATTTGGATGGCTCTGTTGAGCTGACTTCCTACGACCTTGCTGGTAATCCCGTTGAGCTGGTCGATGGTGAGGGTGCTCTGACTCGGTGCGAGTATGACCTTGCGGGTCGTTTGGTTGCGGTCGTTGGCCCTGACGGTGCCCGTGTGAGCTACGAGTATGATGATGCTGGCCGTGCTTACCGTTATATTGATGCATCGGGCGCTGTGACTGAGTTGGTTTACGACGCTGATTCCCGTGTGGTTGCTAAGGTGAACCCTGCTGGTGAGCGCTCAGAGTATGAGTACGATGCCTGCGGTCGCCTGGTCAGGTCTGTAAGCCCGGGTAGGGGAGTAGCACGTTACGGCTACGATGTCTGTGGCCGTCTGACCTTTATGCAGGATGGCTCATTCGGTATTCGCCGCTTCAAGTACGATGCTGCCGGTCAACTGGTGCAGGCTATCAATGGCTTGGGTGGGCGCACCCGGTATGAGTATGACCTGCGTGGCCGTATGGTGCGTATGGTTGACCCTGCTGGGGGTGTAACAACCCGTACTTACACGCAGTTGGATAAGGTCGATTCTGTGACCGATGCTCTGGGGCGTGTTACACAGGCTACCTATGATGCGGCTGGGCATCAGCTTTCTCAGACCGATCCCACGGGCCGGGTTACTAGCTGGACCTATGACTCTGAGGGCCGCGAAACCTCAATGAGCGTCAATGGGCGTTTGGTTTCTTCGGTTGAGCGTGACTTTGCTCAGCGTAAGGTGCGCGTTCACGAGTATTTGGGTGACAGCGAGACTGTGCACGAGTTGCAGTATGACCGTGTGGGCAGGCTTCTTTCGCGTTCGCGTGGCGAATCGACTATGCGCTGGTCCTATGATGCGGCTGGCAAGCTGCTGTCGAGGGTTGATCCTGTTGGTGGGTCTGTTGAGTATTCCTACGATGGTGCGGGACGCCTGGAAAGTGTTGCTGATTCAGACGGCAGAAGGGTTGTTTATAACTACGATGTTGCGTCGCGTGTAGTTTCTACAGCGACTAAGGATTTAGTATCACAGTGGACTTACGCTAACGGTGCTGTGGTTGCTCACCGTCTGGTGGACGGCCAGGGCAAGGTTGCTCAGGAAACGTCGATTTCCCGTGACGAGTTTGGGCGTGTTGCAGGGGTTGAAAGAATCGCCGCTGATGGAACGAGCACCTACGCAAACTACGGTTACGATGACGCATCGCAGCTTGTGTCTGTTCATAGCTCGACTACCGGTAGAGAGTCTGTGCGTTATGAGTATGACGAGTGTGGGCGTCTGGTTCGAACTGTGGGTGCTGATGGTACTGATCAGGTTTTAGCCTACGATGCGGCTTCTCAACTTGTGAGTGTGACTGGCTCTGATGGTCTTGTTCGTGAGTTTGTGTATGACGGTTTGGGGCGGCGTGTTCGGGAGACTGACCCCGATGGTTCGGTGCGTGAGTTTGCCTATGGTCCTGCCGGCTATCTGGAAGGTATTCGGGTTAGTACGGGTGCTGGGGAGTCGATAGCACATTCAATAAGGGTCGATGCTCTGGGTGAGATCGCTCAGATTGACGGTATTGATTTGTTCTGGGATTCTACCGCCCCGGTTCCCACGCTGGTCAGTGTTGCTGGTGAGTCTTTGGGGCTTGCACCTGCGACCGGTTGGCGTTTGACCCGTTCGACGGATGAGGTGGATCCTTTCGCTGTTCCCGGTGCTGGCCCCGGTGCCTCTGGTGAGGGTGGGTTGCTTGCTGGTTTTGGTCTCAGCGCTGATGGTGTGCCTGTTGTTGCCGGTGTGGAGTTGATGGGTGCTCGTGGTTATGATCCGCTGACCGCTTCATTTTTGAGCGTTGATCCTCTGGCCCCTGTGGCTGGTGCCGCCTGGGGTTCTAACCCGTATTCCTTTGCGGGTAATAATCCGGTGAATCAGGTGGACCCGTGGGGTTTGCGGCCTATTACTGACGCTGATTTGCAGGCCTATGCGCAAGCACAATCCGGTGGCCTGTTGGGGGCCGTTAAAGATTGGGCCAACGAACATGCTGATGCTATTGCTGGCGTTGCAATTGCTGCAGGCGCTGTTTTAAGCCTCGCCGCCCTTGTTGCCACCGGGCCTATTGGTCTCATAGCACTTGGTGTTGCTGGCGGCGCTGCACTGAGCGGTGGTATTTCTATCCTCAACAATAAAAACCCAGATGGCACAGTTGACTGGAAAAAAGTAGGAATAGACACCCTGGTAGGTGGAGCCACTGGAGCTATAGGCGGAGCTGGTACCGCTGCCACAAAGTTAACGATGGCAGTTACAAAATCCGCTACCCGTTTCAAGGGCTCAGTGGCTGTGAACGCTGGTATTCACTTTACGAGTGGCTCAGTTGGTGGTGGTCTTACTTACTCCGTTAATTCAGCGGTGAAAGGTGAGAAATGGAAGTTGAGGGAGTTTATTGGCAACAGCGTAGGCGGAGGCTTCGGTGCAGCTGTGGGCGGTTTCTTTGGCCCAGGCTCAGGAACGCTAGCTAAAGCATCTCCTTACCTCAGGCAAAAAATTACTGAACTTGGAACGAACTTTGCGGGTGGTGTTGGAGCCGAAGGTCTTACCGCCGGAATTTCAGGTGAAGAAACTAATATAAGAAAACTATTGGTTGCTGGAGGTACTTCTGCAGGTTTCTCACAATTACCTGTTGCGAAAGCAACGAGAGCAAATACACTGAATCAGGCAAGCTGGACGTCTCCAAGTACACTTCGTGGCATGTTTAAAGGCACCCAGTCTTCTAGGATGTGGAGAGGCGCTTTACTGGGAGATTCAATTTCTGGAGCTAATGATATATTGTTTGGAGACATATTAAAAGGTGAGTAAGAAATCTAAAAATTTATATTCGCTGTTTGCGGCGCCTGTTTCACTGTTTGTGCTGTATTTATTTTTTATTGGTTTACAACATTTTTTTATATTGTTTATTGCGACTATAGCATTCGGTGTATTGGGTTACTTGATATTTCGCTTTTTGCCAAGAAGTATTGCTTACTGGCTATCTTTTGCTCTGTGGGTATTCGTGTTTGCCTATGGTGTAGCGGGAGATGAAGTATGGCATAAATCTATGGTTATGATTATCCCAGGGTTTTTTCCAGGTGTTCACGTTGGTTCTAATCAACGAGAAAAAATTAAAATTATTGAGAGATAAAGTGTGTGACGATGGTTTTTAAAGATTCCTCGGGTCGGAAGATTTCTGTGGAGCGAAAAGTGTATGAGAAGAAAGTCCTGTGGAAGAAGAATAAGACTTTTCATCGTGTCCGGTTGACGGTTGGCAAAGAATGGGCTGAATTTGAAACTTCCGAATTAACCAAGAATTTTTTTGAAGGGCAAGCGATTGCTGAGTCCTTTGATTCATCAAATGGGCCAGTTTTTATTGCGAATGTAGATTGGGCTCCCGAGTCTTCTTTGTTTGAAAAACAAGTAATGGGTGTCCCTAAGCACTGGTGGGTAGTTTGTTTTGTGAATCTTAGTGTTGAGCCTGTTCAGGCAGCTTTTTCTCCGGAAGATTTTGATAGCTTTTTGAAGCAGATTTCTGTTGAGTAGTAAGTAATATATAATAATTGCAACAGTGGTCGAGTAATAAATTGTAAAAGGTATCGGAAAATCGATTAATAGACTTGTATAATCTAAATCTCCATAAATATTTTGGGCTACCACGGATTAACCTGATCTCGCCTGAATAACTGGAATGGGGCCACAGAGGATCAAGCCTTTATTCCTTTGCGGGCACTAACCCGGTGAATCAGGTGGAGCCTGAAGTGGTTTGGATGGTTTTATTGGCTTTTTGACCTACCGGCTATTGGTGTGCCTGTTGTTGGGGGTGTGAAGCTGTTGTTGCAGCGGGGGTTGTAGGGGCGGCTCTTACTTTTATAGGAGTGGATTGAACGCTCTAGTAGGCGGAGCTTCAGCTCTTTTGGGTGGAGGTGCTGCATTGGGTGTTGGCAAAATACTTGCAGGACGTGCTGCAAGTACGGCAGCTAGTCTAAGTGATGAATCAGCTATGTTATTCCAGAAGGCTACTAATTTTTATAAGACAGGACGACCTCGAAGCGACTTTAAGAGTTTGGTGTTGCAAGGTGAAAGTGTAAGACGCTCTGAACAGGCAGCCATTTCTCGGGCTAATAATTGTGCAAGGTTGAGTACATTCCGTCAGGTGCTTCCAGGGTAAGTCGTGGAAGGCGCTACAACCGGTGGCTTCAATAGCTTAGGTGGTTACTTTATCGATTCTAAGGGGGGGCGAAAAGTACGACCTAAGTGTGGATGGAGCACTGAGGACTTGGGCTTCTGGCACCATCTTTGGTGGCGTTACTCCCTCCTTGGGCAATTCTGCTAGAAAACTTGGAGAAAACAGCCTGAAAGCTGCTAATCCGATCGTAGATCAACTTTTTGCTTTAAATCCATTACCTTCTCTAGCTATAAATAATTCAAGTGTGCACAAGGTTGCAGGGTATACTTCAGACAGAATCATTGATTTCTCGACAGGTGCAGGAAACTATCTTATCGGATATGGAGGTGAATTCTCAGGTAAGGATATGGTTATTAAAGGTTTAGAGAATATGGCTGGGGGTGCATCTACCCACGCGGGGCAAGTTGGAGCCAACACTTCTATAGGGAGTGGTGGCGAAGGCTCACACTAATTATCAGAAAGTTACTATGAAAAAATATTCAACTAAAATATCTCAGTCTAATCATCCTGGAAGTAACCTTGAGGGAAAAGTTGGATTTAAAAACTATTTAGGATGTCTAGGGTTATTGGTATTTTTTAGTGTTTGTTTAACTCTAATGGTTGGTATTCCTTGGTATTTTATCGCGGGCAATATTGAATCCATGCAAGAAGAGAAGCGCTGTACTATTGAAGATGCTTATATTGATGGTTCAGGTGGGGGACTGAGAAGCGCCTCGACGTCATCGACGATTATGATTCGTACTGAAGAGTGTGGGGTTATTGGGTTCAAAGGTGATTTAGGAACAGGCTCTACTGAAGGGGCTGTGGATCTTTTAGACCTGCATCAGGGGGAAACCGTGATATTTTGGCTACACCCATATCAGCTGCCTCGTTGGACTGGTGCTGTGCTTGATGCTCAACGTATCGAGTTGCCTTCGGAAACGGGCTGAGCACTAGAGCGCGTGATGTTTAGGCAGCACAAACTGAGCGGCATGTATTTCCTGCTTGCGATGATGCCACGTTGTTTGTTGGTGTTTTCCTGTAGTTGCAAAAGGATGTGTTTGGGTCCACTGGTGTGACTTCGTTGAATCCCGTCAAGTAAACCCCCAAGTGCGCTGAGGGAAGCCCATGCTTATCGGACTGCTCCGGAGGGCTTTACATGGGATGAACTCAACAAACTCTCATCGAAAACCTGGACTATTGAAGGGGCGAAAGCGGTAGGACATTGGGAACTCAACTAAAAAAACACATCACAGAATGTGTCGAAAAAATACATGCCCTGCTTAATTCTATGCAGTGCGAACCTTATAGTTCTTCTTTTGAAGGCATAGTGCATTCCCTTCATTCAGTCCCAAACGAAGAAATCGTAATCAGAAATATCCTCAAAATGTACCGAGGGGCTGGTAGTTTCTCAGATCTTGTTTTGTCTACCGCGGGCAACTTCTATCCACAAGAAAATGTGATGTTAGACCGTCTGAGAACGCGTTTATATGATCTTTGTGTGGAGTATGTAGAAGAACAGAGTAGGAGTGTGTAGTTTCTGCTACTTTTTGGTGTTTAGCAGGCGGGGCTGGTTCCCAGGATTTTTTTGGGGTGGCTGGGGCTGGACCCGATACCTCTGATGGTGTGCCTCTTGTTGCCGGTGTGGAGTTGATGGGTGCTCGTGGTTATGATCCGCTGACCGCTTCATTTTTGAGCGTTGATCCTCTGGCTCCTGTGGCTGGTGCTGCGTGGGGTTCTAACCCGTATTCTTTTGCGGGTAATAATCCGGTGAATCAGGTGGACCCGTGGGGTTTGCGGCCTATTACCGACGCTGAACTAGCGGACTACCAGAAGGCTCATCAGGGTATTCTGGCTGATGCTGGTGATTTTCTAGCGGATAACTGGGAGTATTTAGCGGCTGCCGGTATGGTGATTGCCGGTGGTGTTTTGATGGCTACCGGTGTTGGTGGCCCTGTTGGTTTGATGCTGGTTCAGGGCGGTATTTCTGTGGGGGTGCAGAAGGCTACTACCGGTTCGGTTGATCCTCTTCAGACTGCTTTGGATATGGTTCCTGGTGGCCCCCTGGTGCAAGGGTTAGCTGGCAGTGGTTCGGCGGCCTATTCGTATATGAGGCAACCGGGGTCCCATTCAGCGACTGGTTTGTTGAGTGAAGTGACGTTGGCGGCTTCTGTGGCTGCTTTGCCGGGGCCTTCGTCTGCGGGCAAGAAGCTAACAGACGAAGTCGTTTCTGTCGGAGGTAGTAAGACAACTCGAGTAATTGAAGGAGAAGTATTACAGCCTGCTGCTTTTAGTCCGTCACCGGCCACCGTACATTCTGGACAGAAAGCTATCGGGCCAGGTGTTTACGGAACTTTACCTGCATTACCACCGGCCCAACCAAAACTGCAGAACCTTTCTCCCCAGGTAATTCCCCACGACTATCCTTTGGCTCAAAATGCTTGGATAATGAACAAAGATGGCGTGGCCGTTGGTAATACGAATGCTGATAGGTTCGCGAAGGTTCTTAATGATTCGCCGGTTTGGGATGGGCCGTACCCCACACGTAGCCCCGGTCAACAGTGGGTGAGTACTTTCGATGGTTCTATAATTCGAATCATGGAATCTAACACTGGCACAAACCCTAATCATCAGCACCATATTTTGCGTGCAGTTTATGAAAGAGAGAATCCAGCAGGTCTAGATAAAAAACCTCTAAAACTTGATCCTGCCACTTGGGACGTGCCCAAACCTGATGCAGGATTAAAAGGGCACGAGAGATCTATAAAAATGATGGAAAAATCACATCTGCCTCTGCACCGTTATGAGTAAATAATGAATAACATCAAAGAATTTATTAATGAACTGCCCTTCACTATCGAATATTTCCAACCAGGTAGTTACGCACTTTCCCTGGCTGGAAAAACTTCCAGCGGTCGAGAATTTTCATTATATCTAGATTTCTACTGGGAAATATATTATGCAGGAGATGTTTTTAGTTGGGATAATACAGATGAAACAATTAATAGCAATCTCCAGAGAATTATTGGCGTCAAAATTGTTGATATTCTAGGGCCAGATAATGTTTACGATGCAACATACATTTTAGAAGACGGGGGAATGATCCGAGCCCTCACGTCTGATAATAAATTTGCCACGGAATGGAGTCTAACTGTTGTGGGCGAGGGAGAACAGCTTTTTGCAGGAGAGATTTATCCTTACGAACTTTCTGCCCTTGGCACTGATTTTACTCAGTGGGATGCTTTATATACGCCAGTTATTTTAAGTAACAAAAAAAGTTTTCCTCATGGTTTGATTGGCGCAAAAATTATTTCATTGAATTTGCTTGAAAAGGACCATAGTAATCGAGTTCTTGAAATTTATCTTCAGAAAAATTCCGTAGAAAAATATAAGATTCAATTCTGGAATTCTTGGGCCTTTTATTCAGATAAAGTTTTATTAATGGATAATGCTACCAAGGCCGGAGCACTCAATTTTGCCTCTATTGCTCAGGGTGAAACTCTACAAGGTTACACTGGAAGCGGTTTCGGATTATATGGATGTTCGCTGGTTTTTGATTCTTTGCGCTTGAGGCAGATCGGTTCAAGCGAACCCGCCTTGACCTGGCGCATCCTTGATGACAAGGGGAATCTTCTCTGGCGTGCGCCCACCGATGCAGAGGCAAACCAGGGCCTGATTGATGGGGTAGAAAACCCAGTCTTGTAAATAACAACCCGCCCCCTGGTTCACAAGCAGACACCGCTGACATCTTCGTATGGAGTTCCTACCCCCTATGTTCCCTTACAGCTTCGTGTAGATACGATTAGAGCAAGGAAATAGGGGTAGTCTTAGTAGGCCCACGACAGCTAGCCATGGACGTGGTTCCCGGTGGGATTGCGGTTCGAGCCCTTGCCGGTGGCACCTTTGCCGCGTATTCGTATATGAAACAACCAGGACCCTACACTGCTTCTGGGCTGACTGGAAATGTTGCGTTCGCTGGCTTCGTTACTGCTTTACCAGGCCCATCAAGCGCAGGGCGTCGTGTTATGGGGGAGGTAACTGGGGAGGCTACTTCTTGGATGCAATTGATTCTGGTCGCAGATAATTGTTTTTTCTATAGTTCAGGAAACAAAGTTTTGAAAATAACTAATAATCACCCACCAAACAAACAAAACTCCCACATTCCCCTGCGAGCAAAAATCCTTATGCCCTTGATTTTTGGAACCGTAATATTCATGATGGCTAACCCCATACTCGTTCCATGGGTCAATAATATGACCGCTGAACCCCGCACATGCACCGTTGAATCAGCTGTAGTTGAAACATCGACTAGTGGATCCAAATCAGCCACCAAACACGAAATTGTGCATATACAAACCTCAGAATGCGGAGAAATCAGGATCTACCGACTCTGGAGTAGCTTCAGAAGCTTTCAAGAATTAGCCGATAAACTCAATGAGAATAAAGATAAGGCTCTTATTTTTTTAGATCGGTAGGATACAAATGAATAGTGGAAGCACCGAGGCTAACCGCGTAGATTTCTAAGGGTTAGATTTTACGTTCAACACAGACAGCATCCCCGTCGTTGCAGGCATCGAACTCATGGGTGCTCGTGGCTACGACCCGGGTACGGCTTCATTTTTGAGTCTGGAAGTTAAAACAATGAATATAGCAACACAAAAAGAATCAGAAACCGCAAAAACTAAAAATACTAAGTTTCGACGGTTTGCTGTAATTTTATTGTGTATTCCTTTTGCGACGGGAGTTTTTGGTTCCAGCCGTTACTAAATTTTATCAACGATACGACCTCAGCACCTCTTGCTTGCACTGTCGAGTCGGCAGAAATTGATTTATCAACGGGTGGGCCGCATTCAGCGACTAAGCATGAAAGCGTCTTCATCCACACCTCTGACTGCGGCATGATTTATATCAGCCGCCTACACAACATGAACGTCAGCTCGTTCGAAGAACTCTCCACCAAAATCAACGAAAACGAAGGGCAAACCCTTACCTTCCACATCGGAAAACTACAGCTCAGCTCTGACTCCACTCGTGCTGAACGCGTAGATTTCTAGCGGCTTCTGGCTGTCAGCTGGACTTACCCACGATGTGACTTTTCCGCTTGTTGAAATAGCTAGGCCGCGTGGAGTTTTACCCCATACTCCTATGCTGGTAACAACCCGATCAACCAGTAGACCCGTGGGAGGGCTACGTCCAGCCACCGACGCTGACCTACAGGCCTACGCGCAAGCACACCAGGGCGCGCTAGCCACCGCAGGGAACTGGGTGGCCGATAACTGGGAGTATGTGGCTGGTGGCACTGCTACCCATGCCGGTCATGTAGGGTCTAATACAGGTATTGCTAGTGGAGGCAGTGATGCTCAATGACAGTTAATTCATTTGTTTTGCTAAGGAATGAACCCTATGCGATATGAAAATAAGTACACGCAGGATAAACTCAAGGAAAAACCCAAATATAAAGAATTAAATCCACTAGCGCATAGCTCGAAGACTAAGGGGCCAAAATTCTATGTAGGTTTTTTAGGATTATTAACAATGACTGTTTTAGTTGTTGGCGGTCTTGCAAGCATACCCCTGTATTTCATAGTGGGAAATGATGAATCCTTGCAGCGCGAGGCGCATTGCACAATCTCACAGGCTTATAAATCAGGTTCTGGCGGTGGTCTGAAGAGTTCGTCAGCTACACCAAAAATTATTATTGAGACTAAAGAATGTGGCGACTTGGTGTATCGCGGTGATTTGGGGGCAAATTCTACTGATGGAGCAGTTGAGCTATTGAACTCATATCATGACCAGCAAGTGCTGTTTTGGTTACATCCAATTCAGCTATCTGATTGGATCGATAGCTTGGTTCAGGTGAAACGTATCGAGTTACCTAGTGAGGTTCCGTAGGGTATCTCATTTTATCTTTCTGACTCTGGGAATTATAGATATCTCATAAATTCAACACTGCTCGATGAGTGCAAAACTCACTAATTGTTGCGAATAAAGTTCCTTAAAGCCAGGCCGTACGCGAGTTCTCTTATGGTGTTACTGGTCATCTCCGCGGTATCGAGCTCACTACAGGTAATGTTTAGGAACTTGTCTCACACGCCACAAAGGTTGATACTCTAGTGGAGATCACCTGTGTTGGTGGTGTCCCCGTTGTTGCGGTGTGGAGTTGATGGGTGCGCGTGGCTACGACCCGGGTACGGCTTCATTCTTGAGTGTTGATCCTTTGGCTTCTGTGGCTGTTTTGCCGGGGCCTTCGTCTGCGGGTAAGAAGCTGGTGGGTGAGGCTGCTGATTCAGTGGTTTCTCAGACCTCGAGGGCAGCAACCGATAGCGTTTCTACTCGTGCTGTGCAGCAGGTTGCGGAGAGTTCTGCACAGCGAAATATTAGTTCTGGGATTCCCATAAGTGGTGGATATTCTCCGGGAAAGTTAGAGTACTTATCCTCTAACCCTGTGCTGGATTCGGGTCTTGATGTGGCTGCCCTGTCTGCTCATAAGAAAGGGAAGCTGGGCACAGAACTAGCAGTCAAAGATATTGAAGCCCGCGGTGATCGTATCTTGGCTACTGAGGTTACTTTTGATGTGGATGTACCGGATATTGGCTCTACTAGAGTTCGATTGGACGCTGTGGCGGCCCGCCCGGATGGTACCATTTTTGGGGTTGAGACCAAGCTGGGTCCTAAAGCGAAATTTACGACCAACCAGCAGGAGGCTTATCCTCATTTCCTGGAGAGCGATGTAACCCCTCACGGAGCTAAGGCAGAAGCAGCCAAAAGACGCGGTGCTACTTTTGTAGTTGATGAAGCGGCCAAGGGGTTCCCGATAGAGGTTCACCATTTTTTCCCTGACGGATACCCAGAAAGGTAAGAATCATAATGGCAAGAGATCGTGATGTGCAGAAGCTCTGGCATGCTGAGTTAGCCCAGTTGGGTTTTAAGAAGGTGGGCAGGGATGCCCAGTACTTTTTTGATGAGGAATGGTCAGGTTTTGTTGGGTTGACTACGAGTTCTAATTATGGGGCCGGTTCCTCTGTTGATGTGACTATTGGTGTTGTGTGGCATCCTTTTACGGAGTTGGCTCGTGAAGTGGCGCCCTTTTTGGTTGAAGAAAAGGGGGAGCCGGTTTTTGGTGAGGCTTTGTTTGAGATTGATCCTTTGCGGAGTGAGCGTTTGGGTGTTGAATGGGATATTCAAGAAGGCCCTCATGATCCGATTGATTTGTCGGCTCCTGTGACCTGTTTGGTGGAGCAGGGCGTGCCGCATATGCGGAAGATGTGTTCGGTGGAGTACACCTTGGATGTTTTGAGGTGGCGTGGGTGTAATCCTAATATTGGGGGTGCTCAGTGGTGGGCTAGTTATGTGTTGGCTCTTGAGGTGGTTGGTTTGCGGGAGGATGCTTTGGGGTGGCTGGATGAGTTTGAGGTGCGGCATGCTGCTAAGGAAGTGAGGTTTCAGAAGCCGTATTTTGTTGATTTTGTGGTGGCTTTTCGGGAGCGTTGTGGTGTTTAGGGAGGGTGGTTTGTATGGCAAGAGATCGTGATGTGCAAAAGCTCTGGCATGCTGAGCTTGCCCAGTTAGGGTTTAAGAAGGTGGGCAATTATGCTCATTATCGACTTGATGATCAGTGGTCCTCCTGTGTTCGGATGACTACCAGTTCGAATTACGGGGCCGGTTCCTCTGTGTCGGTGTCTCTTGGGGTTATATGGCACCCTTTTACGGAGTTGGCTCGTGAGGTGGCGCCTTATGTGTTGTCTCCTAAAGGAACTCCTGTCTTTGCTGAGCCTTTACATGAGATTGATCCTTTGCGGAGCCAGAGGTTGGGTGTTAACTGGGATATTCAGGAAGGCCCTCATGAGCCGATTGATTTGACGGCTCCTTTGACGTATTTGGTGGAGCAGGGCGTGCCTCATATGCGGAAGATGTGTTCGGTGGAGTATGCGTTGGAGGTTTTGAGGGAGCGGGGGTGTCATCCTAATATGGGCGGTGCTCGGTGGTGGGCTAGTTATGTGTTGGCTCTTGAGGTGGTTGGTTTGCGGGATGAGGCTTTGGGGTGGCTGGATGAGTTTGAGGCTCGGCATGCTGCTAAGGAAGTGAGGTTTCAGCGGCCGTATTTTATTGATTTTGTGGTGGCTTTTCGGGAGCGTTGTGGTGTTTAGGATGAGCGGTTCTGATGAACCCGGCCGCTTTTGATGTCCGTAGAAACACGAACTGCCTAGCCAACCCAAGCCCCTCAACTCCCTAAACCCTGAAGAGCCAACTACCAAAGCCTTGAGAACCCCACATCAAGTCTGCCCCTGAAGTACGCTAAAGCCCCGCGCCCACCGGGGGAGCGGGGCCTTGACGCAAGTAGAAATTAGCGGATCCGCACGGCCTCAAAGGAAACCTGGGGAGCCACATAGGACTGCTGCGATTCAATGAGCTGTAGCTCGCGCTGGCCAGATTCTAGGGTGTTCTTCAGAAGCTCATAGACGCTGGCTGTTGTCAGTTCCAGGGCCTCCTTCAAAGACTTACCCGATGTAAAGTGAGAAGCAAAAAGTGCTTGGGTCACGTCTCCTGAACCGTTAGCCTTCAGCGGCAGCCGGTCCGTGGTAATTAGCCAGGCCTCATCGCCGGAGACAGCTAGCATCTGGATGCTGTTGCCGGGAGTTTCAGGGGTCGAAACGCTCGTGACCAGCACCGTCTTCGGGCCAATTTTCTGGGCCTTCTTGACCGACTCGAGCACCTCATCGAGGGTCTGCGGGTTGGTGCGGGTGACAAAGCCCAGCTCAAACTGGTTGGGGGTAATAATATCGGCGTGCTGGATGACCCGGTCACGGATCAGCTCCTGCACCTCAGGTGAAACAAAGCAACCGCTGGTGGCGTTACCCAGAACAGGGTCGCAGGAGTAGAGTACCTTGGGGTTCTTGGCACGGGCTTTAGCCACTGCGTCCAAGATGGCATCGCCAATGGATGAGCCACCCTGGTAACCAGAAATGACCAGAGCGGTGTCATCGAGGCCGCCGCGTTCTTCAATACCGGTAACAACCTCACGCACATCGTCGCCGGACATCAAGGGGCCGCGCCACTCACCGTAGCCGGTGTGGTTAGAGAAGAGGACGGTGTTGACTGGCATAACCTCGTGGCCTAGGCGCTGGAGGGGGAAAACTGCTGCTGAATTGCCGACATGCCCGTAGGCTACGGCTGACTGAATAGACAAAATACGCATAAAGGTATTGTGTCACAGACCCATGATTCCCTGTGACCCTATGACCTTTCACTACACCACGCGGCAATAGAAAAAAGGGGGCGGTACATGCTTGTGACCAAATCTTAAAAGGACTGATCTACATCAAGGGTAGGTAGGGCTGGGTCCAGAGAAGTGGATGGTCGGGCTGGCGTGAATGGGCTTGCCAGCGGTAGCTAACCTAGGCGGGAGGGGGCAACAAGGAGCATGAGTCCCGGCCACCAGCTACGTATATGTAAGGTGGACCCGCAGGTTCGGAACTACCTGGTCCACCTCCAGTACCGCGACCAGAGCTTCGCAAGCTGGGCGGCCCAGACTGAGCAAGGATTGCTCCAGTAGGCTGCTTGATCAACAAAAATGCCGCTGACCCGGGTAAGGAGCCAGCGGCATGATTGCTAAACCACGTAAGTTCTACGGGCGGGTTGCATCTTCTGGTTTGTCGAAGCGGACACCTGCAGGGTTAGAGGGCAGAATAGCCATAATTAGGGGAACAAGTGCACCGGGGCCTGCGAAGCTCAGTAAGTAAAAAGCACCGTGAAAATTGGCGTCTTGCAGGCGGCGCCACCAGAGGCCCAGCATGGTGACAAACTGTACAATTCCAAATACACCGATAATAAGTGCGAAAATCAACGTCTTACCAGCCAACGCCGGGCCGAGCTCATTAGACGCCTGCCTATATTCATTGTATGCATCCAGACTTGTGGACGCCGCTTCTTGTAGTTGCTGAAGATGGTTGAATGTTGGAACAATTGCCACCAAAGCTATTATGGAAAGCACCAAGCTGATAATAAACCATACGAGCATGACCCACCAGAATTCTGAGCGTGAAGCGCGTCCGCTAAAGCGGAACATGTACTTGCGCCAATTTTTAAGGGCCTGTCCAAAGCTGACGTGTGGGCGGGGTGCCGGGTGCGTGGGGGTAGCTGACTGAGTCACTGTAAGACCTCAATATAGATAGAGTAAACAAAATGTGTAAATACTATTATGGCAGGCATTGACGCTACTTACCGTGATATCCCATGCACCAAATATCTCAGGAACTAATCGGTGGAAGCTCGCAAAGGGCGCAATGGGGGCGCAGAATCGGTTGAATCACTACATATCGGCATCATCGAAGAACTCTTCGTCCAGCTCAACAACTTCGTACATCTGCTTTATTTGGATACCTACTTTGTACTTGACCATGAGGGACGTAAGACGTTCACCATCGATCAAGGCAATGCTATGGGAAGGTGAATCAGCAGTTCGCCGGGCGGACTCGGTGAAATTACTGGTTGTGATAAAAACTCCAGAACTTACCCCTTTGATAGCTAAGGCGCCGATAAACTCACGTATGGTTGCGCTACCGATACTGTTGTTTTCTGCATATCTTTTGGCCTGTACATAGATCTTTTCGAGTCCCAGCGCATCTTGGTCGATTACTCCATCTACACCACCGTCTCCGCTACCTCCGATCTGCTGGCCTCGCTTCTCCGCACCTCCGTAGCCCATAGCGAATAATAGCTTGATAACAGCTTTCTCGAAAAAAGACGGGTCTGAGGCGCGAAGGCGCACCAGTAACTCGTCTTTCGCTTGTGAAGTGAGAAGAGCGATACCCTTTTCGATTGATTCAGCCGGGGGCTCCAAATCAATTTCTAGATTGTGAGAATCAACAGAGCTTATTTCCCCACTCGTTTTTCTCTGAGGCCAGAACTGCCTAAATATTTTGTTCGCTTCTGCATAGGTAAGGTTGGTGTTTCTATTACCTTCCAGCCAATTTTTACCGGCTTCAGTGATGGTATAGAAGCCTTTCGAGGGGCGGACTGCCCATCCTGCTTTAGTGATGTGGCTGAGCGTCCAGCCAATACGGTGAGCAGAAACTTTCATACCGCTGGGCAACTTTGCTGAGCGTGCATCAGGGGAGGCTAGGTATCGGTCTTCGATAAGTCTTACGATGTCTTTCGTGCTGACCACATCGTGCTCTTCAAGCACCTCCAAGGCTGGACGAACAAAGAACGGCCAAGGGGGAACAGTAGCTGTAGATTTATCGTTTGTCATGGTGGTAATTCTAGCTGGGAGAGTGCTTCGAAGAGCAGAATTCCCAAAACCCAAAATTGTAATTTAGGTTGGTCTGCTCACCTTGTTTTACCTGCACTGGCCGCTATCTTGGGGGCACCGTGGGGCGCTACCCCTATATCTTGTACTCACATCTCTGTAATTTGAGGCCTCAATGAATAAACAGGTAAAAAATGGGTCAAAAACAGGTTAGACAGAGGCGGAATCAGCGCATAAACTAAGTATCAGTTGCAAAGACCCGGCCATCACCGGCGAGCAATCCGGAAGAACAGGTTATACCTGCACACCCCCGTAAATTCGTTGCGACGAGGGGAGTGCGCGGAATAGATATAACCCCAGTAGACCCGGACGGGTAAGCCCGAAACAGCTGTCATGAAGCGACTGATAACCGGTTCGGCACCTGCGCCAGCGGCTGGCTCATCTCACGACGAGCTAGCCGCTGGCGCAGGCCCATGCAAGCCCCGTAAGGCAATGGCTGGGAGTCGGGCCGGTTCTTTCAGTAAGCAAGGTGGTACCGCGCCAAACCCGGCACCTAGTTCGGGCCTAGCGTCCTTGCAGAACCCAAACTCAACCCATGTCGAGAACTAAAGGTCGCAACCATGACTCAAAAGCCTGTCTACCCTAAGGCAAGCGCAAGCGGTGCCAGCTTCGTAGCCGCTTCCCCCTCCTTCCCAGCACTCGAAGAAGCCGTGCTGAGCTACTGGAAGCAGGACGGTACTTTCCAAGCCTCCATTGACAACAGGGAGGCAGGCGCTAACGGGGCCAACGAGTTTGTATTCAATGATGGTCCTCCCTTCGCTAACGGCCTGCCCCACTACGGCCACCTGCTCACCGGCTACGTTAAAGACCTGGTAGCCCGCTACCAGACCCAGCGCGGACACAAAGTCGAACGCCGCTTTGGCTGGGACACTCACGGCCTGCCCGCTGAGCTTGAAGCCATGAAGCAGCTGGGTATGACCGATAAGCAACAGATTATCGAGATGGGCATTGATAACTTCAACGATGCCGCCCGCGCCTCAGTGCTCAAGTACACCACAGAGTGGGAAGAATACGTCACCCGTCAGGCCCGCTGGGTCGACTTTGAGAACGACTACAAGACCCTGAACGTTGAGTACATGGAGTCGGTCATCTGGGCCTTCAAACAGTTGCACGACAAGGGACTAACCTACGAGGGTTTCCGCGTTCTGCCCTACTGCTGGAAAGACGAAACCCCGCTTTCAAACCACGAGCTGCGCATGGACGATGACGTCTACAAGGACCGCCAGGACCCCTCGGTCACCGTTGCTTTCCGCATTACCGGCGACACCTCCCTAGCCGCCGATCAGGCTGTTGCCGCTGAACTGGTGGGGGTTGAGGCTCTTGCCTGGACCACCACCCCCTGGACCCTGCCCACCAACCAGGCGCTTGCCGTTGGCCCCCAGGTGCGCTACGCCCTTGTAGCCGGTGCCGGTGAGCTGGCTGGCCGCCGCTTCCTGCTGGCTGAGGACCTACTAGGGGAGTACGCCAAGGACCTGGGCTACGCCGCTGAAGAAAACCCGGTGGAGGCAGCCCGTGCCGCTGTCCTGGCAACCTACACCGGTAGCCAGCTTGAAGGCCTGCGCTACGCACCCCTGTGGGACTACTTCACCGATGCCGAGAAGTTTGGCACCGCAAACTCCTGGCAGATTCTGCTGGCTGATTACGTGACCACCACCGATGGTACCGGTCTGGTACACCAGGCACCTGCCTACGGTGAAGAGGACCAGAAGGCCTGCGAGGCTTACGGTATTCCCGTGATCCTCTCTATGGACGAGGGCGCTAAGTTCCTTGACCTGTTCGCCGACCCCAACCTGGCTGAGGGTGCGCCCCTGGCAGATATTGCCGGTGTGCAGATTTTTGATGCCAACCGCACCATCATCAACGTACTCAAGGCCGACGGCACCCTGATTCGTGAGAAGTCCTACGTGCACTCCTACCCGCACTGCTGGCGCTGCCGCACCCCGCTGGTCTACCGCGCCATCACCTCCTGGTATGTGCGCGTCACCGACTTCAAAGACCGCATGAGCCAACTGAATGAGAATATCAACTGGATCCCCGAGAACGTCAAGCACGGTCAGTTCGGTAAGTGGGTAGAGAACGCCCGCGACTGGTCAATTTCACGTAACCGCTTCTGGGGCTCACCAATCCCTGTGTGGGTTTCCGATGACCCCAACTACCCCCGAACCGACGTTTACGGTTCACTGGCTGAGCTAGAGGCAGACTTCGGTCGCCTGCCCCTGAACAAGGACGGCCAGGTTGACCTGCATCGCCCCTACATTGACGAGCTAACCCGCCCAAACCCCGATGATCCCACCGGTAAGTCCACCATGCGCCGTGTAGAGGACGTACTGGATGTTTGGTTCGACTCCGGCTCCATGCCTTTCGCCCAGTTCCACTACCCCTTTGAGAACAAGGAGTGGTTCGAGGCTCACTACCCGGCTGACTTCATTGTGGAGTACATCGGCCAGACCCGCGGCTGGTTCTACACCATGCACATTCTGGCAACCGCGCTCTTTGATCGTACTGCCTTTGAGAACGTCATTGCTCACGGTATAGTGCTGGGCTCAGATGGGCAGAAGATGTCTAAGTCCCTGCGCAACTACCCCGATGTGTCCGAGGTGCTGGACCGCGATGGCTCTGACGCTATGCGCTGGTTCTTGATGTCTTCCCCCATTCTGCGCGGTGGCAACCTGATTGTGACCGAACAGGGTATCCGTGAGGGGGTCCGCCAGGTCATGCTACCCCTGTGGAACGTCTACCACTTCTTTGCTCTCTACACCAACGCAGCTCACCAGGGCACTGGCTACGAGGCAAAACTGGTCTCCGAGGCCGAGCACGTCATGGACCGCTTTATCCTGGGCAAGACCCGCCAGCTGGTCGCCCAGGTCACCGAGGCAATGGACGCCTACGATGTGTCTGCCGCCTGCGATGCTCTGCGTTCCTACACCGATGCTCTGACTAACTGGTATGTGCGCCGTTCCCGCGAGCGTTTCTTCAACGAAGATACCGCAGCCTTTGATGTGCTTTACACCGCCCTGGTCACTATGGTCAAGGTTGCCGCCCCCTTGCTTCCGCTGACCAGCGAGGAAATCTACCGTGGCCTGACCGGCGAGCGCTCGGTTCACCTGACCGATTTGCCCACCCCTGAGGACTTCAAGAACGAAGAGGACCTGCTTGCTCTCATGGAGACTACCCGGGCAGTTGCTTCTGCCGGTTCGGCTTTGCGTAAGGCTAAGAAGTTGCGCGTACGCCAGCCCCTGGCTCACCTGACTGTTGCTGTTGCTGGCGGTAAGGAACTCGCCGGAACCTTCGAGAGCATCATCGCTGATGAGCTAAATATCAAAACCGTTGAACTGCTGGATGCCGCAGAGGTGGCCCCTGCTGACTTCGGTATCTCTCAGCAACTTAAGGTCAATGCGCGTGCCGCTGGGCCCCGCCTGGGCAAGCAGGTTCAGGTCGCTATCAAGGCTTCCAAGAGCGGTGACTGGAAGGTCGCCGAGGACGGTACTGTGGTCGTTGGCTTCCAGGCTGTTGAGGGTGGTATGGCTCTTGAGGCCGGTGAATATGAGCTTGAAACCGTGGTCGCTGAGGCCGATGGGGCCGCCGAAGGCGCGGTTTCTGTTCTGCCCGGTGGAGGATTCCTAGTTCTTGATACCGCCCTGACAGATGAGCTCCTTGCAGAGGGCACTGCCCGCGATGCAATCCGCGCAATCCAGTCCGAGCGTAAAGAAGCCGGCCTGAACGTCGCTGACCGTATCAAGCTCACCGTCTTGGCACCTGCTGCTGACCTTGAAGCGATTCGCGCCCACGAGCAGCTGGTTGCAGGTGAGACTCTGGCAGTGAGCATCTCCTACGCTGAGGGAACTGAGTTCTCAGCAACCGTAGAGAAGGCCTAAATGACGGACCAGTCCCTGAATATAGATCCTGTCTTCACCGAGGTTCAGGCTCAGGGCGTCCTTGCGGATGACGCCCCCGGCCTGGCAACGGTCTACGCGGAGCTTCTTGGCCGTGCGCCCGAGAACAAGATGGAACCCCGTCTTGATGCAGTGCGTCGGGCTGTGGATATCCTGGGGGAGCCTCATCGCTCTGCCCCGGTGATTCATGTGACCGGAACGAACGGGAAGACCTCTACCGCCCGCATGATTGAGCGTCTGCTCATGGCCCACGATATCCGTACCGGCCGGTACACCAGCCCTCACCTGGCACGGGTCACCGAGCGCATCAATATTGACGGTGCGCCGGTGGCAGATAGCACTTTTGTGCGTATCTGGGGAGAAATCAAGCCCTACCTGGATATTGTGGATGCTGAGCTTGAAGCCGCAGGTCAGCCCCGTATCACCTACTTTGAGGCCTTGACCATTCTGGCTTTCGCTATCTTTGCCGATGAGCCGGTTGACGTCATGGTTCTTGAAGTAGGTATCGGGGGCACCTGGGATGCCACCAATGTCGCCGATGCTACGGTTTCAGTGGTGACCCCCATCGGCCTTGACCACACCGACATACTGGGGGAGACCCTGGCCGAAATCGCCGCTGAAAAGGCCGGCATCATCAAACCTGATGGTTTCCTGGTTTCTGCCGTTCAGGACCCGCAGGCGGCACAGGTCTTACTTGAAGCAGCCCAGGCCCAGAACGCCGACTACCGTTTCGAGGGTGTTGAATTTGGGACGACCCAACGAACCGCAGGTGTGGGGGGCCAGCTCATCACTATTGAGGGCCTAGCTACCCGTTACGATGACATTGCCCTGCCACTCTTTGGTGCCCATCAGGCTCAGAACGCCTCGGTGGCCCTGGCAACGGTGGAAGCATTCTTAGGTGGTGGGCAGAAAGAACTGAACCTTGAGCTGGTTAAACTGGCTTTTGGTGAGGTTCGTTCACCCGGTCGCCTGGAACTTGCCCGTACTGAGCCGCCCGTGGTGCTTGATGCGGCCCATAATCCTCACGGTTTGCTTGCATCGGCTACCGCTTTCAAGGAGTCCTTCAGCTTCCAGGAACTGCATCTGGTGGTAGGTATTCTGGGTGAGAAGGATGCTGCTGGCATGTTCGAGATCTTGCTCAGCGAGTACGTCGATCGTCAGGACTTCCGCACTGTTCTGCACCTGACTGCCTCTGATTCGCCGCGTGCAATTGCCCCGGAGGCTCTTGTGGAGCTGGCCCTTGAAGCAGGCTTTGATGAGGATAAGGTCGAGACCCACGAAAATGTGGCCGATGCTCTTGCTGCTGCTGTCACTGTTGCGGCTGATGTTCCCAACCTGAACTCTGCTGTGCTGGTCACCGGTTCTATCACCGTAGTGGGCCAAGCCAGCACCCTGCTAGGTCTGTAAGGAAAGGAATACCGATGGCTCGTATGACACGCGCTCAGCGGGAGTGGAAGCCCGGGCAAGCCCCCAAACGGCGGTCTATCAAGGTTTTGTTTACCTCCATGGTGCTTTCTTTGGAAGCTCTGGTTGCTTTCTTTGCGACCCTGGCTATTTTTGGCCACCATTTCAATGACCCTACCTGGATCAAAGTCCTGATCTGGGTGCTGGGTCTTTTCCTGGCAGGTGCCCTGGTACTTACTCCGGCTCTGCTCCGTAAACCCTGGGGCTACCATCTGGGGTACCTCCTACAGGTCCTGCTGATTGCGGTTGGCTTTGCTCTGCCTTCCATGTTCTTGGTGGGTGCCGCTTTTGCGGTGGCCTATTGGTTTGGAGTGACTCGCGGTAGCCGCCTTGACGCGGAAAACGAGATTCGTGCCCGCGAACAGGAAGAATGGGAGAAGGCTCAGCGAAATAGATAAAGACTGAAACCTCTTCTAGCTGCAACCTTTTCAAGCGGCCCGGTGCCCTCGCCCGCCCTGTGCGGTTCGGGGGCACTGAGCTTATGTCTGGTAACTCTAAGATTGATCCTCCTACTCTGGTAGGGTGAGAATAAACTTTTCCCTGACTACTAAAGGAGATCTTCATGTCTGAGCGCACCCTAATTTTGGTTAAGCCCGATGGCGTAGAACGCAACCTGACCGGTGAAATTTTGGCCCGTTTTGAGCGTAAGGGCTACCGCCTGGCTGAGCTAAAGATGCTGGTCCCCTCCCAGGAGCTTTTGGCCCAGCACTATGCAGAGCACGAGGGCAAACCCTTCTACGAGCCGCTGGTTTCTTACATGGGTTCCGGGTCTGTTGTTGCTCTGGTACTTGAGGGCGAGGGCGTTATTGAGGGTGCCCGCAGCCTGATGGGTTCCTCTAACCCCACCACTGCGGCTCCCGGCACTATCCGCGGTGACTTTGCCCGTGACTGGGGTCAGAGCGTCCAGAAGAACCTGGTTCACGGGTCCGATTCAGCTGAATCGGCAGCCCGAGAAATCGCCCTCTGGTTCGCCTCCTAAGGGTTTGAGGCAGGTGCCAAAAAGCTGTGGCCTCCACCGGTTGAGTGGAGGCCACAGCTTTTCTGATGGTGAGGCTGGGTTTAGAACATTCCCACGATCACGTCAAAGAAGCGGATAAAGACGATACCGAACACTAGAATTAGAATCAGTGTGATGGAGAACCAGGTCCAGGTGGGGGCGGCCAGACGGATTGATTCGGGAGCCGGGATGAGACCGGCCTGGAGGTTACGGGCTGTCACCCTAACAAAAATCATGGTCTGCATAACCCACACAATCATGCAGAACAGGCACAGGGCATTGATGTCAAAAGTAGTGTTGTACCAGAGCCAAAGAACGAAAGCCATAGCGAGCGTGTGCCCTACCTGCATACCGATCCAGTACCAGCGCTTGAAGCGGGCTCCAGCTATGAGAGCGGTGGAGATAGCGAGAACAATTCCGTAACCCACCAGACCGATGAAGGGGTTGGGGAAGCCGAATACTTCAGCCTGCCAGGTACGCATAACCGTTCCGCAGTTGAGGAGGGCGTTCAGGTCGCAGACAGATTTGTGGGCCCCGTCCATATAAATTTGCAGGCGCTCATAAACTAGCATCGAGGAAGAAGCTAAAGCGATGAGGCCAGGGAGTAGAGTGAACCAGCCCAGACGGCGGTCTGCTCTGGCATGTTCTTCTTCCGGTAGGGTATCAAGCCTGCTAACGGGTGTAGACACAGCGAATCCTTAGGTTTTATATAGCGCTTACCTCTCCATAGTACGCGCAGGTTTCCCGGAGCAAGGGGGTAAGTGCCACCGTCGGGGGTTTCTTTACGAAAGTTCACAGCTGCTGTATGGCTGTGGCCTTGATGGTCCTTGGAGCGGGCTGGTTTTGTGCTCGGTCTGCCGTGAAAGGCTCACCTACTTTAATGGGGCTAAATGTCCCTGTCTGTGAGAGAATGAGTGTGGTAGTGTGCCGTCCGCATACGGTCTCACTACCCAGTAGGCACCCTGATAGGAGACCGCTACGCCGCTAGCTTTGCGCTGTCGGAGCGGTTATTCCCTGCAAAGAGTGGCCCCGGATGGGCCGCCTCGGAGGTCGCCGCTGGCCCGGTTTTCACTCGGTACGGAGCATAGAAGCCTTGACCGACCGAGGATAAGCCTAGGTGCTCTAGCGAACCGGGTAGACAGGATTTCGGTGGACACCGCGTTAGTAAGCGGTGGGATCATCGACGAACTATAAGTCCGCTCATGCGGTGGCGGCACATGTACTTAAAGGAGAGTGGACGCTGATGAGCAGCGAACAGAACGAGGCCCCAGAAAACCTCGAACCCCAGTCTGTGGAGGAACCTCAGACTGCGGTTAAAGATCAGCCTGAGACTCAGGAGGCTCCGGCCGCTGAGAATAAGCCCGTCAAAAAGCGGACTCGCACCCGTCGCCCTGTCACGAAGGCTCAACCCCAAGAAGTCGCGCCGCAGGGTGAATCCGATTCGGAGCCCGAAAGTCTTACAGTAACCAGCGAAGTCGACGAGTCTGCCGAACCCGCTGAGCAGTCATCTACCGACAGTGGCTCGGAAGCCACCGAAGGACCCTCAGGGCAGACGGAGGAAGAGGTAGAAGAAGCTGTTGTCGCCGAGGAAGAGGACCAAGCTGGCGGGCTAGACCCGACCATGACCGCCGAGGAACAGGCCGCAGAAACTGCCCGCCAGAAGACCCTGCGTGAACAGAAAGAAGAAGAACTGGCCCGTATTGCAGCTGCTGCCAGCGCTAATAGCCTGCTCTTCTACTCACCCGACCTTGATTCCATCAAGGAACAGCTCCGCGCTGAGGAAGAGGCCCGCCGTGCGGCAGAAGAGGCTGAGCGACGCGAGCGCCGTCTGGCTGATCTTGACCCTGAGGTTACTTCCCGCCGCCGTCGTCGTCGCCGCCGCGGCGACGCTGACCTTGAGTTTGAGGGTGGCACTGAGGGTGATCCCGAGGACACCGTTGTTAAGGTGCGCGCACCCCGCCTGCCTGATTCTCACAGCAGCAACCGGGTCACCGGTGTTCGCGGTTCTACCCGCCTTGAGGCTAAGCGCCAGCGCCGCCGCGAAACCCGCGCAACCGGCCGTCGTCGCCAGATCATCACCGAGGCTGAGTTCCTGGCCCGCCGCGAGTCGGTGGACCGCCAGATGCTGGTGCGTCAGAAGGACGATCGTATCCAGATCGGTGTTCTTGAAGACGGTATTCTGGCCGAGCATTTTGTCTCTAAGACCCAGCAGGATTCCCTGATTGGCAACGTCTATCTGGGCAAGGTCCAGAACGTTCTGCCCTCTATGGAAGCTGCTTTCGTTGACATTGGCCGTGGCCGTAACGCTGTGCTGTACGCGGGGGAGGTCAACTGGGATGTCAGTGGCCTGGATGGTGCCCCCCGCAAAATTGAGAACGCTCTCAAAGCTGGGGATTCGGTTCTGGTGCAGGTAACCAAGGACCCCGTGGGGCATAAGGGTGCCCGTTTGACCAGCCAGGTTTCGCTACCTGGTCGCTACCTGGTGTATGTACCCGGTGGCTCTATGACCGGTATTTCTCGTAAGCTACCCGATGTTGAACGTCAGCGCCTGAAGAGGATTCTTAAGGACAAGCTCCCCGAAGATGCGGGCGTTATTGTGCGTACTGCCGCTGAGGGCGCTAGCGAAGAAGAGCTGAGCAACGATATCAACCGTCTGCGTGTTCAGTGGGAGGAAATCAAGGGAAAGAGCGAGTCCCGCAAGGTACTTGCCCCTGAGCTTCTCTACCAGGAACCCGATCTGACTATCAAGACGGTCCGCGATGTCTTCAATGAGGACTTTACGTCCATGATGGTCCAGGGGCAGGAAGCCTGGGACTCGATTGAGGCCTATGTTACCTATGTTGCCCCCGACCTGCTCGATCGCCTCAAGCAGTGGGAAGAGGACGATGACCTCTTTGACCACTACCGTATTGAGGAACAGCTCCAGAAAGCACTTGACCGTAAGGTCTACCTGCCCTCCGGTGGTTCGCTGGTGATTGACCGCACCGAAGCTATGACCGTAGTCGATGTGAACACGGGCAAGTTCACCGGTAGCGGTGGCAACCTGGAAGAAACCGTTACTAAGAACAACCTGGAAGCGGCCGAAGAAATCGTCCGTCAGCTCCGTCTGCGCGATATTGGTGGCATCATCGTGGTTGACTTCATTGATATGGTCCTTGAGTCTAACCGCGAGCTGGTACTGCGCCGTCTGGTGGAGTGCCTGGGCCGTGACCGCACCAAGCACCAGGTCGCTGAAGTGACTTCCCTGGGTCTGGTTCAGATGACTCGTAAGCGTATGGGAACCGGCCTGCTTGAGGTTTTTTCGGAGCCCTGCGAGGCCTGTGCAGGCCGTGGTCTGCTGGTGCATGACCAGCCGCTGAAGGGCCGTAGCGGCGGCGCGTCGGACTTCATTCACCGTTCTGAGCGCGATGACCGCAAGCGTTACCGCAACCAGAAGAATCAGGTTCGCCGTGCTGACATCGCCGAAATTGATGAGAGCGATGAGCAGAAGGCTGAGGCCCGTAAGGCGGCTCTTGCCAATCTGGTAGCCGCTACCAGCGGCCAGCACGAGGATGAAGAGGGAGAAGCCGAATCTAAGTCAGCTCGTAAGCGTAAGCGCCGCAAGCGTAACCGCCGTGCCGAAGCTGGTGCAGAATTTGATGCTAGCCAGCAGGGTGCAGAGCAGGTCCTTACTATCGGTGATGATGTCATTGAGCTTCCCACCGGTGGTGAGCTTGAGTCTCTTGAAGAGGGCATGGGGGAGCAGGGCTCCTTCACGCTTGAAACTCTGGCCGCTGTGTTCGACTCTGAGGCCCCGGATCAAGAGGACAACCGCCCCGTAGGCCGTGCCCGCAACCAGGGTAAGCGCCGTGGCAGTAAACAGCGTCAGGAGATTTCTGCCGATGCTCTGTCTGCGAACTCTGATGCCAGTTTGGAAGTTGACCCCGAGGCTGACTCTCGCTTTACGCAGAGCTCAACCAGGCTCGATGCTATCCGTGCCGCTGAGGCTAGGGCCCGCGCCTCCCAGCGTGCTGGCCGTGAGTACCAACCTCGCGACGGCGAAGAGTCTAAGGACTCTCCCCAGCGCGGTGGCGACCGTACGGGTCGTAGCTCCAACCGCCGTAACTGGAATGAGCGGGATAGCTCACCTGAAGGTGGTCGGGGCCGTGGCCGGCGTCCACGCAGGGCTACCAGCTCGGACGTCAAGTATGTCGCTCCCCTTGAGGTTCCTGCTGAACCCGGTGTCACCGGTGTGGCAACCCCAGGTAAGAAAGCTGCTGAGCCTGTTGCTGAGGTAGCGCAGGTCGAAGCTATCGCTGAGCCGGTAGCTGAGTCTCCGCGTAAGAAGCGCCGCCCCCGCCGTGCTGTCAGCTCAGGCGCCGGATCTTCGGCTGTCAAGACTGAGCAAGTTGCAGCTGCCCAGGGTACTTCGGTTGTTGCCAGCCTTGAGCAGGTTCAGAAGCCGGTAACCGCGGCTGAGAACGGCCCCGTTATGTTGGGTGTTGGTGTCTCTGCCGCCGACATCAAGCGTCAGGGCCGCTAAGCCCTAGCCGGTTGGCCCCCGCCCCTTCGCCGGGACGGGGGCCTGTTTGCGTTTTGAGCTACCGCGAGATTGAGGGTGAGTGCTTGCCCACACCCCTGCTCTCTGCTTGCCCAACGCAAGGTTAAGGCGTAAACTTGTGAGGTGGTGCTGTTCTCACAAGCAAGCGTTAGCGTGAGTTCAGCTAGGGCATGAACATCCTCTAGGGTATTTCAAGGCCAAGCCAACAGAGGATAATTCATCACTGAAAATACCCGGTGCAAACTGTGGTAACCGGGTAAGGCACCTTGCTGTTTGAGCCGGTGAAGCTTTCAGAGATGGTTATCTTGCAATTATTAAAATGACGTCAAGAGAAGTGAGTTCCCAAGTGGCATACGCAATTGTTCGCGCTGGCGGCCGCCAGGAAAAGGTCTCAGTAGGAGATCTCGTTACCCTTGACCGCGTCGCTGGTGAGCCTGGAAGCACTATTGAGCTTCCTGTACTGCTGCTAGTTGATGGGGACAAGGTCACCGCTGATGCAAAGACCCTGGCTTCTGCCAAGGTAACTGCTGAAAAGATCGAAGACCTCCGCGGTCCCAAGATCGTTATTCAGAAGTACAAGAACAAGACCGGTTACAAGAAGCGTCAGGGCTTCCGCGCCGAACTGACCACCGTTAAGATCACTGCGATCAAGGCGTAAGTTCGCACTAGACTGGTTTTAAAACAACCCATTCTTTTTACCTAAGGTAGGCATCAATGGCACATAAGAAGGGCGCAAGCTCCACCCGCAACGGCCGTGACTCAAACCCCCAGTACCTCGGTGTTAAGCGCTACGGCGGCGAGACCGTCAATGCCGGCGAGATTCTCGTTCGTCAGCGTGGCACCCACTTCCACCCCGGCAACAATGTTGGCCGCGGTGGCGATGACACCCTGTTCGCTCTGGCAGCAGGCAAGGTCGAGTTCGGTACCCGCAAGGGCCGCAAGGTAGTCAACATCCTTGCAGCCGCTGAGTAAGGTTTTATAGCTTTTTCAGTGTAGAGGGCGACCACGCTAGACGTGGTCGCCCTTTCTCATGTTTTTGGGTAAGGTTCGCAATAACCAGACCTGCTCTTTTTTGAGCCTGTAGACTTATACCCACACTATTTTTTATTTTTAGCTTTAAGGAGCTTTATTTCGTGGCAGAATTTGTAGATCGCGTGGTCCTGCACGCAACAGGCGGGCACGGTGGGCACGGCTGTGTCTCGGTTCGCCGTGAAAAGTTTAAGCCTTTGGGCGGTCCTAACGGCGGTAACGGGGGCAAAGGCGGTGACGTTATCCTGCGTGTGGACGGTCAAACAACCACCCTCCTGGAGTACCACCACAGCCCTCACCAGCACGCCCCTAACGGCGATATTGGCCGTGGCGACATGTCGCACGGCTTCAATGGGCAAGACCTTATTCTGCCTGTTCCCCAGGGCACCGTGGTTAAGGATAAAGACGGTAACGTGCTTGCAGACCTGATTCGCATGGGCGATGAGTTCGTTGCGGCTGAAGGTGGCATGGGGGGGTTGGGTAACGCGGCTCTAGCCTCGACCAAGCGTAAGGCACCTGGCTTCGCTCTGCTGGGCATTCCCGGTTCACAGCGAGATATCGTCCTTGAACTCAAGTCAATTGCCGATATCGCTCTGGTGGGCTACCCCTCAGCCGGTAAGTCTTCGCTGATTGCCGCTATTTCTGCTGCCCGCCCCAAGATTGCCGACTACCCATTCACCACCCTGATTCCTAACCTGGGTGTTGTGCAGGCAGGCGATACCCGTTACACCGTAGCCGATGTACCCGGCCTCATCGAGGGCGCCTCAGAAGGAAAGGGCCTGGGCCATAGGTTCCTGCGTCACGTAGAGCGCTCAAGCGCACTGGTACATGTCATTGACTGCGCCACCTTGGAACCCAACCGCGACCCCATTTCTGACTTCGATGTGATTCGTGCTGAGCTGGAAAACTACGAGGTTGACCCCACCGCCGGTGTGACCGTCCCCCTCAATGATCGCCCCCAGATTATCGCTCTGAACAAGGTCGATGTCCCCGAAGCGCGTGAGCTTGCCGAGTTCGTGCGCCCCATGTTCGAAGAGCGCGGCTACAAAGTCTTTGAGATTTCTACCGCCTCTCATGAGGGCCTGCGCCAGCTCACTTTTGCCATGGCCAAGCTGGTGGAAGAAGACCGCGAGGCGCGCAAGAAGAGCAAAGAGATACCTGCTGAAGATGTCACCATCGTCAAGCCCAAGGGCTTCCGCTCGCGTAAGCGCCAGGAGTTCATTATCCGCAAGGAAGAACGTAACCTGGAGCCGCTGTTCCGCGTGATGGGCGAAAAGCCTGAACGCTGGATCAAACAGACTGACTTTAACAACGATGAGGCCGTGGGCTATCTGGCCGACCGTCTGAACCGTCTGGGCGTGGAGGACGAACTTTTCAAGGCCGGTGCCGTTGCGGGTGATGCCGTGGTCATCGGTGAAGAAGCCGATGCAGTGGTCTTTGACTGGGAACCCACTATGGTTGGTGGCGCAGAGCTACTCTCCTCACCGCGCGGTACCGATGCCCGCCTTGAAGAGCTGATTCGCCCGACTCGTGCCCAGCGTAAGGCTGAGTTCCACGAGCGTATGGATGCCAAGGCTGAGGCTCGAGCAGAGCTTGAAGCTGAGCGTAAAGCCGGTATTTGGACCGAATCTGTTGCCCAGAAGAATTCAAAGCCTTCTCAGGATTCCTCGGACCAGTAGGGCGCCGGGTATAAAGCTGCGATTAGGGTTTCATAATGTGCAATGAGTCGCCTGCCAGCGTGAGTTGGTGGGCGACTCTGCTGTATATTCAAAGAGCTAAAGACGATTCTTTAAGGGAGCTAAGCAATGGATTTGAAGGACGCCTTTCAGGCGAGTGCTGAGTCTCGGGGCAAACACCGGCGTAGCCCGATTCTCCATCGCTCGGATATGCCGCTGGCTCAGCGCATTGTGGTGAAAGTTGGTTCCTCATCCCTTACCTCTATTGAGAATTCGCTGGACGAGTTGGCTATTGCTACCATCTCCGATGTCCTCGCCAAGAAAAAGCGGCAGCACCCCAATATTGAGCTGGTTTTTGTGTCTTCAGGTGCTATTGCCGCCGGGTTGGCACCGCTGGGGCTGTCACGCCGTCCTAAGGATTTGGCGACCCAGCAGGCTGCGGCATCGGTGGGGCAGTCGCTGTTGATGAGCCGCTATACCGATATTTTCTCTCGCTACGGCGTGACTGTTTCACAGGTGCTCTTGACCGCTGAGGACCTCATGGCCCGTGACCGCTACCAGAATGCCCACCGCCAGTTGGAGCGCCTTTTGGATTTGGGAGTCATGCCCATTATTAACGAGAACGATGCGGTGGCGACCACTGAGATTAAGTTTGGCGATAATGACCGGATTGCGGCGCTGGTTGCCCATACGGTCAAAGCTGATGCTCTACTCTTGCTATCCGATGTTGATGCGCTCTACACACGTCACCCTGACCAGGGCGGTGAACGTGTCAGCCACGTAAAAAATGAGCAGGATTTGGCTGGGCTGAGTATTGGCTCGGTGGGTTCTGCCGGTGTTGGCTCAGGCGGTATGGTTACTAAGGTCAAGGCGGCCCAGGTGGCCGCCGCCTCAGGCATTCCTGCCCTGGTCACCAGCGCGGCTCTGGCCCGCCAAGCCTTTGCTGGTGAGGACGTGGGCACCTGGTTCTACGCTACCGGCGAGCGCCGGCCCGTCCAGACCCTGTGGTTGGAACATCTGGCCGACATTGAGGGAACCCTGGTCGTGGACAAGGGAGCCGCCGCAGCTCTGCTCCGCCGACGCTCGCTTCTGGCTGCTGGGCTGGTGCGTGTTTCCGGGAACTTTGAGGGCGGTAGCCCCGTAGCGATTGCCGATGAGTCAGGCACGGTTCTTGCCCACGCTTTGAGCTCCTACTCTTCTGATCAGACAGCGCAGATGGTGGGGCTACATACCGGGCAGATTCAGCAGGCTATGGGTGAAACATACGACGGTACAGTCGCCCACGCCGATAATATTGCCCTGGTTGCTAGTGCCGTGCGTTAGATAAAGTTTTCCTGGCCGATGCCCTGATCTGTCGATAGCATGGGGTGTAGGTTTTGAACGAGTGAAGGAGTTAGGGTGATGGCAGAGCAACTGCTTGTTCCAGAAGACGTGATGTGTCAGGTAGCCGATATGGCTGAGGATGCACGCATTGCCTCGCGTAGGCTGGCGAAGGCTGATACCCGGTGGAAGAATAAAGCCCTGCTTGCGGTAGCGGATTCTTTGGAACTTCACGCCGAGATTATTACGGAGCAGAACGCTCTGGACCTTGCCCGGGAGCGGGATAAGGGCATGAGCGAGGCCATGCTGGATAGGCTTGCCCTGAACCCCAAGCGCGTGAGTGAGCTGTCAGCTGCTCTGCGTGAGCTGGTTGCCCTTCCAGATCCCGTGGGCGAGCTGGTACGGGGTTCAACCTTACCCAACGGTCTGCGTATGCAGCAGGTTCGGGTGCCCCTGGGCGTTATCGGTGCCATTTACGAGGCAAGGCCGAATGTCACGGTCGATATTGCTGGCCTGGCTATTAAATCCGGTAATGCGGTCATGCTTCGTGGCGGCTCAGCTGCTGCCAAAACCAATCAGGTCATTGTTCGAATTATCCGTGATGCTGTGCACGCTACCGGGCTACCGATTGACTCAGTGCAGTCTGTTGATGAGTTTGGTCGCGACGGCGCCAATGCGCTCATGCAGGCACGTGGCCTGATTGACGTCCTGATTCCGCGCGGTGGCCACCAGCTGATTCAGTCGGTGGTAAACAAGGCCCGTGTTCCCGTCATTGAGACCGGTGAAGGCAACTGCCATATCTTTGTCGATGTTTCAGCCGACCCTGCTCAGTCAGCTGAGATTTTGGTGAACGCTAAGACCCAGCGCCCCGGTACCTGCAACACGGTCGAGACCCTTCTGCTGGCTGAGGGCTCCGAAGCCTCCTCTGCTGTCCTGGCCGCACTGGTCAAGGCAGGGGTAACCCTGCACCTTGATGAAGCGTCACGAGCTCACCTGCCTGCCGGTGCTCAGGCACTTGATGCAAGAGAAGAGGACTGGGCTACCGAGTACGGTTCTCTCGACCTAGCGGTTAAGACCGTCCCGGACCTGCCAGCCGCTATTGAACACATCCGCAAATACTCAACGGGCCACTCCGAGGCGATCCTGACAAATAGCGTGAGCAACGCAGAAAAGTTTATCCGTGATATCGATTCGGCTGCGGTTTATGTGAACGCTTCGACCCGCTTTACCGATGGTGGTCAGTTCGGTCTGGGCGCAGAAGTCGGCATTAGCACCCAGAAACTGCACGCTCGCGGTCCCATGGGTCTTGAACAACTGACCACAAGCAAGTGGATTGTGCGAGGTGACTGGCACACCCGCGACTAAGTGAGTAAAAAACTTGTCGGCTATCGGGGAAAGACCAGCAGAAGCCGGCTCTAACCGGTAGCATGGTGTTAGCTCCATACTATGCCCGCGCTGAGGGGAGCATACGCCCCTAAGGTTTGAAAGGTACACACATGATCTCATCTGCTCTTGCAGCAGGCACCGCAGTCCTTGCCTCCGAAGAAGGTAGCCACCAGCTCCATGTTCTGGGTATGCCTACCTACATGTTTGCCATTTTTGGCTTTGTCTTCTTCGGCCTGCTCTTTTTCATTACTATTTCTTTCTCTGGCCGCGGCATCGTTCGCCCCGATCATGCAGCTGACCATCTCTCAGAGGATGAGGCCAAAGCTCTGCGTGATTACACCAGCAAGCACAAGCACTAATTAGCCTTTAGTAGATTCGGCGCGGTTGCCTGCAGTGACCTTTCGGGGCGCGGGGCCCGCGCCGAATCTGTACCCCGAACCCGCTTCCCAGGAGTCCCGTGATTCGCCCTGCCCAAGATATCCGTAAAGCCTTGAGTATCCCTGAGCCTGACCCCTCAGCAACGAGGTTAGGTGTCATGGGCGGCACTTTTGACCCGATCCACCACGGGCACTTGGTGGCCGCCAGCGAGGTAGCTGCCGTGCTAGGCCTGGATGAAGTTGTTTTTGTGCCTACGGGCAACCCCTGGCAGAAGGCTAAGAAACGGGTATCTGACCCGGAGCACCGTTACCTGATGACGGTGATTGCCACAGCTTCTAACCCGCGCTTTAGCGTCAGCCGGGTCGATATCGACCGTGGGGGACCGACCTACACTATCGATACCTTGACTGACCTGCATAAAGATCGACCGAATGTTGAGCTTTTCTTCATCACCGGGGCCGATGCTATGAGCCAGATCGCTACCTGGAAAGACGCAGATAAAATGTGGGATTTGGCTACCTTCGTTGCGGTGACCAGGCCCGGTCATGAGCTCACCGTACCGCCCCAAGCGGAGGGTAGGGTCCGTGTTATTGAGATTCCGGCTATGGCGATTTCGTCAACCGATATTCGGGATCGGGTGCGGTACCGTCTGCCGGTGTGGTACCTGGTGCCCGACGGGGTGGTCCAGTACATCAACAAGTATGACCTCTACCAGCACACCGCCGATGAAGAGGGGGGCGGGCGATACAGCGATGGTTTGCCGGCCCATAAATAGGTAACGGCCCAGGTTGGCTGATGGGGACTTTAAGGCTGACTTGGTACTATTGAGTCAAGATTTAGGCACTTTCGTGAGGAATGAAACTGTGAGCAGCACACCCAAGAAGGCAGAGGGCACCAGTAAAAATGTCGCGCCCAGTTATCTCTCCGATACTTTCATCACAGATGATGGTATTGAGGTGCCACCTCCTACGCGGCCGATGGGTCCTCGTCGTCTTTCTCGCTACTATGATGAAGCTGCCAATTACCTGCGGGCCGTGGCGCGCGGGGATGATGAGCTACCCCCTCCTCCTATGTTTATGGGGAAGGTTGAGGGGCTGACCGTCAAAGCTGACCCGAGTGCTACCCTGGTGGGGCTTTCGCAGATGGGGAGTATTAGCACTGATGAGGGAGAGCTTGACATTGATTATGACCATAACCAGGTCACTCTTGTTGAGGACCCCCTGGGGCATATTGGCCAACAGATTCTTGGTGAACCCGATGATGGGCAAGCTCTAGGGTCTGACCAGACTGACTTTGCGGCAGCACCGATTGAGATTGGTAGCGACAGCGATTTCATCAGTATTGAAGATCTTGCATCAGGGGGCGACGCCCACGAAACAGCCCATGAAAATTCTGAGGCTAACGATGAGCCTGCTGCCGGTGAAGAGGCCCAGGAAGAAGCCATCAGCCCTGAAGAAGCAGAAGTTAAAACGAATGAAACTGCCGACCAGGCCGATGATGCTGTAGCCCAAGCGGTCTCGGCTCCCCTTGCGACTCCTGCTCTAGAGCTACCTAGCCCCGTTCGTGCTATCGATGCCCAAGGCCTGGACTTGACTGAACTCGACACACCTGCCCAGCCTGTACCGAGTGAGCGTGCCCTAGCCAGCGAGACGGCTCGTGCTGTAGAATCTGATAGTTCTGAAGAAAACACTCAGGTTCCTGAGGGCAAGCTTCTTGCTGAATCGGAGAGCGATACCTCAGATGAACTGTGCCAGGCAGATTTGGTTGACGGACCTGATGCTTCTGTCATCACAGGTCAGCAACAGGGTGGTACCGGTGCTCTTGACCTATCAGCAGATGCTGAGGCGACTGATGCTGTTGAATCGGCATCTTCGGAGAAGCCCGGCAAGGGCGGCACCCTTGTCGCTATGGGGGGCATCTTCCTGTTTTTGGTTGCCTTGGTTCTTGTCTGGGTCGTTTTTTACAATTAGATTTTAGATGAATAAAACCCCTCAAAAAGTTTGGGGGAGTGAAGTGCTCGGAAAGGGCGAAATGACTGCTGCTGCAGAGTCTATTGAAGCATTGAAGGTAGCCGCACGCGCGGCTGATCAGATGCAGGGTACTAACCTGCTGGCGGTCGATGCTTCGGATATCATGGGTTTGATTGACGGTTTCTTGGTGGTCTCGGCCCACAACGAACGACTGGTCAACGCGATTGTTGATGAGGTGGAGGACAAGCTCCGCGAAGAACTGGGCCTCAAGCCCTTGCGCCGGGAAGGCCGCGCCGAGGGCCGCTGGGTCTTGCTGGACTTTGGGGATATTGTGGTTCATGTTCAGCATGAAGAAGACCGCGCCTTCTATGCTTTGGACCGCCTGTGGGGCGAAGCGCCCCGTATCGACCTTGGCCTGGAAAGTGAAGCTGGTAGGGTTGATACCCAAGGGGCTGAAGCTGATTTCAATATCATCACCCCTGAGGCTGATCTGATGAACCAGCGCGAGGACTAAATTTTTGCTCTAGCTAGCCATGAAGGTAGCTTACTTTTTGAGGTGCCCTGCCCCGAGTGGGCGGGGCACCTTTTTCTGTAACTCCCAATAGGCGCAGGGTGTGGCGCAGTTCATAAATGTTGCCGGTCGGTGAATTTGCCTTAGTGCTTGGGTGTGCCATAAGATGGAGAGGTCGCCAAGAGTGGCACACAACTTTATAAGGGGCTATGGCGCAGTTGGTAGCGCGTCTGCATGGCATGCAGAAGGTCAGGGGTTCGAATCCCCTTAGCTCCACGGGGGTATGGCGCAGTTGGTAGCGCGTCTGCATGGCATGCAGAAGGTCAGGGGTTCGAATCCCCTTACCTCCACCAAGAAAGGCGGTCTTCGTGATGACATATCACGGAGACCGCTTTTTCGTGCCCGGTATCCGTTTCAGCCGAAGGGCTAGAGGGGGTAGAGCAGAGCCTGGGTAGCCAGTAGCGTGAGCAGGAAGTCCTCGTCCCGCAGAGCTGATATGTCATCCACCATCTGCTGCAGATACCCAGCAACCTGGCGGGCGAAGAGACCACTATCCAGTTCAGCTGTCGGGCTTTCGGGAAGGTCGGTTTCCAGTAGCAACCGCTCAGCAGGCACCTGGCGCACATAGGCCCGCCCGCGCTTGGTCTCTAACATCTGCGGGTGCACCGAGATATAACCGCCCAGCTTGATTAGCCGGGTTAGCTCGTCGCTGCTGCCCCCAAAACGGTGCATGACCGGGACGACAGAGCAATCAGGTGAAGTTAACTGATCAAGAAGGTCAAGCACCGGGCTGACCGCCCGAACCGCATGCAGAGAAAGCACATAGGGTTGATCTGCCGGCCATCCTGTAGCGGCTTGCTTGACTGACAGCAAGATACGCCCCAACACCTGCAGTTGGAGGTCAGCACTGGCTGTTTCTAAGCGCCGGGGGAGGAAGTCCAAGCCAATTTCACCGATAAACCTGGTGCTCATGACCTCTTCCTCAAAAATAGCGAGCTCCCGCTCTGCCTGCTCCGGTGAGGTAATCCACCAGGGGTGAAAGCCCAAAGAAAGCAGGGGAGCCTGACCTCTTAGACTAGAGCTGGGGGAGTAAGCTGCTAGCTCTTTATAGGCTGACGGTAGCAGGGTTTGGGCAACAACCTGTGCACCCTGAGCGATCAGGGAATCCACAAAAGGTTCGCGCAGCTTAGGGGCCAGAAAATCAAGGTGAAAATGAGAATCCAGAAGCAGACTAGGCATGCTGGTTCCCTCCTCTTCGACAGAGTTACTCACCGGGCTGAGGAGCAAGGTAGGGCGGTGCCTGAATCTCTTCCATGCCAGCTAGCTGGCGGATGACCCTACCTGCCAGCATCTGACCCATAATAGGCGGCATATAGCTCATGGACCCCAGGGTCTCTCCCTTGGTGTTTCCACCGGTCTTTTCCACGGCAAAGGGTAGCTCTGTGGAGAAAAGAACCTCTAGACCGTAGATACCACGTTTCTTGCACTCCGAGCGAATGACCCTGGACATAGAGCAGTTATAGGTCTTACGGATATTGGCGAACTCCAGCATGGTCGGGTCAAGCCGGTTGGCTGCACCCATAGAGGCCAGCAGGTTAAGGTTGTTCTCTGCCGCCCAGCGGTAGACGGCCAGTTTCTGGGAGATAGTGTCGATGCAGTCAATGACGTAATCAGGGCGCGGGAACTGCCCAAGGGTCTCAGCAATGTTCTGCGGTGTCAGGAAAATCTGCTCGGCAATCACTTTGCAGTCGGGTTGAATCTCCTTAATCATGCCCTCCATGACCAGAGCTTTGACCTTGCCCAGGGTAGAGGTAAACGCCAGAGCCTGACGGTTGATGTTGCTCTCTTCAACCACATCTCGATCGAGCACAATCAGGTTACCTACCCCGCCCCGTGCTAGGGCTTCGGCGCAGGCAGAGCCTACCCCACCCAATCCAAGAACCATGACGGTCGCATCCTGCAGTTTTTGTAGACCCTCATCTCTAAGGACCAGTCTTAGCCGGGCAAAGCGTTCACTCTCAATTCCCACGGTGGGGCCCCTCTCATCTCGCACCAGGTTATTATCGCATACTTGAACCCTATTGCTCAGCGTAAGATCTACCAGCCCGTTGGGTGCATCTGGTCATCTACAGGTTCATCTGTTAGGTTGACTTTTAGGCTCCTTATCTTTCAGATTACAAATAATTCTTTATTCGGAGTATCTTATGAACCTCGACCACATAACGTTAACTCGCATTGATCCAATCGCTGAGAGAGAAGACCTTATTGACTTTATAACGGGTAACCACTGGCCTTTTCATGTGACTCCACAGATGCCGCGTGAGCAGATTGAAAAAGCCATTGAATCCGGAGCCTACCGGAGTGATGAACGTGATTCTTACTGGGTTGATCATGCTGACCTTGGTCGAATTGGCCTTATTCGCTTTGAGGATTTGGAAGATGACACCCCGGTCTTTGATCTACGTCTAGCTAGCCGGTATCGCGGCAGGGGCCTGGGAGTTCAAGTTCTTAAGGTAGCAACGGCTTGGGTATTTGAGCACATGCCAGCTACACGCCGCTTCGAGGGGCAGACAAGGGACGATAACCTGCCCATGCGCCGTACCTTTGTCAAAGCCGGCTGGGTTAAGGAAGCATACTACAGACAGGGTTGGCCGGTCACCGGCGCTGAACCCCGCGATTCGGTAGCCTACGCTATCTTACGCAGTGACTGGGAAAGCGGAACAAGCACTCCGGTGCCGTGGGGCCAGGACTAACCGGCTCAATAGTTTTTAAGTAGACGCTCCTCAGCTCTGGCAATGAGTGCATCAACTTGCTCTTTGGGGTGCTTATGTAGAATAGAAAAGGCTATCACCTGCAAAGGGTGCGAGAGCCTAAAAAGCATGGCACGCTCGGCCTCCTCACGGGTACGCGCGAGCAACCGGATGAACTGGTCCCCATGCCATGCAGCCAGGCAGGCGATATCTACTGCTGGGTCATCCACAGTTGCGAGGTCCCAGTCTAAGATTCCGCTGACCTTGCCACCTTCAAACAACATATTGGTTCCGGCTAGGTCAACATGTGAAAACACAAGTTGAGATGTGTCTAAAGTTGCTTGGAGGGCACTGAGGTCGTTAATAATAGCCAGCGCTCGCTCTTGAGCTGCGTAGCTCAGAAGCGGTATCACCTGCTCTAACATCTCATTCCGCCACCGTTTACCGCCGCAGAAGGCTCGGGGCTCTGCAAGATAAGGTCGGATATGGCTGGTGGAGGTAGCTCTAATTTCTTGAAGAACCCCGTATAAAACTGCTGTATTACCTCTCCCGGCGGCGTGAGGCTCTCCCCATAATCGTAGGGTTGGTACAGCTGTAACCCTCTCTTCTTGTAAGGGCTCTCCGGCGGAGCGGGGGAGGCCGAAAGAATACTCGGGTAGGGCATCAACTAGCTTCTGGGTCCGCAGAATTGATTTTGCCACTTCGGTGTTGCGGGCAATACGTATCGCCAGATCTTCAGTCAAGGCCACGACCGAACTTGTCCCCAGATGTACGACCTGATCCAGAGTTTGCTCTGGGGCAACTGCGCCGATGACCTCGTGGATTAGTTCTTGGTCTATAGTTACCGCGTCCATTGTTATCCCTCCGCTATCTGGCTAGAGTTTAGCGCATTGGCGCAGAAGAAGTCGCTACCTGGACGAGTTGGGCTCGAGACAAGACGCTTGACAACTGGCGCGAAGCTAGCGTTACCTAGATATGGTTATCAGGAGAGAAAGCTGAGATGGGGCAAGGGCTGATATGGGCGCACTACCGGTCGGGGAATATGGAACTCCCAGGCCGCTGCGGGACCGGCTTGTCGCCGCAATTCTTAGCGGGCAGAAGACCGCGACCTCATCCCTATACGAGGAATACCGGCGCTTTGGGGAAGACCTGCCCCAGGTGGGCCAGCGCGAAATCGTTCTTGATTCACACCAGCATCCGGTCTGTCTAACCGAAACCGTAGCCGTGGAGGTACTGCCGGTGAGCGACATGAAACTTGACTTTGCTCTGGCAGAAGGTGAAGGGTTTACCTCGGTTGACGATTGGTGGGCGGCTCACCGTACTTTCTGGGGATCAGAAGACTACCGAACCCACTTGGGGCAACCGGAGATTGAGCTTGATGAAAATACCCTGGTGGTCTGCCAATGGTTTCGGATGCTCCCGCTACCGTCTAGCAGGTAATGGGCCAGAAGAGCTTGGCCCTTAGTGGATAGCAAAAATCATCAGGAGGGCCACCAGCACGAAGAGGGAACCAAAAATAAGGTTAAGAATCTTCTGCCCGCGCGGTGAATGGCTCAGCCGGGTCAGCGGCTGAGCCACCACAGCAAAACCGCCCCACATCACCGCAAGATCGATAGCCACCATGGTCACGGCCAGAATCAGATACTGGGGAAGTTGCGGCTGATCGGGTCTAATGAACTGCGGCATAAAGGCAAGCATAAAAACAATAGCCTTAGGGTTAGACATATTCACCCAAAAGCCCCGACCAACCAAAGTCAGAGGGCGAAAGTCATAGCACTATCCTAAATCGGAGGCAAGACCCAAGCCGAAAGAACAAACAACAAAAAGAACAAACAACAAAAAGAACAAACAACAAAAAGAACAAACAACAAATGGACACCCCCATCCCTGTAAACCCCTCATACAATGGTTGCTATGACTGCCCCCGCTTCGCAACGCCGCACCCTCCTAGCCCTAGCCCTCACTCAGGTCTTTGGAACCATCGGGCTAGGAGTCGCCCCTACCATCGGTATTCTGCTTGCCAGCGAGATGACCCACAGCCAGGCGCTCGCAGGAGTAGCGAGGACGGCTTCCACTTTTGGTGCGGCCCTGTTCGGTATTCCGCTGGCCAACCTGGCAGCACGAACATCACGCCGGTGTGCTCTCTCGGCGGGCTGGCTGGTCGCAAGTCTGGGGGCTGCTCTTCTGGCATTCTCTGCAGGGGGCGCCTACCTTACCCCGGTTATCCTGGGTATGCTCATGATTGGTGCGGGGAGCGCAGCTAGCTACCAGGCACGGTTTGCAGCGACCGACCAGGCCTCAGAGTCTCAGCGTACCTCAGCCCTGAGCTTTATCGTGTGGGTGGGAACCATCGGTTCTGTGCTCGGGCCTAACATCGGTACGCCAGCCCGCCTGCTCTCTGAGCGGTGGGGTACCAACCTCTACGGCACAGCCTTCGGGCTAGCTGCCCTTGCTCTCTGCTTAGCTACAGCGATGGCCTACCTGTTCCTGCCTGCCCCCTCCCTTACATCGAATGTGACTGACCCGCCGGGAGTCAGCCCCCACCGGCCTTCTTTTGGTGCCCGGTGTGCAGCGGTTTACCGGCATATTGTTGGTAACGCTCAGGCACGGTGCGCTGTTCTTGCTCTGCTGGGTGCCCATACTGTGATGGTGAGCGTGATGACCATGACGCCGGTTCACATGAACCACCAGGGCGCCAGCATTGAAGTCATTGGCCTGACGATCAGCTTGCACGTTCTGGGCATGTTCGGCCTGTCCCCGCTCATGGGAATTGCCGCTGATAGGTTTGGGCAACGACCGGTTATTATGGCGGGGCTGATGACACTTGTACTTTCACTCGCACTAGCCATAGTTGCACCCGAGAACCAGCCTGTGATGGTACTTTCCCTGACCCTGCTGGGCTTGGGCTGGTCGGCGGTGTTTGTCGCCGGATCGGCGCTCTTTGCGGCCTCGCTCCCGCAGAAACAGAGAGTTGAAGCCTCAGGCGGCCTAGATGCGCTCATGAACCTGGGGGCAGCTATGGCAGCACTGGCATCAGGCCTTGTACTGGCGGCTGCATCCTTCCCTGTCCTTGCCGGGCTAGCTGGTCTGCTCCTTGCCCCCGGGGCGATAGGGCTGTGGGCTAGCAGACGCTAATTCCTGGGGACGGTCTACCTAGCTGACCTTAAAGTTCCTTATCTAATGCTTGACGTAGGTTCCTCGTGATAGCGGTTGCCTGCCCCATCACAAAGTACCTCACGGCAGGTTTAGCAATAAGGCCAAGTGGCTTGCGCACCAGGCCTTGGAGGGTACCTATCTTCTTGCTGTTGGGCCGAACCCATACGAGAGATAGCCGGCAGATGCACCCATTTGAGTCCTCGGTGAGCTGGACTGAAACCTGTTGAGTGTTCAGCTGCGGTTCATGGGGGAACTTGAGCTCATACTCAATGCGCTTACTTTCTGCGTCTTTTCCTATGAGAGTGACTTCTTGAACCTGCCGGCTTGGTTTGCTTGGAACCTTAGAAAATTTTCCGGTGGGAGCAGCTGAGCGACCAAGCCAGGGTCCGGTGGATCCTGGCTCTACCTCGAGAGACTCGATAGCAGGTAGCCAGTTGGGGAGGTTGCTGGGGTTACTGACGAATTCCCAGGCCTTTTGCGGGTTGGTCGGAAGGAATACCGTGTGACTTGCACCGATACGGTTCTGATGTGAAGTGTCAACAACCTGCCTGGATGTAGAGGAGGGCAGCTGTTCTAGGGCCGTTACAAGCGCTGAATGCTCTATCTTGGCTTCGCTCAGGATCTCTTGGATATACCCACTGGACTCTTGGGCCAGAGCAAGGGCTAGCTCACGGGATGTCTTTACCTGATTGAGAATTCTCCTTGCGCGGTCAGTCAGCTGGTAGCCAGCAAGCTCCGGGAGTGACACTGGGGCTGGTGCGCTGATACCGAGTTCTTTGAGTAGCTTGTTATCAACTGCTCTGGTCGCGCTAGCTAGGACTCTTGGGTGTGCTCTGTGACTGCGGAGGGTGACCCCTACTTGGCCAGCATCGAGTGCGAGAGCCATGAGCAGATCAGGCAGGTCGATGATATTTTTGCCGCGCTCTGTTGCAATATCCCGGGCTAGGGTAAGGGTTGCGATGTAATCAGTTAATGAAGGCGCCTGCTTCTTCTGTAGGGTCATGATTTCCTCCGTGGGAGAGGGATAGATGGGTCTATCCGTTTGGCGTACTTTTTGTGCACAGCCTGCCGGCTAACCCCTAGGCAATCTGCAATGGCCTGCCAGCTCATGCCGCTCTTGAGCGCGGCTTCGACTTGCTGATGTTCAAGAGAGTCGGCAAGAGCTTTCAGTGTTGCTACTGCACGCAGACCCCGTCTAGGGTCACTGGTGTTGGCTGCCTGATGGGTGGCTGCTTCTGGATCCATGATGTCAACCTTAGTTGCTAATGGTGGATAGTGTCAATATATGTTGACAATTGTCTAGATAGTTTTCCGTGCAGTCCCATGCTGACTCCGTGAGATAATAGGTTGGTGAATACCCTCCTGAGCAAGCAAATACTAGCCCTGGCTGACTCCCGTGGCACTGCCCTTGACCGACTCATTCTTGCTGACTCCAAAGACATGCGCCAGATTACTAAGGGGCCGGGGCAGGATATCTTGATTCTCGATGACCCCACCGGTGCTTTAACTTTGGAGTCACTAGCCCTAGTGCTTGCTCGCGGAGGGCGGGTGCTCAGCCGTCAACGCTCCTATGACCTAGCGCTAGAGCTCTTCCACACGGCTCACACCCTAGGGGAGGAAGCGTCCGCCCGCCTCCTCATAGCCGGCCTCGATAACAAAGGAGAGATAGACCCAGGCACCTTTGGCCTCACCAACTTTTTGGTAGCCCACAGCTTTCAGGGCAACCTAGCTTTGGGGCACCTACCTAAGAGCCACTCTGCACTAGCGGACACCAGCTACGATTTTTCCACCTACCAACAGGCCAAGGGAGCCGGGGCAACTCTGCTAGTAGGCGGTAATACTAAACACATGGTTCACACCTTTAACGAGACACTGGGGCAGAGCTTCGCCAGCGTTCGTGGACTGCGCGGCAAAGGCAAACACCGGTGCCTCTTAGCAACCGAACCAAAACCCCAGGGGAGTCCACCTAAGCTGGCTGGTGCGCTCGCCGCTTTTGGTGGGGTGTTCTCCGGCGGTAAGCCCGATGCTGGTGGTCAGCTCTTAGCCCGTGCCTTCCTTAGCGACCTTGCAAGCTCCGATAATGAGCTTGTGAACAAACGACCATTAACTCTGCTCGATTTAGGGTGCGGTAATGGCTCTGTGAGTTTGGACATCTTGGGTAGCTTACCTGTGGGGTGCCGGGTATCAGCGCTCTATGCCACTGACCTGGACCTTGACGCTATTCGCTCGGCTACAGTTAACCTCACTAAGAACCCTGCCGTACAGGTGAGCTGGGATGATGCTGCGAGTAGGTTACCTGATGCCAGCGTAGATGCTGTCCTGCTCAACCCGCCCTTCCATCTAGGAACAGCGGTGGACCTTACTTTGATTGGTCCTCTCCTGAGAGCCGCTTACCGTGTGCTGGCACCCGGTGGGCGCTTATATCTAGTGCATAATTCGCACGCTCGCTATCGCCAGCAGGTAGAAGAACTCTTCATTAATACCCGCCAGCTGGAACGTACACCCACCTTTACCGTCTTGAGTGCCAGCAAGAAATAGGCAGAAAGAAACTATGACTATCAAAATTATTGCCATCGGTAAGAAGCACGAGAAATGGGTTGCGGACGGAATTGATCGCTACGAAACCCGCCTGCGCAAGCCCTGGGACCTGACCTGGCAGTATTTACCGCACTCATCTTTGGCAGAAGAAGCCGCTCGTGCCGAAGAATCCCGGCGCATCCTGGAAAAAATTGGCCGTGATGATTACCTGATTCTGCTCGATGAGCGGGGCAAGATGCTCAGCTCCCCGGGGTTATCTCGGGTTCTTCAGGCACAGCTGGGTTTTAAACGGATCGTCCTGGTGATCGGTGGGGCCTACGGGGTAGATGAGACAGTGCGTTCCCGCGCCAATACTGTATGGAGCCTTTCGGAGCTGGTCTTTCCCCATCAGCTGGTCCGACTGATTATTACCGAGCAGATTTACCGGGCCGGTGAAATTGCGGCTGGGCGCCCCTATCACCACCAATAGGGTCGGGTCTCAGAGGTTATTGTTACTTAGCTTTCTAGGGAGCTTGAGACAGTTTTGAGCACAAACTGTCAGCTCCCGGCGCGTAGCATTACCTCAAGAGCCTGCCAACCGGCTATATTTTTATGTATGGCAAAGAAAAAAGTTACCGTAGTATCCGCGCTTGCGGCGACCGCCCTGCTCGCTGGCTGTGCGCAAACCACTGTTCCCGGCCTGGGCTTCGAAAAAACTGACGGCTGGGGTGGCCGTGACGACATCACCTTTGAGGTAACTGCCGAACATAACGGCGCCGAAGTACCCGCAACCGTCACTGTTTACCAGGACCAGATTAGTTTTGAGGGCAACAGCACAGAATTTGAAGGCGAAAACTTCTACAAGCTGACCTTCGACGACCTGGCAGACCTCTCAGGTTCCCAGCTCCGTATTTCAGTTTCAGCTCAGGATGCTGAGGCCGAGGTCTCCTGCGCTATTAAGGGTACCGGCTACTCTCTTAAAGAAGGCGAGCATGTTAACCACAACAACGCGGCTGAGGGCACCGGTAGCGCAACCTGCGTTCTCAATGTTGCATAACCAATAACACTCTCTCATCACACACAGGTGGGCGCCGCAGACGGTGCCCACCTTACGCTTTAAGGCCGAGCCAAATATGCGTTGAGAGCAAGAATATGAAAAACTAGCCCTATGAGCACTCCCGGGGCGCACGAACTAAGAACCATCGTTGCAGAAGCAGCTGACGAAGCCGCCAACATCGTTTACCGTGTTGGCGATAACATTCACTCATTCCGAGCCAAACGTGCCCGCCAAACCGGGCTTGAACCCGTCCTCGTTCCCAGCGTTGGGTACGGTGGGCAAGGTTGGGTCCGGATACTCGGACGGGCACTCTACAAAACAAACCTGTTTGAGGAGTTCTTTGACTCTGTTGAAAAGGGCGACCCCTCCGTGGACCCTGTGCGGGGCTGGCGGTCCTTTACCTCGGTAGCGATTTCTCACGCCCCGATTAACGTCACCATTGACGGTCTAACCCACACAGTTTATACAGACCGAGGGGGAGTAATTGATGAGAAGCTCAAGCTGGACCTTGCACCCGGTCTGCACGACGTCACGATGTCCACAGAGGGGAGCCAGCCGGTAACCACCAGCGTCTACATCGTACCCGAAGACCAAACCCTGGGCGTTATCTGCGACGTGGACGATACTGTCATGAACACGGCCCTTCCCCGGCCTTTCGTGGCAGCCTGGAACAGTTTTGTGCTCAACGAGCACGCCAGGAGTGCGACCCCCGGCATGGCGGTGATGATGGATCGCCTACACCGAGCTCACCCCAAGGCACCTTTCATGTATCTTTCCACCGGTGCCTGGAACGTTACCCCCACCCTCCGCCGCTTTCTGCACCGTAACGGCTACCCCAAAGGCACCTTCCTGCTCACCGACTGGGGGCCCACCCCTGATCGCTGGTTCCGCTCCGGATCGCTCCATAAAGTAAACGCCCTCAAACGCCTTGCCGGTGAGTTCCCCAATATACGGTGGATTCTCATCGGTGATGATGGTCAGCGGGACCCCGAAATCTACAATGGGTTTGCTGTGCGCTACCCCCAGAACGTAGAAGCAATCCTGATTCGTAACCTCACCTTTGGCGAATCGGTCCTTTCCTCAGGCCGTGTCTGGGGCGATAATCGAGCCCGCGATATCATCAAAGGTGACCTCTGGCTGGAAGGCAATGACGGTACTGCCCTCTACGAGCAGTTGAAAGAACGCGGCCTAGTGTAGCCCTTGTCCCCCCAAAACCTTAAAAAGCACCCTTGTCAAGCCTGGCAAGGGTGCTTTTTCGATGACACACCTTGGTAAAAAAATCTCTTAAATCTTGGTGAACAAGCCTTAAAGGCTCAAGGCTCAATTTAGGGTTAAGCGCCATTCCCTTGTAAATACGCGGTAGCTTTAGCCACCCGGTGCGAGCCCGGGAACAGAGCCTGCATCGTAACTCACATGATGGGGCAACTGAGCTACGGTAACCGATAAATATGTGGATAACCCCCTTAAAGCGCGGAAACCCGCGGAAGGCCCTGTGGATAGACGTCGACCAAAAATTTTTTCGTAACAGACCACACTATGTTGGGCTAGGTGCGTGCTTTGAACACTAGATGTAGTATTAAATCCCGGTTCGGGGGATAAGGGAGATTCCTCCCCAGAACACCCCCACACAGCTCGCAAGGGCTGTTCGCTTCAGTCACTTCCTGCGCAAGCGGGATACCAAGGAGAGACCCCACCATGACCGTAACGGTGTACACCAAGCCAGCATGCGTTCAGTGCAACATGACCTACCGCGCACTCGATAAGCTCGGAGTCGAATACAACACCGTTGATATCACCGAGGACCCCGCAGCGCTAGAACTTATCAAGGGCATGGGTTACCTGCAGGCACCCGTTGTGATCGCCGGCGAAAACCACTGGTCAGGTTTCCAGCCCGACCGCATTAACTCTCTAGCCGAACTCGCCGCTTAAAAATCTTCTGGGGCTTTAGAGGACTGTACAGCCAGCAAGGGCCCCTTGAACTGCCGCCGTATAAGAGCAGGCAAGAACCCAGTAACTACAACCTCAGGCCAGGCGACTGCGCTCATGGAAAAACCCCAGTACACACCAGAACAGATCACGAGCCAACCCACTATCGTTTACTTCTCATCAGTTTCTGAAAACACACACAAGTTCATCCAGAAAACCGGGATAAACAGTGTCAGGCTCCCCCTGAAAACCAAGGACGAGCCACCCCTAGTAGACCACCCCTACGTCCTCTGTCTACCAAGCTACGGGCGTCCAGGAGGGGCCGGATCTATCCCACCTCAGGTGCTGAAGTTCCTCAACATCCCAGAAAACCGCCGTTTCCTACAAGGAGTCATTGGAGCCGGGAACACAAACTTTGGTGACCTTTACTGCGTAGCAGCAGATAAAGTCGCCGCTAAATGTCAGGTACCGGTGCTCTTCAAATTTGAATTGATGGGCACCCAAGAAGACGTAGACACCGTACGAAAAGGACTAGAAGAATTTTGGACTCAAAACTCCCTGTACCCGGTCTCAGCCTAGAACCAGGCCACGAGGACCCAAGCACCCCCGAAAAATACCAGGGCATGGGGTACCACGAGCTCAACGCCCTGCTAAATCTATACGATGAGAAGGGCCAGATTCAGTTCGAGGCTGACCGGCAAGCAGCCCGCCAGTACTTCTTGCAGCACGTCAACAACAACACTGTTTTCTTCCACGACCTAGAAGAAAAGATTGACTACCTCATCAAGCACCAGTACTACGAGCCAGAGATCTTCGAAAAGTACCCCTTCGAGTTCGTCAAAGAGCTTTCTAAACTGGCCTACTCCAAGAAGTTCCGCTTCCCCACCTTCCTGGGGGCCTTCAAGTTCTACACCTCCTACGCGCTCAAAACTTTTGACGGTCAGCGCTACCTGGAACGCTTCGAAGACCGCGTGGTCATGGTAGCCCTGCTGCTAGCAGAGGGCGATCAGGCTCTTGCCACCAAGATTGTTGAAGAGGTCATCGCAGGTCGTTTCCAGCCGGCGACCCCCACCTTCCTGAACGCCGGTAAGAAGCAGCGTGGCGAACTGGTTTCTTGCTTCTTGCTGCGCATCGAAGACAACATGGAGTCCATCGGACGCTCCATCAACTCGGCCCTGCAGCTCTCCAAGCGCGGCGGCGGTGTGGCTTTTGCGCTCACCAACCTGCGTGAAGCCGGCGCACCCATCAAGAAGATTGAGAACCAGTCCTCGGGTGTTATCCCCGTGATGAAGCTCCTGGAAGACTCCTTCTCCTACGCCAACCAGCTAGGTGCCCGTCAGGGTGCAGGTGCAGTCTACCTGCACGCCCACCACCCAGATATCTACTCCTTCCTGGACACCAAACGCGAAAACGCTGACGAAAAGATCCGTATTAAGACCCTGTCCCTGGGCGTAGTCATCCCCGATATCACCTTCGAACTGGCTAAGAAGAACGAGGACATGTACCTCTTCTCGCCCTACGATGTTGAGCGTATCTACGGCCTACCTTTCTCAGATATCAACGTCTCTGAGAAGTACTACGAAATGGTCGATGATGCTCGCATCAAGAAGACTAAAATCAAGGCCCGCGAATTCTTCCAGACCCTGGCAGAAATCCAGTTCGAGTCCGGCTACCCCTACGTCATGTTTGAGGACACCGTCAACAAGGCCAACCCCATCGACGGCAAAATCATTATGTCCAACCTCTGCTCCGAGATCCTGCAGGTTTCCGAGCCCTCGGTTTACAACCCCGACCTGGGTTACGCAACCGTTGGCAAGGACATCTCTTGCAACCTGGGTTCACTCAACATTGCCCTGGCAATGGACGGTGGTGATCTGGGTCAGACCGTGGGAACCGCAATTCGCGCGCTAACAGCAGTCTCAGACCAGTCTGATATTCGCTCCGTACCTTCCATCGAACGCGGTAACTCCATGAGCCACGCCGTTGGCCTGGGACAGATGAACCTGCACGGCTACTTGGCCCGCGAGCATATCTACTACGGTTCCGAAGAAGCACTTGATTTCACCAACATGTACTTCTACACCGTCACCTACCACGCAATCCGCGCCTCTATGGAAATCGCCCGTGAACGCAAGGAAACCTTTGCGGGGTTCGATAAGTCCAAGTACGCCAGCGGCGAGTACTTTGAGAAGTACATCAACGGAACCTGGGACTTTGAGACCGAACGAGCCCGTGAACTCTTTACAGGACACTCTGTACCCACCGCTGATGACTGGAAGCAGCTGGCTGCCAACGTCGCTGAATACGGTATGTACAACCAGAACCTGCAGGCCGTTCCGCCCACCGGCTCAATCTCCTACATTAACGGGTCAACCTCATCGATTCACCCGATTGCCTCCAAGATTGAGATCCGCAAGGAAGGCAAACTGGGCCGTGTCTACTACCCCGCGCCCTACATGAACAACGAGAACCTGGACTACTACCAGGACTCCTACGAAATCGGGTACGAGAAGATCATCGACACCTACGCTGTTGCCACCCAGCACGTGGATCAGGGCCTGTCGTTGACCCTCTTCTTCAAGGACACCGCAACTACCCGCGACGTCAACAAGGCCCAGATTTATGCCTGGCGAAAGGGCATTAAGACCATCTACTACTCGCGTATCCGCCAGATGGCTCTTGAAGGGACCGAAGTCGAAGGCTGCGTGTCCTGCATGCTCTAAAGGCTTGAAGCTTGCTGGGCTGGACTATGAAGCCCAGCAAGCTTTTTCGAGCCCGGCGGGGGAGCACCCCCAAACCCGCCTCAAGGTCACCATGCTTTTTACCCGGTAGGGTGACAGAATAGAAACGAAAGTGCCCTCACCGGCACACATACCACCCCCATGCGAGGAGAACCCATCACCATGAGTGAGAAGGTCGAACTGGTCCATCACGTTGAAGCAATCAACTGGAACCGTATCGAAGATGAAAAAGACCTAGAGGTCTGGGACCGCCTGACCGCCAACTTCTGGCTACCAGAAAAGGTGCCGCTCTCCAACGACGTCCAGTCCTGGAAGACCCTCACCGAGGAAGAAAAGCAGCTCACCATGCGCGTCTTCACCGGCCTGACCCTGCTGGACACCATCCAGGGAACCGTTGGCGCTGTCTCCTTGCTGCCAGATGCCGTAACTGCCCACGAAGAAGCCGTGTACACCAACATCGCTTTCATGGAGTCCGTACACGCCAAGAGCTACTCATCCATCTTCTCCACGCTCTGCTCCACCAAGGAAATCGATGAGGTCTTCCGCTGGTCCACCGAGAACGAGCACCTGCAGAAGAAGGCCCGCATCGTCATGGACTACTACCAGGGCAGCGATCCCCTTAAGAAGAAGGTAGCTTCAACCTTGCTGGAATCCTTCCTCTTCTACTCCGGCTTCTACCTGCCCATGTACTGGTCCTCTCGTGCCAAGCTCACCAACACCGCAGACCTGATCCGCCTGATTATCAGGGACGAAGCCGTGCACGGTTATTACATTGGCTACAAGTTCCAGCGCGCTCTTGAAAAGGAAACCCCCGAGCGCCAGGCAGAACTTAAGGAATACACCTTCGACCTGCTCTACGAACTCTACGAGAACGAAGTGGCCTACACCCACTCACTCTACGACGGGGTTGGCCTGAGCGAGGACGTTAAGAAGTTTCTGCATTACAATGCCAACAAGGCACTCATGAACCTAGGCTACGAGGCTATGTTCCCGGCAACCGTCACTAACGTGTCACCGGCAATCCTGGCAGCCCTGTCACCCAACGCTGATGAGAACCACGACTTCTTCTCTGGCTCCGGCTCATCCTACGTGATCGGCAAGGCCGTTAACACAGAGGACGAGGATTGGGACTTCTAAGCTAAGCCCCAACGTTTAACCTGAAGAAAGCTGCCTCTCCACCGCACACAAGCGGGGGAGAGGCATGACAGGTGCGTTCACCAGTAGCTGCCCGCGCCCCAGGAGACGAGCCAGATAGCCAGAGAAAGAGAGCTATGCCTGCCGCCATCACCAGCTATGTAGCTGTAGAAGAAATTTTGGCCGCCCAACTGTCGGTAGATTTGTGCCTACCTGAACAGGCCATTGCCATAGCTCGTCAGCACGGTTCTACCCAGCTTTCTGCGCCTCGACTACCGCTGGACCAAATGCACCCGGCCCGCCGCCGCTACCGTGACCACTGGGAGCTGAGGCTGATAAACTTTCGAGGGCTGACGGTGATTTGCGCCCAGCACCCGCGAGTCCGCGAGGCCGCCGATAACCTACTAGCAGGGGACAACGGCAACTGGGTGGGGGACTACTCCGAACTGCGCAAACTCAACGATTACCTGACCCCCTATGCGCTACAGCTAAGCGGTACCTCGCTCTTCTATACCCCCGGCAAAGATTTTTGGCAGGAACAGAACCTACAACGGTCTGCCCCCGCAGGCTTTGAGTACCGGTGGCTTGAGCCGGAAGAATTCGAGAAATTCCGGGGCGATAGCCGCTTCGAAAATGCCCTGGGTTTCAAGGAGCTCCGCCCAGATGTCCAGGTACTGGGGGCCCTTGCCGGGGGCGAAGTGGTTGCTCTTTCAGGGGCTAGCGAAGACTCCAACTGGTGCCGGCAAATTGGGATTGATGTGCTCCCCGAGTACCGGGGTAGGGGGCTGGCTTCTTATCTGGTGCGTGAACTTGCAGTTGCTATTCTGCTGGAAGGATTCGTTCCTTTCTACGGTACAAGCCCCTCACATATCCTGAGCCAGCAGGTAGCCCTGAAGGCCGGTCTGCGCCCGGCCTGGTGGGAGTTCGTCTCGACCAGTCTTAATGAAATTTCGGTGAGCTAATGGTAGAGATTCGGCGGCCTGGCCGAGAGGGGTCGAGGATGGCCAACACGATTGAGCGTGCTTTAGAAACCGTCAGGGCTGTGGGCAGGGGGGAGGAAGAATCACATATCAGGCTTTACCGCCCTGCGGCTGCTCTTGCCTTTGGACGTAGGGATCAGCTCAATCCTGGCTTTGAAGAGGCCGCGCAGCTAGCGCAAGCACACGGTTTTGAACCCCTTGTTCGGCGGGTGGGCGGACGAGCTGCCGCTTACCACCGGGGGTGCCTGGTCATTGACCATTTTCAGCACGACCCGGATGCTGTCAGTGGCAACCACCTGCGCTACCGGCAGTTTGGGGACTTACTCGCTCAGGCGCTCGAAACACTGGGGGTAGAGGCTGGCCTGGGAGAGATAGCGGGGGAGTACTGCCCCGGTGAGTATTCGGTCTGGGGTCAGCTGGCCAACGGTAAGAAGGTTAAACTGGTTGGAACAGCTCAGCGGGTTGTCGCTGGTGCCTGGTGGTTTTCAGCGGGGATAGTAGTGCAAGATTCAGCACCCCTGCGCGCGGTCACTCGCGATGTTTATCAGGCTTTAGAGCTACCGTTAGACCCTGCAACAGTCGGTGCAGTCCAGGACATTGAGCCTTTAGTGACCGTTGATGATGTCGAAGATGCCCTCCTTGACGCCTACGAAAAGGGGGGGTTCTCATGTGTGGCCGCTACGCCCTAGAGCTTGCTATGGAACATCCCCAGTATGTGGCCGGTGTTGAGCTAGCTGAACCAGTCCTTAATTACAACGTTGCACCCACAGCCTCCGTGCCTATTCTGGTCGATAGGCTTGAGAACGGTAGCTTTGTGCGCGAACTGCACAGTGCCCGTTGGGGTTTGCTACCTGCCTGGGCTCAAGACCCGGCGCAGTCTTCCCGTGCCTTTAACGCCCGGAGCGAGACTATTTTTACTAAGCCCACCTTCCGTGATGCCGCTGTAGCCGGGCACTGTGCAATCCCTATGAGCGGCTACTACGAATGGAAGACCGAGACCACTGCTGGCGGTAAACAGGCCAAGACACCCTACTTTGTGCACCGTTCTGACCGCAGACCCATTTATTGTGCGGGGCTGTATTCCTGGTGGCGGATTCCTGAAGACTTTGCCGGTCCCGGTCAAGTATTTGAGGGTCGAGCCAAGAGCTGGTTGCTGTCCTGCTCCATTATCACCATGGATTCACCAGGCAATGGTGAGTTTGACACCGGAATTGTGGCTGATGTGGGAGGGAGCCCCGCCTATGCCAGCCCCATGGAAGAGGAACTGGGGAAGCTACACAGCCGGCTACCGGTGCCTCTCTCTGTCGCCGATGATAAAGCTATCAGCCCCAGTGACAGTCTCACCCGCTGGTTGCAGGCAGGTCGGCCCGCTGGCGGGCAAGCACCCTCAACCTCTGCCCTCAAAGCGCAGTATCGACAGGCCGCGGAAGCCGAGCTAGACTCAATTCGCCAAGAAGCCTTCGCCCAGCTCTCTGCCTGGACCCTGCACCCGGTCAGTAAGGACGTGGGTAACGTGCACAATAAGGCCAGCTACCTGATCGAGCCAGTTGAGGACCTACTGACCGGATTGTAAAGGCAGGCTGCGGGAGGCCTAGATAATATCCTCGGGCTCAGGGAACCAGCGGTTAAAGTCCAGGGTCAGGTAGAGAGCTAGCGCGGCAGCGTTATTATCGCTAATACATACCGATACCTGCTGGTAGCCGTCTGCAAACATCTGATCCAGGCTCCGGCGAATCAGCTGCTCAGCCAGGCCCTCACGGCGGCGTGAGGCCGCAGTGAACAGCTCGTAGATGGTCGGTATATTTTTGGGCTCGGTCACGATGCGGTTTTTGAGGCAGAGCGCAGCGGCGATGATCCTGCCGTGGTCATCTAGGATGACGGGGGAGGCTTCAGCATAGAAGTCCCCGTGCTCACCGCGCAGGATGCTCGATATTTCTTGCTCAGCTTCTGACTGGGAACCAAAGCGGTTCTCGTCATAGGAGGCAAAGTACAAACGAGCCAAATCCTGAGCATCCTGTGGCTGCGCCCATCGAGTGTTTACCGTTAGAGGCTTATGTGACTTAGAGGTCTGCGATACCAGGGTAATTGTTCCGCTCATCTTCTTCTCTCCTCCTCAGGGGATGTCAAGTTTTGTACTTGTGATTTATAGAATACCGTCTTGAGGGGGTATTGCCTACTTATCCTCAGTAAACCGGGAGCCGCAGGATAATTTTATCCTGCGGCTCCCGGGGGGCCGCCTGTGGCGTTCTCTGTAGGTGCTCTATGGTCCGTAGACTGCTTGCTTTTTAGGCTGCGTGCTGGCAGGTGGAGCAGCTGCAGTTATCGCAGAGGCAGTTGGCGCAACTGTCACTGCACTCTGCGCACTGGCAACTCTGGTGGTTGCAGGTGGGGCAGTCGCAGTTACTGCATTCGCAGGTGGCGCAGATGTCTGAGCAGTCCTGGCATTGGCAGGTGCTGCATTCATCGTAGTGGCCCTCGTGCTCACGGTGGGCGTGACCATCGTGCAGGTAATCTACATGGTCCAGGTGGATGATAGCCTGGTGGCCGCAGTCTGGGCCGTGGGTGTGGGCGTGGGCTTCTGATTCGCGGTGGCTAAGGGTGCTCATCTTTGTTCCTTTGTATGTTGTTGGACATCTTGAATGATGTGTTTGATATGTTGATCAGCTAGCTGGTAGAAGGTTTTGCGGCCCTCTTGCCAGCTAGTAATAACCTGGGCCTCTTTGAGGAGCTTGAGGTGGTGGCTGGCCAGGGGCTGGGAAACCCCTAGGCAGTTATGAATCTCACTGACCGTATGGGGTTGGTCCATAATGTGGTGGCACATAGCTAGCCGCAAGGGGTGAGCTAGAGCCGAGAAGAGCGCCACTGAGGGCTGGTAGGTCTCTAGTGGGTATTCTTCAGCGGTATCCATAAGAGATATTTTATATAAAGAAATTTTTATAAGTCAAGGGCTTTAAACTGCTCATCAGGAAGACTGGCTGGATCCCGGCGGCGGGGATACCCTAAGGGTAGGTAAGCTCGTGGGGTATCCTATAGCTTGTGTCAAAACGTTCTTTGTGGTCAGTAGATAGTTCCAGCATGGTGGTTCACGGCGATAATCTTGCCGTGCTCAAAAACCTGCCCGAAGAGAGTTTCCAACTCATCTACATCGACCCGCCCTTTAATACGGGTAAAACCCAGAAGCGGCAGAGCATCAAAACCGTACGTGCTGAGAGCGGAACCCGGGTCGGCTATAAAGGCCAGACTTACGAGACTATTAAGGGCGATATCTACGGCTATTCAGACTCATTTGAGAACTACTGGGAGTTTCTAGAGCCCCGGCTCATGCAGGCCTGGCGACTACTCAAGCCCAGCGGCACGCTCTACCTGCACCTGGACTACCGCGAGGTGCACTACGCCAAGGTGGTACTCGATGCGCTCTTTGGCCGTGAATGCTTTTTGAACGAGATTATCTGGGCTTATGACTACGGTGCTAAGTCAAAGAAAAAATGGCCCGCCAAGCACGACAATATTCTGGTCTACGTCAAAGACCCCCAAAATTACTACTTCAATTCATTGGCTGTTGATAGGGAGCCCTACATGGCGCCCGGGCTGGTTACCGCAGAGAAAGCCGCGATTGGCAAACTGCCCACAGACGTTTGGTGGCACACTATTGTCTCACCCAGCGGTAGAGAAAAAACTGGCTATGCCACCCAAAAACCCCTGGGTATCCTGCGCCGTATAGTGCAGGCATCGAGTGCCGAGGGTGACTGGGTGCTGGACTTCTTTGGTGGCTCCGGTACAACCGGGCACGCCTGTGCGGAGCTGGGCCGTAAATTCCTGATGATTGACCAGAACCCCGAGGCCATTAAGGTCATGCGCAAGCGCCTGAGAGCTGTGGACGGTCTGGACGTCACCTTTAAGAAATCACGAGCTAAAGCTTCACAAAACCTCCCAAAGGCTGTCTAAAAACAGCATAATTGTTGGTGCAACCATGTCTCCCAGAGAAAGTGCAGATTCATGGCTCAGAACCAACACACCTTTGGGGTAGGCCCCCGCCTTTCACAATTCCTCACCGAGACTCAGGAGCTGTGGCAGGCCTCTATCCAGCACAGGTTCGTTGATGAACTCTTCAATGACACCTTGGACCCAAAAGTCTTTTGCCGCTACCTGATTCAGGATTACCAATTCTTCGAGGCTTTCATCTGCATGTTGGGATCTTGCGTTGCCCGGGCTGACAGCATGAAAGCAAAGATCCGTTTCTCACGACAGCTAGGCTTTCTGGCTAGCGATGAAGACTCATACTTCCTGAAGGCCTTCGGGCAGTTCGGAGTGCCCGAAGCGGACTATTCGCAGCCTGAACTGGATGCAACAACCAGGCAGTTTCAAGAGCTGATGTACTCAGTGAGCCGGGAGGGTAGCTACGCGGAGCTCCTGGTTATGTTGGTTATCGCTGAAGGGCTCTACCTGGACTGGGGCTCTCTGCAGAGGGAGCTTCCAGAGAATGATCTGTACCGGGGGTGGATTGATCTGCACCGTGGCAATTCTTTCAAGGAGTGGGTGAACTTCTTGGCAGGGGAGCTGGAGCGCCAACTTCTTGATGGTGAGCAGGTTCAGACCCTGCTGCCGCTGTGGAGAAAGGCTCTTCAGCTTGAATATGACTTCTTTGAACTGGGGTACAAGGCACTTTCCTAAGGTCGCTTGCCCCGCAATTTCTGCATGGAGGTCTTGTGCCCCACCCCCCTATCTGTATTATTAAAACTAATACAGATAGGGGGGACCATGAACATCACCATTAGGGATAATTCGCCGCTACCGGTCTACCAGCAGATACACGATGCGGTGGTCCAAGCAATTGCTACCGGCCAGCTGGCCTACGGCGACCAGCTTCTTTCCGTGCGAGCCGTGGCCCAGGAACTCAGCATTAACCCCGCCACGGTGCTCAAAGCCTACGACCTGCTTAAGGCAGAAGGCCTGATTGTTAGCCACAACCGAGGGAAAACAACCGTCGCCGCCGACCCGCACCATACGGCTACAGACCTGGACAGTAGTAGTTGGGAAGAAGCCCTCCTGCACCTGTTGGCCTTAGGGCGCGCCCAAGGCAGAGACACCGAAGCCATTCTTCTCACTGTGCGCCAGCAACTGACCTGGCTCGAATCCCAGCAGGAGGTTAGCCATGTCTAACGCATTAGCATTGCCCGTACTTACCCTGATCACGGGCCTCTTTATGCTGGCCGTTCTGCTGACAACCCCGAATCTCGCAGCGGTCAACAAGCCCTACGGGGTGAACATCCCCCTGAGCTACGTCCACACACCGGAGCTCAAGCAGGCAAACCGGGTCTTTACTCTCTGGACGGTAGCCACATCTCTACCGCTTATTTTGGGGGCAAGCCTTTTAGCGGTTCTCAGCCAGCTGAACGGGCTGGTGGCTCTCACCCTGCTCCCTTTTCTACAGCTGGCCGGAACGGCTTACGCTATTGCTCAAGCACGCACGGTGGTTGCAGACCTTAAGGAACGGGGCAAGTGGTACGCCGGGGTAGAAACCGGAAAGACCTTTAACATCAAGGTCAGCCAAGGCTCACCCCTAAGCATGCCAACCGGCTGGTTTGTGGCCTCTCTGCTCCTGGTAGCCCTGTGGGCTCTCGCCCTTTTTCTGCGCTACCCCCAGCTGCCCGACCCTTACCCCGTTCACTTCAACGCGGCGGGTGAAGCCGACGGCTGGGCGACTAAAACGGCGTGGGCCGTCTTTATGCCTCTTTCCAGTGCCCTCTTTACCCTCGGCACGGTATGGCTGTGCGGCTGGTTCGTGGCCCACCAGATGAACGGCCAGGCCAAACCGGGGGAGGCCAAGCTGGCTGGTCTTTCTGCCAAGCCGCCCCAGGACCTTGACCTACTCAGCGATGCCCTTGGTGTCAGTGCCGCAGACTATCGGGGACTCCGCAGCAAGGTTGCGGCTCAGAAAACCCTGCGCTCCTTGGGGCTACTTGCTTTTACGCTAACACTCGGTATCGGGCTGCTGGACCTCTCCGCACTGATTACTCTGCCCGGTTGGTTCCATGCCGCCAAGCTCTGGATCTTCCTAGTACTGGTCTTGGGAGCCACTCTGCTGGTCAGCTTGGCCGGTGTCAAAGCTACCCGGTCGCTCGATAGGGCCGTCCTTGCGCTTGCCCAAGCCGGGGCAGTGGACCCCGCCGAACTAGAACTGCCCGACGAAAGCGACCACATCAAGTACGGGATTTTCTACTACAACCGGGATAACCCCAACATCATGGTGCCCAAACACATCGGTGTTGGCTACTCACCCAACTGGGCGCACCCGGCAAGCTGGGTCTTTGGCATCATTTTTCTGGTCATTGTGGTCTCCAGCATTCTGCTGCCCTTCCTGCTGGCAGGGTAGACTTGATACTGTTCTGCACCCTCGTACCGTGCAGATGTACACTTTAGCTCACCCGTTGTAGGGGTGGGCACTACCCTTTAGGAGACTCCTTGTCATCCCTTTCCATCACCCTAGCCGGCGCCGCTCACACCGTTGAAGCAGGCACCACCGCAGCCGACCTGTTCGCCGAGAACCCCGAGATTGTCGTTGCCCGTATCGACGGCACCCTGGTAGACCTCTCCACTGAACTGACCGACGGTTGCACCCTTGAACCTGTCAGTATCCATGAGGAAGACGGCCTGAACGTGCTCCGCCACTCAGCCGCACACGTCATGGCGCAGGCGGTGCAGGAATACCGCAAGGACGCCAAGCTGGGTATTGGCCCCTACATCACCGACGGTTTCTACTTTGACTTTGACGTTGAAGAACCCTTCACCCCCGAAGATCTGAAGAAGATCGAGAAGAACATGGTGAAGATTATTAAGAGCGGCCAGACCTTCCGCCGCCGTGTGGTCACCCAGGCTGAGGCCGAAGCGGAGATGGCAAACGAGCCCTACAAGCTGGAACTGCTGACCCTTTCCCAGGGGCCCGGCTCCGGTGCCGATGCCGCCGAGGGTGCCTCCGTTGAGGTAGGCGCTGGTCAAATCAGCATCTACGACAACGTCAACAAGAAGGGTGAAACGGTCTGGAAGGACCTCTGCCGCGGCCCCCACCTGCCCAACACCAAGCTGATTGCTAACGGTTATGCGCTCATGCGTGCCGGTGGCGCCTACTGGCGCGGTTCTGAAAAGAACCCCATGCTCCAGCGCATCTACGGCACCGCCTGGCCCACCAAAGAAGAACTGGTGGCCTACAAGGACCGCATTGCTGAGGCTGAGCGCCGTGACCACCGCCGCCTGGGCGAAGAACTGGACCTCTTCTCCTTCCCCAAGACTATCGGCCCCGGCCTGCCCGTCTTCCACCCCAAGGGCGGCGTCATCCTGCGCGAGATGGAAAACTACGTCCGCACCCGCCACATTGAGGAGGGCTTCCAGTACGTCAAGACCCCGCATATATCCAAGGAAGACCTCTTCTACACCTCCGGCCACCTACCCTACTACGCAGACGGCATGTTCCCCGCAATGGAGGACGAGGGGCAGGCCTACCGCCTTAAGGCCATGAACTGCCCCATGCACAACGAGATTTTCCGTTCTCGTGGCCGCTCCTACCGTGAGCTACCCCTGCGTCTCTTTGAATTTGGCACCGTCTACCGCGATGAGAAGTCCGGCGTGCTCCAGGGGCTGACCCGCGTGCGCATGATTACCCAGGACGACTCCCACTCCTATGTGACCAAGGAGCAGGCACCGGATGAAATCCGCCACCTGCTCAAGTTCATGCTGTCCCTGCTGGAAGATTTCGGCATGACCGACTTCTACCTGGAACTGTCCACCCGCGACACCGAGGGCGATAAGAAGGACAAGTTCATCGGCACCGATGAGCAGTGGGAAGAAGCCACCGCTGTACTGGAACAGGTTGCAGCAGAGACCGGCCTAGAGCTGGTTGCTGACCCCGGTGGTGCCGCCTTCTATGGCCCCAAGATTTCTGTTCAGGCTAAGGACGCTATTGGCCGTACCTGGCAGATGTCTACCGTGCAGTACGACTTCAACCAGCCTAAGCGTTTTGGGCTGGAATACCAGGCATCGGACGGTACCCGCCAGGAGCCTGTCATGATTCACTGTGCAAAGTTTGGTGCTTTTGAGCGTTTCTTGGGTGTACTCATTGAGCAGTATGCCGGTGCTTTCCCGGCCTGGCTGGCCCCGGTTCAGGTCATTGGTGTGCCGGTTGCTGAGGCTTTCAACGATTACATGGGCCAGGTTGCCGCTAAACTACAGGCGGCCGGTGTACGCGTTGAGGTGGATTACGGTACTGACCGGTTCCCCAAGAAGATCCGCACGGCCTCTAAGCAGAAGGCTCCCTTCATTCTGATTGCCGGGGGAGAGGACGCCGAGAACGGCGCCGTCTCCTTCCGCTTCCGCGACGGCTCCCAAGAAAACGGCGTACCCGTTGATGAAGCTGTGAAGCGCATTGTGGAGCACATTGAGGGCCGAGTGAATGAGGATCCCAAGGGTACAACTGAGGCATAACACACCATACGTAATATAAGTGAATATAGAAGAGTGGCCCATACCATTAGGTATGGGCCTGTTTGTAAGTATTTGGAGGAACTATGGTAGATAGTATAAACTTTCGCACAGTACGAAATGAAAGTATTAAATATTTTAATATTGTGTCCGATAAGAAACTCCCGGATGACAAAAAAGCCGAGTTTGGATTTTACTTCCTTTCACTGTCTCAGTTTATTGATATCGATAATCCTGAAGAGCTTTTAGAATTTATCACTGATGGGGAGTTTAATAAAAATGTACTTGATTGCGAACAATTCGATGATAAGGGTGTGGACGCTCTTTGGGTCGATGAAGAATCAAAGGTCGTACACATTTTTAATTTAAAACATGTTACAAAATCAAAACATGGATCTGTTCCAATAAATGCAATAAAAAATACTATAGCTTTTGCACACCACCTGAGAAATGGTAGTGACTTTGTGGACCCCAATAAATCTGAAGAGCTAGGAAATCAGATTATGGAGCTGATGTCCAATGATAGCTATGATATTCAGATAAATTTTATCACAAATGCTCATCGGGAAAGAATTTCCCCCGAATTTCGTGAGAAGAAATTACTTGAGAGAGAAAAGCAAGAACGAGATTTAAAGGACCTTGAACAGTCGAATGATGTTACAATAACAACTCATTTTTTGAATGACTTAGCATCTTATATATATGATTCAGGTGAAAAGATAGATGCCCAAGTAAATCTTCCGAAAGGGTCGGTTCTCAAACACTCTATTTCGCCGATGTCTTCAAAACTTTCATATTTAGCATCGATTCACTTAGATGAAATTATTAGAATTACATGTAACGATCCTATGTTGAGAGAGAATACAAATGATGTCAATATTATTGAATCTGATATTGATATATCAATAGCATCAAATATTTTATTTGACAATGTGCGAGGCTACCTTGGGCCGAAAAATCAATTTAATAAGAATATGTTGAAGGTTCTCTCAAGTGACCCTGAGTATTTTTTCTATTTTAATAATGGTATAACAATTGTAGTTGATCGCGCTGAGCTCAAAGAAATGAGAAACCAGGATAAGCTTATCCTCGAGGGTGTTCAGGTTGTAAATGGGGGACAGACGCTAAAAACAATTTACCGATACCTCGATGGCAACGAAAAACTAAGTAACTTGCGAGAAGCACAAGTTCTTGTTAGGGTATTGCTGGCATCTGGAGAAATGAAGTATCAAGTTGCTGAATATACGAATAGTCAATCAAAAATTAATGATGCTGACTTGAAATCTATCGATAAGATACAGCGCTCCATAGAAGAGTTATTATCCTCTGAGAATATTAATTATATTCGAAAAAGAGGTGAGATATCGTCGAAGCGTGGGAATGGATCTTTATCGAAAGAAACTATGGCTCAGATTATCTATTCAATAAAGGGGTACCCTTATGCGGTTTCAAACGCAAAAAGAAAGCTATTTACAGACTATTACGACTCAATTTTTAATAGTGACTTGACTGGTGGAAGTATTGTCAGCTATGCGAAGACATATTTTTCGATACTTGATGAATATAAATCTGATCCTGTAAAAAAACTTTCAATCAAAAAAAGCCAGCAGAAAGTATTCTATATCCTAGCGCTTACACTGGGCCCAAACCAGCAGTCGGGATCAATCAGGAGTAAGATTATTAAGCTTGAGAATGCTATTAATTCTTATAAAAAAGAAGAATCTCTGTCAAATTCACGAAAACTTTATCAAAAAGAATTTCTGCAATTTATTGTTGATAATTATTCAAGTTTGTCTGACGACAGCATCTCTTCTGAACGTAGCGGGTTTATTAAATCTGAAAATGCCCCATCCGATTTAGTAAGGCCTGTAGAGAAACTTATTACAGAAACTCAAATTTTGAATCTGAAGTATAAGAGGCAAAAAGAACTTTCTCAGTGGTCTGTTATTTACATGGATTCACGTGTGGGATTCTTGAGGTATAATAAGGTTCAGGGGGATTGGAGTCTAAATCTGGGTGTTACAAGTAAGACCATTGATGACTTTGATTATGAAAAACATTTTCATGATCTGAAGAATGCTGGGCTGAATGTCTCACTCAAAAAAACTGATTATGAAAATATTCAGCTATTTGGTTTGACTGATGATATTACATTGACACAACAAAGCGCTATTGAAAAAGTTATTCTTGAAATTAATAAAATTCGCAATAATCGATAAGTAACTATAGTTCAAATTTTAAGGGCGAAGCCTTAAGTGCTTCGCCCTTATTGGGTATATTAATAGATAAAATATTAAGGCCTGGTTTAATTTGAGGAAAGATTTTGCTGGAATTTTCCTAGCTTTTCGTCTATTCGTCAAGAAATACTCGTCATCCTTTGTGGTGGGATAACTATTTATAGAGATTATGAATCGCAGGAATCGAATCGGTATTAAATTTGCCGAGCCTGACCTCGTTCGCCGTCACCTGAACCCTGTGCAAAGGGTAGTTTCTAAGGCTAATCGAAAGGTGTACTCTGCTCACCACATTCTCTCTTTGGCTCACATCAAAGGGCCTTATGCGGCGGGCAATGTTATGGCTCAGATGTAAAGCTATATCAGCGACCGTCAGAAATAGCTCGGTATCCGCCCTTCACCCATAACACCGCACGAAGGCTCATAAGCTAGATCATCTAGCGACATGATGCCCCGGCGCACAGCCTAAAATAGCAATGTGCCTCGACAAAACCGAGTGGATGCACCTTGCTATTTTGGGCCAAGAATTCGCAGCTTATATAGCACTTTGCACAGGCTCTTTCCCGGACATCGAAAGGCCCTAATTACGCCATGGATGTGCTCTCAAGCAGTAACAAGCTGACACAAAACAGGGTTTTGCACAGCCCCGTGGCTACCTGCTTGCCTGTGCACTTCTACAGTGGTAGAAACTGTGTAACTATTCATCGCCCCAAGTCACATATGAGTAGCTTATGAAACCTCGAAAAAATCTTGCGATCTCGATTACTTTGCCTGTTCTGGCGGTGCTAATTTTTTCTGGGTGCGGGGAGCGGAATGCCGGGTCTTTTCCTGAGCCATCATCATCTTCTAGTAGCGCGGCCTCTTCTATGAGTGGCTCAGCGACTGTCCCGGAGTCTGGGGATGCAACCGAGCATTACTCAGGTGGGTCTAAGGCTCCTGAGGGGGAGTATCGGCCTGCTGATGAGCAAGGGCCTGCGCAGAATGTGCCGAAGCCGGTGCAGCCCGAAGGGATGAATGAAGAAACAGCTGAGGGGTTGGAGAAGTTCATTCTGTATTGGAATGACTGCGTAAATTATGGAATCCAGACCGGTGATTTTTCATATGCAGAGCCGCTTGTAGCTGAAACTTATCAGAGCGAACATGAGCTATATATCTGGGCGAATGAAATATATAACCGTGACGGATGGATCGAAGGAGGTTTACGCACAGCTATTGTTTTAGATAGCTCTCCGGTCGCTCATGATGCTGTTTCTTATAAGTGGGCAGGAAATCTTGATATTGAGGATATGAGGGTGCAGCTTGACGGCCCAGGAGATACTATCGATTGGTCCCATACAAGGGGGCAAAGAATCTATTTTGAAGTAAATTTCAATAATAGTTCATGGAGACTAAGCGGTATTGAAGTAGCTAAATAACTTTAGGTCAGAATTTAAACATTGGTGGTGAATATTATGAATCGCGGTTATAAGACTTGCTATTTATGCGCGAAGAGTGCTGTCGTACTCGTTATTAGCGGCATGCTTTGTGCGGGTTGCGGTATGAATAGTCAGGCCCAACCACGAGCAGAATCAGCACCTTCTGCTGTAGTTGGTTCAGCTTCAGTGACCCTAGGGAATGCCCCTAGTCCTGAAAATGGTTACCAGCCAGCAGATGAACGTGGCCCTGCGCAGAATGTGCCGAAGCCGGTGAGACCCGAAGGAATGAACGAAGAAACAGCGGAGGGCTTGGAAAAGTTCATTCTGTATTGGAATGACTGCGTAAATTATGGGATCCAGACTGGTGACTTTTCGTACGCTGAGCCTTTGGTGTCTCAGGACTATACGGCTGATTTAGAGTTATATGTGTGGGCAGAAGAAGTATATGCTCGCGGTGGCTGGGTAGTCGGTGGCAGGCGTGAAGTAGTTCTAAACAAAGATGCGTTAGCGGAACAGGGTAATGGGGTTTATAGATGGATTGGTAATCTCAACGTCGAAGACATGCAGGCATATCTCAATGAGCCTGGAACAATAGTTGATGGTTCGCAAACCCGGGGCAGGAGCGTCTACTTTCAAGCTACTTATAAAGACGAAAAATGGGTAATGGATATAGTTGCTTTTGCTGAGGCGTTTCCATCTTAAGCCTCAATTTTTTTGCCTGCATATTATTTCTTTCCAGCACTCCATCTGGTAATAGATAAAAAGATATCTGTGGCTCGCCATAATATTTTTTCCCGGGCCTCTATCGCTGACTGAATTCGCCAAATGAGGAACTATGCCCGCCCCAGCTGAACAGCGTCGCTTGTTTTCAATGATTCATTTGTTCTCAAAAACTGTAACAAGTTGACACAAAACAGGGTTTTACACAGTGCCAGCATTACCTGCTTGCCTGGGCACTTCTACAGTGGTAGAAACGGTGTAACAGCCCATCGCCCCACGTCACCCAGGAGAACCAGCATGGTAAGCCGCAAAACTCTCGCAACACCCATCACCCTAGTGGCTCTAGCAGCACTAACTTTTACTGGCTGTGGGGAGCAGAAAACTGGATCTATTCCTGAGCCGTCAACACCTTCCAGCAGTGCCGTATCTTCAACCAGCGTCACGGGGACCCCAGCAGAATCCGGTGACGTAGCCGAGCATTACTCAGGCGGGTCTAAGGCGCCAGAAGGTGAATATCGCCCAGCTGATAAGCAGGGGCCTGCACAAAATGTACCCAAGCCGGTTAAGCCGGAGGGCATGAACGTTGAGTCAGAGGATGGACTCTTTAAATTCGTCGGTTACTGGAACGACTGTGTGAATTATGGGATTCAGACCGGTGACTTTTCATATGCTGAGCCCCTTGTCTCTGATGAATATACCAGCGAACGAGAGTTTTATATTTGGTCCAATGAAATCTACAACCGAAAGGGGTGGATTGAAGGTGGCCGACGAGAAGCAATCGTTGGAGAGGGCCTGCTAGTTGCCCAAGGGGATGGAATTTACACCTGGGGTGGGAACCTAAATATCGAGGATATGAGAGTCCAGCTGGACGGCCCTGGCGATTTAGTGGACTGGTCTCACACTCGTGGCCAAGGAATTTATTTTATCGCGAAGTTTGAAAAAGGGTTCTGGACTCTTAAAGGGGTTGAAGTAGTAGAAGGGCAGTAAATTGACAAAAACTTTTAAGAGCCTGCGGGTTATAGTAACAATTCCGCTATTGAGCCTGGTCACATTGAATAACTCTTGCTTTGCCGTCGAAGGAACCATTGATAACTCGACAATCAAAGTATGGAGTAATCAGAAATTTAAAGATTTACCTCCAGGCTATCCCGATAGATTTGCTGACAATAAAAATACAATTCAACCAGTGCCTAGGCAAGTGGATGAAGATGTATACCGTTATTCCTCTAATTCACTGGGTGCCTCGAAGTCTTCTCCCGTACACGTCCCCTGTAGCAGTCCTGACGCTTCCCGCAATCTGGTGCTGGCCCCACCCGACGTTGCTGGCGTCCAGCAAGGCAAATTCGGGCAAACCTACCTCTGCCTACCCAAAACACCAGACGGACAAGCCGCAGACCCCATCGAATACACCCTACCCGACGGCCAGATCGTCACCGCCCCAGAACCGATCATCGTCACCACCGAAGACTTCCAAAACCTCGGCATCCTGCCCTCAGAAGCCCACCAAGAACGTGCACCCCACACCCTCAAAAACTACAACACCAACTTCTGGGCTACACCCCAAGAACAAACCTTCGACATTGAAATGGGCGGCCTACCTGTCCAAGTGCGTGCTATCCCCATCTCTTACACCTTCACCTACGGTGACGGCCAAACTCTCAAGACCACCAACCCCGGCTACCAGCTAGGCGAAGACATCTGGGACCAAGAAACCCCCACCAGCCACAAATACGCAGAGCCGGGCGACTTCAACTACAGCGTCACCACCTACTACCGGGGCGAATTCAGCGTAGCCGGAGGTCCCTGGCAGGTTATTGAGGGCACCGGCCAAGCAAGCAGCCAGCCCCAGCTGATTCGGGTGTGGCGGGTCAAAGCTGGACTCGTCGCAGATGATTGCGCCACTAACCCTAGCGGCTGGGGTTGCCCAGGGCACTAAATCACAACACCCAAATCCAAGAAACGTGGGTCTTGCTGGTGCTAGGGGCCTCGACTCGGCGTATCGTACTGACCCAGTAGCCCCCGCAGGCCCGCCACCTAGCATAGCCCTCTAGGTGTCCTACCATAAGAACATGGATACACAACGCCAGCAACAGTCGGCTTCCACCGTACACGGGCCAAGCTCAGGCCCGCTGCCCAACCCTGAAACCCGGAACGGTACCAACTACTACATGGGAATTCCCTACGCCGAGGCAAAGAGATTTAGCTACCCCCAACTCACCCCCTTAGAAACCCTGACTCCCAACTTCAGGGCCAAGACCCCCGCCCCCGGATGCCCTCAACCCACAGGGCCTGCCGGGCCGGACATCGGCCAGCCCACCAGTTTCGCCGAAGACTGTTTAAAGCTCAGCATCATGACCCCTGCTCACGCAGAGGGCACAAAACTACCCGTGATGGTCTTCTTCCACGGGGGTTCCTACCTGACCGGTGGGGGAGACGCCCCCGCCTATGACCCCCACAAGCTGGTTGCAGAGCAGAACCTGGTAGTCGTTACGGTCACCTATCGGCTAGGTCTACTGGGGTTTTTGGGTGGGACCCCGGGCCGCCCCGCCAACCTGGGGCTACTGGATGCCCTGACGGCCCTGCTCTGGGTCAAAGGAAATATTGAGAGGTTTGGCGGTGACCCGGAATGTGTCACAGCCTGGGGACAATCCGCTGGCGGAGACCTAGTTGCCCGCCTCCTAGCTACCCCCAAGGTGGCGGAAGAGAACCTCATCCACAGGGCTATCATCCAGAGCGCACCCTTGGACTTGGGCTACGGCAAGCAAAAGCTGACTGACTACCTACTGGCGGCCACCGAGCATTTAGATAGGCGAGCGCCCGCCCAGGTCTGGGCGCATCAGGGCGGCCGCTACTTCTTCGCCAACCCCCTACGTTTTGGCTGGTCCGGTTTCCTGCCCCTGGGGTGTCAGTTTGGTGCTTACCCACTACCGGCAGAGGAAGAAGAACCCGTCCAACTGGCACAGCTAGGGGCTAGGGTACCGCTGTTGGTGGGCAACATGCCCAGGGAGGCGGCCGGGCTGACTCCTGAGTTCCCCACCGCGCTGGGGAACTTCCTCTTTGCCTGGGGCGAGCCTCTGACCCGTTGGCTCACCGGGCGGATCTACACTCGGGCCAGCCGGAACTTTGCCGACAAATACAGGCGGGCCGGTGGGCAAGCGACTGTATATTCGCTGGAAACTGGCTTGGGCTGGCACTACCGGCGCTCAACCCACAGCTCAGATCTTAGCTTGCTCTTCGACAATCCGGCCTGGGAAGGCTCAGCGCTCCGAGCAGGTGCGGGGCCATCAACCCGTACTCAACAGGGGCGGGCCCTGCGCGCTGTCTGGGCTAGCTTGGCACGAACCGGCTCAGTGCCCGCAAAGTATGCCGATGCGGCGCGAATTAGTCTTGCCTAGATTAGCTTTAGCCAGGTCTTAAAAGTCAATATTTCTCAGCTAAGGGGCGTTTGCGGTTTTGCTCATTCAAGAGGTTCATTCGGTTAGATAGAGTTGGCTCTGTACCTACCTAACTTTGTAAAGGAAGTGGAAAAGTTTTGGTTTCCCCACTGTATGAAACTTTCACTCTTGGCTCTATGAGCACCCGTAACCGGCTCTGGGTGCCGCCCATGTGCCAGTACTCTGTGACCGAAGGCGACGGGCTTGCCACCGCCTACCATGTCGGCCACTATTCTGCGCTGGCACGCGGCGGTGCCGGGGCCGTCATTGTTGAAATGACCGATATTGAGCCCCAGGGGCGTATTAGCCCCAACTGCCTGGGCCTGTGGAGCGATCAGCACACCGAGGCCTTCAAACCGGTGGTGCAGGCTATCCAGGCAGCGGGCGCTAAGGCCGGTATCCAGATTGGCCATGCGGGGCGCAAAGCCTCAACAGCCGGTGAGATTGCGGCTCGTGGCGGTCACAAGGGGACGCTTAGCCCCCAAGAAGGAGGCTGGCAAACCCTTGCCCCTTCAGCTATTGCCTACCCGGGCTATGATCAACCCCAGGCGCTGAGCCTGGAGAAGATTGAGGAACTGGTTGAGGCCTTTGGGGCCGCCGCTGAGCGCGCCCTTGCCGCTGGCTTTGACTTTATTGAAATCCACGGCGCCCACGGCTACCTGCTGACCCAGTTCCTCTCGCCCCTGTCCAACGAGCGTACCGATGACTACGGCGGTAGCCTGGAGAACCGTGCACGGTTTATCCGCAGGGTAGTCCGGCTTATGCGTTCACGCATCCCAGAGACTATGCCCCTGCTGGTGCGTCTGTCGGCCAGTGAGTTTGTGGAGGGCGGTATCACGCCGGAGGAAACCGTTCAGGTGGTGCAGTGGCTCAAAGAGGATGGCCTTGACATGGCCGATGTGTCTGCTGGCGGTAACTATCCGGCTAAGATTAGGGTCTTTGCCGGCTACCAGACCCCGCTGGCACACCAGATTAGGCAGCAGGCCGAGATTCCTGTGGCGGCTGTTGGCATGATTAACTCACCCCGTCTGGCTGAATACATTGTGGGCTCTGGACAGGCCGATATTGTGCTGGTGGGCCGTGAGGCCCTGCGTCGCCCCTCCTTCGCACTGGAGTGGGCGCAGGAGCTTAAAGAAGACATTGACTACTACCCGGCCCAGTATCAGCGGGCCTGGAACACTCGGCGCTAACAAACCTTTGCGAGCCGGAGCTTCCTCTCTTGGGTGCTCCGGCTCCTGCACTTGCTCGAGATGGGCAGTAGACTAGAGAAGGTGACGACTACGCCCGATTACACCACCGATTCTTTTGAGCTACCCGGCGTACCCGACGCTTTCCAGCGCCTGTGGACGCCCCACCGCCGTGCCTACGTCAAAGGCGGTCAGAAGGACTACACCGAACAGACCTGCCCCTTTTGTGAAGCACCGGGCCGCAGTGATGATCAGTCACTGATCGTACACAGGGGTCAGCACGCTTTCGTCATTCTAAACCTTTACCCCTACAACCCCGGGCATCTGCTGGTGTGCCCCTACCGTCACATTCCTAACTACGATGACGCCACACCCCAGGAAACCGCTGAAATTGCGGCGCTGACCCAGCAGGCTATGGGCCTATTGCGGTCGGTCAGTAATGCCGCTGGCTTCAACATTGGTATGAACCAGGGTAAGGTCGGCGGGGCCGGTGTTGCCGATCATCTGCACCAGCATCTTGTTCCCCGCTGGAGCGGTGACACTAATTTTCTGCCGATTGTTGCCGGCACTAAAACTGTTACCCAAACCCTGGATGAGATTCGTACCTTGCTGGCCGATCACTGGGCTCAATCAAGGCACTAGATGCACTGTACTGTGCGACAAAAAAATCGTGCTAAAAGTCTAGAAGAGGCGCGGTTCGCTACTTTCCTGGTGAATGAGCCCGCCCACGCTGGCACAGGCTTTGTTTGAGAGCGTGGCGGTATTGACTAAGAAGGTTTCTTCCGGGTCGCCGGTGTGGGCTGTTAGGAATTTGCCGGTACCGCCGGTGACGTAGAAGCCGTGCTCACCCTCGGTCAGTGAGGGGTAAGCATACAGCGGTTCGGGGTTTTCTGCCCGTAAAGAGGCATAAGCCCGCCCCATAGCCAGTGAAGGCACCCAAGGCTCAGCCAGTGGCTGGAACCCGCTGATAGTGTCAGCGGCATCTTCAAGTGCCCAGGTGGCGGCCTCGACTGCCATATAGTGGGCTGACTTAATCTCTGCGGGGGTCAGCGGGTTCACCCAGGAACGGTACTTGGTGGAGGCGTGTTTAAACTGGCTCAGGTTAGCGTCCCGGGACACGAAATCTTCTAGCTGGCGCACAATGATGCCGGTCTGCGCGCGGGCAATAATCGTGGCTGTAGCGACCGCTTGATCGTCCAGACGGCGCGGATTGGAGTGGAGCGAAGCGGTACCGACCTTTGAGGTGGCATCGGGAAAGGTCGCAATGTAGAGGAAGTGCTCTAGGTTAACGTAGTCCAGCGCTGCCGGGGTCATCTGCGCCCCTAAATGCACCCGGTGAATGGGAGCAAACTCGTCGCGGGCCAGACAAGTGGGGCACTGCTTACCTTTTGGCACCAGGGCGGAGCTGGGGCAGGGCAGGTGAGTAAAACCAGGTCCATCAGTCTTGGCTTGGGCATAACCGGTGCAGTAGGTTCCCGCAGATTCTTCCCCGGGCTGGAGAACCCGAACCCCTAGGAAGGCTCCCGGAGTGATAGGTAGGGTATGAACCTGCCCCGCTGGCTCACCGGCTTGGAGAGGTTCAACTGTCAGAACCGGGGCGCGCTCCCGCCAGGTGATATCTCGCCACACAAAATCGTGCCCCAGAACATCATCGAGAAGACCGTACACCGAAAAGCCCCTTTTCCCTTGCCTGCTTGCTGAATTACCAGGTTATCTTATGCCCCGAGTAGTGGAGGCAGGCTCAGGCGGAGCTGGTGAGCGGCCTGAGAAACATCGGAACTCTGGATGAGGGCGCGAACCACGACGATCCGGCTGGCTCCTGCCTGTACCACCTGCGGCAGGCTTTCCTGGTTGATAGAGCCAATAGCAAACCAGGGTTTGCGCGGTTGCTGGGCGGCGATGTAGCTGATGTAGTCTAGGCCAGCGGCCGGACGGCCGGGCTTGGTGGGAGTTTCCCAGACCGGGCCGCAGGCGAAGTAGTCAACGTCGGGGTGACTAAAAGCTGCTAGACCCTGGGCCGGTGTGTGCGTTGATAGGCCCAAGATCACATCGGGGCCTAGCAAACTACGGGCCTGATTGGGTGTCAGATCGGTCTGGCCCATGTGGAAAATATCTGCCCCTACCAGTGCGGCAATATCGGCCCGGTCATTGACTGCAAAAAGTTTGCCCGCCCGGTGGGCAATCTCTTTTAGTAGCGCGAGTGCTTCAAGTTCTTCATTGACCGGCAGGGTCTTATCGCGCAGTTGGATAATATCCACGCCCCCGTCAAAAGCCTTGGTCAAAAATTCTGTGAGGTCCCCCTGCTCGGTGCGCGCATCAGTGCACAGGTAGAGCTGAGCCGCGGCCAGTAATTCAAGGCCTTGAGCGCGCGTATATGACGGCTCTGTGACGTTAACAAAATTCTTTTGGGGCATTTTTACCTCCCGAGTCACGTATCTATTTTTTTCAGACACTGTTACTTCCTATACTAGGGGCAGAACATACGGGAGCGCGCGGCACCTGTGCCCAAAGCGCGCTGAGAGGGCGAAAGCCGACCGTCAACTTGATGCGGGTCATGCCGCCGGAAGGATCTGTTCACCATGTCCAGTACCCTGCTCAACTGCCAGAAGGAACCAAGGATAGGTTCTTCGGGGCAAGACCCTGAAGCGACACCACCCAAGCAGGCCGACATCGTCCTTATCGGTGGGGGAGTCATCGGGCTCAGTACAGCCTGGCATTTGCTCCAGGCCGGACGGCAACCCATTGTGTTAGACCCGCACCGGGGTAGCGGTGCCTCCTTTGCCGCCGCCGGAATGCTGGCCTCTATCTCAGAAGTGCAGTACCGCCAAGAGGCCCTGCTCCCGCTGATGCGTACCTCCGCCCAGCTCTACCCCGAATTTGTCGCAAGGTTAGAGGCCACTAGCGGCCAGAGCGTCGGGTGGAGGCCCACCGAAACCCTTGTGCTGGCCTTTGACCGGGCCGATGCCCAGCACCTGACTGAACTTGCCACCTACCAGCAAGAACTGGGGCTCACACCAGAGCCCATCGGAGCCCGAGCTGCTCGCCGCCGTGAACCCGTCCTCAGCCCCTCGCTAGCCGGAGCCGTTTCCATAGCCCAAGACCACCAGATAGACCCACGCCGCCTGATGCGTGCCCTTGACCAAGAGCTTGCGGGAAGGGTTATTCGTGCAAGTGCGCAGGGCATCACCCTAGAAGACGGTACGGTTACCGGTGTGAGCTGGGTTGATGCCGATGGGAACCAAGGGAGCATGGCCAGCACCCAAGTGGTAGTTGCCAACGGGCTTGCCGCAACCCAACTGCACGGCCCGGACTCGCTAGAAAGTCTGCCGCTGAGGCCCGTCCACGGCGATATTCTGCGCCTAACGGTCCCGCCCCACCAACGGCCCTTCCTCACCCGGACCATCCGAGGGGTTGTCCGGGGCAACCCCGTCTACCTGGTTCCGCGCAAGGACAACACCCTGGTCCTAGGAGCCACCATGCGAGAAGACCAGCAAACCGGACTGAGCGCAGGCGGAATCTACCAGCTCCTGCGCGACGCCCACGAACTCGTGCCCGCCCTGAGCGAACTCGAAATACACGAGGCCACAGCGCGCGCCCGACCGGGAACCCCCGATGACATCCCCCTCATCGGCCAGCTCACCCACCGGGGCCAGCCAATCACCGGCGCTCTGCTAGCCACCGGCTTCTTCCGCCACGGAATCCTCCTGGCCCCCTGGGCCGCCCAACTCATCACCCGCCAGCTCACCGGCCAGACCACAGAACAAGACCTGGCAGACCTAGCTACCTGCAACCCCTACAGGTTCGCTCAACCCGATACCCTCTAACCCTGACACTCTGCTAAACCCGCCCCTGCCCTCAAACCGAAAGGCACACCCATGAACATCCTGCTCAACGGCCAACCCACCACCCTCCCCGAAACAGCAACCGTGCTCACCGCCGTCGAACACCTCCACGGCAGCTCACTAGCCCAAGAAGACACCCGCCGAGGAATCGCCATAGCCCGCAACCAAACCGTCATACCCCGAAGCACCTGGCAAGACACACCGCTAGCCGAGGGCGACACACTCGAAGTCATCACCGCAGTCCAAGGAGGCTAGTACCATGACCGGCATCAAGGACCAGCTCATCATCGACGGAGTAAGACTCAACTCCCGGCTCATCATGGGAACAGGCGGAATCACCTCCCTGACCAACCTAGAAGAAGCCCTCACCGCATCGGGCACCGAACTCACCACCGTAGCCCTACGCCGCTACACACCCACCACCAGCGAATCACTCTTCTCCATCATCCAACGCAAGGGCATCAAAATCCTGCCCAACACAGCCGGCTGCTACACCGCCAAAGACGCCACCCTCACCGCAGAACTCGGCAGAGAAGCACTCGAAACCAACTGGGTCAAACTCGAAGTCATAGCCGACGAAACCACCCTGCTCCCCGACACCCTCGAACTACTCGAGGCCACCGAACAGCTCGCCTCACGCGGCTTCACCGTCTTCGCCTACACCAACGATGACCCCATCGTGGCACGCCAACTCGAACGCGCCGGCGCAAGCGCCATCATGCCCCTAGGCGCACCCATCGGCACCGGCCTAGGAATCCTCAACCCCCACAACATCCAAATGATCGCAGAGCAGACCGAGCTACCCGTCATCCTCGATGCCGGAATCGGCACAGCCTCAGAAGCCGCGCTCGCCATGGAACTCGGATGCAGCGCCGTCCTGCTGGCCTCAGCAGTCACCCGCGCCCAAGACCCAGTCGCCATGGCACAGGCCATGCGCCACGCCGTCCAAGCCGGCTACCTGGCACGGCAGGCCGGCCGCATCCCCAAACGACACCACGCCCAAGCCTCATCACCCATGCAAGGGCGCATCTTACAGGGCATCCCCACCGCCCAGGACCTCACCCACCAGAGCTAAAGGCAAAGCATGAGTCAAGAACTACCACCCCTAGCACCGCTGGTTGAACCCCTCCCGCACCTGAGCGAAATCCAAGCCCGTATCGGTGCACGGCACACCAGCCTGCCCGGCATCGGAGAAACCGGCCAAGGCCGCCTCGCCGCCGCCCGCGTCCTGATCATCGGAGCAGGAGGGCTCGGCTCACCACTGGCCCTCTACCTCGCCGCCGCAGGAATAGGCCACCTGGACATCATCGACGGAGACACCATCGAAGAATCCAACCTCCAACGCCAAATCATCCACCGCTGGCAAAACGCCGGAAAAAACAAAGCCATATCCGCCGTCGAACAAGTCCAAGCCCTCAACCCCTCCATCAAGGCCACAGCCCACCCCTTCTACCTCACACCCCACAACATCGAAAACCTGCTCGCCTCCTACGACCTCATCATCGACGGCTCAGACAACTTCGCCACCCGCTACCTGGTAGCTGACACCTGCGAAATACTCGGCAAACCCCTCATCTGGGGCACCCTCTCCCAATACACAGCCCAAGCCACCGTCTTCTGGTCCGCACCCCGCTACCTCAACAGCCACCCAAGACAAGGCTGGAGCCTGCGCGACCTCTACCCCGACATGCCCCACCCCCAATCCGTCCCCACCTGCGCCGAAGGCGGAGTACTCGGATCCCTCTGCGGAACAGTCGGCTCCATCATGGCCACCGAAGCCATCAAACTCATCACCGGCCTACCCCAACCACTACTGGGCACACTCTGGCTCTTCGACGCACGAACAGCAACCACCAGAACCCTGACCATCACCCCCGACCCCAACCGCCAACCCACCCGAAACCTCAAGACGGCGCTCGCAGAGATTCAGCGCTATTCGAGTGAGCAGGATAGCCAGCAGGTACCCTCCATCAGCTACGAGGACCTGCGGCTGAACCGGGAGCGTTACCAGCTACTTGATGTTCGCAGTCCGGACGAACGCCGGGGCGGCCACTACGAACACGATCAGCATCTGCCTCTTGACCAGCTTCTAGCAGAGCTGAGCAAGGGCAGCACACTGGGCGAACTTATGGAGAACCCCTCAGAGCTGCCGCTTGTGGTTTACTGTGCCGCCGGTAGCCGGTCAGCTCGTGCGGTCCAAGCTATTCTCGCTAGCACCCCGAACCAAAAGATCTACTCACTGACCGGGGGTTGGAAACCTTTCTAAAACCAGCAGGAAAGGCGGTGGGCGTGGGCCTGGCTGGCTAGCGTGGAGCAAACCAGTAAGATAGAGAGCATGTCACGACCTGTAGTACGCCTTGTTGGCCAAGGCATTCGTTATGCAACTAAGTTACGCGGGGGCGGTTCAGCTTTCCCCGGCCTGGTCATGGAAAAGCTCCACCCAAATTTTGTGGCCCAAGAACTCGCTAAACTTCCGCACGGCGTCGTTGTTGTCTCGGGCACCAACGGCAAAACCACCACCACCAAGATGGTGGTCCAACTGCTGGAGTCTCAGGGTCTAAAAGTTTTCACCAACCGGACCGGGTCTAACTTTGTGCGCGGTGTTGCTGCGGCCCTGCTAGGTGAGATGAGCCTGACCGGCAAGCTTGATGCCGACATCGCTGTTCTTGAACTTGATGAGGCTCACGCCGTTCACTTTGTGCGCATGGTCAAGCCCCGCTACTCGCTCTTGCTGAATGTTCTGCGCGACCAGCTTGACCGCTTTGGTGAAATCGATACCACCCGCCGCATGCTGGCCAGCGTTGCGGGCGCTACCACCGGCACTGTAGTTCTCAACCGCGAAGACCCGCGCATCCTCTCCCTAGCAGAGAACCTGCTTGAAGGCACCAAGACCAGCTACTTCGGTCTTTCCGATAAGCTCCGTGTGCTCTTCCCCTCAGATGATCAGATGCGTCTTGGCCCGGACGGTAAGGCTCAGGTGGTTAGCCGGCCTCAAAGGCCCGCAGCCGCGGTCACTCTCAAAGACTTTAAGGGTACCCAGGCAACCTTTGACCTTGACGGTCAGGAAGTGCAGGGCACTATCAACCTCTACGGTGTCTACAACATCTTTAACGCTGCCGCCGCTATAGCGCTGACCCGCGCAGTGATGGGGGAGAAGCTCAAGACCGATCAGCTACTGGCTGAGCTTGAACATATCACCCCTGCCTTTGGTCGCGGTGAAACCCTGACCGTTAAGGGCCAAACCCTCCAGCTTCTACTGGTCAAGAACCCCAGCGGCTTCCGCCTATCACTGGCCTCGGCCGACGCCCGGGACTACTCAACCATGATCACCATTAACGATGCCTACGCCGATGGGCGCGATGTGTCCTGGCTCTGGGACGTCGACTTCCACTCACTGATAAATGGTGGGGTCAGCATGGTTTCAGGCGTGCGGGCCTACGATATGGCCCTGCGCCTTGAACATGATGAGGTTCCTGTAGAAGCTGTTAACGAAGACCTGGAGCAGGCACTGGCTACCTTCATTACTCGGTCCCAGGGCCGCCCCATGCGCATCTTCTGCACTTACACCGCCATGCTGGCGATCCGAAAAGAACTAGCCAAGATTACCGATGTGGAGGCCATTTCATGAGCCAGCTCCAGAACCAGCCCGGCCACGAAGCCTCTGCTGATCTAGCAGGTGAAAAACACCTGAAGATTGTTCAGCTCTACCCGCGTGACATGAACATCTACGGTGACTGGGGTAATACTCTGTCTCTGTCTCGGCGTGCCAAGGCCCACGGTTTCTCCGTTGAAGTTGTGGACTACAATCCCGGTGACCCGTTCCCTAAGGACGGCGACATCTTCCTAGGTGGTGGCGGGCAGGACTCAGGCCAGTCCCGTATCCAGGACGATTTGCTGGTCCGTGCTGAGACTCTGCGCCAGCTCGCGGCTGATGGCACCCCCATGCTGGTCATTTGCGGGCTCTATCAGCTTTTCGGTCAAGACTTTAAAACTGTCAGCGGTCAGAGGCTACAGGGTATCGGTGTCTTCGATGCTCACACCGTGGGCAGTGAGGAACGCCTGATCGGAAATATTGTCGAGGAATCAGCTGAGTTCGGAATCCTTGTTGGCTTTGAGAATCACTCGGGTCTGACCTACCTGAACGGTGATACCAAACCACTGGCTACCGTTACCAAGGGAGACGGCAACAACAAGTCCGATACAGGGGAGGGCGCTCGTGTCCATAACGTAGTGGGAACCTATCTGCACGGCTCCCTCCTGCCTAAGAACCCCGCTATCTCGGATTTCTTAATCAAGCAGGCCGCGCTCAAAAAATACGGTGAATTCGTACCGGTAGACATTGACGATAGCCTGATTGAGCAGGCTCGAGCCTCCGCGATTGCTCGCCCTCGTTAAGGGCTCGGGGGCTAAACCGGGACCCGAAGACAGGGCCCATGCTGAGGGGTTCTGCGAAGCAGAGCCGAAATCGCTAGAATAGAACGCGTCAAAAGGTGCCCGCATAGCCGGGAACTTCAAAAGCACAAGGAGAATCATGTCAGGTCATTCCAAATGGGCCACAACCAAGCACAAGAAAGCCGCTATTGACGCCAAGCGCGCCAAGGCCTTTGCCAAGTACATCAAGGCAATTGAAGTTGCTGCGCGCATGGGTGGCCCCGACCCGGCCGGTAACCCCGCCCTTGATCTGGCTGTTTCAAAGGCTAAGAAGAACTCTGTTCCCAACGATAACGTCGAGCGCGCAATCAAGCGCGGTGCTGGCCTGACCGGTGAAGCCATTGACTACACCGAAATCATGTACGAGGCTCGCGGCCCCCAGGGCACCGCTCTCTACATTGAGTGTCTGACCGATAACCGCAACCGCGCCGCGGCAGAAGTTCGTACAGCTGTTACCCGCAACGGTGGCACCATGGCAGACTCCGGCTCTGTAGCCTTCCTCTTTGAGCGCAAGGGCGTTGTTGAGGTCGCCAAGACTGACGGCCTGACCGAGGACGACGTGCTGATGGCTGTTCTCGATGCCGGTGCTGAGGAAGTTATCGACGAGGGCGACGTTTTCACCGTTGTCTCCGAGGCAACTGACCTGCCTGCTATCCGTAAGGCTCTGGTTGATGCTGAGCTGGAATACAACAATGATGACCCCGTCTTCCGCCCCACCATGAATGTGGATCTGGACGCAGAGGGCGCCAAGAAGTTCCTTAAGCTGGCTGATGCCGTTGAAGAACTTGATGACGTTCAGAACGTCTACTCCAACGCCGATATCAACGAGGCTGTTATGGCCGAGTTGGAAGCTGAGTAAAACCTAGCAATGGTCAAGGGTGTACCAACCGGCAGGCTTGTACCTGCCAGCACCTCAACCCGGCGCCCGGAAACCGCTGTGCAGCGGGTTCCGGGCGCTGCCCGTATTTTAGGTGTGGATCCGGGCTTGACCCGGTGCGGTTTTGGCCTGATTGATATGACAGCCAACCGGCAGGCTCACTTTGTCAAGGTGGGGGTGTCCGGAACGGCCGCGGCCGAAAGTCTTGACCAGCGCATTCTTAAGATTTTTCGGGCAGCGGAAGAATGGCTCGATACCTACCAGCCCGACGCTCTGGCCATTGAACGTGTGTTTGCGCAGGAGCAAGTGAATACCGTTATCGGTACCGCTCATGCCTCTGGTGTGGTGATAGTGGCGGCTGCGGCGCGCGGGGTACCGGTGCATTTCCATACGCCCTCCGAGGTTAAGGCCGCTGTGACAGGTTCAGGCCGGGCCGACAAGGCCTCTGTGGGCAGAATGGTCACAAGAATTTTGGGCCTTGACACCATGCCCAAACCTGCCGATGCCGCCGATGCTCTAGCCCTCGCGATTTGTCACGGCTGGCGTGGGGGTAGCATTGGTTCGGGCATTAATATGGCCGCCAAAACCCAAACCCACCAGGGGTCCCAGCCTGCTGCCTCCCGGCTTTCTGGGCAGCTAACGCCTGCCCAAAAGGCATGGTTAGAAGCTGAGTCGCGTGCTCGGCGCTCATAAACCCACCTTGTTTTAGTACATATATTCGAATAGACTGTTTCTATGATTAGCTCTCTCACCGGTACGGTAACCCACCTGGGCCTCGATACTGCCGTTATTGATGTCAATGGCTTTGGCATGCTTGTGCACTTAACCGCCCGAACTGCCTCCCATCTACGGCTGGGGGAGCAGGCTACCGTGCTTACCACCATGATTGTGCGCGAAGATTCTATGACTCTCTACGGTTTTGCTGAGGCCGCTGAGCGTGAGGTCTTTGACATGATGCTCTCGGTTTCGGGTATTGGCCCCCGTATTGCCTTGGCCGTGTTGGGTGTACACACTCCTGCCGAGGTTGAACGGGCTGTTGCTACCGGTGACGATAAGGCCTTTACCAGGGTGCCCGGTATCGGCCCCAAGGGGGCGCGACGTGTTGTGCTAGAGCTGGCAGGTAAGCTAATCCTCGCCGATGGTGCCAGCGATCAGCTACCCATCAACCAGGGCGTTAGCTGGAAACCCCAGGTACAAGATGCCCTGACCAGCCTGGGCTGGAATGAAAAGGATGCCGCAGCTGCTATCGAGTCCTTTATCGAACATAACCCCAAGGCCGAGACTATGGGCCTTGCCCAAGCCCTCCGCTCCGTGCTTGCTTCCCTGGGCAACCAGAGCACAACCGGCCGCTAGAATTTCTTGTTGCCTTCCCCTCGAATTTAAGAAGCCAGAAAAAGCATGAGTCAATTTCCCAACGCAGACGGGCCTGCCCCCGGAGGCCGGCTGGTCTCTATGGACGAAGAGCCAGAAGAGAAGATGATTGAGGCCGCCCTGCGCCCCAAATCACTTGATGATTTTGTGGGTCAGCACCGGGTGCGTCAACAGCTTTCGCTCGTTCTGGAAGCCTCAAAATTGCGTGGCCGCTCAGCAGACCATGTCTTGCTCTCTGGCCCACCCGGTTTGGGTAAGACAACACTGGCTATGATTATTGCAGCCGAGATGGATGCCCCGCTCAGAATTACCAGCGGCCCGGCTATACAACATTCGGGTGATCTGGCTGCTATTCTTTCGTCCCTGACTCCCGGTGAAGTTCTCTTCTTGGATGAAATTCACCGTATGAGTAGGCCCGCTGAGGAAATGCTCTATATGGCTATGGAAGATTTTAGGGTCGATATTGTGGTGGGAAAGGGCGCTGGCGCTACCTCTATCCCGCTTGAGTTGCCGCCCTTTACCCTGGTGGGGGCTACCACGCGCGCTGGTCTACTACCCGGTCCGCTCCGTGACCGTTTTGGGTTCACCGGTCACCTTGAGTTCTACTCTGTTGCTGAGCTGGAAAGCGTTATCCGACGGTCAGCAGGGCTCATGGAACTCAATATTTCTTCCGAGGGCTTTGCCGAAATTGCTGGCCGTTCACGCGGTACACCCCGTATCGCTAACCGTCTCTTGCGTCGAGTGCGGGACTGGGCTCTGGTTCACGGCATCCAGCGCATAGACGCTGCCGCAGCAGCTACCGCCCTCAATATGTATGAGGTCGATGAGCGTGGCCTTGACCGGCTCGATCGGGCTGTTCTGACAGCGCTGATAACCAAATTCGGTGGTGGCCCGGTGGGGCTTTCCACCCTGGCAATTGCAGTAGGTGAAGAAACCGAAACCGTGGAAACCGTTGCTGAACCCTATCTTGTGCGAGAAGGCCTCATAGGTCGGACCCCCAGGGGGCGTGTGGCACTACCGCTTGCTTGGGAACACCTGGGCCTGGAGCCTCCTGAACTTCCCTAGTGACGAAAATAGGGAGTGCTGGCCCTGTCGTTGGGTCCTAGCTCAGCTTTCTGGCATAGAATAGGAATTTAGTTTCTTGACCCTATCCCAAAGATAAGAGGACACCAGTGGAAAGCGGTTCACCCCTGTTTATGTTCCTGCTCCTTGGCCTGATGATGATTATTCTTATCGTGCTTCCGGCCCGCCGAGCTAAAAAGGCTCAGCAACAGCTTAAAGAGCGGCAGGAAACCATGGTTCCCGGCACTAAGGTAATGACCAATTTCGGTCTTTTTGGCACCCTTGATTCCCTGGATCGTGAGCAAAACGTTGCTTACCTGGAAATCGCTCCCGGCACCGTCGTTAAAGTTCACCTGATGACTGTAACGACCATTGAGCAGAGCAACAAGCCCGCCGAGGAATCAGCAGCGCAAACCAAACCCACACTTGAGGGTCAGGTTGACGATGACCCGGCCAACTAACTAATCACACTTCAAAGGTGCGCCATCTGTCCACGGTGGCGCGCCTTTTCACCTTCCAGTCACTATTTTGTAGAAAAGAAGAGGCATTCATGGCTAAGACAGCCACCGTAGCCAAGGCTAGGGGAGCACTTGCTTCCATGGCGCTTGTCTTGCTTATCGTTGCCGGTGGTATTTTCAGCACCACATCCTCGGGCGGTAGCTGGTTACCTAAACTTGCACTTGATCTGTCCGGCGGCACCCAGCTTATTTTGGCACCCCAGGTTAATGACGCTGAGGGCGGTACCATTACGGCGGAACAGCTTGATCAGGCCGTTGAGATTATCCGCCAGCGTGTGGATGGTTCAGGTGTTGCTGAAGCCGAGATTACCACCCAGTCAGGGCAGAATGTTGTGGTATCCGTTCCCGGAACCCTGAGCCCGGAGACACGCAACCTGATACAGACATCAGCCCAGATGAGCTTCCGTGCGGTCATCAGCGCAGGACCAGCGGAAGCTGTTGCCGCTGATAAGGCTCTTGCAGAAGATGCCCTGCCCAAGCCCACGGCTGAACCTGCTGATGGCTCGGATACTAATTGGGTAACTTCTGAACTTTGGCGGCAGTATGAGGCTCTGGACTGCACCCTCCCGGCTCATGTTGATACTTCCGCTCAGGATCCCCGGGCGGCTATTGTTGCCTGTTCTACCGATGGGACAGAGAAATATATTCTGGGTCCCATCGAAATTAACGGTACCGATATTGAGACCGCTAGCTATTCGCCGGTCACAAACTCCACCGGAATCTCGACCGGTCAATGGGGGGTAAACATTGTCTTTGACCCCGCTGCTACCGAAACTTTTAAGAACGTCACCACCCGCCTGAATGCTATTCGTGGTGCCAACCCTTCTGATGCACGGGCACGGTTCGCAATTATGCTTGACGGGCAGGTTCTGTCCTCACCTGTAACCCAGGCCGTGATCTCTGATGGTAAGCCGCAGATTACCGGTAACTTCACTGAGGAAACTGCAAAGAACCTTGCTGAACAGCTTAAATATGGGGCGCTGCCCATCAGCTTCACCATTCAGTCGGAGCAGCAGATTTCGGCTACCCTGGGTGCTGAACAACTCAAGATGGGTCTGATCGCCGGCCTGATCGGCCTGCTCTTGGTTTTTGTCTATTCGCTTTTCCAGTACCGTCTGGTTGGCCTAGTCAATATCACCTCAATCTTGGTGGCGGGTTTACTGTCCTACGGTGTTATCGTTCTGCTGGGTTACGTGATGAATTACCGCCTCTCCTTGGCAGGTGTAGCCGGTCTGATCGTATCTATTGGCCTGATGGCTGACTCTTTCATCGTTTACTTTGAGCGTATCCGCGATGAGATTCGGACAGGTCGAACGATCCCAGCGGCCATTGATCATGGCTGGCACAGGGCGAAACGGACGATTATGGCTTCTAAGGCGGTCAACCTCCTTGCCGCTGTGGTTCTCTACTTCGCGTCAGTGGGTAACGTGCGAGGCTTTGCCTTTACCCTCGGTCTTACCGCCGTTTCGGACCTGATCATCACTTTCCTCTTTATCCACCCGGTGATGGTTCTGCTGGGGCGTAAGGACTACTTTGCTAGGGGCGGGCGTTTCTCGGGCATGGACCCTGTGGCTCTGGGCTCAACTCCGCTTTACCGTGGTGCCGGACGCGTCCGTACCGTCCAGGAAAACCAAGAACGTCTCAGCCTAGCTGAGCGCAAGCGACTCGAACGCTTGGCCGCTGAAAAGCAGGAACAGGAAAACACTTCGGAAGAAGCAGAGTCACCCAAGAACGAGGAGGCCAATCGTGGCTAATGTACTGGCTCAGTTTGGCAATGATCTTCACTCAGGGCGCCGGTCGTTCGGCTTCGTAGCTCTGCGTAAGCGCTTACTGACCATAGCTCTTTTGATGACTGTAGCGGCCGCTCTCGTCCCGTTTATCCGTGGCGGTTTTAACCTGGGTATCGAGTTCCGGGGCGGTTCTGAATTTACTGTCTCCCAAACCCAGAACACCGATATTGCTGTAGGTGAGCAGGCTATCGCCCAGGCCGCCCCCGAAGCTAGTGATGTGCGCGTTACCAACATTGCCGATGGCACTATTCGCGCTCAGATGGGTGAGCTCACCGACGACGAAACTTTAGCAGTTGGCCAGGCTCTGCAAAAAGCCTACGGTGTAGGTAGTGACAAGGTGACCTCATCGTTTGTGGGCCCCACCTGGGGTGAGGGCCTTACCAGGCAGGCCCTTGTGGGTCTGGCATGGTTCATTGGACTGGTCATGGTAGGTATGGCTCTCTATTTCCGTACTTGGAAGATGTCCCTATCGGCTATTGCGGGTTTGCTCTTCACCATCATTACCTCTGTTGGCCTCTACGCTTTGATTGGGTTCGAGATCACTCCGAGTGCAATCATTGGCTTCTTGACCGTTTTGAGCTACTCGCTGTATGACACGGTAGTGGTTTTCGACAAGATTCGTGAGAATACCGCTAACCTTGATCAAGGCCAGGACACAACCTTTGGCGAGCAACTCAACCTTGCTGTCAACCAAACTCTGGTTCGTTCTATCAATACCTCCATCGTGGGTATCCTGCCGGTGGGCTCGATTCTCTTTATCGGTGCGCTCCTTCTAGGCGCTGGTACCCTGAAGGATTTGTCCTTGGCGCTCTTTATCGGCATTATCGTCGGTACCGCCGGAACGCTCTTTGTGGCAGCCCCAGCCTACGCCGCTCTGCGGTTGCGCGAGAAGTCAGTCAAGGAGCACGATGCCTTGGTTGCCAAGGTAGGCGCTGGTGAGATTACGCAGCAAGAGGAGAATGCCCAGGCTGCAGAAGAAGTGGACCCTGTGCTGATCTCTGTTCAGCACATTAATCTCAAGTAGCTCAGGGGGCAGAGCAGTAAACTTGGCTAGGGGTCGGGTAGATGTATTTCTACCCGACCCCACTGTCTTAACAGATAAAATAGTTTGACCGACTACCTACCTGCGGAACATGAGCGTCCTTGGCCACATTCGGCCCAGCTTTTCAACTAAAATAGACCCACACACGCAGAATAAAGTTTTAAGGGGAGTGTTCCATATGAGCCGGTCTGAAGAAGGTAGCCAAAAGGTACCCGCAGGGCACGCTAAGAAACCTGTTCGCGGCTCCCATCGTGTGATGTCTGCCTCGGGTCGCGTTCCCACCCGTCTTGTCTTTGGGAGCGATAGAGTTCACGGCCCCGAGAATGCCCCGCGTTTCTCGCCGGTGCTTGCACCTGTAATTCGTACCGTTAAGAAAAATCACCCGGAGGAGGACCTTGAGGTACTCCAACGGGCTTTTCAGGTCGCTAACTATTACCATCGCGGGCAGAAACGTAAGAGCGGTGATCCCTATATCACTCACCCCGTTGCCGTCACCACCATTCTGGCTGAGATCGGTGCAACCGGGCCGGTACTCGTAGCAGGCTTGCTACACGATACTGTTGAGGACACCGAATATACGCACCAACAACTGACAGAGGACTTTGGCGAAGAGGTAGCCTACCTGGTTGACGGTGTCACGAAACTCGATAAGGTTTCCTACGGTGAGAACGCCCCGATTGAAACAATCCGCAAATTGGTGCTTTCCATGAGCAAGGATATTCGCGTTCTGCTCATCAAGCTGGCAGATCGGCTGCACAACGCCAGAACCTGGCGCTTTGTCTCTAGCGCATCAGCCGCCAAAAAAGCTGAAGAGACATTGCAAATCTACGCTCCCTTGGCCCACCGGCTCGGCCTGAACACCATCAAATGGGAGCTCGAAGACCTGTCTTTTGCGGCCATGAGCCCGGATATTTACAGCGAAATTGTTCGTATGGTGGGGGAGCGAACCCCCAAGCTCGAAAAATATCTGGTCCAAGCCCGTATCACTATCGAAGACCGGCTCAAGCAGGTTGGCATTGACGCTACCGTCACAGGCCGCCCCAAGCACTACTACTCCATTCATCAGAAGATGAAGACCAAGGGCAAGAGCTTCGACGAGATTAACGATATCTTGGCCGTTCGCGTGATGGTTGAGTCTGTGGACGAGTGCTACACGGCGCTGGGGCACGTTATGTCGCTGTGGACAGCTGTGCCGGGCCGTTTCAAGGATTACATTAAGCAGCCCAAGCACAACCACTACCAGTCTCTGCATATGACGGTAAACGGTCCTGGTGATCTGCCTCTTGAAATCCAGATCCGTACCTTTAAGATGCACGAGGAGGCCGAGTACGGTGTAGCGGCCCACTGGCGTTATAAGGCCGCATCACGCGGTGAGAAGATTGACGCACAGTCCCACCCCAAGGAAGCCGGGAGCAACACCGCGGCTTTCAGCATCGGTATTCTTCAAAGCATCTCCGAGATCTCTAGCTCCAACCCGGAATCTGCACAGTTCTATGAACAGCTAGCCGAGACTCTGGAAACCGACGAGATTGTTGTTCTGACTCCCAAGGGCAAGCCAATTAGCTTACCCTCAGGTTCCACCCCCGTTGATTTTGCCTATGCCATCCACACTGAGGTGGGCGACCGTACCATTGGCGCTAAGGTCAACGGTAAGCTGGTACCCTTGCACACCCAGCTTGAGACGGCATCATCGGTGGAAATTATGACCACCAAGGACGAGAATCACCAGCCCAGTGAAGACTGGCTCAAGTTCGTCCGTACCAGCAAGGCCCGCACCAAAATCCGCCAGCACTACGCTAAGGGCCGCCGTCTGGAGGCGGTGAACCGGGGCCGGGAGCGCCTTATCCGCGCCATGCGTCAGCATGAGCTACCGCTGACGAAGATGATGACCCCGGAGCTGATGCTGCAGGTAGCCCAGGACCTACACAAGCATGACCTTGCAACCCTCTACCACTCAGTGGGCGAGGGAGAAGTCGAAACCCAGGCTGTTATTACCTCGCTGGTTGGCCTCTACTACGGTGAAGAGGAAACCCACCAGGCGGTTGAGCCGGGCAGCTTTGATACTTCACTGGTCACTGAACGTAGATCGGTTGGTGACGACAATGGTGTAGTGGTACCGGGTGCTGAGGGCATTTTGACCAAAATTGCCCGCTGTTGCACACCGGTTCCGCCCGATGAAATCATCGGTATCGTGACCCGACTCCACGGTATTTCTGTTCACCGGGTAGACTGCCCGAATGTCCTGAGCCAGCAGGATGATCCCCGACAAACGGCGGTTGAGTGGGCGGCTAATGGTAACTCGGTGTACCGTGTATCTATTCAGGTGGAGGGCATTGACCGTAAGGCTCTACTGTCTGACACTATCCGAGTTATCTCCGAGGCCGGGTGCAACATTGTAGACGCCAAGGTTCACACCAGTGACGACCGCTTTGTGGTTAACCGCTACACGGTGGAACTGGCTGATCGTTTTATGCTTGAGCATCTGCTTAACCAGATTCGTAATGTTCACGGCATTTTCAGGGCCTATCGTCTTACCGGCTCCCGCCCCGTTCAAGAGGGAAACTAGGGTTCCTGCACGGGGCTGCCTGCTCTAGGTTTGCCAGCTGGACTTGCCTGCTACTCGGGGGTAAGAGCGATTAGGCTCATCCTGCCTGCTTGTACCTCCCTTGAGGCACTGCTGGGCCAGGTGTTGGGCTCTTAGATAGCTACTGCGGCGCAGGTTTGGCTTGTCGGCCAAGGCCTTAAGGAAAAGCTGAGGGCTTACGGTGTTCTGCGGGTCCCGAAGAATAGCCCTTACCGCGTCCAGGTGCTCCACTTGGTCGTGGTAGCTGACCAGGTCTACCGCTGTGCGCAGTGGGCTAGTAACACGGATAGGCCCGATCGTTATGCAGTCATAGGGGATGACGGTGGTCTGGTGGGCAGCAAAACGGGCTCGGTAGGCCCGGGGCAGATTGCACCGGTTATCTCTGCTGTAGTCGATGTCTATGCGCCCTGACGGAAACTGGGGTGTGTAGCCCAGCACCCAGGCCGCACTTAACCGTGAAAAACGGATTCGGTACAGGTAGTCTGCTGGTGCCACGGCGGCCAGGCTTTCAGCCCGGAGCGCCCGAGTGACCGGTTGGTCAGGGCTAACCCAGATATCATGATGCAGGTTGATGAGGCCTTGTTCTTGCCGATATTTCTGCCATTCCGGTGTACTTAGCCCGAGTCTTCCGGCAGTGATCAGGTAGCCGCTCTCGTCCACCGAGATCTTTGTGCTGGGTAGGCCAGGGCTAGAGCCCCGTGTGGGTAAAAACTCAGCACTGTGCGCTAAACAGTCAATCGCCGATTGGGGGCGGTTCTTACCCGGAGCCACTGGGAGGGGCAGTTCATCAAGAATGTTGAGCCGATGTGTCATGGCACAGTTTTATCAGCTGGGAGCTGGCCCCAACAGGGGTCTACATAATTCTGTGGATAAAACAGGCAAAATCCACAGAAAAGTCCCCGTCTACAGGTGGGTAGACGGGGACCTCACGTCACATGATGCAAGGTAAAACAACCTATGCGCTTTTTAGGCACCGAACTCAGCAGATGAAGCCCTCAGAGTTTCTAGCCACTGCTTGCGAGCATCCAAAGCGGCCTGCGCCTTTTTAATATTCTGGGTGTTACCGGTTGCTTCAGCCTTGGCCAGGTCGGCTTCAAGGCCGGCAATGGTATCTTCGAGCTGGGTCAGCATGGAGTTGGCACGGGCCTGCTTCTCGGGGTCAGTCTTCTGCCACTTATCGTTCTCAGCACGGTGAATTTCGTCCTGGATCTTACGCAGTTCCTGCTCAACACGGCGAACCGAGTTGCGGGGGACACGGCCAATCTGCTCCCAGCGGTCAAGAATTCCTTGGAGGGCTTTCTTGGCAGAAGGCAGGTCGGTGACAGGAAGAATGGTGCCTGCCTCTTCCAGCAATGCTTCCTTGGCCTGCAGGTTAGCTTCAAACTCCTTATCAAGCTCAGCGTTAACCGCTGTGCGTGCATCGAAGAAGATATCCTGAGCCGCACGGAAACGGGCCCAGAGAGCATCATCTTCCTTGCGGGTACCGCGGGGAGCTGCCTTCCACTGGTCCATGAGGTCACGGTACTTAGCAGCAGTAGCGGCCCAGTCGGTGGAGGTTGAAAGTGCCTCAGCTTGAGCGATGAGAGCTTCCTTAACCCGCTTGGCCTTGGCATTGACCTCATCGAGCTGGGAGAAGTGGGCGCGGCGGCGACGGTCAAAGGTGGTGCGGGCGGCGCGGAAACGCTTCCACAGCTCATCTTCAACGCTTTTTGCCAGGTGGTGTTCACGCTGGGTCTGCTTCCAGGCATCGAACAACTCGTTCATACGGGCGTGGGAGTTCTTCCAGTGAATCTTGGAATCGTCCTGGTCAGCGATAGCTTCGGCTTCTGACACGATAGCTTCACGGGCAGCTAGAGCGGCTTCGCGGGCTTCAGCGGCTTCTACTTTTTCGGCTTCTTCGCGCTCATTAATTCTGCCAACAAGAAGGACAAGGCGTTCCTGCAGGGCGGCGTAGTCACCTACCATGTTGCGGGCAGCAACCTGCTGGCCCAGGTGGGCAGCAGCCTTCTGCAAATCAGCGGCCTTAGCTTTGCGCTCAACGCGGTCTTCAAGCAGAGCAACCTGTGCTTCAAAGTTTTCAAATTTGCGAGCAAAGTAGGCGAGTGCCTCGTCGGCTGAAGCGCCGGGTACCTGGCCAACAGCAAATTCTTCGCCATCTACGATGACGAAAACGTGACCGTCTTCATCTACGCGGCCAAACTGGCGGGCCTTTTCAAGGTCAACAGGGAGGTTAGTGTCGTCGGATTGTGTAGTCACCGCTATAACTCTTTTCGCGTCAATAGTGTGGGCTCAGCGCCCGTCAGGTAATGAAAAGCGCACCAAAGCCGGGGCGAATCGATAGGGCCGGTTGTCGCGCAGGTAAACCTGCCAAAGACAATAATCTATCGGGCACAGCTGGTGCATAGACAAGCATAGCGTGTTTAAGCGGGTTTGTGGTGATGCCTGACCCATGACCTTGCTTCTGATCACCATTAGGCACGAGCTAACGGTGATCCACTCTGTGATTAGCTGTCCAGCGGTAGCGGCAGTTAGTATGGAATGGATTGTGCTTTTATGAGCACCTAAAGAACTAATGTACCGATATGAGGGGAGCGCATGGCTCGCAAACAATCACTTTCTGGATTCCCGGAGCACCTACCCGAGGAACGTCTAGTAGAGAACTATGTTCTCGATACCCTACGCGAGACTTTTGAGCTTCACGGTTTTTCGTCGATTGAGACCCGCTCTGTAGAGACTATCGAACAGCTCCTGCGCAAGGGAGATATCGATAAGGAGGTCTATGCCGTTTCACGTCTCTTAGACGATGAGGACCAGACCCGCTCCGGCACAAAAGAAAAGCTTGCCCTACACTTCGACCTGACCGTTCCCTTTGCTCGCTACGTGGTGGAGAACGCTGGTTACCTGAACTTCCCCTTTATGCGCTACCAGATTCAGAAAGTCTGGCGTGGTGAGCGCCCCCAGGAGGGCCGCGCGCGTGAGTTCACTCAAGCCGACGTCGACGTTGTGGGCGATGGTGCTCTACCTTTCCGCTACGACGTTGAGCTGGCTCTCGTCATTGTTGATGCGCTTTCTAAGCTACCTATCCCAGAGTTCAAACTACGGGTCAACAACCGTAAGCTCTCCGAGGGGTTCTACCGTGGAATCGGCCTGACCGATACCGCTGGTGTTCTGCGCAATATCGACAAGCTCGAAAAGATTGGTGCCGAGGCTGTTGCCCAGCTCCTGAAAGACGAGTTGGGAGCTAGCCATGAGCAGGCCCAGGCCGCCCTCTCTCTGGCCTCTATCCGCGCCGAAGATACCGGTTTTGTGGAGCAGGTCCGTGCTCTGGGTGTAACCGATCCTCTCATGGAGGAAGGCCTTGCTGAGCTCACAGAGGTCATTGGCGAAGCGGCAAAGCGTGCCCCCGGTCGTGTTGTCGCTGACCTCTCTATTGCGCGCGGTTTGGACTACTACACCGGTACCGTCTACGAAACCGTGCTGGTGGGCCACGAACAGCTCGGATCCATCTGCTCCGGCGGGCGCTACGAGTCCTTAGCTTCAAACGGTAAGAAGACCTACCCCGGTGTGGGCCTGTCAATCGGTGTAACCCGCCTGGTTGCCCGCATTCTTTCACAGGGGTTCGCTGCCCCTAGCCGTAAGGTACCTTCGGCGGTGCTTATTGCCCTGACCAACGATCAGATGTGGTCAGATGCCCAGGACCTTGCAGATGCTCTCCGCGGACGCGGAATTGCCTGCGAGGTTTCAGCTACCGCCGCCAAATTCGGTAAGCAGATCAAATACGCTCAAAAGCGGGGAATCCCCTTTGTTTGGTTCACCTCACAGGGTGAGGACGGCCAGCTCAAGCACGAGGTCAAAGACATCCGCTCCGGTGAGCAGGTAACCGCTGATCCCGCTCTGTGGACTCCCTCCCAAGAGGATCTGCGGGTGCGCGTTCTGCCCTCAGGCCAAGAGTAAAACCCGGGTCGGCTGTCTCTGCCACCGGCTCCCCTTAACCAGGGGAGCACCCCTAAGTCACATCAAGCTACCGGTGCCCACCGCACCAAAAAACGGTAAAATCGGTTTCAAACCGGCCTTACCGTGCCCCATCGAAAGGAAATCAGTGCTACGCACTCACACCCTTGGCGAACTGACCGCTAAGAACATCGGAGAAACCGTTACCCTCACAGGTTGGGTGGCCCGCCGCCGCGACCACGGCGGGGTAGCTTTCGTTGACCTGCGCGACCGCGAGGGCCTTACCCAGGTGGTCTTCCACAACGAAGCTGACTTTGAACACCTGCGCAACGAATACGTCCTGCAGGTTATGGGAGAGGTTACCCGCCGCCCCGAGGGCAACGAGAACCCCAACCTGACCAGCGGTGAAATCGAGGTCATGGTCAAGGAAACCAAGGTTCTGAACACCTCAGCGCCTTTGCCTTTCCAGATTGATGAGCACGTTGAGGTCGGTGAAGAAGCCCGCCTCAAGTACCGCTACCTTGACCTGCGCCGCCCCGAGCCTGCCCGCCTGATGCGGCTGCGCTCTGAGGCTAACCGTGCCGCTCGCGAAGTTTTGCAGGAGCAGATGTTTACCGAGGTCGAGACCCCCACCCTGACCCGTTCAACCCCCGAAGGTGCCCGCGATTTCCTGGTTCCTGCTCGCCTTGCACCCGGCTCCTGGTATGCCCTGCCCCAGTCACCCCAGCTTTTCAAACAGCTCCTACAGGTCGGTGGTATTGAGAAGTACTACCAGCTTGCTCGTTGCTACCGCGACGAAGACTTCCGTGCTGACCGCCAGCCCGAGTTCACTCAGCTGGATATCGAGGCCTCCTTCGTTGACCAGGAAGACATCATCGACCTGGGTGAGCGCATCGTAGAAGCTGTCTGGAACCTAATTGACGTTAAGGTGCCCCGCCCCATCGAGCGCATCACCTACAAAGACGCTATGGAGAAGTACGGTTCAGATAAGCCCGACCTGCGTTTTGGCCTTGAACTGACCGAACTGACCGACTACTTCAAGGACACCACTTTCCGCGTCTTCAAGGCACCCTATGTTGGTGCTGTTGTCATGCCTGGTGGCGCCTCCCAGGCACGCCGCACCCTCGATGCCTGGCAGGAATGGGCTAAGCAGCGCGGCGCCAAGGGCCTGGCCTACGTCCTGATTCAGGAAGACGGCGAACTGACCGGCCCCGTTGCCAAGAACATCACCGAGGCTGAGCGTGCAGGCCTGGCCGAAGCTACCGGTGCCAAGCCCGGTGACTGTATCTTCTTTGCTGCTGGTGAAGCCAAGGCTTCCCGCGCCCTGCTGGGTGCCGCCCGTGTAGAAATCGGCCACCGTACCGGCCTGATTAAGGACGGCGACTGGTCTTTCGTCTGGGTTGTTGACGCACCCCTGTTTGAGTCAGCAGCGGATGCAACCGCTTCCGGTGACGTTGCCCTGGGCAACTCAGCATGGACCGCTGTGCACCACGCTTTTACCTCCCCTAAGCCTGAGTTCATCGATACCTTCGACGAGAACCCCGGTGATGCTCTGGCCTACGCCTACGACATCGTCTGCAACGGCAACGAAATTGGTGGTGGTTCAATCCGCATCCACCAGCGTGACGTGCAGGAACGTGTCTTCAAGGTCATGGGTATCTCCGAAGAAGAGGCCCAGGAGAAGTTTGGCTTCCTACTCGAGGCTTTCAGCTTTGGGGCACCCCCTATGGGCGGTATCGCTTTTGGCTGGGACCGTGTTCTCCAGTTGATTGGTGGCACCGACTCAATCCGCGACGTTATCGCCTTCCCCAAGACCGGTGGCGGCTACGACCCCCTGACTGCGGCTCCCGCTCCCATCACTGCCCAGCAGCGCAAGGAAGCCGGCGTTGACTTCAAGCCCAAGAAAGACGACGAGAAGTAGTCTTAGCCAAAAACTCACGAACGGCCCTTGTACCTGGATAGGTATAAGGGCCGGTTCTCTTTAAAGATTAGGTTTGGCCTGTATTTTGCTGGCTGTTAGGGTGAGGCCTATAAACCGTTCCATACTGCTTGCTGTCTGTGCTCTCCTTGTAGCACTCGTAGCCTGCTTTTTGCTCTTAAGCTTGCCGCCTGGAGGAGGCATCGGAGAGTCTTGGTCATTCTTGAAGCCTACGAAGAGGAACTAACCTCAGAGCACAGAGATCTAGATGCTGAGGACCGAGAACCAAGCTCAGCAGCATTAGAACCTTCAGAGCAGAACAACCCGCCAATAGTTGGCGAAAGATTGCCAACCATGGATAATAGGGACAAAGAAAGGGGAAGCTGATGACAACTATCCAGGCTCTTGTTGCACCTTAGCCCAACAGGAAGATATCAAGCGGCGGAAAGTCCATAATGACCGGGTGCTTAAAATTATTAAAGAAATCGAAGCTAACCTTAAAGAAACCAGTTCTTCACCCAAAAACGCTTTTGGGATAAATAGATTTTTTATTGGGAGCTGAGGGCAAGTAATTCTGGCCAGGTTAGCTAAAACAAGATAGGTGTGCGGGCCACTAAAACTACAAGGAGAAAACATGCGCGTAGTCCTCCAAAGGGTGAGCTCCGCATCAGTTACTGTCGAGGAGCAGACGGTAGGCGCTATCCGTCAGACTGGCCTGCTAGCCCTTGTAGGTATAACGCACAGTGACGGCCCGGGGCAGGTTCAAAAACTTGCAGAAAAAACGGCCAACCTGCGCCTGCTGGAGGGCCAACAATCGGTGCTCGATGCCGGCGCACCGGTACTCGCAGTCAGCCAATTTACTCTCTACGGCGATGCTAAGAAGGGCCGCCGCCCCTCCTGGTCGCAGGCCGCCCCACGCCCTGTGAGCCAGCCGCTATTTGATGCCTATGTCCAGGCGCTCCGCGATATGGGGCTGACCGTAGAAACCGGAACATTCGGTGCTCAGATGCAGGTCGAGCTGACCAATGACGGGCCGGTGACCCTTATTCTCGATAGCGACCACCTTTAAGACAGCACCATGGATCCATCACTCTTTTACCTTGACGATACGCAGGACAACGGCGATGACCGGTCGGTTAAACGCACCCGTGAACGTGCCCCGCTGGCTGTTCGTATGCGACCGCGAACTCTTGACGAGGTCGTGGGCCAGAAACACCTATTGAAGCCTGGCTCGCCTCTGCGGCTCCTTGCGGGTGAGCAGGGTGGCCCCGCTGGCCCGTCCTCTCTCATTCTGTGGGGACCACCCGGGACAGGCAAAACAACACTTGCTAACGTAATTGCTGGTAGCGCTGGTCGAAAGTTTGTTGAGCTTTCGGCTATTACAGCAGGGGTTAGAGACGTCCGTTCGGTCATGGAGCAGGCGCTCGAAGACCGTGATTTTCGGGGGCTGACCACGGTACTCTTCCTGGATGAGATTCACCGCTTTAGCAAGGCCCAGCAGGATGCGCTGCTACCCGGTGTAGAAAACCGCTGGGTAGTTCTGGTGGCGGCAACAACCGAAAACCCATCATTTTCGGTGATCGCACCGCTTCTTTCCCGCTCGATTCTGCTCACCCTCCAAGGGCTGACAGACCACGACATTGCCCAACTTCTCAGTCACGCCCTGACTGATCCGCGCGGCTTTGCCGGGGCTGTTTCCCTCCAAGAAGAAGCCGCCGACCACCTGGTGAAGCTAGCCGCCGGTGATGCTCGCAGAGCGCTCACCGCACTTGAGGCCGCAGCAGCTGTTGCTTTTGGGCAAGCCCATGCTGAGGGGCAGAACTACTCGGTCAATCAACCCCTGCTTATTACCCTGGAGCATGCCCAAGAAGCCCTCAACCAGTCGCTGGTACGCTACGACAAAAACGGTGACCAGCACTATGACGTCACCAGTGCCTTTATCAAGTCCATCCGAGGCTCCGATGTTGATGCTGCCCTTCACTACCTTGCCCGCATGATTGATGCTGGGGAGGACCCGCGATTTATCGCCCGCCGCCTCATTGTCCACGCCAGCGAAGATATCGGCATGGCCGACCCCACCGCCTTAACCAGCGCCGTCAATGCTGCCCAGGCAGTCCAACTGGTGGGCTTGCCCGAAGCCCGTATTAACCTAGCGCAGGCAACAATCCATCTTGCCACAGCTCCCAAATCAAACGCAGTCTACCGGGCTATTGACGATGCCCTGGCCGATGTCCGTTCCGGCAAAGCCGGACTTGTCCCTCTGCACCTACGCGATGGCCATTACCAGGGAGCTGCCGCGCTGGGGCACGGTAAAGGCTATATCTACCCACACGACCAGAAAAATGCTGTAGCCCGCCAGCAATACTCACCGGATACACTCCTTGGGGCGGTCTACTACCGGCCAACTGTTTTCGGGAATGAACAAGCCATGGGCGACCGGCTCAAAAGGCTCAAAGCCTTACGGACACCGCTACCCCGTAACAGTGCCAGAGACTGAGTTGCCCGATAGAGATCTGCCGATAGCCATCGGTAAGCCCGGAAGCTATCTGTGTCAAAGAGCACTGCTTCATCTGCCGCAGGGGGCTGACAAGCTACCGTAGCCAGCGGTAGGCTAATACATTGGCTGGCAGACTATCCAAAACGCAGTAAGGTGCCGCTTATACGGTAGCCACTGATCACCGGATAGCTCGTAGTGATTAGAGTGCGGCTGCTCTACACTCTCCACCGCCCAAACCGTGGGCGGGTACTTGGAGGCCAGACCACCAGAACAATGGTGGAGTGCCCCACGCAGGGTTCCGCCAACCGCTAATGAAAAGGAAAAGCTGTGGCAAACCACAACCGTACCCGCCGTACCGTGCGCCAGTCCCGTGCCCTCGGCATTGCACTGACCCCCAAGGCAGAAAAGTACCTCGAGCGTCGTCCTTACGGCCCCGGCCAGCACGGCCGTAGCCGCAAGAAGGCTGACTCAAACTACGCTGTCCAGCTTCGTGAGAAGCAGCGTCTTCGCGCACAGTACAACATCCGTGAAGCTCAGATGCGTCGCGCCTACCTCGAAGCCAAGCGCATCGAAGGTCAGACCGGTAAGAACATGGTCGAGATTCTCGAAACCCGCCTGGACGCTCTCGTCCTGCGCTCAGGTTTCGCTCGCACCATCGCTCAGGCACGTCAGCTCGTTGTCCACCGCCACATCATGGTAGATGGCATCCGCGTTGACCGCCCCTCCTTCCGCGTCAAGCCCGGCCAGCTCATCCACGTTCACCCCAAGAGCGAGAAGATGGCACCTTTCCAGGTTGCAGCCACCGGCGCACACCAGGACGTTCTGCCCGACACTCCTGCTTACCTGAACGTTGAGATTGAGAAGCTCCACGCAAAGCTTGAGCGCGCCCCCAAGCGTGAAGAAATTCCCGTCACCTGCGAAGAGCAGCTGGTTGTTGAATACTACTCACGCCTGGCCTAAACCGCCTAGCTTGAACCGGCCCGCTTACCTGGCGCTATCTGGCGCTGGTGAGGCGGGCCGGCCTCATTTAATAACTAGACCGGAGTAGACCCATAGGCTCTTGATCTATCCCTCTGACAAGGTGTGATGCTCCCGACCGGCGAAACAGGGTAACTAAAATAGGTCAAGTCTTACTCTGTAAAGTAAGATTGTTACCAAATCGTGTTCTTTGACGCCGGCCCCTAGCCGGCAGAAAGCAGGTAATCCGTGAGTGGAGCCGACATTGCAGGCCTTATTGCCGCAGGCGTATTCGCCATCCTGGTTGCCCTGCTTGCTGTTCCTATCATTAAGCTCGGTAAGGTGTTTGACGAACTAACACGCACCATTCGCTCACTGAACGATGAGACAACCCCGCTGATTGGGGAAGTAACCAAAACCGTTGCCAGTACCAATGCACAGATTGAAAAAGTCGATGGTATTACCAGCAATGTTTCCGATGCCTCAGCCAATGTCTCGGCACTGTCATCATTGGTCACCTCAACGGTCGGACAGCCCCTCATTAAGGTCGCTGCTTTCTCCCACGGCGTCCGTAAAGCATTCAAGGGCGATGAAAACGCTCCTCAGGGCCGCCACCGTGCACCAGATAGCCCATCAGCAGGTGAGGACCTCTCATGAGTTTCCTCAAGAACCTTGTTTTGATTGCCGGGGGAGTAGCTACTGGCTACTTTGCCTCGCGGGCTACTACAACCTCCCCAACAGGGAGCGAGGTAGAACTTAAGCAGTCGGCTCACTTGCAAAAGGCTCTCTCCGAAGGTAGCACTATGGCCCAGTTCTTTGATTCCAAGTACGGCGCACCCTTTAAGCACACGGCGCTCAAGGCGCTCAACTTTGCGGCCTCAGTCAAAGCCGGTATGAACGAAAAAGAAGCCGAGCTCAAAGAACGCTTTGACCGCCAGGCTCAGGATCCCCGACCAGGCTCATTGGATAACTGGCACACCGGAGATCAGGACAGGAAGCGCGGCGAGATTATTGATTCAGAGGCACTCCCAGAGCTTGAAACCGAAGCTAGGCTCCGCCGCGATGCCGCTCTGGGCAAAGATTTTTTCGAGTCAACGAACTAAAAAGTTTTAACATACACAAGAAGGAAGATAGCCTCGATGCTCTCACAGGAAATCTCAAAGCGCTGGATCGACTTTTTCGAAAAGCGCGGGCATACCGTAGTACCATCTGCGTCGCTGGTATCCCATGAACCCGGTGCCATGTTCACTATTGCTGGCATGGTGCCCTTTATCCCTTACTTTCTGGGCCGTGAAGCCGCTCCCTACTCACGCGCGGTAAGCGTCCAGAAATGCATCCGCACCCTGGATATCGACGAGGTCGGCAAGACCGCCCGCCACGGTACCTTCTTCCAGATGGCCGGCAACTTCTCCTTCGGCGACTACTTCAAAAAAGAAGTTATCCCCTGGGCCTACGAGCTGCTGACTTCGTCCCCTGAAGACGGGGGCTACGGCCTTGACCCTGAACGCCTGTGGGTTACTGTCTATGAGGGCGACGATGAAGCTTACGACATTTGGGTAAACGATGTTAAGTTCCCCGCTGAACGTATCCAGAAGATGGGTATGGCCGAGAACTACTGGTCAACCGGCCAGCCCGGCCCGGCAGGCCCCGACTCAGAGATTTTCTACGACCGTGGACCCGAGTACGGTAAAGATGGTGGGCCCGCGGCCGATGATGACCGCTACATCGAAATCTGGAACCTGGTCTTCATGCAGTACCAGCGTGGTGAAGGCACCGGCAAGGACAGCTTCGAGATTCTCGGTGACCTCCCCAAGAAGAACATTGACACCGGTTTGGGTGTTGAGCGTCTTGCAATGCTCCTGCAGGGTGCAGAAAACTTCTACGAGACTGACCAGGTTCGCCCTGTTCTCGATGCCGCTTCAAAGCTCTCAGGTAAGAAGTACCACGGTTCAGAGAACGCCCAGGATGAAGGCTACGACGATGACGTGCGTATGCGTGTTGTAGCAGACCATATTCGTTCTTCGCTCATGCTGATTGCAGACGGGGTTACCCCCTCCAACGAGGGTCGCGGCTACATCTTGCGTCGCCTGATGCGCCGCGCTATTCGCGCTATGCGTCTGCTGGGCGTTACTGAGCCCTGCCTACCCGTCCTCTTCCCCGCTTCACGCGATGCAATGGCCGGTGCTTACCCCTACATCGCTGATGATTTCGAACGCATCTCACGTATTGCCTACGCCGAAGAGCGTGCCTTCTTGAAAACCATCGAAAGCGGTACTGAGCGTCTGGAAGGTGCCGTTAAGGCTGCTCAGGCTGCGGGGCAGAACCTTGTTTCCGGTGCCGAGGCTTTTGCCCTGCACGATACTTACGGTTTCCCCATTGACCTGACTCTGGAGATGGCAGCGGAAGCCGGCCTGACCGTTGATGAAAAAGAGTTCCGTGCCCTGATGGAAGAACAGCGTCACCGTGCACAGGCCGATGCTAAGGCTAAGAAGGGTGGCATGGCCGATCTTTCTGTTTTCCGTGAGCTCGCTGATGAACGCGGCTCGGTCTTCACCGGCTACGATCAGCTCCGCACCGAGACTACCTTGCGCGCTCTACTGGTAGACGGCGTGAGCGTTCCTGCCGCTTCTGCTGGCCAGAAGGTTGAAGTTGTCCTTGACGAGACCCCCTTCTACGCTGAGGCCGGTGGCCAGGCTGCCGATACCGGTGTCATCACCGGTAACGGGTTCGTCATTGATGTTTCGGACGTTCAACAGCCCGTTAAGGGTCTTTCTGTCCATCGTGCTGTGGTTCGTGAGGGCGAAGCGGTGAGCGGTTCAGCTGTTGTGGCGCAGGTCGATGTTCAGCGCCGCCAGGATGGCGAGAAAGCCCACTCCGGTACCCACATCATCCACGCTGCACTGCACCAGGTTCTGGGCAAAGAGGCAACCCAGCGGGGCTCTTTCAACAAGGAAGGCTACCTGCGCTTTGACTTCGCCTGGGGCGAGGGGCTTTCTGATGCCGCTAAGCAAGAAGTTGAAGAAGTCGCTAACATTGCGATTCGCGATAACTTTGAAACTGTGACCCGCCAGATGCCTCTCGATGAAGCTAAGAAGCTGGGTGCTATGAGCCTCTTCGGTGAGAAGTACGGCGAGACTGTTCGTGTTGTCGAGATGGGCGGGGACTTCTCCCGCGAGCTCTGCGGGGGCACTCACGTTGCTTCAACCGCCCAGATTGGTTCGCTGACCCTGCTGACTGAGCAGTCTGTAGGCTCGGGTAACCGCCGTGTTGAGGCGCTGGTTGGTCTTGACTCCTTCAATCACCTTGCAACCGAGCGTACCCTGGTTAACCAGCTCACAGGTCTGCTCAAGGTTCAGTCTTCGGCCAATCTGCCCGATAAGATTACCCAGACTCTGGCCAAGCTTAAGGAAGCTGAAAAGGAGCTCGCTAAGCTCCGCAAGGAAAAGCTCCAGGCCGAGGCAGGCCGCTTAACCGAATCCGCCGAGATGGTGGGGACTGTTCGTACTCTGCTCCACAATGCCGGTGAGCTCGATGCCGGTGCCGTTCGTGAGCTGGCTCTTGACCTGCGTTCACGTCTGGGCGAAGATGCCGCAACCGTTGTTGTTGCCGGTGTAAACAACGGCCGTCCGGTAATCCTTGTAGCTACCAACCAGGCTGCTCGCGATGCCGGTGTTAAGGCCGGTGCGCTAGTTCGTACCGCTACTTCCGTTCTGGGTGGTGGTGGCGGTGGCAAGGACGACCTTGCCCAAGGCGGTGGCCAGGACGCCACCAAGATTGATGAGGCATTCGCATCAATCCGTCAAGCTATTTCGCAGCTGGGGGCCTAAACCGGTGACATTCACAAGAGGCCGCCGCATGGGAGTCGATGTGGGTAATGCCCGCGTCGGCTTGGCCCTGTGCGACCCCGATGGCATACTCGCAACCCCGCTCAAAACCCTACGTCGCGATCTGAAGAAGAACTCAGACAGACGTGTGCTTCGTAAACTCATCGAGGTCAACGAAGTCACGGAGGTTTTTGTGGGACTACCTAAAACGATGAGCGGGGGAGAGAGCTCCTCCACAGTCATGGCTCGTGAGTACGCCGAGGCCCTTGTGAATGAGCTGGCCGCTGAGTCACAGCAAGTACCTGTGTGGTTGGTGGATGAACGGCTCACTACTGTAAGCGCACACCGTTCTCTTCATGAGGCTGGTGTCTCCAGCAAAGAATTCAAAACAATGGTCGATCAGGTGGCCGCAGTCAACATTTTGCAACATGCGGTCGATACCCTTAAGGTGGGTCAGCATTTACCTGGTTATCAGGTGGAGCTGACAGAACCCTCCACCTTATCTGCCCCAAGCACCTTCAACCATGAAACGGAGAACCCGAATGTCTGAAAACTCGAGTTCTAGCCGCCCTCCGCGTCGACGCACCCTGCGGACCCGGAACCAGCAAACTGATCTTGAGGGCCTGCTTGGTGGTGCCGTTGTTGCTGATCAAGAAGAATTCAGCAGCGATGAGCGTGAACGCGCGAAACGTCGAAGCCGTAATTTCGTGATTTCAGCCGGTCTTGTCTTTGCCGTTGCGCTTGTTCTGGTTATCTCGATTATCAGCCCGCAGATGGGATGGTTCCAGCGTAAAGATTTTGCTGGAAGCGGTAACGGTACTGAAGTGACCTTCACAATTCCCGAAGGCGCCTCGGTCATTGGCATCGCTAATTCCCTTGAAGAACAAGGAGTTATTGCTAACGCCGATCGTTTTCTTCAGGTCTACTCCGATAAGGCTTCCGACCAGTTCTTCCAGCCAGGGGACTACACCCTGCAAAAGGAAATGAGTAGTTCTGCCGCTCTCGATGAGTTGCTTCGCGTTGATGAAGCCAATACCAACTATGTTGCAATTGCCCGGACCTGGCGCATGGATGAAACACTCGATGCTCTTGCTAAAGGCACGGGTATCAGTCAGCAAGATTTTAAGAACCTGGCTGAAAAACCCACCAGCTTTGGTATCCCGTCTAAGTTCCCTACAATCGAAGGTTTCTTGTACCCGGGTGAATACCGTTTCCCCAAGGAAGCATCTGCTCAAGAAATCCTACAGATTATGGTTGACAACACCTTGAACCAGCTTAAAGAGGACGGGGTGAGCGGTGACGACCGGATCTTCCATGTCATCACGGTAGCTTCGATTCTGGAGTTTGAGGGCCGCGAAAAGGACTACTTGCCGATCGCAGGTGCAATTGAAAATCGACTGAACAACCCCGATGGCGAAACAAACGGTTACCTGCAGTCGGATGCTACGGTAGCCTACGGGCTGGGCATTAAGAGTTATCACATCTCCGATGCCCAGAAACAGGACTCCAGTAATAAGTACAACACCTTCTACTACCAGGGTTTGCCTCTCGGTCCTATTGGCTCACCGGGTGCTGCGGCCATCAAGGCGGCAGCTAACCCCGAGAAGAATGACTATTACTTCTGGGTCACAGTGGACCTGAGCACCGGTGAGACCCTGTTTGCTAAGACCTACAGCCAGCACCTTAAGAACGTAGAAGTCTATAACAAGTACTGTTCTGCTCACCCGGATGAGTGCCAGTAGATGAGTGACAGCTTGACCTCGTGCCCCAAGGCTTTTGTCTTGGGGCACCCCATTAGGCACAGTAAGTCGCCAGCGCTACACCAGGCCGCCTACCGGGTTCTGGGGGAGCAGATCGTTTATGAGTGTCTCGATACAGTAGAGGACCAACTAGCCTCTGTATTCGAGTGTTTTGGCCCCCACAGCTCAACCTGCGGTTTTTCGGTCACTATGCCCCTTAAATCCGCTGTTATGGCCTACCTGGATGAGCTGACCCCATTCGCTCGTGCGGTAGGGGTGGTCAACACTGTTTACTGGAGAGAGATAGAGGGCCTGTGGCGGTCTTTTGGTCACAACACCGATGTCTCTGGAATTGTGAATGCCCTGAGACAGGAAGGTTTGTTGGGTCTACCTGCCCGTGCCGCTGTTTTGGGCGGAGGCGGTACCGCAACCGCAGCATTGGCTGCCCTACGTTTTATGGGCTCTACCGGGGTAGATGTCTTTGTGCGGGACCCACGTCGCGCAGAGGGAGCCCAGCAGGCCGCGCAGCGGTTGGGTATGGACCTAACTTTTATCCCGCTTGCTGAGTTCTGGTCTAGGCTCGAGGACTATGAGCTGACAATCAGTACGCTACCTGCGGGGGCAGCCGACAAGGTGGTCGAAACAGGGCCCCGCGCACAGCGAGCGGGCTACCTTCTTGACGTGTCCTATGACCCCTGGCCGTCCAAGCTAGCCTTGGCTTACCAAGAATCTGGCGGGAGGGTAACCAGCGGCCTTGAAATGCTCATGTACCAGGCAGTGGACCAGGTCAGGCTCTTCACGGGCCGGTCGCTTGAAGATTATCTACCTTACGAGCAGCAGGTCCTGGAAGCTATGCGAAAGGCTGTGGACCTACCGCTGACGGGGTACCTACCCCAGCAGGTCAGTGATCCGAGCACACTGGGCATGTAGGTTAGCCCGAATGGTGGTGCAAGAGTTGCTATCACCGGGCTTTTTTGGAAATCTTAGACAGTAGACCCACAGGTAATGATAAAGAAGGTTAGAGATGTTGCGTTGGCTAACAGCCGGTGAATCACACGGCCAAGCATTGGTCGGAATTATCGAAGGTGTCCCTGCCGGTCTTGAGCTGACCAGCCAGATGGTGCGCGACGCTCTGGCCCGTCGCAGGCTCGGTTACGGTCGTGGCGCACGAATGAAGTTTGAGGAAGATGCTGTGCGTATCCTGGGCGGTGTTCGCCACGGCAAGACCCAGGGCGGACCCGTAGCGCTTGAGATAGCCAATACCGAGTGGCCTAAGTGGGTCGATGTCATGTCTTCTGACCCGGTAGACCCCGCACTGCTTGAAGGCCGTGCTCGCAACGCGGCTCTGACCCGCCCCCGCCCCGGCCACGCAGATTTTGCCGGTATGCAAAAGTATGGCTTCGATGAGGCTCGCCCGGTGCTTGAACGCGCTAGTGCCCGCGAGACCGCAACCCGCGTTGCCCTTGGCGTAGTTGCCTCTCAGATTTTGAAGGCTCTTGATGTTGAGCTAGTCAGTCACACTACAGCGATAGCTGGGGTAGAGGCCCCCGCAGATGCTGCTCGCCCCACCCCGCGCGATGTGCAGGCCTTGGACGCTGATCCGCTTCGCTGTTTCGATGCCGCAACCTCTGAGGCTATGGTGGCATGTATTGATAAGGCCCACAAAGATGGTGAGACCCTGGGCGGGGTTGTTGAGGTACTGGCCTACGGCTTGCCCCCGGGACTGGGTTCTTACGTGCACTGGGACCGTCGTCTGGATGCACGTCTAGCCGCAGCTCTGATGGGGATTCAGGCTATCAAGGGTGTTGAAGTCGGTGATGGTTTTGAAACTGCCCGCAGGCCTGGCACTCAGGCGCACGATGAAATCCTTCCGGGTGATGCAGGAGTCCAGCGTGCTTCTAACAAGGCCGGCGGTATTGAAGGCGGCATGACCATTGGCGACCTCTTGCGCGTTCGTGCGGCTATGAAACCAATTGCAACCGTGCCCAAGGCTCTGGCGACTATTGATACCTCAACAGGCCAAGTAGCAAAGGCGCACCATCAGCGTTCTGACGTGTGTGCTGTTCCCGCCGCAGGCGTGGTTGCCGAAGCTATGGTAGCGCTGGTGCTTGCCGATGCCGCTCTCGAGAAGTTTGGGGGCGATAACATTGCCGAGACTAGGCGCAACCTGGATGCCTACCTGACGGCTATTCCTAAGTCGCTGGCTTGGGAATCTAAGGTAGCAGGGTGGAGCAAGTAACCATGCCCTCCCGGTCCCGTACTCACGCGATCGATATGACTGAGGTTCTGGCTCCTAACCAGGTACGAGAGGTTCAAGAAACCTATATCGAAAAGTCCCGCCCCGTTGTCTTGATTGGCCCCATGGCTGCTGGTAAGTCCTATATTGGCACCCACTTGTCTCGCTTTTACGGTTACGAGTTCCTTGATTCAGACCATCTGATTGTCGAGAAGTACGGAAAGATTTCACAGATTTTCGGAGACTACGGCGAAACTGAATTCCGTAAAATTGAAGCCGCTGTCATTGAAGAAGTCCTGTCTTCCCCTGCCCGACGAAACACTATTTTTTCTCTGGGCGGGGGAGCACCTATGACTGACGCCGTCGCTGAGATTCTAAAGAATCAGACTGTGGTGTATATCAAGGTCGATGCAGAAACTGTGGCACCGCGTATCCAAAACAGCAAGACCAGGCCTCTCTTGCAACCTAATCCTGTGGAAAAATGGTCGGAAATTTTCGAGTCGCGGAGGGGACGCTATGAGTCTCTAGCCAGTTATACGCTCGATGCAAGAGGCGGCAGAAGTATCACCGCTATGACCGCCGAGATACAGAACTTCATCATCACAACCCGAAAAGGTGGAGCATGACTACAAGAGAGACAACCGTCATTCCGGTAACAGGTTCACAGCCGAGCGAAAACTATCGGGTGCTGGTTGGCCATGATCTGCTCGGACAAATCCCCGAGATTCTAGGACAACGTACGCGGCGGATTTTGGTGATTCATCCCAGAGCACTCCGCTCGACCGGTGAGCTTGTCATGGATCAGATGCGTAGAGCCGGCTTTGAAGCTTTTTCGGCTGAAATTCCCGATGCTGAAGAGGGCAAACACATTCAGGTTGCGGCTTTCTGCTGGCAGGTATTGGGGCAGAACGACTTTACCCGCAGCGACGCGGTGATTGCAGTTGGTGGTGGGGCGGTCACGGACCTGGCTGGCTTTGTTGCTGCCACCTGGTTGCGTGGAGTACGCGTTATCCACATCCCAACAACTCTACTGGGCATGGTGGATGCTGCCGTCGGGGGGAAAACCGGCATTAACACTGCCGAGGGAAAAAACCTGGTGGGTGCTTTCCACCCGCCGGCAGCTGTGCTCTGCGAGCTGGGTGTCTTACGAACTTTGCCGGAGCATGAGCTATTGACCGGTATGGCGGAGGTCGTCAAGTGTGGTTTTATTGCCGACCCGGTTATTCTCGATCTGATTGAGCAGAACCCCTCCAAGGTCCGTGATTCTCAGTCCCATGTGGTACGTGAACTTATTGAGCGGTCAATTAGGGTCAAGGCCGAGATTGTCTCTGAAGACCTGAAAGAAAGTGGCCGCCGTGAGTTCCTCAACTACGGGCACACTCTGGGCCACGCTATTGAACATGCTGAACGCTACCAGTGGCGTCACGGTGCTGCGGTAGCAGTTGGCATGGTCTTTGCTGCTGAGCTGTCACTGGCTGCCGGCTACTTGGACGAGGCAACGGTGGAGCGTACACGCGCGATCTGTCAGTCTCTCAATCTGCCGATCACTTACCCGGCCGATCGCTGGACAAAGCTACTAGAAACTATGCGCCGAGATAAAAAGGCTCGCGGTAGTCTTCTGCGGTTTGTGGTGCTTGAAGGGCTGGCTAGGCCCCGTATCTACGAAGTTCCCGATGACTCAATTCTCTTCATGACCTACCAAGAGGTTGCGGCATAGCCGCTATAGCAGAAGCCCAGACGGTGTGAAACTCGCCAAGTAATCGCACAATCACCCGGGGAAGCGGTAGACTGGTCTACGGTTTAACCCGCAACGCTTATTGAAAAATTATTTATTAGAGGAGAGTCTGTTGGCTACTACCGCAGATATCAAGAACGGTGTCGTTCTGAAAATTGATGGCAATCTCTGGTCCGTTATCGAGTTCCAGCACGTAAAGCCCGGCAAGGGTGGTGCCTTCGTCCGTACCAAGCTACGCAACGTCACCAGCGGCAAGGTAGTTGATAAGACTTTCAACGCAGGTGCCAAGGTTGAGACTGCAACCGTTGACCGTTCAGACTACCAGTACCTTTACCAGGACGGCACTGACTATGTCTTCATGGACCTCAAGACCTACGATCAGATCAATGTTTCTGAGATTACCGTGGGCGATGCCGCTAAGTTCATGCTGGAAAACCAGACAGCTACTATTGCCATGTACGAGGGTTCACCTCTGTACATTGAACTGCCCGCATCTGTAGTCCTCGAAATTACCTACACCGAGCCCGGCCTGCAGGGGGACCGTTCAACCGGTGGCACCAAGCCTGCAACCGTTGAAACCGGCGCTGAGATTCAGGTTCCTCTCTTCCTTGAGACCGGTACAAAGGTCAAGGTTGACACCCGTACTGGTGAATACCTGGGTCGCGTCAACGACTAAGTACCGTGAATTCAAGAACCAAAGCTAGACTTCGTGCCCTCGAAGTCCTGTTTGAAGCTGACCAGCGTGGCGATGACATCCTTGATGTTCTTACCCGACGACGTATGCATACCTCAGCACAGATTTCCCTGTACTCCGAGCAGGTGGTTCGCGGTGTCCGTGACCACGCCGAAGAAATTCGGGAGTACATTGAAACCTATTCGCAGGACTGGACTATGGACCGCATGCCCAGTGTTGACCGTGTTGCACTGCAACTTGGTGCCTGGGAGCTTCTCTACAATGATGAGATTCCCGATGCGGTAGCTATCTCAGAGGCCACCGGCCTGGTAAGGCTCCTCTCAACCGATGACTCACCCAAATTTGTCAACGGTTTGTTGGATCGTTTGCGCCAGGTTAAGCCGACCCTTCTGGCATAGTTCCTACTTTTTATCCCCACCCGCTCATTGAGCAGGTGGGGATTTTGCCTTCGGGCCTTGGGACTGCACAGCGATAAGGTGCGTCCCGTACGTAATATTTTTGTGGTCCTCATACCACCGGGTAACCTGACATGGTAAATTGAAGTGCGACAGCAACCTTTAAGTCCGTCCTGTGAGGCGGGGAAGGAGGCCGGCACATGATGGATACCACCGGTGTATCTTCAGACCCAGAACACCAGAGAGTGATTCTGGAGCAAGCCGACATAGAGCGTGCGCTCACGCGCATTGCACACGAAATTTTGGAAGCCAACAAGGGCAGTGAAAATCTGGTTCTGCTGGGTATTCCACGCCGAGGATATCCTCTTGCCGAAAGGATCGCCGCTAAGATAGCGCAGACTGATTCCGGCTTTAATCCAGCCTTTTCGCTCGGCCAACTCGATATCACCATGTACCGTGATGATCTCAGGTCTATGCCCGGGCGAACCCCACAGCCAACGCGCCTACCGGCTGCCGGGATTGACGGCAAGAATGTGGTATTGGTCGACGATGTCCTCTACTCAGGGCGGACCATTCGGTCCGCTCTCGATGCCCTCAAAGATTACGGTCGCCCAGCGGTAGTTCGGTTAGCCGTTCTCGTGGACCGGGGCCACAGGCAACTACCTATCCGGGCTGACCATGTGGGAAAGAACCTGCCCACCAGCTCCGGCGAATCCGTCAAAGTCCTCTTGGAGAGCATAGACACTATCAGCGACCGAGTAGTGATTATTGAGAACGCATCAACCAAACAGGGGGCTGGTGCATGAAACACCTACTGGATACCCAAGACCTGAGCCTGCTAGAAGCTCTCGATATTCTCGACACCGCCGATTACATGGGTGAAATCGGCCAGCGCGAGGTCAAAAAACTGCCCGTCCTTCAAGGCAGAACCGTTGTTAATCTGTTCTTCGAGGACTCCACCCGCACCCGCCTCTCATTTGAGGCAGCAGAGAAGCGGCTCTCTGCAGATATCATCAATTTTTCCGCCAAAGGGTCTTCTGTTTCCAAGGGCGAATCTCTTAAAGACACTGCTCAGACCTTAGCGGCTATCAAGGCTGATGCAGTTGTTATCCGGCACAGTGCCTCCGGGGCACCCCAGCGTTTAGCCCAAGCCGGTTGGATTGATGTGCCTGTTCTCAACGCCGGTGATGGAACCCACGCCCACCCTACTCAGGCTCTGCTCGATGCTATGACTCTCCGGCAGTTCAAGGCCCGTGTTGAGGGGCGCGAGACCCGAGGACTCACCCTTGAGGGCATGCGGATCGCCATTGTGGGCGATATCCTGCACTCCCGTGTAGCCCGCTCCAACCTCTGGCTACTTCACACCTTAGGCGCAACCGTTAAGTTTGTCGCACCACCGACCCTGCTACCAGTGGAAATCGAACATTGGCCAGCAGAAGTTTACTACGACCTTGACGATGCGATTGAGTCAGGCCTTGATGCCATCATGATGTTGCGCATCCAAAAAGAGCGTATGAACGACGCTTTCTTCCCCTCCAGCCAAGAATATTCCCGCCGCTGGGGGCTTACCCCTGAACGCTTTATCAGGCTTGATAGCGCTAGCCATGAAACCGCAATTCTGCACCCCGGCCCCATGAACCGAGGTCTAGAGATTTGTGCCCAAGCAGCTGATTCACCCCGCTCCTGGGTGCTTCGCCAAGTCACTAACGGCGTATCGGTCCGTATGGCCGTGCTCTATCTACTCATGACCGGTGGCTCATCCGCTGACTTCTACTCGGGTTCCTAACCCCGCAAGGAAAAGAGAACACTATGACCTCTCATCTTTATCTCATCAAGGGAGCATCACTGCTCGGTGAAAAGACCGCCGACATTCTCATTCGCGGCGGGAAGATTGCTGAAGTGGGGGAGAACCTTCAAGCCGCTGAAGCTCAAATCATTGAGGCTAAGGGGCTCATCGCTCTGCCCGGCCTGGTCGATTTACACACCCACCTTCGTGAACCCGGCCAAGAAGACGCAGAAACCGTAGAAACCGGCAGCCGTGCGGCAGCTCTGGGCGGTTACACCTCAGTCTTTGCAATGGCTAACTCTAAGCCTGTAGCCGATACCGCTGGTGTTGTCGAGCAGGTCTATGAGCTGGGCCGCGAATCGGGTTGGGTTCACGTTCAACCTATCGGTGCCGTCACCGTAGGCCTGGCAGGAGAGCGGCTCTCAGAAATTGGTGCTATGGCAGATTCACGTGCTCAGGTACGCGTCTTCTCGGATGATGGCATGTGCGTATGGGACCCGGCCTTGATGCGCCGCGCCCTGGAATACGTCAAGACATTCAACGGTGTCATTGCCCAGCACGCCCAGGAGCCGCGCCTGACCCAAGGCGCCCAGATGAACGAGGGCAAGGTATCAGCTGAGCTAGGCTTGGCTGGCTGGCCCGCGGTAGCTGAGGAATCTATCATTGCCCGCGATGTACTACTTGCAGATCACGTTGGTTCGCGTCTGCATATCTGCCATCTCTCCACCAAGGGCTCGGTAGAAATCATCCGCTGGGCCAAAGAACGGGGAATTAACGTCACCGCAGAGGCAACCCCCCACCATCTACTGCTAACCGATGAGCTGGTGAGAACCTACGACCCCGTCTATAAGGTCAACCCACCCTTACGGACCGAAGAGGACGTTCTGGCCCTGCGCCAGGCAGTTGCCGATGGGATTATTGACATCATCGGTACTGACCATGCCCCGCACCCGGCAGAAAGCAAGGACTGTGAGTGGGCATGTGCAGCTAACGGGATGACCGGGCTTGAACAGGCTCTCTCCATCGTGCAGAAAACCCTGGTCGACAGCGGGTACATCAGGTGGGCTGATGTCGCCCGAATCATGAGCACCAAGCCTGCTGAAATTGGTCTAGCCAACCAGCAGGGACGCCCCCTAGAAGCCGGAGAACCAGCAAACCTAGTTCTGGTTGACCCCGCAGCGACCCGCCTGATTGACCCGCAGGCTCAGGCAACCAAGGGTAAAAACAACCCCTACCGCGGTCTCGAAGTCCCCGGCATGGTTGTTGCCACTTTCTACAGCGGCCACCCCACCGTGCTTGATGGCAAACTCAATTCCCCCGTTCCCGCTGCCTAATTTGGGCACCAACCACAGATTAGAGAAGACCGTGCAGGAAAAGCTCATCCCCACCCTCATTCTGGCCTTCCTCTGCCTCCTTATTTTCTGGGCAATGCGGGCAGGCTGGAAAAGTCGTCAAAAGCGGCAGGTACAGGTGGGGGAGTTGCCCCCCGTACCAGCCCACTACGACGATGCCGAATCCGTCCTGGCCGTCCCCGGTGTTTACATTGCCACCACGATCATGGGGGACTGGCTCGATAGAATCGCTACCCAAACCCTGGGAGTCAAGGCAGCAGGAACTTTCTTTGTCTTTGACGATGCACTGATTATTGCACGTGATGGTGCCGAAGATATCTGGATTCCCGCGACCGACATTATTGCCGTGAGAACAGAGTCAGGTATGAGCGGCAAGTTCGTTGAAAAGGACGGCCTGGTCATGGTGTCCTGGTCCTTGAACGGAAACGCAGTCGATACCGGCTTCCGCACTCAGTTTGCCATCGATAAGCAATCTTTGCTCTCCGCTATCCGGGCTATCGCGCCGCAGGCATCCACAACCCTGCCCGATTGGCCTGTCTCAACTCTTAGCCGCTAACTGCGGCCTAACCGACCAAGATTAAGAGGAAGTGTGAATTTGTCTCAGCAAGCCAGTACCCCCCAAACCGCCGTCCTTGTCCTTGAAGACGGCACCGTCTACCGTGGTGAAAGCTACGGAGCTATAGGTTCTACTCTGGGCGAGGCGGTTTTCTCTACCGGCATGACCGGCTACCAGGAAACCCTCACCGACCCCTCCTACGCAGGGCAGATCGTTATCCAGACCGCCCCCCACATCGGTAATACGGGTGTCAACAGGCAAGACGCTGAATCTCGACGTATCTGGGTTGCCGGCTACGCGGTTCGTGATGCGGCTCGTCGCCCTTCCAACTGGCGCTCCGAGCGTTCTCTGGATGAAGAACTGATTGAGCAGGGCATCGTGGGTATTCAGGGCATCGACACCCGCGCTCTGACCCGTCACCTGCGCAGCGCCGGTGCCATGCGGGCCGGTATCTTTACCGGTGGCCATGCAGAACAGCCTGTTTCTGAACTGCTTGAAAAGGTCAAAGAAGCCGCGCCCATGAAGGGGCAGAAGCTGGCAGATCGCGTCTCCGTTGAGGCCGCCTACACTGTTGAACCGGCTGACTGGGGCTGGGACGGCCCTGTGCGGGCCACTCTGCTTGCTCTTGACCTTGGGATTAAGGCCATGACTCCTCAGCGCTTCGCAGAGCGCGGTGTGCGTGTTCATGTCCTTCCTGCATCCGCAACACTTGAAGAAATCAAGGGCTTGAGACCTGACGGTGTCTTTTTCTCCAACGGCCCAGGTGATCCCTCGACAGCCGACCAGCAGGTTGAACTGCTCCAGGACATCCTGCGAACCGGCACTCCCTTCTTCGGAATCTGCTTCGGCAACCAGTTGCTGGGCCGTGCCCTGGGCTTTGGCACCTACAAGCTACCTTTTGGCCACCGTGGCATTAACCAGCCCGTGCTTGACCGCACCACGGGCAAGGTAGAGATTACTGCCCAGAACCACGGTTTCGCTGTTGATGCACCGCTTGATGGCCCTGTGACCGCCCCCAACTCAGAGTTTGGTCGTGTAGAGGTCTCTCATATCGGCCTCAACGATCAGGTCGTAGAAGGTCTGCGTTGCCTCGACATCCCGGCCTTCTCGGTTCAATACCACCCAGAAGCCGCGGCTGGCCCGCACGATTCGGCCTACCTTTTTGACCGTTTCATTGATCTCATGCTCGAAAAGAAGAACTAAGGAAAAGAACCATGCCCAAGCGTCACGATCTCACATCAATTCTGGTCATCGGTTCAGGCCCCATCGTTATCGGTCAGGCCGCCGAATTCGACTACTCAGGTACACAGGCCCTCCGCGTGCTCAAAGATGAAGGTGTACGCGTCATTTTGGTCAACTCCAACCCGGCCACCATCATGACCGACCCCGAGTTCGCCGATGCCACCTACATAGAACCGATTACCCCAGAAGTCATTGAAAAAATCATTGCCAAGGAAAAGCCCGACGCAATCCTGCCTACCCTGGGTGGCCAGACCGCCTTGAACGCGGCTATCTCTCTCGATGAACAGGGAATCCTGGATAAGTATGGTATTGAGCTTATCGGTGCAAACATCGAGGCTATCAACCTGGGTGAAGACCGAGAAGCCTTCAAGGGTGTCGTCGAACGTGCTGGTGGCGAATCTGCCCGGTCAGTCATTGTTCACACCATGGAGGAAGCCCTTGAAGCGGCCAAAGAACTGGGCTACCCCATGGTGGTTCGCCCGTCTTTCACCATGGGTGGTCTTGGCTCCGGCATGGCCTACAATGAGGCCGACCTGCACCGCATTGCCGGTGCCGGTATCCAATACAGCCCCACCAGCGAAGTCCTGCTCGAAGAGTCAATCCTGGGCTGGAAAGAATACGAGCTGGAAATGATGCGGGACAAGAACGATAACGTGGTTGTCGTCTGTTCCATCGAAAACTTTGATCCGGTCGGTGTTCATACCGGTGACTCCATCACGGTTGCCCCGGCCCTCACTCTGACCGACCGTGAGTACCAGCGCCTGCGTGATATCGCTATCAAAGTGATTCGTGAGGTGGGCGTTGATACCGGTGGCTGCAACATCCAGTTCGCCATTGACCCGGCTACCGGCCGTATCATCGTCATTGAGATGAATCCCCGTGTGTCGCGCTCTTCAGCTCTGGCCTCCAAGGCAACCGGTTTCCCCATCGCAAAGATCGCAACCATGCTCTCGCTGGGCTACACCCTAGACGAAATTCCCAACGATATTACCCAGAAGACTCCGGCTAGCTTTGAACCTACCCTTGACTACGTTGTGGTTAAGGTTCCCCGATTTGCCTTTGAGAAGTTCCCTGCGGCTGATCCCACTCTGACTACCACCATGAAGAGTGTGGGAGAAGCTATGGCTCTGGGCCGTAACTTTACTGAAGCTCTGCAAAAGGCTATGCGCTCCATGGAGCAAAAGGGCTCGACCTTCCGTTTTGACCAGCCCCAGCTCAGTTCTGCTGAGCTGTCAGAGCTGATTGAAAGTAGCAAGGTGGCAACCACCGAGCGTATCTTCCAGGTCCAGCGAGCTCTGCTTGCAGGTGCCACCGTTGAACAGATCTACCAAGCAACGGCCATCGACCCCTGGTTCCTGGACCAGCTGGTTCTGCTGAACGAGGTGGCTGCTGAAATCGCCCAGTCCAAGACACTCAACGAGCGGACCCTGCGCCTCGCTAAGCGACATGGCTTCTCCGACGCGCAAATCGGTGAGATTCTGGGCATGAACGAGGCAGTGGTTCGGGGTATCCGCCATGCTCTCAACATCCGCCCGGTCTTCAAGACTGTAGATACCTGCGCCGCTGAGTTTGAGGCTTTTACCCCCTATCACTACTCTTCCTACGATCTTGAAGATGAGGTAGCGCACCACGAGAAGCCCTCCATCATGATTCTTGGTTCAGGGCCAAACCGCATCGGCCAGGGTATCGAGTTCGACTACTCCTGCGTGCATGCCTCCTTGGTCCTGCGTGAGGCCGGCTATGAGACCGTCATGGTTAACTGCAACCCCGAGACTGTCTCCACTGACTACGATGTCTCCACTCGCCTCTACTTTGAGCCCCTCACCCTAGAGGACGTCCTGGAGATTGTTGAGGCAGAGCGCCGAACTGGAGGCCTGATGGGTGTCTTTGTTCAGCTCGGTGGGCAGACCCCGCTCAAGCTGGCTCAGGAGCTTAAGGCTGCTGGTATTCCGATTCTGGGTACCTCGCCCGAGGCAATTGACCTAGCCGAAGACCGCGGTGAGTTCTCACGCGTCTTGGAAGAAGCCGGCCTGATTTCACCCAAGAATGGCATGGCTTTCACCTTTGAGAACGCCAAGAAGGTTGCTGACGAGATCGGTTACCCGGTCCTGGTTCGCCCATCCTACGTCTTGGGTGGCCGTGGCATGGAGATTGTCTACAGTGAAGAACAGCTGGCCCGTTACCTGGAAAATGCAACCGAGATTTCGCCCTCTCAGCCTGCCCTCATCGACAAGTTCCTCGAGGACGCTGTCGAGATTGACGTTGATGCTCTCTATGATGGAAGGGAGCTCTACTTAGGTGGGGTCATGGAGCATATTGAAGAAGCCGGTATTCACTCTGGTGACTCGGCCTGTGCCCTGCCGCCTATCACGCTCGGCCCCGATCTTGTTGAGCAGGTCAAAGAGGCAACCCTCAAAATCGCTCAGGGTGTTGGTGTACGGGGTCTGATTAACATTCAGTTCGCTGTCGCGTCTGAGATTCTTTACGTCATTGAAGCCAATCCCCGCGCTTCGCGCACTGTTCCTTTCGTCTCAAAGGCAACGGGTGTACAGCTCGCTAAGGCCGCAGCTCTGATTGGTGCAGGTAAGACCATTGCCGATTTGAAGGCCGAGGGCTACCTGCCCACTAGCATGGACGGAGCATCACTGCCCGCTGGTACCGCGATTGCTGTCAAGGAAGCGGTGCTCCCCTTCAGTCGCTTCCGCACCCCCGAAGGTATCGTTGTTGATTCCCTACTGGGCCCGGAGATGCGCTCTACCGGTGAGGTTATGGGCCTGGACCGCTTCTTTGACACCGCTTTCGCTAAGGCTGAGAAGGCAGCCGGTTCCAGCCTACCGACTGAGGGTAAGGTCTTCGTATCGGTGGCTAACCGCGACAAGCGCAACTCGATTATTTACGTCAAGATGCTTCAGCAGCTTGGCTTTGAGATTGTTTCAACAGGCGGTACCGCAGAGGTGCTCCGACGAAACGGTGTTGAATCGCAAGTTGTTGCAAAGATCGCTGATACACCTGAGGGGGAGCGTTCTATCGTTGATTTGATTCGTGATGGCGAAATCAACCTGATTTTCAATACTCCCTCCGGTGGCCAGGCCCGTGGCGACGGCTACGAGATTCGTGCGGCTGCTACCTCGGTTGGTTGCCCGGTCATGACCACGGTTTCAGAATTCGGTGCTGCTGTTCAGGGTATCAACGCTCTGCGTGAGTATAGCTGGGGCGTCATGAGCCTACAGGAACACGGCGCTTCCATTGCTGCCGCGCTGACTCAGGAGCAGGCATGAGTGCCCGGGTAGGTTTCGGTGATCGCCTTGCAGCGGCTATGGAGTCGCGCGGGCCTCTGTGCGTAGGGATTGATCCCCACCCGGGTTTGCTTTCTGCCTGGGACCTGCCTGATACCCCGGAGTCCTTAGAGGCCTTTGCTTTGACAGTGCTTGAAGCTTGCGGGCCCGTTTCAGCAGCGCTCAAGCCTCAGGTTGCCCTATTTGAGCGCCACGGATCTGCTGGCTTGGCCGTACTTGAAAAACTGCACCGGGTGGCAGCTGATGCCGATGTGCTGATTATTGCTGATGCCAAACGCGGCGATATTGGCTCCACTATGGCCGCTTATTCCGATGCCTGGCTGGGGGAGCGTTCACCTCTGGCAACAGACTCTGTAACTCTGAGCCCCTACCTGGGCTTTGAATCGCTTCGGCCAGCTCTTGATCAGGCAGCGCAGACCTCGCGCGGCGTCTTTGTTCTTGCTTTGACATCTAACCCTGAGGGCAAGACTGTTCAGCATATCGGTGGGGAGCACTCTGTTGCTAAGGGAATTGTCGATGCCGCTTGCCAGGAGAACGCTCAAGGCCACTGGTCTGTTATGGGGCCGTGCGGTTTGGTGGTCGGGGCAACAGTGGGTCCAGCTCTTCAGGAGCTTGGTATAGACCTAGCCAGCTTCAACGGCCCAATCCTTGCTCCTGGGTATGGTGCACAGGGCGCAAGTGCGTTAGATCTTTATAAAGTGTTTACCGGGGTTAAACAACAAGTGCTTGTTAATTCGAGCCGCGGTGTACTTGTGTCGGGACCTGATGCTATATCTTTGAGAAACGCCGCCGAACGTTCGCGAGACGAATTGATCAAAGCGCTTCTCAAGGCAGAGTAATCATACAAATGGTGGGGAATTATTCAATTTCCCACCATTTTTTATATTGTTTCGTGTTACTCATGGGTAACATCTTCCATAATCGCCTCTGACATGCTAATTTGTAAATGTTGGTTCGCAGTAGGCGTGTATCACCCCCAAAAAAATGAGCATCTGCTCAGATTCACCCTACCCAACACCTTATGAACCCCCGTTGCCGGTAACGGCACCTCGCACAGAAGGATACGATTATGCCTCTACAACCTCTGACCGAAGAACAGCGCGCAGCCGCCCGCGAAAAGGCCAAGAAAGCTCGCGTTACCCGCGCAGAAATTAAGAATGCTGTCAAGACCAAGCAAATCACCATTGCAGAGGTCCTTAAGCGCGCTGAAACCGATGAAGCAGTCGCTAGACTTAAGGTGACCGATTTGCTCACCTCCCTGCCGGGCGTGGGTGAGGTTCGGACCGAAAACATTTTGAACGACCTGAATATTGCCGCCTCCCGTCGCTTGCGTGGCCTTGGCATCCACCAGCGTAAGGCGCTTATTAACCTTCTCGATCGATAGGGAACACCGCATGACAGAACAGACAGCCACACCTCAGCTCACCGTACTTGCTGGCCCTACCGCCGTCGGCAAAGGGACGGTTTCTGCTTATATCCGTGAGCATTACCCGGAGGTCTGGTTCTCTGTCTCTGCCACGACCCGTGATCCCCGCCCCGGCGAAGAAGACGGTGTCCACTACTACTTTGTCTCCGACGAAGAGTTCAGCTCCATGGTTGAAAACCGGCAGATGCTGGAGTGGGCTACCGTTCACAATAGCTACAAGTACGGCACGATTCGTTCTATGGTGCAGAAGCAGCTCGATGCGGGTAAGCATGTATTGCTAGAAATTGATTTGCAGGGGGCACGTCAGGTCCGCAATGCCATGCCCGAAGCTCAGCTCATCTTTCTTGCTCCCCCCAGTTGGGATGAGCTTGTTGCCCGCCTGATTGGTCGCGGAACGGAATCAGCGCAGGAGCAAGAGAGTCGCCTGGAAACAGCCAAAATTGAATTAGCAGCTGAACCCGAGTTTGACCACACTGTCATTAACGAGACAGTAGCCGAAGCGGCTGAAGAGATTATCAAGCTCATGGGTATTGGGCGTTAGGTTTTATGGCAGGGGGCGGCAGACTAGGGGAACATCACCCTAAGACGCCGCCCTTTTGCGTGACAAAAAAACCGTTGACCGATAGTATAGGTAGAGTTTTATGCCGTCGTTATTTTCGATGGCCAGCAAGCATAGTCAAGATGGAGTCTTAAGTGGCAAACGCACACAACGATGAAGGTATCATCAATCCCAGCGCAGACGCTCTGATCCAAAAAGCTGAGTCGAAGTACGGTCTGGTGATTTTTGGTGCTCGCCGTGCACGCCAGATTAACGCCTACTACTCTCAGCTTCACGAGAACCTCTACGATCATGTTGGTCCTCTGGTTGATTCTGAGCCCAACGAAAAGTCACTTTCCGTGGCTATGCGTGAAATCAACGAAGGCCTGATTGAGTCACGACACATCAAGGACGGCCAGTTCGACGAAAACGGTACCCTGATTCACGAAGATGAGCCCAGCGCTTTCCTTCCCGGCAATGACTTCTACATCGATGAACCTTTTGTAGAGTACGTCGATGCAGATGGCACTCAGCAGGCCTAGCGGCTCATCACCGATGCGAGTCGTTATAGGCATTGGAGGGGGCATTGCTGCATATAAAGCAGCAATGCTCCTTCGTCTTTTTGGTAAAGCGGGCCATGAGGTTATCGCTATCCCCACCCAAGCCGCGCTCAAGTTCATTGGGCAGCCCACACTCGAGGCTCTCAGCGGTAACCCTGTCTCTGTAGACGTGTTTGAGCGAGTGCCCGAGGTCAACCATGTGCGCCAGGCTGAGCAGGCCGATGCAGTGATTATTGCACCGGCTACAGCAGATTTGATGGCCCGCCTTGCAGCGGGTCGGGCAAACGATTTGCTGTCGGCAACAGTTCTGACCACCCATGCCCCAGTTATTCTGGCACCCGCTATGCACACCCAGATGTGGGAGCACCCTGCCACCCAGGCCAATGTAGCCACGCTTCGGTCCTATGGCTACCGGCTTATTGAGCCTGCTGTTGGCCGGCTCACCGGCCCAGATTCCGGGGTTGGCAGACTACCTGAGCCTGAAGAAATTTACGCTCAAGCCCTAGCTGTCCTTGGTTGGGGCCGGGAACAGGGCTCCTGCGCTGAGACTGTCTCGAAGCCACTTGCAGGGCAGAGGTTGCTGATTACTGCAGGTGGCACAAGGGAGGCCCTAGACCCGGTCAGGTTCTTGGGCAACCGCTCATCGGGTAAGCAAGGGGTTGCTCTTGCCCAAGTAGCAACCGACTTAGGGGCAAGGGTTCATCTGATTGGAGCCAACCTAGAAGTCAGGCCACCGTCAGATCTAGATAAACTGACCCTTGTCACCAGCGCCGAGCAGATGCGCAGGGCTGTATTCGACGCCTTATCTGAGTCGGATATGGTAATCATGGCGGCAGCAGTTGCTGATTTCAGGCCTGCAGACTACACCGACTCCAAGATTAAAAAGACCGATGATCCGCTGGCCGATCCGGTTATTCGCCTAGTGCGTAATCCCGATATCCTGCGTGAAATCGTCCTGCACCGCCAGAACAATCCTGAGGGGGGACCAAGGACTATCGTGGGGTTTGCGGCCGAGACCGGCGATGACACGGCTACCCCGCTGGAGTACGGTCAAGCAAAGCTGACACGAAAAGGGTGCGACTATCTGGCCGTAAACACCGTCAGCCCTACGCTAGGTTTCGGAGCAGATAATAACACAGTTACGCTTTTGCCCAAAGATGGGGGAGAGCACTTGGTCGCCCAAGGCACTAAAGAAGACGTGGCTCGTGCGCTTCTGCTTCATATCGCGCAACAAACCCAACAGTAGTTAACTTTATAGCCCGCTTTCATTGAGAGAAGTACAGTAGAACCGTGACTGAAAATAACCATCTCCGTTTGTTTACCAGTGAGTCCGTCACTGAAGGACACCCCGACAAAATTTGCGACCAGATTTCAGACTCCATTCTGGATGCTCTGCTGACCGTTGACCCGCTCTCTAACGTCGCTGTAGAAACCTTGGTCACCACCGGCCAGGTTCACGTTGCAGGTGAAGTGACCACCAACGGTTACGTCGATATTCCCCAGATTGTCCGTCAGACCATTCTTAAAATTGGTTACAATTCCTCAACCCACGGGTTTGACGGTGAGTTCTGTGGCGTATCAGTTTCCATCGGCGAGCAGTCACCCGATATCAATTCGGGTGTCTACAACTCTCTTGAGGCCCGCCAGGGAACCGCAACCGATGACCTTGATCTACAGGGCGCCGGAGACCAGGGCATCATGTTCGGCTACGCGACCAAGGAGACCGATGTTCTCATGCCCGCTCCTATCTACCTGGCCCACCGTCTAGCCGAACGACTGACACAGGTACGCAAAGAGGGAACTCTGCCTAATCTACGCCCCGATGGTAAGACCCAGGTAACGCTCGGTTACGACGATAACTTCAAACCCGTCACTGTCGATACCGTGGTGGTTTCTACCCAGCACACGGCAGACTACGATTTGGCTCAGCTCGATGCCGATATTCGTGAGCACGTCATTGAACCCGTTCTGGCCTCTTTTGACTGTGATTCCTCAAACGCAAAGTTCATTATCAACCCGGCTGGCCGTTTCGTTCAGGGTGGCCCCGTGGGCGATGCCGGTCTAACCGGCCGCAAAATTATTGTCGATACCTATGGTGGTATGGCACGCCACGGAGGCGGTGCCTTCTCAGGCAAGGACCCGTCCAAGGTTGACCGCTCCGCTGCCTACGCTATGCGCTGGGTTGCCAAGAACATCGTGGCAGCCGGTCTTGCGGACCGCGCCGAGGTCCAGGTAGCCTACGCTATCGGCCAGGCCGCTCCGGTGGGTATCTACGTCGAAACTTTCGGTACCGAGAAGGTATCGGTAGCAACCATCGAACACGCCATCCGCGAGGTCTTTGACCTGCGCCCCCTAGCTATTATTCGTGACCTGGAACTGCGCCGGCCAATCTACGCAAGGACCGCAGCCAACGGCCACTTCGGCCGCGAAGAACGTGAGTTTACCTGGGAGCGGACCAACCGCGTCAGCGAGCTTAAGGCTGCAGCGGGCATCTAATATAATGTCCTCATGACTCAGGTGCCTTCTTACGAATCCCCGCAACTTGATTTGTTGCGGGGATTCGACCTTGCTTCGCCCCAGCAGGCTGATGCTGTACCAGCCGAAGCGCAGGCCGGGCATCTACCCGTAGCAAGGGTTCACATTGATAGTCCGCTACCGCACCTGGATAGGCTCTTCGATTACAGCATTCCTGTCTCGCTTGATGCCCAAGCACAGCCCGGTGTGCGGGTGCGCGTGAAATTCAACAACCGGACCGTCTCAGGCTGGATTCGTGAAAGGGCAGCAACAAGCAGTGTCGCGGGACGCTTGCTACCCCTCCAAGAAGTAATCTCACCGGTTTCCGTTGTTTCACCCCAGGTTTTTCAGCTTGCTGATGCGCTAGCTGATAGGTATGCGGGGCTGATTCCCGATATCCTGCGCCTTGCGATTCCACCGCGTGTTGCCAGCGTTGAAAAACCCTATCTACCGCGAAAGGGCGATAGCGGCCCCGGCCAGCACGGCCTGACCCACACCTATCGTGCTGAACCGCTGGAAATAGCACCGGTGGATTTGGAAGGCTTTGCTGACTATACCAACGGTCCCGAGTTCTGCGATGACCTTTTAGCAGGTGCAGAGGCGCGGGCAGTTATGGCCGTCCTACCCTCGCACCCCGAACGGAGTTGGGAGGACCTACTTGCCTCAGCGCTGGTGGCTACCGCCAGCACCGGCAGGGGAGCCTTAGCTCTCGTTCCTGACCGCAAAAGCCTGGACCGCCTTGCCCAGGCTCTGAATAAGCTGGTTCCGGCATCAGCATTCGTCCAGCTAACAGCACACGACCAGCCCACCATAAGGTACCGTAACTTTCTGTTGACCAGATGCGGGGCCGTGCGCATTGTGATTGGAACGCGCTCAGCAGCCTACGCCCCGGTTGCTAATTTAGGACTGGTAGCCTGCTGGGACGATGGGGACTCTTCACTCATTGAACAGCGGTCGCCCTACTGCCACGCACGCGACGTCCTTTTGCTGAGGGCTAGCCAAGAAAACACGGCTGCTCTCTTCATGGGCTACGCAGTTTCCAGCGAGGCAGCGCGCTTGGTACGCACCCGCTGGGCCAGTTTTATCGGGGCCGAACGAGAACTGGTCCGCTCCTTTACACCCAGGGTTATGACAACGGGTGATGACTACGCACTGGCTAGGGACCCGCTGGCTGCTATAGCCCGTATCCCGCACCAGGCTTTCGCTGTAGCCAAAGACGCCCTCGAAACGGGGCCCGTTCTTATACAGGTAGCTCGGGCTGGCTACATTCCTGCGCTCAGCTGTCAGCGGTGTCGTATGCCAGCACGTTGCGCAGAATGCCGCGGACCTATGATTGTACCTGGCGGAAGTAGCGCCCCCCAGTGCGGTTGGTGCGGTCATCTGGCCCAGGGCTGGCATTGTATCGAATGCGGCTATGACCGCTGGCGTACCGGCGCAGCCGGTGCCTTACGCACCGCCGAAGAACTGGGCCGGGCTTTCCCTGGTGTACCGGTGATCACCTCCAGTGGCGAGAATATCCGCCCCGCTATCGGCCCCGAACCGGCCCTGGTCATTGCCACTCCTGGCGGGGAGCCGGTGGCCCAAGGTGGCTACTCTGCGGCGCTCTTGCTTGATGCTGATCGCATGCTCCAGTTTGATTCGCTGCGGGCACCGGAGACCGCTTTGCGTCGCTGGTTCAACGCCGCAGCGCTGGTGCGTTCTTTTGCGGTGGGTGGCCGCGTGGTCACGACAGCTAGCCCTTCACCCACGCTTGAAGCCCTTATCCGTTGGGATCCCATGGGCTTTGCCCTGTGGGAGATGGATGAGCGCAACGAGATTGGCCTACCACCGGCTGTTCGTACCGCTGCTATTACGGGCAGTGAAAAAGCTGTCCAGACCTTCTTGGACGCTATTGAACTACCTGACCAAGTGCGGGTGAGCGGGCCAGTAGCTTTAGCTGACCCTACAGGGTTTTACGACGGTGAACCCGAGGGAGATCTCTACCGCGCCATTATCTTCTTTACCTATGCGCAGGGGCCTAGTCTCACCCATCACCTCAGAGCAACAAAGGCATCCCTAGCTGCCCTGCATAAGAGCGAGCCAGTCCAGATTAGGTGTGACGGCCTAGATATCCTCTAGGCTTCCGCCTGCCCTTGGTAGAGCTTCATTGCTGTCTCAACTAGTGTGAGTGCGCTGGCCTGCCAGCTGTAGCGTTGAGAATCCTTTAATCCTGCTCTGACCGCCTGCTGGGCAACAGCCGGGGCGGACAGACCTCGTATTGCCTGCGCAAATTCCCAGGCGTTATGGGTGCTGGCAAAGTGGGCGTTCGGAGCTATCTCACGGAAGATAGGGATATCGCTGAGTACAACGGGGCAACCGGCGGCCTGTGCTTCAGCAACCGGCAGGCCGTAGCCCTCCTCCTTTGAGGCGGTGAGCAGGGCGTGGGCGCGCCCCAGCCAATTGCGGTATTCCTCATCGCTCACACCGTTGTGGAAGGTGACGTTGGAACCGGCCAGTGGCAGTAATTCAGCCTTCCGGTGGGGACTAATTTTAGAGAGCAGGTGCAGGCGATAGTCGGGCAGGAACTTCATGGCCCGCAGTAGGGTCTCCACATTCTTGTAGGGCATGAAGGAACCCATATAGATCAGGTCTTTGGTACGGGTCGAAAGCGCTGCAAGCGCCTGAGCTTCGGTCACAATACTCCCTGGCTGGGGGGCATTAGGGATCTCGACAAGACAGCGGTGTGTCAGGCTGTGTTGTCTTATGAGATCTGCCGTTGTCGCCGATACCGTTGCAACAGCATCTGCGCTGTTGAGCAGGTATTGCTGGGGAGCGTAGGTTGAATGGAAGACCCTCCATCCCAGGCGTACGGGCAGGGGCAGGAAGGAGGGCGGAGTAGGGTAGCTGTAGTAGATCAGGTCGTGAAGGGTCAGAATTAGCTTGAATTTGCGTCCTAAACCGCCCAAACCAAGGGTCTGCATGGGAGAAAAAACTACGTCAGGGTTGTGACGATTCAGCTGGAGGGCTGCGAGAGGTTCAAGGGCAGATGTTGGTGAGCAGATTGTGATGTAAGGCAGAGGCGGAAGCATCTCAAGCTGGCGAAGGTCGTGGATAGCCATGACTAGCTGGAAGTCCCGTGGCAGGTGGCTATCTTGGCTCTCTATCAGCTCATGTAGAGCTGTCAGGAGTGATGCTGTATAGCGGCTAATTCCATCGTGGAAGCCAATGCGGGTGTAGCGTGCATCAATGATTAGCTTCACAGTTCTAGCCCTTCACGGTTGAATTCTTTGATGAGAGCGGCTGCTCGTAAGGGTGTTTCGTAGTGAATAAGGTGGCCCACCGCGGGGATCAGATCAAAACGTCCCTGCTGCAGAGAAGCGGCCATCTGCTCTTGAAGTTCCAGGGTACCCAGGTCGTCTTTTTCGGCAACAATCATCTGAACGGGCAGGGGGACTGAGGGCGCAAAATCAGCGGCAGTGCCCGATATGGAGGCCCGGTAGGCTTGCAGGACGGCATCGCGGGAGGCAAATGAGCCGAAATAGGCGTCGTGCTGGCTGTTGATAAAGGCGCGAAGCTCTGGATCCTGGGTCTTCATCATATACTCGCTACTGAGCCTGGTCACCAGCCGGGAACGGAGCAGAGCAAATCCCAGACCCGAGGGGAGACAGGCGCCCGCCCCATAGTAAAGCTCGGCCAGACGGGTCATAATCTTCTGCTCGCCTTCCAGGGCAGGCTGGCAGATGGGGTTGATGAGGGTGAGCCGGGTGAAAAGCTGGGGGCGGACTAGGGCCGTGTAGCTAGTGATAATAGACCCAAAAGAGTGGCCGACCAGGTGGACGGGGCTAGGGTTTGTCAGTTCAATGAAGTCAACCAGCCAGGCCGCATAGCTAGATATCGTGTGCTCAGCACCGGGGATTGCCTCGCTTCTGCCAAACCCAGGTAGGTCGGGGATATAGACACAGTAGTCCTCTAGGCCCTGGGCTATGAGCTCCAACCCGTGGTGGTCACCCCGAAAACCGTGAATTAGAACCAGGGGAGGGGCATCTTCCTTGCCGTAGACCCACCAGCGGCAGCGGGCACCGGCAATTACACCCTCGTGAAGGTGCCCGCGCATCTTGATGGTGGGTACCGGTTCAAAGACCGAGGGCTGCTGTTCTGAGGTATCCAACGGCATCATCAACTCCTTTACCAAAACACTGTACCCGTTTTCACCCAAGGTATGCTTTCTCACCCAGCAGACGGGCGGGGTAAACCCTGCCGAGGCGCGGTACACTAGGTAACAAATGATTGACAGCTTTGGCTTTGGTGTGCCCAAAAATGGTGCTCCAGAATCGAATAACAGACAGGAAACACCGTGACTGGCCAGGTAGAACCTACCGAACAGAACGAAACCACCTGGGACTTCCGTGCCATGGAAGCCAAGTGGCAGCCCTACTGGGAAGAGACTAAGGTCTTTGAACCCACCGATGATGAAAGTCTAGAAACTCGTTATGTAGCGGATATGTTCCCCTACCCCTCCGGCGACCTACACATGGGTCATGCCGAGGCCTTCGCTATTGGCGATGTGACTGCCCGTTTCTGGAAGCAGAAGGGCTACAACGTTTTGCACCCTATCGGTTGGGACTCCTTTGGTCTGCCCGCTGAAAACGCGGCTATCAAAAATAACACCCACCCTCAAGAGTGGACCTACAAGAACATTGAGACCCAGGCAGGTTCTTTCAAACGGTACGGCATTATGGCCGACTGGTCGCGCCGCCTGCACACCTCAGACCCCGAATACTACCGGTGGACCCAGTGGCTCTTCCAGCAGTTCTACAAGAAGGGCCTGGCCTACCGTAAGTTCTCGCAAGTCAACTGGTGCCCCAAGGACCAGACCGTACTCGCTAACGAGCAGGTTGTTAACGGGGAGTGCGAGCGCTGCCATACCCAGGTCACTAAGAAGTCTCTGAACCAGTGGTACTTCAAGATTACCGAGTACGCCCAAGAACTCCTGGACGATATGAAGGAGCTTGAAGGGCACTGGCCTGACCGTGTTCTGGCGATGCAACGGAACTGGATTGGCCGTTCTGAGGGTGCGCAGGTTACCTTCGCCCTTGAGGCAGCTGAGGGTAAGCCCGCTAGCAGTGTGGATGTCTTTACAACCCGCCCCGATACCCTATACGGTGCTACTTTCTTCATCGTGGCTGCCGATGCCGATCTGGCCCTCGAACTGGTCACCGATGATCAGCGCGCGGCTCTGGAGGCCTACCGCGAGAAGATCAAGGTTCTATCGGACATTGACCGCCAGGCCACTGACCGAGAGAAGACAGGTGTCTTCCTAGGCCGTTACGCAATCAACCCGCTCACCGGCGATAAGCTACCGCTGTGGGCTTCTGATTACGCCCTAGCTGACTACGGTACAGGTGCGCTCATGGCCGTGCCCGCCCACGACCAGCGCGACCTGGACTTTGCCCGCAAGTTTGATATTCCCGTCATTACCGTTCTTGAGACTGGCGAGGAAGACCCTGCGGTTTCAGGTCTTGCAACCACCGGTGACGGTGTCCATATCAACTCTGGCCCCCTGGACGGCCTCAACAAGGCTGAGGCAATCTCCAAGGTAATTGAGATGCTGGAAGAGAAGGGCCTAGGTAGCGGCAAAGTCAATTTCCGCCTGCGTGACTGGTTGCTCTCCCGTCAGCGTTTCTGGGGTTGCCCGATTCCTGTAGTCCACTGTGAAGAGCACGGTGAGCAGCTGGTGCCCGAGGACCAGCTACCTGTTCTCCTGCCCGATAACCTCTCGGGCGAAGACCTGGCCCCTAAGGGCCAGTCACCTCTTGCTGCGGCCACCGAGTGGAATACCGCTCCCTGCCCCGTATGTGGCAAGGATGCCAAGCGTGACTCCGACACCATGGACACTTTTGTGGATTCCTCCTGGTACTTCCTGCGCTATGTTTCCCCTAACTTCGATGCTGGCATCTTTGATCCCGAGCAGATGAAGAAGTGGAACCAGGTTGACATGTATATTGGCGGTGTTGAGCACGCTATCTTGCATCTGCTCTACGCACGCTTCTTCACCAAAGTCATTCGTGACCTGGGCCTGATTGACCATTCAGAGCCTTTCAAGGCTCTGATGAATCAGGGCCAGGTTCTCAACCAGGGTAAGGCTATGTCCAAGTCCCTGGGCAACGGCGTTGACTTGGGTGAGCAGCTGGATAAGTTCGGTGTCGATGCTATCCGAACCGTCATGGTTTTTGCTTCCCCGCCCGAAGACGATGTGGACTGGGCCGATGTATCACCCGCAGGTATGCAGAAGTTCTTGGCACGCGCCTGGCGTGTAGCCAACGATGTCAGCAGCCAACCCGGTGTTGACGGCGCCACCGGCGATAAGACCCTGCACCAGCTGGTTCACCGCACCATCTTTGAAGCCGGAAATCTGGTAGAAAACGGCAAGTTCAATGTTGCTGTTGCTAAAACCATGGAGCTGGTGAACGCCACCCGCAAGGTGATCGACTCTGGCGCTGGTGCGGCTGACCCCGCGGTCCGCGAGGCGGCTGAGGCTATTGCGATCCTGCTTTCACTCTATGCCCCCTACACCGCTGAGGACGCCTGGCACCTGCTGGGCCACGATACCCCGGTTCTGACCGCCGGTTGGCCTGCCGTTGACGAGAGCCAGCTGGTTGATGAGACAGTCACCGCTATCGTCCAGGTCAAGGGCAAGCTCAAGGACCGTCTGGAGGTTGCCAAGGACATTTCCGAGGCAGACCTTGAGAAGCTAGCTCTAGCGTCTGAAGCCGTTCAGCGTGCTCTGGCTGGGGCTGAAATCCGCAAGGTAATTGTTCGTGCCCCTAAGCTCGTGAATATCGTCATCTAATATTTCTTGGCTGTTTTCAGGCGGGGTGCCACCAATCTGGGTGGCACCCCGTCTGCTTTCTGTTAAGGGTGCTAGACAGCAGAAGGGGTAGAGTAGGAGGGTGCGTTCACTTGCTCTCGTTACCGATTCTTCTTCCGCTCTGCCTACAGAGCTGCTGGCAGCTCTGCTCAGTGCGGGCGGCTTTGCCATTGCGGATTTACCGGTTTCAATCGACAATCAGCCGGTTGATAGCCTGGACTCCATGACCGTTGATGAGGCTATTGCTATGGCCCATGTTCAGGGCCAGCAGGTTACCACTTCCGGGGTGGCTCCCGGGGCCCTGGCTGATATTTACGAGGACTTCGCCCAGCAAGGGTTTGAGGGCGTTGTTTCGGTACACCTGTCGGGTGAGCTTTCTGGCACCTGCGATGCAGCAGGCTTGGCCGCGTCCATGGTTGATATCCCGGTTGCGGTGGTGGACTCTCTCAACCTTGCAATGGGTCTGGGGGAGCCGGTTGCCCGCCTGCACCGGTTGTTGGCCGAGGAGGGCGACCTAGAAAGAGCAAGCCTTCTGGCTGAAGAGCTGTGTTCAAGCACCGAGCTCTTCTTCTTTATTCCAACCCTAGACGCTCTCAAACGGGGCGGTCGGGTCAGCCCAGCCCTTGCAATGGTTGGGCAGATGTTCCAAATTCGACCTGTGGCAACCGTTCTGGACGGCAAGCTAAGCTACCTTGAACGCCCACGCACCACGGCAAAGGCTATTGAACGCCTCGTAGCCCTCACTCATGATGCTTGTAGTAAACGCTCCGGTGAGTTGCCTTTAGACATCACTTTAGAAACCTCTGAAGCCAGATCACTGATACAGAGGGCTGGCAGGGTCGTTGCTATCCACTACAGCGGGAATGTGGAGCAGGCAAAAGAACTTAAAACTAGGCTCGGTCAAGTAGCTGAGCAAGCTCAGCTTAGCCCGCTACCGCCGGTTCTCGCCGCCCACGCAGGCCTGGGTGCTCTTGCAACCGTTGTGCTCTAGGCTTTGGTAGGTGGGCCGCCTGTGAGCATCGTGTTCTACAGCCGCGTCATGTATTCACCTTTTTCACTAACTGATGAGCTAAGTGCTGGAGAATAACAGTGCCCTGGCCTTCCACAGCTAGGGTTGAATACAGGTCGCTAGGACCGATCGGTCTAACCTGGCGGCATGAAAGAACAGCACTTTCAGAGCCCCGACCTTTCGCAGGAGGCCTGGCCAGAACCCTACGACTGCGAGGATGATAGGCCTGATCGACTCACAGATTATCTGATTACGACAAGAGGTCCTGCCCCCGGTGAGGATCCAGCTCAACCTTCAGAACAGGTCGGCAGCTCACGCCCACGCCACCGGCTACTGATTGAACAGGCCCTGCAGGCGCAGTCAGCTCATAGCTCTTTATCAGCCCCTCAAGCATCGGTGATTCGTTGGAAGGTACCTACCGGAGCGCTTATTATCCTTGCACTGGTTCTTTCCGGCTTTGCCCTGTGGCCGTTAGTAGGAGGTTCAAGAGGTAGCCAAGAAGTCATCTCTCCCGTTTCTGCTCCGGCACAGGAACAGGTAGGTGCTCGGTCCAGGCAGGAGCCAAACTACACCTCAGATTCTAGTACGCCCACCAGTAGCAGTTCAGCCGCATCAGGTGGTGCTGTCCTAGTACATGTGACCGGTGCTGTGATCTCTCCCGGCCTCTACGAGCTTAAACCGGGGGGCCGCGTCAACGACGCACTTACTGCTGCCGGTGGGCCTAGGCCCGATGCAAATACCTCGGCTATCAATCTGGCAGAACCGGTCATGGATGGGAGGCAAATATATGTTCCGGCGGTGGGGGAGGAAACCGTCCTGCCACCCGCACAGGCTACCCAAGGAAAGGCAAGTAGCTCCGCCGGTAGTTCCTCTGCTACCGATCATTTGGTGAACATCAACACAGCAGAAGCTAGCGAGCTGCAGACTCTGCCCCAGGTTGGTCCTGTACTTGCTGAATCGATCATAGCCTGGCGTGAAGAGCACGGAGGTTTCCAGTCCGTTGACGAGTTAGACCAGGTATCAGGTATCGGGCCGGCTAAACTCGAAAAACTCAGGCCATTGGTGACCGTCTAATGGGATCTGCACAGTACCTTCGCAAGCGCTGGCACCAATCCCGGGCACTGAGCTGGCATCGGCTGGCGCAACCTCGTTTTACAGATATACGGCTCCTTCCTGCGGCACTTTCTCTCTGGTGTTTTACTGCCCTTACGCACCTATACCCTTTCAGAGTGGCTCTGATCTTCCTGCTCTTACTTGCTTTCCTGCTGTGCCTTTCCTATCGGCCCTTGACTCTCAGAATAAGCAGAATCAGCACCAGGATTCACGGGGGATTACAGGCCTGTCTAGCCTTTGCGCTCCTGCTTTGTTCTCTGCAAGCCGTCATTATGGTGGGCAAAGATTATCCAGCTAGGTTAGCCCTACTCCAAGAGCTCAACGGTCAGGGCATACGGCTTGCCGGCCAGGTTGTGAACTCCGAACCGGCCACTCGGGGAGGCTACAGGACGACCGTTGCCACTCACCAGCTATCGAAGTATCCCAGCACCTACGAGGCAGCTATCAGCCTTCATATCTACACAGAGCAGCTGTTTGTTCCCGGAAGCTCAGTAACCGGTGTAGGTAGATTTCGTGTTCAGGGTAGCTACTACAGCGTCAAAGGGGCGCTACGGCACCAGGGCGGTGCCCCATCAGCTCCCGCTATTTTTCTTCTCAAAAACGAGCTACGAGCAAAGGCGACTAGAGAGATAGGTGCGGATGAGGCCGGGCTGGTCTTAGGAATGGCATACGGGGACGATACTCCGCTTTCAGAGCAGGCGGTCAATGCTTTAAGAGCCTCAGGGCTCACTCATCTCACAGCCGTATCCGGTTCCAATATCACCCTCATCTTCGTACTGGCCTACCGGCTGGTTCAGCAACTGGGCCTACCCAGGTTACTTCTGATTTGTTCTGGTCTGGGCGCTGCCACCCTCTACGTCTCGGTTGTCGGCCCGGACGGTTCGGTATTAAGGGCTTGGACTATGGGCCTGCTCGGTGCGGTAGGTCTTGTGCTGGGGCACGGGGCCTACCGGCTTACCTTGCTCTCAAGCTGCCTTATCGGTTTGCTGTTTATATCACCCGAACTGGCAACCGACTACGGGTTCGTGCTATCCGTCACCGCCACAGCCTCGCTGATGCTGTTGGCACCTGCCATAACGCGTCTCCTCTGCCATATTTTTCCTTTACTCTGGGCTGAAGTCTTGGCTCTTCCTTTGGCTGCTTCTCTATGGTGTGCACCGGTTATTTTGCTCCTTTCAGAGTCTTTCTACCCCTATACCGTTCTTGCGAATATTCTGGTGGCCCCATTCGTTGCCCCTATTACCTTGGCCGGCCTAGCGGCCCTCCTAGCTTCAAGCCAGAATTATGCCGATCAGGCAGCTAGCTTCTTCCTCCAATGCGGTGGCCTGGGCGCCCAAACCGTCCATTGGGTAAGCCGCTGGTGCTATGACCTCCCCGGTAGTCGCATCCCTTTAGAGGTGAGCCCCCACAACCTACTGCTGACGCTCTTTGGCGTGGCGGCTGTCAGTGCCATAGTTTTGGTGACCGATGCCCGGATTAACGCTCCGCAGGATTCAAGAGTTCCTGCCTTATTTGATGTTGGCGGGAGCGGTATAGCGTGAGCAGAACACCTTCTTTGAATAACCTCTTACCCGGTTCCTGGAGAAAAGACCCAGCACGAAAATGGGCCAATCTGGTGCTCTTCTGCCTCATTGTGGTTCTTCTGTTCGTACTTATCACTCCACGCTTTTCATCAAGAGATAAGGCCCCAGCTGACTGGCAGTGGATTACCTGCGACGTTGGCCAAGGCGATGCCCACCTCATCAGAATAGGCAATAGTTCTGCCATCCTCCTGGATACAGGGGATAACCCTCAAGCACTTAAAACCTGTCTGGACTGGGCTGGCATCGACGAACTAGAGGCAGTCGTGCTCACGCACGAGCACAGCGACCACTACGGTGCCTACTCTTGGGCTTTGGCCTCCCTACCCGTGAAGAATGTAGTGGTAAGCCCCTATTTTGCTTCAGAAAAACTCAACCAGCTAGAAGGTCACGTTTCCCGGCAGCTACAGCATCAACCGGCACTGCATTCCCTTGAGCAGGGGAGCTCTGTAGGCTTTCCCCTCAGTAATCACCGGGTACAAGCTACCGCAGAGGTTTTGTGGCCACCGTCCGAACCGCAAGCGATACCCGGTGAATCAGATAGCTCAAGCTGGACCAACAATACCTCGCTGGTGATGCGCTGGGATATCGCGCCCTTGAACTCGCAAGAGGAGCACCTCACGGTACTCACCACAGGCGACCTAGAGGCGGAAGCTGCCCATAGCATCATCACAAACTACGGCTCAGCCTTGCCCTCAGTAGTGCTTAAGGTCGCCCACCACGGGTCCAGGGGGAGCGGGACCGATCTCATCATCGCTGTCAAACCTCAGCTAGCTGTAGTTTCGGTGGGACAGGGCAACAGCTACGGCCACCCTCACCCCAGCATTATGGAATTTTTAGAGAAACAGGGCATAGCTACTAAGAGGACAGACCAACAGGGCCATATCGCGGTGAGCTCCCATGACGATGGTCTACACCTCATCACTTCTCGTTAACCTGCACGCCCAAAGATTTTCTGACAAGATGGAAGGGCACGAAGGAGGCCCATGGCACGCTCATCAAAATCACGACCGTCCACTGCAGACAAGGCTTGGAGGACAGTTCCTCTGGCGGCAGTAGCCCTACTGTACGGACCCGAGGAATATTTTGCCCAACGAGCGAAGGAGCGGCTCCGCAAGCTCTTTGCTGAAGAACACGGGGCCTATGAGCTATCGGTACTTTCAGCTAAAGACTACAAAGCTGGCCAGCTAGGGGTCCTAGCTAGCCCTTCTCTCTTTGACGAGCCCAAAATTATTGAGGTCGAACAGCTTGCACAGATGAACGACCTCTTCTTGACCGATATGTTGGCCTACTGCCAGACTCCGCAGGCTTCAACCCTGACTATCCTTCACCACAGCGGGGGAAACCGCGGAAAGAAACTCTTAGACACCATCCGTGCTAACAGGAATTACCCAGTAGTTGAGTGCAAATCTCTCAAGAACGAACGTGACCGTGTAGATTTTGTGATTTATGAGTTTAGGGAAGCTGGTCGGCGTATTGACCCCCTTGCCGCCTCCACCTTGGCAGCTGCTTCCAGCGATATAGCTGAGCTGGCATCGGCGGCTCGACAGCTGGCCTCCGATGAACCCGGTGAGATTACCCTGGAGACTATCAACAGATACTTCGGAGGCCGAACCGAGGTCACAGCCTTTAAGGTGGCCGATGCTGCTATTGCCGGTAACAGCAGGGAAGCCATCAAGCTTGTCCGCCAGGCTATGGACACCGGAAGTGACCCTATCCCACTGCTCGGTGCCTTGGCCGCCCGTATCCGTAATATCGCCAAGGTTCACGGGGTACCTGGGAGCGCTAACCAGCTCGCAAGTGAGCTCAAGATGATCCCCTGGCAGGTCGAGGCCGCGCAACGTGATGCACGCAGGTATTCTCCGGCTGACCTTGCGCAGATTCTAGCTCTTCTGGCTGATACCGATGCCCAGCTTAAGGGTGAGAACCTTGATCCGCTCTACCCGCTGGAAAAAGCTGTCCTTGCTATTGCGCAGACGGCACAGAGCCGGTAATAGGTCCTGGCAAAAATATCCCTGGCATGCACAAAGCCCCACATACCCTAAGGGTGTGTGGGGCTTTATGTCACTTCGCTCTTAGACGCCGGCTAGAGGGGCCGGAACCAGAACTTAGGAAAGCTTGTTTACCAGAACAGCAAGGCCTGACTTCTTGTTTGCAGCGTTCTTCTTGTGAAGAACACCCTTTGAAACAGCCTTGTCAAGCTTGCGGTTTGCGGTACGAAGAGCGTCAGTTGCTGCTTCAACATTCTGAGCTTCAACTGCCTCGGTGACCTTACGGATGGAGGTCTTGAGATCGGACTTGATTGCGTTGTTGCGCAGGCGAGCCTTCTCGTTGGTGAGGATACGCTTCTTCTGGGACTTAATATTAGCCACGATTAAAAACTTTCTGTTTTTGTCTAATTGGTCGGTGAGGGCTGTGCTGACCGGTCATCGACTGAGCGGCGTGGGGATGCCTATGGCAACCAGTCAGCAGTGCCCGATGACCATCGGACACACAAGCATTAACTTTATCAGTTTATTGGCTCTGTGTGGCGGAGATTAAGGCAACACTTATGCACCTGCCCTGAAGATAGTTCAGCGTTGGTTGTAGGCCTGAACAACCAGGTCGAAGGTTGCCCTATCCATAGTGGCGCCTTCACGACGAAGACCCCTGGGGTTGAGCTGGATGACCCGGTTGAGCTTGACCTCGGAGGGGCGACCTTCCTTATCCCATGCGCCGCTACCGATATCGAGATAGTTGGGGTCGGTGGTTGCGGCGTTGGTGTGGTCCTTACTGGTCAGCATGAGACCTAGCAGGTAGTTGCCGCTCTTCCCGATAATCAGAAGCGGGCGGTCCTTTCCCTGGGTGTAGTCTTCTTCGAAGGGCACCCAGGCCCATACAACTTCACCGGGGTCAGCTTCACCATCGGGGTTAGGGGAGTAGTCGAAAGTTACAGTTCCGAAGTAATCGCCGGGGTAGCCGCCGGTTTCCCAGCTACCAGTGTTTGAGCTGGTAGCAGGGGGTGGCGTTGTACCGGTTGCGTAAGGGTTTGAGGGGACTCCCGGCGACTGGCCTTGAGTGCTCTCTGCCGGTCTCTGCTGAGCTGGCTCAGTCCCAAAAGTGCCGTAGTCACCCTGACGTTTGGTTTCTCGCGTGGTTTTTGAGCGGGTGGTCTTCGGGGCTGCGGTACCCTGCTGACGATCCTTCTGGTTCTGGTACTTGTTCCATTCGCGCATAAGCTTCTGACCGATGCTGAGCGCCTGGTTGATGGTTCTCAAATTGATCTTCATGGTCACTACAATAAACGCTTATGAGCGGCGCGCGAGCAGACACGCACGCGTGAAGTGTGAGAAACTGGTTAACTGATTTCTATCGTCAGAGACTTCCCTGTAAGCTTCTGCAAGCTACTGTGAGTCGTGAAAGGACCAAACCCACGTGTCACCCTTGGCGACCAACCCACCTAAGCCCGCGGCTACTGATCCCTCCATCATCCGCAATTTCTGCATTATCGCGCATATCGACCACGGTAAATCGACCCTGGCCGACCGCATGTTGCAGGCTACCGGGGTTGTTACCCCGCGTGAGATGAAAGCTCAGTATCTTGACCGCATGGATATCGAGCGTGAGCGCGGTATCACCATTAAGTCCCAGGCTGTTCGTATGCCTTGGGAAGTCAAGGGCGTTAACTACGCTCTGAACATGATTGACACACCCGGCCACGTGGACTTCACCTATGAGGTTTCACGCTCTCTGGCAGCATGTGAAGGCGCTTTGCTTCTGGTTGATGCGGCTCAGGGTATTGAGGCCCAGACCCTGGCTAATCTCTACCTAGCCATGGAAAACGATTTGGCTATTATCCCGGTCCTCAACAAGATTGATCTGCCAGCGGCACAGCCCGATAAATATGCAGAGGAGCTAGCTCATCTGATTGGAGTTGAGCCCGATGAGGTTTTGCGTGTTTCCGGTAAGACCGGTGAGGGTGTGCCCGAACTTCTAGACCGTATTGTGGAGCTCCTGCCTGCACCTAAGGGGGAGCAGGATGCTCCCGCCCGCGCCATGATTTTCGACTCCGTATACGACTCTTACCGCGGCGTTGTCACCTATGTTCGTGTAGTTGATGGTAAGCTCACCCCGCGTCAAAAAATCAAGATGATGTCCACGGGCGCGGAGCATGACCTGCTCGAAATTGGTGTGATTTCGCCCGAACCTAAACCCACCGACGGACTGGGCATGGGCGAAGTGGGCTACCTAATTACCGGTGTAAAAGACGTCCGTCTCTCCCGCGTGGGTGATACCGTGACAAGTTCGCATCTGCCCGCCAGTGAGGAGTTGGGAGGTTACCAGGACCCCAAGCCTATGGTGTTCTCTGGCTTGTTCCCCATTGACGGCTCGGACTACCCGGCCCTGCGCGATGCCCTGGAAAAGCTCCAGCTCAACGATGCTGCCCTGATCTGGGAGCCTGAGACTTCAGCGGCACTAGGCTTTGGCTTCCGCTGCGGCTTCCTGGGTCTGCTCCACCTTGAGATTGTTCGTGAACGTCTTGAGCGGGAGTTCAACCTGGACCTTATCTCCACCGCTCCCAACGTTATCTACGATGTTGTGGGCGAAGATGGAGTTTCCCAGCGGGTGACCAACCCCAGTGAGTTCCCCGAAGGCAAGGTAGCCATCATCAAGGAACCCATGGTCGCCTGCACCATCATCGCTCCCAACGAGTTTGTGGGTGCCATCATGGAGTTGTGTCAGTCCCGTCGCGGTTCCATGGGGGGCATGGATTATCTCTCCCAGGACCGTGTGGAGCTCCGTTATCGTCTGCCACTGGCTGAGATTGTCTTTGACTTCTTTGACCAGCTCAAGAGCAAGACCCGTGGCTACGCTTCACTGGACTGGAAATTTGACGGCGAAGAAGAGGCCGACCTGGTCAAGGTTGACATCTTGCTCCAGGGTGAAAAGGTCGACGCTTTCTCTGCTATCACTCACCGTGATAAGGCATACTCCTACGGTGTCATGATGACCGGTAAACTGCGTGAGCTGATTCCTCGCCAGCAGTTCGAGGTACCTATCCAGGCTGCCATCGGGTCACGCATTATTGCCCGTGAGAATATCCGCGCTATGCGTAAGGATGTCCTTTCTAAGTGCTACGGTGGCGATATTTCGCGTAAGCGTAAGCTCCTTGAGAAGCAGAAGGAAGGCAAGAAACGTATGAAGATGGTGGGCCGCGTTGAGGTTCCCCAGGAAGCCTTCATTGCGGCGCTCTCATCGGGTGAAGAGTCTAAGGACAAGTCAAAGAAATAATGCCGGCTCAGCCTTTAGGCCAACCTGCACCCTTGGACGGCAGAATCCCATTTGATTCTGCCGCCAGTTTGCAGGAACGCGATTTTAGTTTGTATGTGCATGTTCCTTTCTGTTCTGTGCGCTGTGGTTACTGCGATTTCAACACCTACGCAACCGAAGATTTCGGTGACGGCGTTGGGTTAGGCAGTTATGCTGACGATGCTATTGCTGAGCTTGAGTTTGCTCAGCGGGTTCTGCGAGAGTCAGGAGCACCGGAGCGTAAGCTCTACTCTGTGTTCTTTGGGGGTGGGACTCCGACCAAATTGCCGGCTGCTGATTTAGTCCGGATTCTGGCGAAAGCCATAAATCTATTTGGCTTGGAGAAGGGGGCGGAGGTTACCACGGAGGCCAACCCCGACTCTGTGACCCGCGATGACCTGTTTACGCTCAGAGCCGGTGGCTTTACCAGGGTATCCTTTGGCATGCAGTCCGTGGTGCCTGATGTCCTTGCAGTGCTTGACCGCACGCACACACCGGCTAATGTTCCTAAGGTAGTGGCTTGGGCCCGCGAGGCCGGTTTACAGGTTTCCCTTGATCTGATCTACGGCGCTCCGGGGGAGAGTCTAGAGCAGTGGGAGCAGACCGTACGAGCGGCAGTTTCTTATGGGCCTGACCATATCTCGGCCTACTCCCTGATTGTGGAGGAGGGGACTAAACTTGCCGCGCAAATTCGTAGGGGTGAGTTTGCTATGCCCGATGAAGATGCTATGGCCGATAAGTATCTTCTTGCTGAAGCAATCTTCGATGAAGAAGGCTACCACTGGTATGAGGTATCCAACTACGCTAAGTCGCCGGAGTTTAGGAGCCGCCACAACTACGCCTACTGGCGCAACCAGGACTGGTGGGGGGTTGGTCCCGGTGCTCATTCACATGTGGATGGGACTCGCTGGTGGAACCTCAAGCACCCAGTTCCCTACACCACAAGGGTCAGGCAAGGTCTAAGCCCCGCAGCGGCCCGCGAGGTCTTAAGTCAAGAAACGCGACGGTTTGAAGACATCATGCTCATGCTTCGCGTCATCGACGGATTACCTGTGAGCCGGCTGGTGGAGGGCCGGCAGGGCACCGATATAGCTTCGTCCCTCGACTGGCTTATAAGTCAAGGGCTGATTGATGAGCAAGCCCTTGCTGACGGTCGGGTCAGACTCACTCTGCAGGGTCGGCTCTTAGGCGATGCCGTGACCAGGGAGCTACTACCCGACCTGTACTAAAGAAAACTGGGCCTCATACCTGCATAAGGTAGGGGCCCAGAACTTTTAGATTAGCAGAGGCTACTTTTTACGGCTCAAAATCTTAGTGAAAAGGAAAGTGTTGAACTTGTACTGGTAGGGGTTACCGCGAGTTACCACAATGCCGGCAATAAGGGCTGAGAAAGCCAGGTAGGTCCAGGTCAGAGCTGCTACAAGTCCGAAGAACCAGCCGATAGCGGGGATGTTACTCAGAATAATTCCCAGAGCCAAAACGATGGTGGGAAGCAGGGTGAAGTCGAGCGCCTCACGTGATTCCTGCTCAGTGAAAGGACCGCGACCCCGGTAGAGGTAGTAGATAACAGCGGAGGGGATACAGCCGAGTACACCACCGAAGTGGGCAGCAGTCGCTATGTTGCGGTCAGCATTAACGGACAGGTGCGATGCCGTTGCTGAGGACCCCTTGTAGGTGGTGGTCGATGGAGAAGTTGCAGTCTTCAAGAAGGTTTCTCTTTGGTCTTGGGTGGATACGAGTGATGGCACGATGCCAAGTTCATGCCTCAGACAAGTCTAGTCAATAGCTTGTGTACAAGGTATAGGTATAAGTGACTTTTTGTCTTGTGAGCGCACGATATTTATCACATTATTTACCGAGAAAGTTTAGCTTTCAAGAGTCACAAAATCTATGAGTTGTTCTACTGGGCCAAGCAGAGCCGGCTCAAGGTCGGTATAGGTATTAACGCGCTTTAGGATTGAGTCCCATCCGGCTCGAATATCTTCGGGTCTGGCGTAAGGCCGGTTGAGTCGGCGGAGGATTCCCTGCTTCCATTCTTCGCTGCGAGGGATTACGGGCCATTTCTCGATTCCAAGAACGCCGGGTTTAACTGCCTGCCAAATATCGACAAAGGGGTGCCCCATAATCATTACGTTCCCGCGAGCGCCGGGGGTTTTCAGCGCGGCTTCGGCTATACGGCTTTCTTTAGACCCGGTAATCAGGTGGTCCACTAGAATCCCGAGTTTTCGGTGGGGCGCTGGTGCGAACTCCCTAATGGCACTGGCTACATCATCAAGACCGTGGAGGGGTTCGACCACAATCCCTTCGACACGCAGGTCGTGCCCCCACACTTTCTCAATCAGTTCAGCGTCGTGGATACCTTCGACCCAAATTCGGCTGGCACGGGCAGTCCTAGCGGGGGCATTATCCAAGGCGACAGAACCGGATCGGGAAATCTGCTTGGTGGGCTTAGCCTGTTGCGGTTCAGGAGCAACAAGGTTGACCGGTCGACCTTCAAGGAGGAAGCCGGGGCCCAAGGGGAATTGCTTGACCCGCCCATGCCGATCCTCAAGACCTACCATACGGTGACTGCCAACAGAGCGGAGCGAAACAGCTGCACCCACAAAACCGCTCACCATATCTTCGAGAACCAGCCCCGGTTTGAGCACCACGCGGGGTAATTGGGAATGTTTGTGGGCGCTCAGATCAGCTGACCCCCACGAAGCGCGATAATCCATTGAACTCCTTGAAAACACGGCCAAGTGCCTTAGCCATCAGCGTACTGAATTCTGATTCTAGTGCAGTGGTATTAGAGTTAACGGGTAACTTAGCACTCTGGTATCCCCAGTGCTAAAAACCCTTAAAGCTCACATCATCAGGAGGTGAAATGGACCATCCGCGCAGGCTTCAGGTCTTGCAGGCTATCGTCGAGGAATACGTGCATACTCGGGAGCCGGTTGGTTCAAAGACCCTCATTGAGCGGCGGCAGTTGGGGGTTTCTAGCGCCACGGTGCGCAACGACATGGCCGCTCTGGAAGAACAGGGCCTGATATCGGCACCACATGCCAGTGCGGGCAGAGTGCCCACTGACCTGGGTTACCGGCTTTTCGTTGACCAGATATCGGCTTTGCGACCGCTCTCACCAGGGGAGAAGAGAGCAATCCATACCCTGCTCGATAGCGCCGATAGCGTGGATGACATGATGAAAAGTAGCGTCCAGCTCCTTTCTTCGCTTACTCACCAGGTCGCCATGGTGCAGTATCCGACCGGCCCGACGGTTGCGCTACGGCATGTTGAGCTGGTCTCTTTATCAACATCCACAGTCCTAGTGGTAGTGATTACCGATACCGGGCAGGTCACCCAACGAACGGTAGCATGCCCGCATACAGCCGATGAACTGGTCACTATCAAGCAACAGCTTATTGAGGCCTTTTCGGGTCAGCCTCTGTCCCAGGTGGCTCAGGCGCTGGCTCCTCACCCGCGCAGCAAGCTCATGCTCAGCCTCGTCCAGGCCGTTCAGCTACTGGCAGCTCAGGGTGTATCCTCTCAGGTGCTGATAGCGGGAACAGCCTACCTGGCAGAGTCAACCGTTGATTTTCGCGGTAGTATTGCACCTGTACTCGATGCCCTTGAAGAGCAGGTGGTGCTCCTTAAGCTTTTGGCAACTATGGAACACGATGAGCGCGGTTTTGCGGTCAGCATCGGCTCAGAAAACAGGGAGAAATCGCTGGCCGAGACCTCAGTTGTTGCAAGTAGCTACGGCCCTGGAGGAAAGGCACACGTTGGTGTTGTAGGGCCAACACGTATGGACTACGCCCGAACCGTCTCAAAGGTGAATGCCGTAGCCCGCTACCTGTCAAAGATTTTGGGGCAGGAGTAAAACAGCTTCTTGCCTCCACATATTTAGTAGTACCCCATGACCCTGAAAGAGAGAACTGTGAGCAGTCACTACGAAACCCTCGGTGTATCGCGCGATGCCAGCCCCGAAGAAATCAAAAAGGCCTACCGCAAGAAAGCCCGCCAGCTGCACCCCGACATTAACCCTTCTGAGGAAGCCGCTGAGGAATTTAAGCGTGTTTCGCTAGCTCACGATGTGCTCTCTGACCCTGAAAAGCGCCGGATTTATGATCAAACCGGTAACGAGAACGGCACAGCCGGCGGCTTTAACGGGGCGGGCGGCTTTGGTGGTTTCCAGGATATCTTTGAGACCTTTTTCAACGCGACTCCGCGCGGGCCGCAGAGCCGGGTTCGTCAGGGGCAGGATGCTCTTATCAACGTCAAGATTGACCTTAAAGACGCTGTCTTTGGCACCAATAAGCCCATCACCGTTGATACCGCTGTGACCTGCGACCTGTGTAAGGGCGAGGGAACCGCTGAGGGTACCCACCCCGAAACCTGTGAAACCTGCCGTGGCCAGGGCTACATGCAGCGCCAGGTTCAGTCCATCTTGGGTACTGTCGTTCAGCCTGTTGAGTGCCCCAGCTGCCGTGGCTTTGGAACCGTTATCAAGCACCCCTGCGCCGAGTGCTATGGTGAGGGTCGTGTGCGTGAACGCAAGCCCCTGACCATCAAGATTCCTGCGGGCGTAACCGATGGCGCCCGTATTCGTCTAGCGGGGCAGGGTGAAGCAGGCACCGCCGGCGGACCTAATGGTGACCTCTACGTTGAGCTTCGTGTAGCGGCCGATCCCACTTTCTCACGCGAACGCGATGACCTCATTGCGGCGGTAGGGGTTCCGATGACCGCTGCCGCCTTGGGCACTACCATCACCTTGGAGACTTTCGACGGGCCGCAGGAGATACAGATTCCAGCCGGCACTCAGTCTGGCGATGTCATCACGCTCAAGGGCCTGGGTGTTAACCACCTGCGCGGTGGTGGCCGCGGTGATTTGCGTGTGCAGGTTGAGGTCCGTACCCCTACCCAGCTCACCGATGAAGAAAAGAACCTGCTTAAGCAGTTCTCGGAGTTGCGCGGAGAAGATCTCAAGATGAGTGAAACCGTGACCCATAAGCAGGGTGGGTTCTTCTCCCGCCTCAAAGACCACCTCAAGTAGGAACTCGTTATGAGCAACGCCGTCTACTACATCTCGCCCGAAGATTTTGAGTCCTTGGTCCCAGGTGCCGCCTACAGTCTCCTAGGCGATGAGGGCCACCACGCCAAGACCGTCAAACGTGCGGAGTTAGGCGAGGGGATCGACCTGGTCAACGGCTTGGGCAACCGGGCCGTCACAAGGGTGGAGGGCACAGTAGACGGCGGTTTGCTGCTAACGGTTCAGTCGCTGGCGCTCGATGAGCTAGGTATTTCGATCTACCTGGTTCAGGCTCTGGCCAAGGGCGACCGAGATATCCAGGCTATTGAGATGGCCACCGAGCTGGGCGCTCACGGTATTGTACCGTGGAGTGCCGACCGCTCAATTGTTCGTTGGAAGATGGAGCGGGCAGCAAAAGCACATGCCAAGTGGCAGAACACGGTCAAAGCCGCAGCCAAGCAGTCTAGGCGGGCACTGCTCCCGCCTGTCTATCAGCTCCACAGCACGGCTGATCTGGCCGATTTGACCCAGGAATTGGGGGAGCGGGCGCTCTTTCTACTTCTGCATGAGCAGGCAAACTACCGACTTTCACAGGCTTTGGCAGAGCACCTTAGCCCGGATGTTGAGGAGGTCTATTTTGTGGTGGGGCCGGAGGGTGGGATTAGCCCTCGGGAGCTTGAGATCTTGGAACAAGCCGGCGCACACACCGTATTGCTTGGCCCCGAGGTGCTCCGTAGCTCAACAGCCGGAGCTGCCGCTATTTCGGCACTGAATCTTGCCCTGGGTCGCTGGTAAAGAGTTCATTGCCAGCTTTCAAGAGATTTACCTTGAGTTGGCGAACTGTTCAATATCACTCTGCGCAAAACCCGTTTTTTCTTCAAATAGTGCGGGTAAAGTAAACCCTGAGCACTACCCCCTGTTCGCTACTGCAATGAGGAGCTCTGAAGGCCCAGCTGGGCACTTATGACTACATCAGTACAATCTACGAGCCGGCCGCTTTCAGTAGCCCGGACTTTCTCTTTCAAATCCACCGCAGAAATGGTGGCAGTTCTTGGCCCCCACGACGGTAATATCGGGCTGGTTGAACAGACTTTCCCCGGCCTAAGGATTCGGCCTAAGGGCCTGGACGTCGTGGTTACCGGACCTTCAGAGACCGTGGCGACAACCGTCCGATTGCTTGCGGAACTCACTCTTTTGGTGGAGAACGATACGCAGGTCACCGCCGAGGTTGTCAAACGGATAATGTCCATGATGACTGCCAGCCTGAACCACCCGGCAACCGCTATGAGCCAAAATATTCTAAGTTCTCGCGGCAAAAATATTCGACCCAAAACCATTAACCAGAAGAGCTATGTTGATGCCATTGACGCCAACACCGTGGTGTTTGGTATCGGCCCTGCGGGTACAGGCAAAACCTATTTAGCCATGGCTAAGGCGGTGCAGGCCCTTCAATCCAAGGAAGTCAACCGTATTATTCTGACTCGACCGGCTGTTGAAGCAGGCGAGCGTTTGGGGTTCTTACCCGGTACCCTCAACGATAAGATTGACCCCTATCTGCGCCCTCTTTACGATGCGCTCCATGACATGATCGATCCTGAGTCTATTCCCAGGCTGATGGAAGCCGGCACCATTGAGGTGGCTCCTCTGGCCTATATGCGTGGACGCACCTTGAACGACGCATTTATTATTCTGGACGAGGCTCAGAACACCACGGTGGAGCAGATGAAGATGTTCCTGACCCGTCTGGGCTTTGGCTCAAAGATGGTGATTACCGGCGACGTCACCCAGATCGACCTTCCGGGCGGTCAGGCTTCGGGCCTCAAGCAGGTTCGGCAGATTCTAGAGGGTATTGATGATATCCACCTTGCAGTGCTTGAGGCAGAAGACGTCGTTCGTCATAGCCTCGTATCCGATATCGTCAATGCCTATGATAAGTGGGATCAGGCAAAGTCCTCTATGGAGCGCCGCCGCAATCGCAAGGTTAAACGTCAGACCATAGAAGCTGCAGCCGAAAAGCTATTGGCTAAATCCGGTATTGATGTGTCAGAGCAAGAAGATGGTACAAACCAGTGAACCTAGAATTTGAAATTGAGGAGCTGGATAGCTCAGCAAGTGATTTTGACCGGGAGTCTTTCGCAGCAGTAGATATTGCGACTATTGAAGGCCTGGTGGCCCACGTTTTTTCGAGCATGAACTTGGCACCCGATACAGAGCTTTCGATTGCAGTAGTGGGGGAATCGGAGATGGAGCGCATCCACCTGGAATGGATGGATCTACCGGGCTCAACCGATGTCATGAGCTTCCCTATGGACGAGCTCACCCCGGGTACCCCTGAACAGCCTTCTTCTGGGGTTCTGGGCGATATCGTGCTCTGCCCGCCGGTAGCAGCTCGTCAGGGCGCTGACGCTGGCCACAGCACCCTCGATGAGCTGTGTCTACTCACCACCCACGGCATTCTGCACTGTCTGGGCTATGACCATGCTACTGCCGAGGAAGAAGCTGAAATGTTCGGGATTCAGCGTTCCTTGCTGGAAGATTTCTTAGGTCGCCCAGCTCCTGTTGAGACGAGGCATTAAACCGTGGTAGGTCTTATCCTTCTTCTTTTTGCTGTCTTGTTGCTAGTCTTGCTGGGCTATCTCTTTACCGCTGTTGAATCCTCTTACACCTACCTTCCTCGGTCCGAGGCCCAAGGTTTAGCTGAAGAATCGGGCAAGGAAAGTATTAGGGCAGTGCTGGCAGACCCTGAGCCTTACTTCAGATCCTTGCGTATCTGGCGCGTGCTAGCTGAAGTTGCCTCGATTATTTGCTTCTACCTGCTAGCCCATGACCTTTTTGAACGTACCTGGGTCAGTGTAATAGCCACACTTCTGGTGATGACGGTTCTGGTCTTTGTCTTCTTTGGTGTAGCTCCGCGTCTGGTAGGGCGCACTAAGCACGTTCAGGTTTTCTCGGCTATGGCGGGGACTGTCTACGCACTGGGCGTTCTAACCCGCCCCTTCTCATCTATTCTGACGAAGCTCTCTCGTAAGTTCAGCCCCAGGGATTCTGAGCGGGTTACGGGCATCTTTACCGAAGACGAAATCCTCGAGTTCGTTGATAGGGCTAGCTCTTCTGAGGCTATCGAGGACGATGAAGCCGAGATGGTTCAGTCCATTTTCGAGCTTGACGAAACCAGGATTCGCTCCATCATGGTACCCCGTGCCGACATGGTAACCGTTGATGTTGACCAGAGCATTGACCAGTCGCTCTCTCTCTTTTTACGATCGGGCTACTCACGTATTCCGGTACTTGGGGAATCTTTTGACGATGTACGAGGCATGCTCTATCTCAAGGACGTTGTTGCCGCGACACGGACTGGCACTCAGGGTTCCCAGCCAGCGAAAATAGCGGAGCTGATGCGCCCGGTGCGTTATGAACCAGAATCTAAACGGGTCATGGACCTACTGAAAGAAATGCAACGCGAATCAACCCACATTGCCGTCGTTGTCGATGAGTACGGTGGCACAGCTGGTCTTGTGACATTAGAAGACCTGATCGAAGAGCTTGTTGGAGATATTTCCGATGAGTACGACAACGACAAAGCAGAGGTTTCTGTTCAGGAAGACGGCACTTTCAAGATTAGCTCCCGTCTGAGCACCTGGGAGCTCGGGGAAATCTTTGGTATTGAGCTAGAAGACGACGACGTTGACACGGTAGGCGGCTTGCTCGCTAAGCATTTGGGTCGGGTACCGATTATTGGTAGTGAGGTTCTTGTGGAGGGTATCCACATTCGAGCTATTGGTTCCCGCGGCCGCCGCAACAAGGTGGGCACCCTACAGGTTTGGGTAAGCCCAGATACTGATACTGAACCAGAAGACGAGCACAGCCATTAGTTCCGCACACGTCACTTTTATGATGGACCTCTCTTTTATCAGCCGGTGGGGTGGACGGGAGGTAGTTTGGCAACTGGCGGGTGCTAGCTACCTGTAAAGTGATGGGTAGATATTTTTTCACTACTTTTTGGAGCTATTGAGTGGATTTTGCAGCCTTTCCCGAGGATTACACCGCAGGCTTTGCCGTTTTGGTAGGCCGACCTAATGCCGGTAAATCGACACTGACTAATGCTTTAGTGGGCCAGAAGGTTGCGATTACCTCAAATCGCCCGCAAACTACTCGCCACACGATTCGCGGTATTGTTCACCGTGAGGATTTTCAACTGGTGCTGGTAGACACTCCCGGTTTGCACCGCCCTCGTACACTTTTGGGTGAACGGCTCAATGACCTGGTAGCTCAGACTCTCTCTGAGGTCGATGTAATCGGTTTCTGTATTCCTGCGGACGAGAAGATTGGCCCGGGCGACCGTTACATTGCTCAGCAGCTTGCGGCTTCGGGCAATAAACCGATTGTTGCGATTGTGACTAAGGCAGATAAGGTTTCTCACGAGCAACTGACCGAGCAGCTTCTTGCGGTGTCAGCCCTGGGCGATGAAATCATGAGTGCAGAGCGAGCCGCTCGACAGCAGCGCCGCCAACGCCAGGAAGCCAAGCAGAAGGGCGAAGGGCTCGCCTTCCGTAAGGGTAGTGGCCCTGCGGCCAAACGGAATAAAGGCCAGGTTCAGCAGGCTACTGTTATTGACGGTCAGGGGGGCTGGGCAGATATTATCCCCGTCTCTGCCCTTAAGGATTACCAGGTTGATGAAGTTGCCAGGCTTCTTTCTTCTTACCTTCCCAGTTCGCCTCCGCTCTACCCCACCGGGGAACTGACCGATGAACCTGAGGCAACACTGGTTGCCGAGCTGGTGCGTGAGGCCGCGCTCGAGGGTGTGCAGGACGAACTGCCGCACTCCGTTGCTGTCACTGTTGAAGAGATGGAGCTACGTGAGGGGCGTAGCGAAGATAATGCCCTGCTCGATATTCACGTTAACCTTTATGTTGAGCGTGATTCTCAGAAGGGCATCATTATTGGCAAGCGTGGAGCACGGCTCAAAGAAATTGGGCAAAAAGCTCGACACAATATTGAGGCACTTCTAGGGACCAAGGTCTACCTATCGGTCCATGTCAAGGTAGCAAAAGACTGGCAGCGCGATCCCAGGGCACTCGGGAAGCTGGGTTTTTAGTACCAAAAGCCGCTTAAATCAAAAGAATCTTCCCAGCTTGATTGTTTATCCTGGTGCAGGCAAAGCAGCAGGACGAGCCCAGTATTGATGAATCGGAGTAACTGAATGGCGCCTCAGGGTACCCCCAACCAGCGAATTGTTGAGCCACTTGGCCGACATATGGCGAATCAGCCGATTAAATCCCGGCAGCTCCAGTGGATTGCCTTATCGTGCGTGGCCTTGCTGACTATGGTGGTTGCTTTCAGCGGGTTTGCGCTATTGCGTTTACGCAGCAACGTCCATACCGCTGAAATCAATATCGGTGAGCTCTCTAGCAACCTTGCGAGCGGTCCCCTTGATATTTTGATTATCGGTTCTGATACTCGTAGCGGCGCTAACGGAGCTTACGGTTCTGCCGAGGACCTTGAAGCCGGTGCTCGTTCCGATGTCATGATGCTGGTTCAGGTGAGCGAAGACCGCTCAGCGGTGAACGTGATTTCCTTGCCACGTGACCTCATGGTTGATATCCCCAAGTGCACCGATGCAACCACGGGGGAAGTCTACCCCGCCACATCTGATACCCAGATTAATGAGTCTCTCGAACGGGGCGGACCGGGGTGTACCGTTGCTACCATCAGCAACCTCACCGGTGTGGCCATTGATCACTTTATGCTGGTTGATTTCAATGCCGTTAAAGCGCTTTCAAGTGTTGTGGGTGGGGTTGAGGTATGCGTTTCCGAGCCGATTGACGATACTTACAGCGGCCTCAAACTTCCTGCCGGTACATCAAGTGTTGAGGGGGAGCAGGCTCTTGCTTTCCTTCGCTCTCGTCACGGCTTTGGTGACGGCAGCGATACAGCGCGTATTAAAGCCCAGCAGAGCTTCCTGGCATCTTTGCTACGGAAGGTACAGTCCGAGGGGACTCTCTCTAACCCCGCCATGCTTCTTAGAATTGCCGAGGCTATCACCCAGAACGTAACGGTCGACACTGAACTTACTAAGCTTGGTAATCTTGTGGGTATTGGCTCAATCTTTTCGTCGGTGGACTTAAGCAAGGTTGTTTTTGCCACGGTTCCTCATGAGCCCTACATCTACGATGAGAATAAGTTGCAGCTATCGAGTGAGGCAGAGGCTTTCTTCACCAAGCTACAGAAAGACCAGTCGCTTGTTGAGCCTTCTGCCTCACCCAGTGCACCTGCGGAGGAGCCTTCCACCAGCACGGCTCAAGAGCTGAATTATGCTCTTGACGTTACGTTCACCAACGCCAGTGGGGTCACAGGGCGAGCCAATAAACTGGCTTCTATCACCAAGGATGCTGGTTTCTCGGCCGTCACAACTCAGGATCAGGCTACCATCTACCCTGCGTCTACGGTTTACTACCCCTACGGCTACGAAGCAGAAGCACAGCTGATTGCTGACCTCTATGGAATCACGGCGGTCACCCCTTCAAGCCTGCATACCGGTATTGAGGTAGTGCTCGGTTCTGATTTAGCCTCCGAAGATAAGCTTCAAACTACTCAGGCAAAAATTGCTGGGGGAGCCAGCGGCCAGACCGCCGATCAGGTCACCTGCCAGCAGGCATTTAGTTACTAGGTCTGGTAGTTTTCTTAAGCCCGGCTTGATTGCCCCACTACGGGCCTCAAGCCGGGCTTTTTAGACGGCTCTTTCCTGCTCTGGGCGCCTTGACCTGCCGCTAGCCCAGATAGTGAACATAGAGGTTGGATTTTCCCGGTTGGCGTTGACCAACGTGATACCGTGGCACTATGCGTGAGATGACACGGCGACTGCTTATCTGCCGTAGCGAAGTGCCCCGGGTTTAGCTTCGCTACGGGTATTCGCTACCCGGTGCCAATTTTCTCACCTCATCTGTAAGGGTCATAGCTATGAAAAATTTCCAGAAACCATCGTCCATGCCGGTACACAAGTACCTGCCTTTCGACCAGCAAATTCATGTTTCTCTTCCCGATCGCACATGGCCGGAAAAGAAGATAAGGAAGGCCCCCCGGTGGTGCGCGGTTGACCTGCGTGACGGCAACCAGGCCCTGATTGACCCCATGGATACTGAGCGTAAGCTGGCTATGTTCAAGCTGCTGGTCCGTATGGGCTACAAGGAAATTGAGGTAGGTTTTCCATCTGCCTCCGCAACCGACTTTAATTTTGTCCGTACCCTCATCGAGGACGGCCATATCCCCAATGACGTCACCATTCAGGTTCTGGTTCAGTGCCGTGAGCACCTGATTCAAAAGACTTTTGAAGCGATTGACGGTGCTCCCAAGGCTATCGTTCACTTCTACAACTCGACTTCAGTCCTCCAGCGTCGGGTAGTTTTTAACCAGGACCAGGACGGAATCCTGGACATTGCGCTCACGGGAGCCCGTTTGTGCAAGAAATATGAAGAGCAGCTTGTACACGATACCAAGGTGACCTATGAGTACTCACCGGAGTCTTTCACCGGCACTGAACTCGAGTTCGCTGTTCGGGTCTGCAACGCTGTGACCGACGAACTGGGCATCGGCCAAGGCCGCGAAGTTATTATCAATCTTCCTGCTACGGTTGAGATGGCAACTCCCAATATTTACGCTGACTCTGTTGAATGGGTCAGCCGCAACCTGACCAACCGTGAGCACGTCATTTTGTCATTGCACCCCCACAATGACCGTGGAACCGGTGTCGCAGCGGCTGAACTGGGTTACCTAGCTGGTGCGGATCGTATCGAGGGGTGCCTCTTTGGTAATGGCGAGCGCACCGGTAACGTCGATTTGATTACCCTGGGTCTGAACATGTACACCCAGGGCGTTAACCCGGAGATTGATTTTTCGGACATTGACGAGATTAGGCGGACCGTCGAGTACTGTAACCAGTTGCCGGTTCATGAGCGCTCTCCCTACGGCGGCGATTTGGTCTTCACTGCTTTCTCTGGCTCGCATCAGGATGCCATCAAAAAGGGATTTGAGCGCATGGAAAAGGATGCCGCTGAACAGGGCAAGAGCCTTGACGAGCTCGTGTGGGCGGTTCCTTATCTTCCCATTGATCCTAAAGACCTTGGGCGCTCCTACGAAGCTGTTATCCGTGTGAATTCTCAGTCAGGTAAGGGTGGTGTTGCTTACCTGCTCAAGAAGGACTTTGGCCTGGACCTCCCCAAGCGTGCCCAGCAGGAGTTCTCGGCGGTTGTCCAGGCTAAAACCGATGCCCAGGGCGGGGAAGTTGCTAGCAAGGCTCTGTGGGATATCTTCGCAGATGAGTACCTTCCTAATCAGAAGGCGGAATCTCGATGGGGTAAGTACCGCATCGAGTCTCTGTCCATTGATTCTGAGGAACACGGCGAGACCACCATGCGGGTTGGTCTAAACATTAACGGTCATACCTACAACCGTGTCGCTCAGGGTAGCGGCCCCATCGAAGCACTGCAGTCGATTCTGGCCAAGGAGGGCGTCGATGTCCGCGTCATGGATTACTCGGAGCATACCCTCGGCTCGGCCGCAAATGCGCAGGCTGCCTCGTATATCGAAGCGGCCGTGGGTAGCCGAGTTCTGTGGGGTATCGGTATTGATAATTCAACAACTCGTGCGTCGCTGAAGGCAATGGTTTCTGCTGTCAACCGTGCTTTGCGTGACTCTGAGTAAGGAGTAATTCTAAGTCGGGGTGGGCTGATTTTGCTCACCCCGGCTCTTATGTCAAGCCTCTTGTGATGCACATTCCCCAGCACCAATCAGGGCATATGGGGTGCGGTTATGCCACAATGGGAGTGTGAATTCAGCGCTATCAAGGAAAAAGACCATTCGTGATAGCGCTATCGTTTTACGTACCCAAGATTTGGGGGAGTACGACCGGATCATTATCTTAGCGACCAGGCATGACGGTCTAGTCCATGCCGTAGCAAAGGGGGTTCGGAAGAGTAGTTCGAAGATTGGGGCTCGTCTTGAGCCCTTCATGCTGGTGGAGATTTCTGCGGCAGCCGGTAAAAATTTGGCGACGATTTCTCAGGTCGTGACCCGACGGGCCTACCTTGGACCTATCGTTGCGGATTACACTCGCTACACGGTGGCCGCTGTGGTCTGTGAGGTTGCCGAGCAGCTACTGGCCCACGAGCAAGATAGGCTTCAGGACCAGTTCGTTCTGCTGGCTGGTGCTTTATCTGCCCTGGCCGCGGGGGAGCTCCCAGCGTACCGGATTCTCGATTCCTACCTGCTGAGAGCGCTTCATCTTGCGGGGTGGAGTATGGCTTTAGCTAGGTGCGCATCATGCGGTCTCGAGGATGGCCTTACCTACTATTCTCCTGAGGTTGGCTTGCTCTGCACTGGCTGCGCTCGGTCGGGTGATTTCAGCCGCATTTACCCGGTACCGCCACAGACTCCGCAGTATTTGCAGGTACTTGCTGGTGGGGACTGGCCTGCTGTTACCGGGCAGTTCCCATCAGTCTTAGCCCATAGAATGTCCGGGCTTATCATGGATTATGTGCAGTGGCAGTTGGATAAGCCGCTGAAGACCCTAGCAACCTTGGAAAAGGAACAATAGCCCTATGACTGTCATCAAGCCACCTGCCCACCCAAGTGGTGTTGTAGCTCCTGCTATCCCCAGTAAGTTTGTCCCTCAGCATGTTGCCGTGGTGATGGACGGGAACGGGCGGTGGGCTAACGAGCGCGGTCTGCCCAGGAACGAGGGGCACCGGGCGGGGGAGGCGGCACTTCTTGAGGTCGTAGCTGGCGCAATTGAGATGGGCATCCCTTACATTTCTGCTTACGCCTTTTCAACGGAAAACTGGCGTCGGTCACCCGACGAGGTTGCCTTTTTGATGCGTTTCTCATCCGAAGTGCTGGAACGCCAATTAGAAACGCTCAAGTCCTGGGGCGTCCGTATTCGGTGGGCCGGCCGCAGGCCTAAGCTCTGGAAGTCCGTCATCTCGCTCCTTGAAAAATGCGAGGAAGAGACCAAGAACAATACGCTGTGTACCCTGACCATGTGCGTCAATTATGGGGGGCGCGCCGAGATTGCCGATGCAGCAGCCCTCCTTGCCGAGGATCTTGCTAGCGGCAAGCTGAAGGCCAAACACATCAACGAAAAAATTTTCCAGCGCTACCTTGATGAACCCGATTTACCCGATGTAGACCTGTTCCTACGCACATCTGGCGAACAGCGAATTTCAAACTTCTTGCTCTGGCAAAGCGCCTACGCCGAAATGGTCTTCATGAACGTTCTCTGGCCCGATGTAAACCGTCTCACCTTATGGCAGGCTGTCCAGGAGTACGCCTCTCGCGATAGACGCTACGGTGGGGCGGTAGATAAGGTCAGCAAACCCTAGTTTTTGCTTACAAATTGGCAGTTGTGATGCCCTAGCTGAAAGGGGTCCCCGATGCGGATCTACCCAACCCTGTTCAAGCTCTTTTTTAAACCGATGGACCCTGAAAAGGCCCACCATCTAGGTATGTGGGGTGTGAAGACCCTGCGAGCGACGGGTGTGACGCGGTGGGGTGGCAGGTTCTTCTCGCCTGACCCCTCTTTGTCCACGGAGGTCATGGGTATCCGGTTCCCATCTCCTTTTGGAATTGCCGCTGGTTTTGACAAGGGGGGTACGGCTATCGTAGCTCTGGGTAACTTGGGCTTTGGGCATATCGAGATTGGCACCATCACAGGCCAGGCCCAACCTGGTAACCCTCAGCCACGATTATTCAGATTGCTTGAGGACCGTGCAATTGTTAACCGCATGGGCTTTAACAATAACGGTGCAGCAGACACTGGACCGAGGGTAGCTGCGGCTAGAGCTGACCTTGATGCCGAATACCGGGGTAAGGTACGTCCTGTTATTGGTATCAACATTGGTAAGACCAAGGTCGTTGAGTTGGACCAGGCCATTGAGGATTATCTGATCAGCACCCGTATTCTTGCGCCTCAGGCGGATTATCTTGCGGTTAATGTAAGTTCTCCCAACACTCCTGGGCTCAGGGATCTTCAGGCTATCGAAACCCTCGAGCCGCTTCTTGCCGCTGTGCGTGCTGAGGCCGATAGGGTAGTGCTAGGCCGACGAGTTCCTCTGGTCGTCAAGATTGCACCTGACCTTGCCGATGAGGATATCAGAGACCTTGCCGCCATGGCTCTGCGCCTTGGCCTCGACGGCATTATCGCCACCAATACGACTATTGCTCGTGAGGGCTTGGAGCTGATAACCCCCATGGATAAGGTCATGGAACTCGGTGCTGGTGGCCTATCGGGGGAGCCACTCAAGCATCGTTCGCTTGAAGTTCTGAAGCTCTTGAAAGCAGAGGTAGGGGATAAGCTCGCGCTGATCTCTGTAGGCGGTGTAACAACTGCTCAGGATGTTGCTGAACGGCTAGATGCTGGGGCCGACCTGGTTCAGGGTTATACAGCCTTCATCTATCAGGGGCCGCTCTGGGCGGCGCACATCAACCGAGAGCTCCTCAAACTGAGGAAAGCTTCCTAGTCCTCCAGCAGATACGATAAAGGGCCGCTACCGAGTGGTTAGCGGCCCTTCTCATGCGCCTGTGAGCTCTATTAGCTGGGGTAGTTTCCTCGTTCTACCTGCGGTTTAGGCAGGCGGAACCTACGAATCATCATGGTGCGGTTGAAAGCGTAAAGACCAGAACGAGGTTCAAGAGTGGTGAATTTTTCGGTTAGCTTTTTCTTGAGCTTGCGCCACATGATGAAGTAATCGAGGATCCACAGCAGAAGCATTGCCCACATGAGTAGAGCGGTTAAATGCTGTGTAGCGGGAACTATCAATCCGATAATGAAAATCACCAGGATGACAATCAGCATAAAATCACCTACGTTGAAACGGGCATCAACGTAGTCACGAATGTAGCGACGCTGGGGGCCACGATCGTTAACCGGGAGGTAGCGTTCATCCCCGGTCTGAAGGGCCTGTTGCTGCTTAGCCCGGAATTCACGCTCTGCTGCGCGCTGAGCCTCTTTTGCGGCCTTCCGGTCAGCGGGAACGAGAGGGTTCTTACGCGCAGCTTCACGTTCCTTACGTGATGGGGTAGGGCGTCCCTTCGGTGGCGTGTATTTTGCGGGCTTGTTATCTTTGTCGCTTGCGGCGGGGGGAGCGGAGTCAATTGCTGCGGCATCCGCTGTTTCTACTGATTTCTTATTTCGTCCAAACACCCCTTAAGAATAGCAAGTTGTTCAAAGTTATAGTGGCTCGGCGTATTCTGGGATACATGACAACAACATGTTTTAATTTTTCGGCACGTGATGAACTAGCTCGCTTCATTGATGAGCGATTCGAGCAATATGTCCAGGAGCTGACAGAACTAGTAGCTATTCCTTCGGTGGCTTGGGAATCTTTTGATTTGGATGAAGTTGCTCGGAGCGCTCAGAAGGTTCAGGAGCTTGCACTTGACGCTGGCTTTGACTCGGCAGAGGTTCTGACAGCTACCTACGGTAAGGGGCAGCAGGGCATGCCCGCAGTTCTAGCTTCGAAGCCTGCCGCCCCGGGTTACCCCACTTTTGTTCTCTACGCCCACCACGATGTCCAACCTGCCGGTGATCTCGAACTCTGGGAGACAGAACCTTTTAAGGCTCAGCAAAAGGGGGATAGACTTTTTGGGCGTGGGGCAGCCGATGACAAGGCTGGAGTTATCGCCCATCTGGCCGCTTTTAGAGCTGTGAAAGCAGTCTTGGGCGATGATTTTAGAGCCGGCGTCACCCTCTTTATTGAAGGTGAAGAAGAAGCGGGTTCACCCAGTTTTGATAGTTTCATTGCAACTTACCGTGAGAAGCTCTCGGGTGACTATATTGTCGTGGCAGACTCAGCCAACTGGCGGGCAGGAGTTCCTGCTCTCACGGTGGGTCTGCGAGGTGTTGCAAGCGGTGATATCTCGGTGAAGGTTAGTGACCATGCCGTTCACTCAGGGGTATTCGGTGGGCCCCTTCTCGACGCGAATACGGTTCTTATTCAGTTGCTTGCCACCCTCCATGACCCTCAAGGTTCGGTTGCAGTTGAAGGTTTAATCTCTTCCCCTGAACTTGAGGTTGAATATTCTGAAGAAGATTTTAGGGCGGATTCGGGTATCGTCAAGTCGATGAAACTTGCTGGTAAGGGCTCTATTACTTCACGCCTGTGGTCCCAGCCGGCTATTTCAGTCATCGGCATGGACATCACTCCTGTATCTGAATCAGCCAATACTCTTGCGGCGACTGCTAAAGCAAGGATTAGCGTTCGTCTTGCGCCAGGCCAGGACCCAGCAGCTGCTCACTCTGCTTTGGCACGACACTGTGCAGAAAATAACCTGTTTGGGGCTGAGATCACATACAGTGCTGTAGATTCTGGACGCCCGTATAAGGGTGAAGTTGATGGTGACGGTGCTCAGCTCGCGCTGGCGTCCTTCGCCCAAGCCTGGGGGGTGGAACCCGTTAAAATCGGCTTAGGAGGGTCCATTCCTTTTATCGCGACACTCACTGAGGTTTTCCCCAGCGCCCAGATTCTCATCACAGGTATTGAAGACCCCGACACTCGGGCCCACAGCGCCAATGAGTCGCTCTTTTTGCCAGACTTCAAAAAAGCCATCCTGGCTGAAGCGCTGATGATTTCCTCCCAATGTCTTGACTGCTAACAGTTGACCGGTCTGAGAATAGGTCGCCCAAAATTTAATAAAGGCGTAAGATAAAGGCAAATTAGTCTAATGAAAGGATTCATGGAATGACTGAAACAGTTTCCACGGAACTTCCCACCCACGGTGTCAATCTCACAGAGGTTGCTGCTGACAAAGTCCGCAGCTTGCTCGAGCAGGAGGGGCGCACTGATTTAAGACTGCGCATCGCAGTTCAACCCGGTGGTTGCTCTGGCCTGATTTACCAGCTCTATTTTGACGAGCGAGTTCTTGATGGCGATGCTGTCCGTGACTTCGATGGGGTAGAGGTTATCGTGGACCGCATGAGCGTGCCTTATCTTGATGGTTCAACTATCGATTTTGAAGACACTATTCAGAAGCAGGGCTTCTCCATCGATAACCCTAACGCTCAGGGATCATGTGCTTGTGGAGATTCTTTCCACTAAGTCTTGCTTGTTTACCAGGAGGGGCACACCGTGGGTGCGCCCCTCTTTCTGCTTTTAATAGTGAAATACTTGTGAAATGACACGTTGCTTAGGTGACAGATTGTCACTTTTTACGCCCATTTGAGGGTAAGCTCGTAATGAAAGATTTAACACCTGGGTTCATGCTGTCCATACACAGCACCGGGTGGCACGCACATCGCTACAGGAAGGGCCGTCTGTGAGTTCGCAGCATCGAACCAGCAGCAAGGGGCTGAAGGGCAAGGCACTTGTCCTTGCCACAGCAGCTTCTGCGCTGCTCTTGACCGGTTGTTCAGAACAGGCAAAGGTGGGCTGGTTGCCCACCAAGCGTGGTGTTACCGATAACGCAAATACCATCATGGAGCTCTGGATTGGTACCTGGATCGCTGCACTGGCAGTTGGTCTGGTCACCTGGGGTCTCATGATCTGGTGCCTGATCGCCTACCGTCGTCGCAAATACGAAACCGGTTATCCTCGCCAGGTGAGCTATCACCTTCCCCTGGAAATTTTCTACACCGCAATCCCCATCATCTTGATCGTCAGCTTCTTCACCTTCTCCGATAAAGCGGAGCGTGAGATTACTGCTCCCAAGTCGGATGTTGCCGACGTAACTATTGAGGTTTACGGTAAGCAGTGGTCCTGGGACTTCAACTACATCGACGAAAATGTCTACTTTGCTGGTGTTCAGGCTCGCCTGGATAAGGAAGGCCAGGTAGGAGTTGAGGAAACACTCCCCACTCTCTACCTGCCCGTGGATTCAACCGTCGACATTCAGCTTAAGTCTCATGATGTCATCCACTCATTCTGGGTACCCGCCTTCCTTGAGAAGCGCGACACCATCCCCGGTATGACTAACCACATGTACTTCACCACCGGTAGCGAGCCTGGCACCTACCAGGGTAAGTGCGCCGAACTCTGTGGGGAATACCACTCAGAGATGCTGTTCAACGTGAAGGTAGTCAGCCAGAAAGACTACGACGCTTACATCCAGTCACTGAGGGATTCCGGTCAAGAAGGCCGCCTCGGTGATGAGCAAAACCGTAACCCTAACATGAACACCAACCAGTAAGAGGTGACCCGTGACTACTCTTGAGTACTCAGCGGAGACAACCGGTAGTGTTGTTCCGCGGGTGGTTCCCAAGTCAAAGGGACGCATCATCGTCAATTGGCTGACTTCCACCGACCACAAAACAATCGGGTACATGTACCTGATTGCAGCATTTATTTTCTTCTGCTTAGCCGGTGTCATGGCTCTACTCATGCGCCTTGAGCTTTACTCACCCGGTATGCAGCTCTTGCAGACTAAGGAACAGTTCAACCAGCTGTTTACCATGCACGGCACGCTCATGCTGCTGATGTTTGGCACGCCTCTGTTCACTGGTTTCGCAAACGTACTGGTTCCGCTTCATATCGGTGCCCCTGACGTTGCTTTCCCTCGTTTGAACTCCCTGGCCTTCTGGTTCTTCCTGTTTGGATCTTTGGTAGCTATTGCAGGCTTCCTGACGCCTCAGGGCGCTGCTTCGTTCGGCTGGTTTGCTTATGCACCTCTGAACAGCACCACCTACAGCCCTAGCGTAGGTGGCGATCTCTGGATCTTTGGCCTGGCACTGCAGGGCTTTGGTACCATCATGGGTGGCGTCAACTTCTTGACCACCATTCTGTGCATGCGTGCCCCCGGTATGACCATGTGGCGTATGTCGGTGTTCACCTGGACCACACTGATTACCGCAATTCTCATCATCATGATCTTCCCGCCGCTTGCATCTGCTCTGTTTGCACTCGGCATGGACCGTCGCCTCGGTGGCCACATCTTTGATCCTGAAAACGGTGGTGCCGTTCTCTGGCAGCACCTGTTCTGGTTCTTCGGTCACCCTGAGGTTTACGTTCTGGCACTGCCTTTCTTTGGCATTGTCTCTGAAATTATCCCGGTATTCTCTCGTAAGCCGATTTTTGGTTACAAGGGCCTGATTTTCGCAACCATTACCATCGCCGCTCTCTCTGTTACCGTGTGGGCTCACCACATGTACGTTACTGGCGCTGTCATGTTGCCCTTCTTCTCCTTCATGACCATGCTGATTGGTATCCCCACCGGTGTTAAATTCTTCAACTGGATTGGCACTATGTGGCAGGGGTCAATTACCTTCGAGACCCCTATGCTCTGGGTTGTTGGCTTCCTGATTACCTTCCTCTTCGGCGGTATCACCGGTATTATCCTGGCCACCCCTCCGCTGGACTTCCACCTGTCGGATTCTTACTTCGTGGTTGCTCACTTCCACTACGTAATTTTCGGTACCTTGGTGTTCGGCATGTTTGCTGCTCTCTACTTCTGGTGGCCTAAGTTTACTGGCAAGATGCTCAATGAACGTCTGGGAAAGATTCACTTCTGGTTGCTGTTCATTGGCTTCCACACCACCTTCCTCGTTCAGCACTGGCTGGGGGTTGATGGTATGCCTCGTCGTTACGCCGACTACATGCCTGAGGATGGTTTCACCTGGATGAACCAGCTTTCAACTTTTGGCTCAATGATTCTTGCTGTCTCCATGATCCCTTGGTTCTGGAATGTCTTTACAACTGCTCGCTCAGGCAGGCGTGTTGAGGTCGATGACCCTTGGGGCTTTGGAGGTTCCTTGGAGTGGGCAACTTCTTGCCCTCCTCCACGCCATAACTTTACGGCTCTACCCCGTATCCGTTCAGAACGCCCGGCGCTGGATCTTCATCATCCCGAGCTATCAACCAATCACGATATTGCTGCGGCTGCCCGCCAGGCTACCGAGCGATAGGAGACATGCGTGAAACTTCTAGGTAATATTTTTGGGCTGATCGGTGTCTTCCTCATTCCTGTCGGTATCGTCTATGGTGTGATGACTGACTTCACTGAGTGGGCTGGCTTCCCGGCCATCCTGGCTACTGCGGTCATGTGCTTGTTCCTGTGGTTCTTTCTCAAGTTCACAGATAAGCGGCATCCCGATATGCCCTATGAAAACCTTGAGGGTGAGATTGCAGATGGCGCTGGTGACTATGGTTTCTACTCACCGTGGTCATGGTGGCCTCTCTTCATCGGCGCTGCTTGCACCATTGTTGTAGTCGGTCTGGCAATTGACTGGTGGATTGTTCTCCTGGCCATTCCTTTTGCTGCTACCGCTGTTATTGGTTGGGTCTATGAGTACAACCGTGGCGATCACGCTCACTAAGGGCCAATAGGTCATAAAAGTAAGGCGGAGCCCATATCTGAAAAGATATGGGCTCCGCTTTTATGTGTTTGGTACTTTCCTGTCGGGGGGGGGAGTAGTGATGGTAGCTGGCTTGAAAATCTAGCGGGAGAGCGCTGATGAGAAGGTTTGATTCCCTGCAAGTGGTGTATTGAAGCCATGTTAGATCTGTGCGAGGTTGCCGGTGCGCCTGGGGGCAAGTTCCCCCCCTGTATTGTTTGGTTTTTCTTTTTACCTTCTGGGGGTACGGAGTCCTTAGCTCTTAGCTTCAATTGATTAGAGTTTTATGACTACCTTTCGCCAGATAGAGCTGGTTGTCTAGCCGTATGGGCCTATCTAGTAGGGGCGAATTGAAAACCTCGCTAAGGGGCTCCATCTCTAGTGCAATCCTATGCAGGAGGCTTTTGGCATGCTCACCAGGCTAAGCGACGCCCAGAACAACCCAGAACAACCCAGAACAACCCAGAACAACCCAGAAGGCATCTTCGCGCCCAAGGAGCTTGTGTGGCAGCAAGACACGCCGTCTCTGACACAAACTGTTTTTCAAACAGATCACTCATGATCCGAGCACTAAGGTTTGCGCCCATCTATTGAGCTTCCAGTATTGCTTCCAGGCCTAGGGGAGTAGCAGGGATTATACCCTCAATAAGCCCCTTGAGGCACACCAGCAGAGAAAGCTCGTCCGTTACAGATTAAACCGCTTTAAACAAATGTGGGGCACCCGCATAAGCGGATGCCCCACACCTAACTACAACCTATATTTACTTTTCGATTGATTCTGCAGAGCTAGCAGTCACAGCATGATCGCCGTGATGCTCATGGTGAGCAGCTTCTAGTTCTGTGGGGGTGACGGCAAGAACGCGGTCTTCGAACCAAATCTTTGAGATGCCTGAACGCAACTTCTCAATCGAGCTGATCTTACCCTTCTTATTGGGCTGAGCAGGAATTGGCGCAGGTGACTCAAAGGAAACCAGCTCGTAGCGGCGGTATTCATCAATAGGCTTGTGAACCTCAATGAACTCGCCGTGGGGCAGCTGAACAACCTTACCTGTTTCAACACCATGCAGAACCAGCTCACGGTCTTTACGCTGAAGCGACAGGCAAATGCGCTGAGTGAGCAGGAACCCAATAATGGGGCCCAGGACAAAGGAGGCACGCAACCAATAGGCCACATCGTTGAGTGAGACATGGAAATGGGTTGCAATGAGGTCCGAGCTTGCAGCAATCATGAGGGATGAGTAGGCAGTAATACCAGCTACACCACAAGCAGTTCTGAACGGGGCATTCCGCGGGCGATCAAGGATGTTGTGAACACGATCATCTTTGGTAACCCAGCGTTCAATCCAGGGCCAGAAGACCATAGCCATCATGACGGAACCGGCCATCAAGGCAAAGGGGAGAAGAACATTGAGAACCCAGGTTCCACCAAGGAACTCAAACTCCCAGGGCCAGGGCCAGACCCCGGGCCACAGGCGAAGAGCGCCATCGCCGAAGCCGACATACCAGTCAGGCTGGGTTCCTGCCTGCACAGGTGAGGGATCGTAGGGGCCGTAGTTCCAGATAGCGTTGATGGTAAAGGTCGCGCCCAGGAAGGCAATGATACCGAAAACGATGAAGAAGAAACCGCCAGCCTTTGCTGCATAAACAGGACCGACAGGGAAGCCAACGACATTGTTTTCAGTCCGGCCAGGCCCAGGGTACTGGGTGTGCTTATGAAGTACAACCATGAACATGTGAATGGCAACCAGCAAGAGAAGCATAGCTGGGATGATCATGATGTGCAGGCTGTAAAGTCGACCGATTACGGCATCGCCGGGGAACTCTCCACCGAAGAAGAAAAGAGAGATGTAAGTACCAACCAGAGGTATGGACTTGAAGATACCGTCGATAATCCTCAAACCATTGCCCGAAAGAACATCGTCAGGCAAGGAGTAGCCGGTAAAGCCTGCGAGAATGCCGATGATCAGGAGGACAGTTCCTATAACCCAGTTTAGTTCACGGGGGCGTCGGAAGGCGCCGGTGAAAAAGACACGTAGCATGTGTACTGACATAGCCATCATAAACATCAGAGCCGCCCAGTGGTGGATCTGACGCATGAGGAGTCCACCGCGAATATCAAAGGAGATATCCAGGGCAGAGGCGTAGGCTGCAGACATGTGCGTGCCCTTCATGGGCACATAGGAACCATCGTAGGTTACGGAGACCATGGTGGGGTTGAAAAAGAAGGTCAGAAAGGTTCCCGAAATAATCAGGATTACTAGGCTGTAAAGGGCAACCTCACCAAACATAAATGACCAGTGATCTGGGAAGATCTTACGCCCGAACTCCTTGATGATACCGGAGGCACCAACCCGCTGGTCGACATATTGAGCGATCTTTCCCGTTAAGGTTTTTGCCTTGTAGTCATTTTGCAATGAAGTAGACATTACGCTTCACCTGCCATTTCCTTGATTTGCTGTGCGCGTTCCCAGTAGCCGGGGCCTACGGGTTCATGGAAATCGCTTTGAGCGATTAGGTAGCCTTCTTCATCAACTGCGATGGGCAGCTGAGGTAGGGCGTGACCTGCCGGACCGAATACAACCTCGCACTCATTTGCCGCATCGAAGGTCGACTGGTGGCAGGGGCAGAGTAGATGATGGGTCCGCTGTTCATAGAGCGCGATAGGGCAGCCGACGTGCGTACAAACCTTTGAGTAGGCAATAATGCCATCGACGTTCCAGTCCTCGCGGCCCGGGGACACGTTGAGCTCGTCAGGATCTAGGCGCATCAGTAGCACTACTGCTTTTGCCTTCTCTTCAAGATATCCATTTTCATGAGAAAGGCTTGACAGGGTCTCAGGCAGTACGTGGTAGGCGGAGCCTAGAGTGACATCGGAAGCCTTGATAGGCGTACCCGAGGGGTCACGCACAAGGCGAACGCCCTTATCCCACAGTGTGTACTTCAGTACTGAAGGATCAGCCGGGCCCAAGTCCCGGAACAGGGTGACGAATGTCAGGGGAGCGAGGATTACAGAGCCGATGAGTGTGTTTCGCAGAAGCGGGCGTCGTTTGATGCCTGATTCCTCGATCACAGTTTCAACGATTTCCTGTGCCTCAGCTCGATCCTCTTCAGAGGTGACTGCATGACGCTCTTCGACCATTTCATGGTCGGGCATGAGCGAGCGTGCCCAGTGGACGATACCGATGCCGATACCGAACATGGCAAATGCGATACCTAGACCCAGCAGGAGGTTCTGCAGGCGAAGCATGTTGTTTGCTTCGGGGTTCATGACATCGTAGAAGTTGCCGGTTACCTCAATCCCGAAGTAGCCGAACCAAAAGAGCAGTGAACCCAGCATTGAGATGACGAATAGTAGAACTACCTGTCGCTCAGCACCTTTAGCTTTTTTGGGATCGACGTCGGTGAGTCGCGGAGCATGCGGGGGAAGCCCCGGGTTGGGGAACTTCTCCTTACTTGCCTCTTGAGAGGTAACTACGGCAGCATTTTCGTGTGCGCCGTCACTATGGTTTCCCATGTGTTGCCTCAAATCTTCCTTGGTACGAAATTAATGTGTGTGCGTGAGCTTATGCAGCTCGTGAAGTTAGCCAGAGGGTAAAAGCAATAACAATGACCAGGCCAAGTGTCCAGATGAGCAGACCCTCGGATACCGGGCCGAGTGAGCCAAGCTTGAAACCGCCAACAGATGCGTTAACTTCCTGAGACTTCAGGTAAGTAATGACATCGCGCTTTTCTTCAGGGGTGATGTTTGCATCGTTAAATACAGGCATGTTTTGAGGGCCAGTTTCCATGGCCTCGTAGATATGCTGCTCGGATACGCCCATCAGGGTAGGTGCAAACTTACCGCGGGTTAGAGCACCACCAACGCCTGCAGCGTTGTGGCACATTGCGCAGTTAGCAAGGAACACCTTTGAACCGTTAGCTGCATCGCCCTGCGATACGTCCAGGTATTCAGCTTCGGGGATAGTGGGGCCAGCACCCAGCGAAGCTACGTAAGCAGCAAGCTGCTTGGTCTGCTTTTCATTAAACTGGCCAGGCTTCATTTGAGCCTGCACGCCCTGCATCTGCATAGGCATACGACCTGTGCCGACCTGGAAGTCAACGGCTGCAGCGCCAACACCAATCAGGCTGGGTCCGTCAACAGAACCCTCGGCGTTTGTGCCGTGGCAGGTAGCGCAGTTAGCCAAAAACAGCTTCTGCCCAGCATCAATATCATCACTGGTGTAAGTCGTGCTTGTTGCAGCCTGTGCTTCGTTGGTAGCCGTTGCAACAGAGTACAGGCCTCCAGAAAGAATCAGCGCGAGAGCAAGCAAGACGAGAGCTGCAAGCGGATGGCGTCGCTTTTGAGAAAGTGCCTTCACGTCGTTGTTCCTTAGTGTGTGTGCTATTTGGGATTATTTTTAGCGGTTACCGGTTACTTGAGGAAGTAGACAACAAGGAACAGAACGATCCAGACGACGTCTACAAAGTGCCAGTAGTAAGAAACAACGATTGCTGAAGTTGCTTCGTAATGACCAAAACGCTTTGCTACATAAGCACGGCCAATGATGAGCAAAAATGCGATAAGGCCGCCGGTAACGTGTAGCGCGTGGAAACCGGTGGTGATGTAGAAAGCTGAACCGTAGGCGCTTGAAGCGATGGTCATGCCTTCAGCTACGAGATTTGCGTATTCGAAGGCCTGAACAGAAACGAAGAAGGCGCCCATGATGAAGGTCAAGAGGAACCATTCAACCATGCCCCATTCGCGGATGTTGAAAAGTGATCCGGTACGACGGGGCTTGAGCTGTTCAGCTTTAAATACACCAAACTGGCAGGTAACAGAACTCAAGACCAACACGATGGTGTTGGCAAGAGCTAGCGGGACTTCAAGGTGCACGGAGTTCTCGGCCCAAATATCGGGTCGAGATGCACGCAGAGTGAAGTACATTGCGAACAGGCCGGCAAAAAACATGACCTCAGAAGCGAGCCAAACAACGGTGCCTACAGCTACCTGGTTGGGTCGATTAAGAGTGGCATGAGCCGACTTACTTGGAGTATGGGTTGCAGTTGTCACATAGACATTATGTCTGTAAAACAGCCCTTGAACCAATAGGAGAGGGGGTTTAGGGGTAGGTGTGTTGTAAATCTTGCGCTTGCCCCTGCATTTCTGGGGCTTTCATCACGAGATATCAGACACATTGTCTGTAAAACTCGCGTAACCATACCGCATCAGAGAGCCCCACAGCTTCTATTGACCTGTTCCATAATCCAAAGAGGATAGAAGGCTTAGCTAGCTGATATACGTAGAATAAGGAGCATGACACCCAATATCACCTGGAAACAGATACTCACCAAGCTCATAGCCCATCAAGAGCTTGAACCGTTTGAAGTTGCTTGGGCCATGGATCAGATGATGGAGGGTGAAACCCCAGAAGGCATACTGGCTGCATTTCTTATTGGACTTCACGTTAAAGGCGAGACTTCTGCAGAGCTTAATGCTTTAGCGGAGGGAATGCTTGATAAGGCTCGCCCCATTGAAATCACCCACAAGGCAGTTGATATTGTAGGAACCGGTGGCGATCAACAAAATACCGTCAATATATCCACTATGGCCTCGTTAGTTGTGGCAGGCTCCGGTATTCCGGTTATCAAGCATGGCAACAGGGCATCATCTTCAATGAGCGGAAGCGCGGATGTGCTCTCCGAGCTTGGTATAAATCTAGACCTTAAGATTAAGGATGTTGCAGGAGCCTTGGATTCGGCTGGTATTACATTCTTATTCGCACAGGTATTTCACCCATCAATGCGTTACCTAGCACCCGTTAGGCGGGCACTCGGGGTTCCATGCGCATTCAACTATCTAGGCCCCATGACCAATCCCGCAAAAGTGCGGGCTTCTGCTATTGGTGTTTCCAACCAGGCTATGGCCCAGAAGATGGCCCAGGTCTTTGCCAATCGCGGCAATCATGCGCTTATTTTTAGGGGCGGAGACGGCCTCGATGAAATTACTATTACGGGTAAGTCCTACGGTTTTGAAGCCGTCGATGGGGGAGTGAAGCCCCTAGAAATCGATCCCACTGAATTTGGTTTCAAGCTTGGCAGACTGGAAGATCTACGAGGTGGTGACGCAAAATATAACGCTCAGGTAGTACGTGAGACACTGGGCGGACACCCCGGGCCAATCCTGGATGCCGTTATTCTCAATGCAGCAGCGGGAATCGTTGCCTTCCATAAAGTAGACGATCAACCCTTCAGCCAGCGATTCGAAGCTGCACTAGAACAAGCCAGGGAGTCTATTGGATCAGGCAAAGCTACTGATACTCTCGATCGCTGGATTTCTTATAGTCAGGCCCAGTAGAGCGAGAGCAAGGCCCCGAGTGTAACTCGGGGCCTTGATGTTGTCTGCCTGAGTCTATTGCTTGCGGCGCAGAGCCAGCAAAATACAGCGCCACCCAACTAAAAATAGGAGAAGTGTAACCGCTGAAACGATGATAAAGGGTATTGCGGCGGTGTCTCCAAACGAGAGGCGCAATCCAAGGCCCAAGACCAAGGTGGTTACCCAGAGCATGAAGCCTTCTAAAATAAGAGGCAGTTGCCTGCGGGTTTTGACAGCCCAAACACCAACATGACCAGCAAGCACGGCCAGCACAAAAGGCAAGGCGGTTACCGGGAGTTTACTCAGGGTTTCCTGATGGCTGGTCAAACCAATCGCAACGAAAAGAAGAACCAAGACAAAATCAATTCCGAGCCGAGTTAGCTGAGAAAAATATTTACCTGAATTGACAGAACTTAACATGGTTACCACTGTAACCTATCAAGCTATCTCAAAGTTGAGGAAGTCGGTGTAGGGCAGGGTCTAGGTCACCCAGGGGAGCTTTTCAAACTTTACTTTACATAATGTATATTATCGGCTCTATGAAAACATCAATTTGAACCCTAACTTCAGTCAATTTTCGGCATCATGTTACGCACGACTGTTGGTATCCTTCCAGGTTTTGAGGAGAATAGAAGGACTATAGGTAACGCAGGAGAAAATACATGATCGAGTGGTTTGCTGAGCATCTATGGGCCTTCTGGCTCTTGGTTGCAATCCTTCTGGCTATCATTGAAATCCTCATGCTGGATTTCGTTTTTCTCATGATGGCTATTTCTGCACTTACTGCTGCAGGTCTTTCGCCTTTCCTTGATTCATTTGTAGGCCAAGTTGTCCTATTTGCCCTCGTGAGTATTGGCTTACTCCTTGGGCTTCGGCCTCCGCTGATTCGGAAGTTCCACCAGAGCTCACCGGATACGCCGATGAACACAGCAGGCTTGGTTGGCGCCCAGGCCCTAATAACCCAGACAGTCACTACCGACAGCGGGCTTGCAATGATTTATGGCGATATTTGGACCGCGCGCCCGGCTTCAGCAGAAAAGATTCTGCCTGAGGGCTCTAAAGCAACTGTTACAGAAATTCGGGGCGCCACAGCATATTTATCTTAAGAAAGTTTCATTAAACACTAGCTAACAATTAAACCTTTACTGGAAGGTAAGAAATTGACTGCACCACTACTCACAACGGGCTTCATCCTGACGGCCCTCGTTGTCCTCGTACTCATTATTCTTCTTAAAGCTGTCCGCATTATTCCGCAGGCACGCGCTGGGATTGTTGAAAGGCTGGGCAAATATCACACGACCCTTACCCCCGGTTTCCATGTCACCGTCCCTTTTATCGATCGCGTCTTACCCCTGATCGACCTGCGTGAACAGGTTGTCTCTTTCCCCTCGCAGTCAGTCATTACCGAAGATAATCTGGTTGTAGGTATCGACACCGTCGTCTACTTCCAGGTAACCGACCCCAAGGCAGCAACCTACGAAATCACCAACTACATCCACGCTGTCGATGAGCTCACCAGCGCCACCCTCCGTAACGTCGTTGGCGGTCTCAACCTTGAACAAACACTGACTTCGCGAGACAAAATCAACGCTGAGCTCCGTGGAGTACTTGATAACACCACCGGACGCTGGGGCATCCGCGTCTCCCGTGTTGACATCAAAGAGATTCAACCCCCTCACTCCATTCAGGACTCCATGGAAAAGCAGATGCGCGCTGAGCGTGATCGCCGCGCTGCAATTCTGACCGCTGAAGGTCAGAAGCAGTCTCAGATTCTGACTGCTGAAGGTGATTCCCGCGCTGCAATTCTACGAGCCGAAGGTGCCAAGCAGTCACAGATTCTGACCGCTGAGGGCGATGCCAAGGCAGCTATTCTGCGTGCAGACGGTGAAGCCCAGGCTATTCAGAAGGTCTTCCGTGCAATTCATGCTTCAAACCCCAGCCAGAAACTCCTGACTTACCAGTACCTCCAGACCCTGCCCAAGCTAGCCGAGGGCGATGCAAACAAGCTGTGGTTTATCCCCACTGAGCTGGGGGATGCACTCCGTGGAATCGGCAAGGCATTCAACCCTGATGCCGGGAACGATCAAGACACTGCGACAGCTGAAGAAGAGGGAGCTACTCCCCCATCTTCACCATTGATTGACACCCCGGTTATTAAGGTCACCCCGGAGGATCTTAACCCCAATCTGGATAAGCTCGACAGCGGCCTGGACGATGTTATCGATGAGATTTCACACGATGGAGCAGAATCATCTCTTGGCGCAACCGATATACCTAACGCTTCACACTAAACGGAAGCTATAATGGATACTCGGTCTGTTGGTTTCTAGCCGGTCTATAGACCGGCTAGAAACCAACAAACAATTAAGATCACCGTTCTTGGAGGAAAAAAATGAGCGATCGCAGCCTGCGCGGTATGCGCCTGGGTTCACAATCCATGGAAACCGAATCAGGTGTGGAGCCCGCTCCTCGCCAGCGCGTTGAGTACCGCACTGAAAACGGTGAGCGTGTTTTCGTTACTTTCTCACAGGAAGCCGAGATTCCCGCGACCTGGACTGCTAAGTCAGGCAAAGAAGCGCACCTAGTTTCTGGCGACGGCAAGGTTGAAGAAAGTGCTGATAAGCCCATTAGGACTCACTGGGATATGCTCCTTGAGCGTCGCAGCGTAGAAGAGTTAGAAGAAACTCTACAACGGCGTCTTGACGTCTACAGAGAGCGTCACTCCCTATAAATAGATTTCTTCTCAAGATGAGGAAGGGCCCCACCGGGTAAGTTCGGTGGGGCCCTTCTCATCTTTATTCCGTGAAAAGCTCTTCCTTATTTCTTGATAAGTTTGCGGATACGCTCAGCCCTGGCAGTCAGACCCCAGCGGGTTACCTTAGTCATTGAGTCAAGGATGATGTTACCGTCCATCTTGGAGCTACCGATTTCTCGTTCCACGAAGGTGATAGGAACCTCAACAATTTTAAGCCCGGCTTGCTCGGAGCGCCAGGCCAGGTCAACCTGGAAAACATAACCTTTAGAGTCAATCCCCTCAAGGTTAAGACCTTTCAGAGCCCCGCTCTTATAGGCGCGATAACCTGCTGTGATGTCTTTGATTTTGGTACCCAGAATCAAACGGGTGTAGATGTTTGCACCCCGTGAGAGAATCTGCCGGTGCGCCGGCCAGTTCTTGGTCTTTCCGCCGGGAACGTAGCGGGACCCAATAGCTAAATCTGCGCCCTGCTCAATGGCTCGCAGAAGGAGAGGAAGCTGTTCAGGCTGGTGGGAGCAATCAGCGTCCATTTCGATTAGGACGTCATACCCTGCTTCAAGGCCCCAGGCAAAACCGGCTAGGTATGCCCCACCCAGCCCGTCCTTTACCGTGCGGTGCAGGACCTTGATCTGGTGATCTTTCTCGGCCATGGAGTCAGCTAGGTCACCGGTGCCATCGGGGCTACTATCATCGACAACGAGGACATCGCAGGCAGGTACAGCAGCGCGAAGGCGCTCCACCACCATGGGAAGGTTTTCCTTCTCATTGTAGGTTGGGATAATAGTCAAAACTCGCATGCGGTCTCCTTATGCTGGCCTGCGGAACAGGTCGGTTACTTGAACCAGTCTCTCATTGTATCCTTTATTGAGTTCCACCGGGTTACAAAATACCTCTCATCGATTTGTTACCCTTATCCAATTTTTGTCCGGAGTTATACAGTGCTAGGAGTTCAGGGCGAGAGACATCATCAGCTAATACAGGTAGCAGGGGTGTTCGCGCGCGGGGATCTGTGCTCCAGGCAGAAATTCTTGAGTCCGGGGTCTGCACCATCAGTTCAGTAACTTTCCACAGCGCACAGTGTGCGGGGGCCCCCGGCACTAACTGCCCACACCAAGGATTATTCTCTCCCTGCGCCCGATAGACCGCGCGAGTCATAGACTGAAAAGCCGCACGCGCAGACACAGCCATGTCATCTTGCTCAGGGTTAACAGCACGGTTCATTAATTCCCAGCCCAGGGCAAAAGGTGGTCTTAGCGGGTCAGAGCCCAGCACAGCCGACGCTCCAGCCGACAGTGCATGGCTATAGGAATTATGGGATTGGTCAAAGTCTGATGAGAACCCAAGGCTGACATTGAGGTCTTTTGCACGCTCAATCAGGGACATATCCAATGACTGGAGCCCACCCAAGCAGGGGCTAATCCTCATACGGGCCAGCGAATCCATGCCAGCGAGCTTATCCAGAAATTCTTCGGCAACCGAGTCATCTGCGGGTACGGCAACCAGGTTGAGTCGGTGAGACGTAGCAAATTCGAGGGCCTGAGCCGTAGCTTCAGCTGAATCCAGGCAGTAGATACCCTTGACTGCAGGGTCTGGGTGCTGCCCGGTGTTGAGCTTACTAGCTGGTAGGTAATACCTCACCCTTGTTGCTGGGCTCTGTTCAAACCTGCCTGTTGAATCAGTTAGCATCACATTTGCTGAAATGTACCCGGCTTGAGTCAAGGTATCGAGCAAGTCAGCAACCTGATCAGGTTCTGCGCTCAAGGCCGCAAGGGCAAAAGCCGGGGCCAGCAGGTTACCGCTCAAATCAGTGCACCGCATGGAGGGGTCCAAAATAGAGCGAGCACCAGCATCTTGACCAACCCATTCCACATTCCCTTGGGCCACAACCATGGCAGTAGCAAAAGGATCTGCTGGGCTGTAGACCGAACCGTTCAGAAATACCTGTGTGCTCATTGTGAGCGTTCCTTTCTGTTCGATGTCCTAGAACTGGGTTGCAACGACGCCTCGCCGCAAAAGGTTAATTGCAGCCTCGCATTGGGTGCGAAGCTGTGGATCTGTACTCGATACGTGGGCAATCTGGTCAAGACTATCAATAACCTGTTTAGTCCACCTGACAAAGTCACCCGCCACGAGGTCCGACTGTGACAGGGTTCGATCCAGGTTGCGGCCGCGTGCCCACTGATAAATTGGCCAGACCATACCGAAATCGGGTGATGAGGTCTGTGGTAGTTGATGAAGTTTTTCTGCATCGTTGAGAGTGCTCCAATGTTTCAGGACCTTCATGAGGGCCTCTTCAACTCCCGAGGATGGATAGCGAGACAGTAGCCCGAATTCTTCTCGTTTAGCTTCGTAGACTAAGGATGACACAACAGCGGCAGTTGCTGCTGGGTCTAGCCCCTGCAAGAAACCGTCTTCAAGGCACAGAGAGGTCAGAAGGTCTTTCTCACCGTAGATGCGACGCAGTGATGCGCCACGAGAGGTCAGTGTATGCTCACCAGTATTGAAATCGACATAACCAAAGTCGGCAAGAAGCAGCGTGATGCGCTCAAAGACCTGGGCAATTGTATTGGTACGTCTTTGAATTTGGCGGCGGAGCCCATCTGTGTCCCGCGATAGCTTGTACCATCGTTCGGCCCACCGGGCGTGGTTTTCTCGCTCTGAACAACCGTGGCAGGGGTGATTACGCAATGAGCTACGCAAGCTATCGATTGCCTGTGACTCTCCGGTATCGCGTTCACTAAAGTATTTTTTCTGTGAGCCTTTACGCGCGGGTAATTCATGGTAGAGAGCCTCGCGAACTCTTGAGGCCATATCACGGCGTTCCTTGGGGGTCTTGCCCGTAAACTTCTTGGATACCTTGATCTTGGAGATAGGTAGGATAGGGCCATCGAGATCACGCGGATCAAGGCGCCTTAGCTGAGCTTTGAGGGTCAGGATTGAAAGCCTGGGGTTCTCCAAAGATTCTGCCCGCGAGAGTACCACAGCTGGTCCTGCGTTCCGGCCCTCGGGAATCTCGATGATATCGCCAGGAAGCAAATCAAGAATCGAGGCGATGGCCTGTGACTGCTGCAGGCGTGAGCGGCCCTTGGCAGCTTTCTTTTCACGCTCAGAAAGCTCCCGCCTCAACGATGCGTATTCGGTAAAATCACCCAGGTGGCATGTCATGGCTTCCTCAAAACCTGCAAGAGCTTTCTCGTTCTTGCGCACCCGCTGGGCAATACCTACAACTGACTTATCTGCCTGGTATTGGGCAAACGAACTTTCAAGAATCTTCTTTGTACGTTCCGCACCAAACTGGGCAAGCAGGTTAGCACTCATATTGTAGGTCGGTTTGAAGGACGAATTGAGAGGATAGGTGCGCTTTGAGGCCAGGCCAGCTACCTGTTGAGGTTCCAGACCAGGACGCCACAGGACAACAGCGTGACCCTCAATATCGATCCCTCGACGGCCTGCCCTTCCTGTCAGCTGGGTGTACTCCCCCGGCGTAATATCGACATGGGTTTCACCATTAAATTTGGTGAGCTTCTCTAAGACCACAGAGCGGGCAGGCATATTGATCCCCAAAGCCAAAGTCTCGGTTGCGAACACCATGCGGATGAGCCCCTGAGAAAAGAGCGTTTCCACGACTTCCTTGAAGACAGGTAGCAGGCCAGCATGGTGTGCAGCCACCCCTCGGGTAAGTCCCTCTCGCCACTCGTAGAAGCCAAGAACAGCAAGATCCGATGTATCAAGCGATGCCGTTGCCTCTGCGATGTATGCGCGAATTGTCTGAGCTTCAGAATCGGTCGTCAGCCTAACATCGGCGTCAATGCACTGAGATACGGCCGCATCGCAACCGGCCCTTGAAAAAATAAAACAGATACCGGGTAGCAGACCGTCACGGTCCAATGCCCGAATCATCTGCGGGCGAGAAACTCTCTGAGGCCTTATATTCTCAGCGCTGTGTCGTGTTTTTTCCCACCCTTCTTCATATTTACCCCGCCGTCCCCTGCCCAAGCGGGAAAAAGACTTTTCTTGCCGCCCGCTCCTAGAACGCGGCCTATGGCTCAGCTTCACCAGCTCAGGATTAACAGCCGGAATTTCAGCAGAGTTGGCGGCATCCTCAACTGTAGTCTCTCCGATGAACAAGTCCAGGAGCTGTTTGCCCACCATCACGTGCTGCCACAGCGGCACTGGGCGGTGTTCGGACACAACAATATCGGTGCTCCCGCGCACCATGTCGAGCCAGGCCCCAAACTCTTCTGCGTTAGAGATAGTTGCCGAGAGAGCGATGACAGAGATGTGTTCCGGTAGGTGGATAATAACTTCTTCCCAGACAGCGCCCCGCGAGCGGTCAGCTAGGTAGTGAACCTCGTCCATAACGACATACCCGAGATTCTGAAGGGTCGCCGACCCAGCATAGAGCATGTTACGGAGAACCTCGGTGGTCATCACAAGGATGTCCGCTTCAGAATTGATGGAGGTGTCACCTGTCAGCAGGCCCACAGCCTCATGACCATAAAGGTCAACAAGGTCATGGTACTTCTGATTACTCAGTGCCTTAATGGGGGTTGTGTAAAAAGCCTTTTTGCCCTGTTTCAAGGCTAAATAGATAGCAAATTCGCCAACAATAGTTTTGCCGGCACCTGTTGGGGCTGCAACCAGCACTCCCCTACCATTTTCAACCGAGGTGCAGGCCTCACGCTGAAAACTATCGAGGGGGAATTCTAAGGTCTGTTCGAATCTGTGCAGAACCGTACGTGATTGAGCAGCGCGCTCCTGTGAGCGAAGATATTGTTCAGCATAGCTAGCCATACAGTCCATCATAGAGGGGACCGGAGGCCACTCAGGGTTCCTATGGCTAGTTTCGGCCTAAGGCGGATAAGCAAAAAACCCCGGTAAACAAACTACCGGGGTTTACATAAAACTAGAGATTTTCTCGACCAAGCCGCTCAAGTTCTTCAGCGCTAGTTGCTCGGCTAAGTTCATCGTGTGCCAGGCCCTCTGCAAGCTTGGCGTTCCTCCGATCCCTGCGCTTGTCATTGAGCATGGAAATGCCAATGGCCACAAAGAAGAAAAAGAGTAGGGGAAGCATCAGGTAGAGCATAGACATGATGTCGTTACCGGGAGCCGCAATAGCTGCCAGCAAGCCAACAACCACAACAACCCAACGCCAAGACTTGAGAATAGTTTTGCCCCGAATCAAGCCAATAAAGTTTAGACCAACCAAGACAACTGGAAGGACAAATGATAAACCGAAAACAAGCAGGAACTTAACTACAAAACCGACATAGACATCGGCTGTAAAAAAATTAGTAGCCCCATCTGGGCTGAACATGGTCAAGGTTTCAACCGCTGTAGGCAAAACCCACCAGGCCAGCGCCGTGCCTAGCAGAAACATCGGAATGGCTGTAAAGACAAAACTCAGGGTGTAGAGTTTTTCCTTGCGATAGAGGGCCGGTGTGATGAAAGCCCACAGCTGATAAATCCAGACGGGGCTGGCAATAACTAGACCAATGTACAGCGATACCCTCACTAGCTGATCAAAGGGTGAGGTAGCAGTCGCGTAGTTGAGCGCAGCTGTCCGACCGCTTTCAATATTGATTGCATAGACAGGAGCACTAATAGCTTCCATGAAAGGCTGATAGAGGAAAAAACCTGCCACAGCACAGATAATGGTCGCGATGCCCGCTTTAATGAGCCGGGAACGGAACTCACGGAAGTGCTCACTCAGGGCCATGGTTGCCTGAGGATTGTTCTTCCGGTTATGTTTTTTCGCCATCATAGCCTTCTGCTATTTCAGTGGAACCCCACAAACCCGCACCCACTAATCCTGGGTACGGGCTGTGATATTTACTCAAAAACGCTCAAAAGAACCAAGGAGTCTCTAACTTAGAGGCCCTTGTTCTGATCAGTGTTGGTGGGGTTATTGATAACTTCGCCCGAAACTACGTCATCAGTAGTAGATCCGGCAACTGTGGTGTTATCTTTCTTAGAATCCTTCTTGAGACCATCGACCTCTGACTTGAAGATGCGCATGGACTGACCCAGGCTACGAGCCATGCCGGGGAGCTTGGGAGCACCGAAAAGCAGAATAATGATGATAGCGAGAATAAGGAGGTGGCCAGGATGAGAAGCGAGATTACCAAACACGTTCGTCACCTTTCTTGGAGACGTTTAAGGTCTCCCATGAGTTGGGGCTGACCGAGTTCGCTGCGGCGTTGAGTGCGACGCTGGGCGCGGTCGAGCGTTCGAGTATTTTTGCCCTGGACATAATCCGAATATGCCGCTCTGACAGGTGTGAAGAAAGCCGGCGAAGTAGTTTTATCCACCGAACCGACAACCCTTGCCTGCCCTAGCTGGCTATTGATATCGTTCTCCCATTCCTGGGCCGCATCAATAGCCTGCATTGCCTTCTTGAAGACACGGTACAAAAGCCAGGCTAGTACACCAAGGGAGCACACAACCAGTGCACTCCATAGGACTATCCAAAACCACCAAGGCATACCCCTCATTATATATGCCAATCACCAAGAGAGAGCAGGACATTTAGCTCTAGGCTTGCAGTGATTCTTTGTACACTCATCTATGGCAGATACTCAGCTTTTACCCATACCCGTGGTTTCTATATGATTTACCAGTTCCTTTTGTATTTTCCCTGGTGAGAGCACAAATACCGTTGGCCCAAGCTCAACCAGAAAATCAAAGAACCACGACATATAAACCACTGATAGGCGATAAAAAAGCCCTTGGGATGTTTCAGCGACTTCCCGCGAATATCTATTGAGCAAGGCAACAGATTTCTCCCGGTGGCCACCTGAGATATCTGAGGGAAGAACAAGTTCAATCTCTTGCCCAGCACCCTTACTACCCACGAGCTCTCTGAGCCACTCGCGTGGAGAGCTGCTATCACTTTCAGGCTGGTGTTCGTAGACTTGCCCCAAAGCTAAACGACTTTCAAGAATCGAGCCAAGAGAGAAATTTCTATATTCCCTGGCAGTTCGGCACCAGGCCTTAACATATTTTGGCCCGTTATCGATAACCAGGCTCACCGGCTCAATCGTTCTGCTACTTGTGCCCTTACGCGAGCGATAAGTGATATTTAAAGGAACACGGTGCTCCAGAGCATACGCCAGCTCAGCATCGATATCCGCCTGATAAACAGCAACACGATTCTGAAGGGACTTACTCCCCCTCTGATCATCATTGCCCAGCGCTGACCAGAGCTTAAACTTCAGGAGCGAATACACTTTGCTGGCTTCTGAACTCGCAATCAGCTCAAGCGCCAGGACTAGAACCAGAGATTCAGCTTCCGTGAGCCTTACACCTGAGGTAATCAACGGCCGCCCAGAAGCTGTAACAAACCCGTCGCTCCTGATCTCCACCTCCAGAGAATCATAGTTCAAACTGTAGGAGAGATTCTCAAGCTCTGTACGGATCTTTCGCTCCGGTATATCAAAGAAATCTGCGATCTCTGCAAGGTACATACCCTCTTTCTCAGACACCAGGTTCACCATCAGAAGTAATCTGACCAACTGCTCTGAAGCGCTTTCACGATAACGCTGTGGCGCAATGGGCTTCCACTCTTTTGGGTTGGACGGCGAAGTAAGCTGCGGAGTCTGCCGGTGCCAAGCCAACAGCTCTGAACGCAACTGCTCTTCTGCTCGAGCTACCTCAGCCTGGTACCCGGTATCTATTGTTGCCCCAACAGAGTAGCTAGCTATCCCACCCACCATGTGGGTCCTGCCTTGTGCAAGAGCGCTACGTGCAGATTCAAGGACCCCAAACGACGGTGAGACAAGAACCTGCTGAACCTCTGAATCTGCGCCATCATCGCTGAGGGGCACCGTCAGGACATGTGGAGTTTCTGCCGAACTTAGCTGTTCCAGCACCTCTATCATGCTAAATCCTGCCGGTGGCAGCGGCCCTTCAAGAGCAAGAACCTTGACATCGCTCATACGATCAAGCCTAAAGAGGCGCCGCTCCCTACGATCAGCATCCCAACCTGTCACATACCAGTGCCCGAAACGCAAACCCAAGCCCCAGCAGAATAATTTTCGGCTCTCGGACGACGCCCCGTAGGAAAAACTAACGCCCTTGCCTTCTGCCAAGGACGTAAGGCACTCTGATAAACCAGGCCCCGCCGTAAAGCGTGCCACTTCCCCAGAATCCTCCTGGATACCATAGCCAGTTAAAGTCCCAAGTTTAAGCAAAGCTGAACGCACCTGACGTTCAAGGTCGGTTCCCTCCCAGGCACGAGCACAGCGATTCAAAACAGCACAATCAATCAAAGAGAAACTAACCGGCGCAGCAGGAACCCTCCGCTCAACACGGTAGATAAAACCCGACTCAACCGATGGATCACGCTCAGCGACCAAGCTGATACCCAAAGCACGTAAAACCTGTTTATCTCTCTCAAAAGTTCTTTCAAAAGCCGCGAGCGTTCCTAAACTACGATAGCCCGGTACACGCCACCTAATTTCTTCACGTTCAACACCCCGGGGCATAGCAGAAAGCACTTCTAAGAGCGCTAATGAACGTTCCACAGCTTTTGAAGTCACATATACAAAGATAGCCCCCGGACTGAGCTGTCCGGGGGCTAAACACAGATTTTTACTGAACCTGTTAGGCCTTACCGCTTGGTGACATCGACCAGATCAACAACAAAAATCAGTGACTCATTGGGGCCAATTGCAGCACCGGCACCGCGCTCGCCATAGGCCATATCGCTAGGAATCTCCAGACGACGGCGTCCACCAACCTTCATGCCAAGCAGGCCCTGGTCCCAACCGCGAATAACCATACCAACACCTACCTGAAAGCGGAGCGGTTCCCCTCGACCCCACGAGGCATCAAATTCTTCACCAGTGGAAAAGGCAACACCAACATAATGCGCAGAAACTGTGTCACCGGGTTCGACGATATCGCCGGCACCCTCAATTTCATCGATGATAACGAGCTCTTCGGGCACGCCACCTTCCGGAAAATCAATTTCTGGCTTAGTGCGATCAAGTTTGCGCTGACCAAAAGACATAAGATTATTACCCTTCTAAAGTATTATTCGCTCGCTGAGGCTGAAGCTTCAGCAGATTCGGATTCAGTGCTTGTTGCTTCAGCGGACGCGGGAGCAGATTCAGCGGTAGCGGAGGGAGAAGCTTCTGCACGAGAAGGAGCGCTACCGACAATATCAACGACAAAGACCAGGGCACCTTCAGGAGCACCCGAGCTAGCGGCATCTTCACCGTATGCCAGCTCGCTCGGAATAATGAGAAGCACACGGGAGCCAACGGTCTTGCCAGCTAGGCCCTTCTTCCAGCCCTCAATAACCTGTGAAAGAGAGAGACCAGCGGGAGTCTTGCCGTAGTTTCCATCAAACTCAGCGCCGTCAGACCAGGTCGCACCGACATAGTTGACGTAAACAGTATCGGTTTCGGTAATAGCCGGGCCGTTACCGGTGATTAAGTCCTCGGTATAGAGCTCGGTGGGTGCATCCCCGCGATCCTCAGCAAGCTTGAGGGTAGCAGTACCGTCATCGGTGAGCGAGAAAGATTCAAGCGCGGTTGACTTCTTCTCCTTAGCCTGACCTTCAGCGCTCTTCAGTAGCTTGCCTGAAACCGTGTAGACCTCAAGGTTGGTTGCTGTACCGGGTGAGACAGTCGGTGTAGCCGAAGCTGTTGCGGTGGATGTAGCGTCGATGTTAGTGGTGTATGAGAAAGATACACCCACTTTGGAGTCAACCAGAATCTCGTAGAGCTCGGGAGCCGCTGTTTTCAGGCTTTCGCCGACAGGGATAATCATGGGATTGCTAGCGTAAGTGCTATCAAGGGCACTCGTATCTGCACCGTTAAAGACAGTGGCATCAACGAGCAGGGTGTCGCCGTCCTTAATGGTTTCACCCTCACCATCAGAAATCTTGTAGGCTTCAGCATCAGAAGCCGCAAAGGGGGTAGCAAAAGAGACTGATGGCTGAGCTGTTGCACCGTTCATGGAGTAGTTGACATCTGAGAGCTTCGAGCTGTTGCTTGAGCCAGTGCCGCAGGCCGACAGCGCCAAAGCGAGCGCGGCTGCACTTGAAAGGATGAGGGTTGACTTTTTCTTCACGGGGGTTCACTTTCTAGGGTCTGCCAAATATGACGGGATTCTTAACCGGGTTCATACTATCTGATAGACCTGGTTGAGTTCTGAAAAATTGCTAATATCCACTAAATAAACGGGGTCTGCCAGGTCTGTTTTTCCTTGTGCCCTAGAGAACTGAGCAGTTCATCTAGCTGGCTATTTTGAGTTTCAAACGGGTCTTTGCACATGATGGTGTGCTGGGGTCTGTTGTTGAGCTTCAGGTGAACCCAGTCAACGGTAAAGGGCTCCCCCGCGGCTCTGGCGGCGCTAATAAAGCGGCCACGAAGTGCAGCGCGTGTTGCTGGTGGGTTGACTGCCGCATGGGCTATGTCGGTTTGCTCGACCAAGTTCTTGATAAGGCCCTTACGGCTGAGCAACCCAAAGATGCCGCGCTCCGGGTCAATATCATGATAGGCAAGATCAAGCTGTTGAATCTTGGGGTCGTCATACCCGTGAGCGCCCCGCGCAATATAGGTGTCCAGGAGTTTTTTCTTGATGGCCCAGTCGATTTCAGTGTCGATGAGGGATGTGTCGCCTGTTTCAACCGCGTCAAGGGCCCGCCCCCAGAGGTCGAGTACATAGGGGACATCGGGGTGGTGGGGGCCTTTGTGCTCAATGTATTGGGTGGCCGCTTGGTGGTAGTGGCGTTGTAGGGTCAGTGCGTTGGCCTGGGTGCCGTTGGACAGATCGAAGATGGCGGTGCCGGTGAGGTCGTGGGAGATGACGCGCAGGGCGGTTGCGGTGTCTTTGATGTCGTAGGTATTCAGGGGGTAGTAGTCTTCGAGCATGCGCAGGACAAGCTCGGTGGCTCCGAGTTTGAGCAGGGTTGTTGCCTGTGACATATTGGAGTCGCCGTTGATGACGTGCATGCGGCGGTAGAGAGAGGCATCGGCGTGGGGTTCATCGCGGGTGTTGATGATAGGGCGGGCTCGGGTGGTGGCGGTTGATGAGCCTTCCCAGATGTAGTCGGCCCGTTGGGAGAAGGAGTAGCTGGGGGGCCCTGGGGTTCCGAGGGTGCATCCGCCCCATTGGGGTGGGCCTTGGGGGTGGGTTTTGCCAGCGCCTACCATGATTTGGCGTGTGATGAGGAAGGGTATGAGCGATCGCATGAGCCGGGAGAATTCTACTTTGCGTTCGAGCATGTAGTTTTCGTGGGAGCCGAAGGAGTTGCCGGCCGAATCTACGTTGTTCTTGAAGAGAAAGATTTGGCCCTTGTAGCCCTCTGCTTCGAGATGGTCTTGTGCTTGGTTGACCAGGTCATTGAGCAGGTACTCCCCCGCTTTGTCTTGGGTAAGGGCGTCGCGGATTGAGGCGGTTTCTGCGGTGGCGTATTCGGGGTGGGAGCCTACGTCGAGGTAGAGTCGTCCCCCGTTGGGAAGAAAGACATTCGATGAGCGCCAGGTGTCGACCACGGGTTTGAAGAGCTTTCGGGCTGCTTCTTCGGGTGAGAGGGGGCCGAGCCCACGGGGTATGTAGCGGATACCGAATTCTGTTTCGATTCCGAATATTCTGCGTTCCATCTGTGTCCTTGCCGCTGGTTGAGGGGTGTGGGTGGGGGCCTGGGGCTCTTATTGGCCGCCCTTTTGGACGAATCCTTTGACGAAGTCTTCTGCGTTTTCCTCGAGGACACCGTCGATTTCGGCTAGGAGGTCATCGATTTCGGAGACAGCCTGGTGGTTGATGTCGGTTGTGGTGGTTGCCAGTTGGATTTCGTCGGTTCCCTGGCTGGTGGTCTGCTTCTGGTTCTGTGCTTGGCTTTGGATGCGTTCCATGGTGTTTTCCTTTGCTGGGGTTGGTTAGTTTTCGGTCTTGTTCAATAGAGCGAAGAGTTGGTCAGCGTGGGCAAGACCGAGGTGGGGTTCTACTGTTTCTGCGGTGAAGCCGGTGGGGTCGTCCATGTGCAGACGGTGCAGGTCAATTGAGAGCGGGTTGCGGGCTGAGAGGGTATCCCAGTTAGCTCCTAGGACTTCATCGGGCCAGGTGGTGATGAATTTGCCGCGAAGGTAGGCGCGAGTGTCACGAGGCGGTTCGTGGGCGGCGCGGGCAATCTCTTGTGGGGTGAAGAGGGTCTTCATGCGCCCCAGGGCTACCAGCTTGTGGTAGAGGCCTTTGGTGGTTCTGACATCGGAGTATTGCAGATCGATGGCTGCCAGTTTGGGGTCGGCCCAGGTATGTCCCTTGGCAATGTAGGAGCTCATGAGGGCGTATTTGGCAACCCAGTCCAGTCGGTCTGCCAGGGAGAGCAGATCATGTTCTAGTGCCTGGAGTGTGTCTGCCCAAAGATCCAGAATCTCTTGGGTTTCGGGATCGGGGTTGGCTTCGAGGTTTCGGGCGGCCTGGAGGTAGGCATCTTGAATCTCCAGGGCGGTCATTTCGCCGCCGCTAGCCAGTGCTAGGGGCTGTTTGAGGCTAAGATCATGGCTGACAGCGTGCATGGCTTGCACCGGGGTAGCCAGCTTAATGGCTGGGATCTGCTGAGCCTCTACCAGGTTGAGTACCAAGGACATGGTGCCAAACTTCAGCAGGTTTGAGTAGTGTGAGAGGTTAGCATCGCCGGTGATCACGTGGAGCCTGCGGTATTTACTGCTCTCCGCGTGCGGTTCGTCCCGAGTATTAACCAGAGGCCTGCGAACTGTGGTTTCTAAGCCAACGGTGCGTTCAAAGAAATCGGCGCGCTGTGAGATTTGGAAGCCGGCTCTCTCCGCTGCTATTCCCAGCCCTACGCGTCCAGCACCCACCATAATCTGGCGAGTGGCGAAGAAGGGCAGTAGGGCCGCTGTCAGGTACTCAAAATCTACTGAGCGCGGGAGCAGGTAGTTCTCGTGAGACCCGTAGGACTGCCCCTTGCCGTCAGTGTTGTTCTTATAGAGGTTAACAGCAGGCATGGTGCTCTGCTCCCCCTGAACCATACGCTCAATGGTTGCTACGCTCTGGGCTACTATATGGTCCCCGGCGGCATCCCACAGAACCGCATGGCGCGGGTTGGTGACTTCGGGAGATGAGTACTCGGGGTGGGCATGATCTACGTAGAGGCGAGCGCCGTTGGGCAGTATGGAGTTCATGGTGACCGCATCCCAGTCGATGCGTTCGGCAAAGTGACCCGCTTCGCTGAGTGCTTCGGCGGCGATGTCTTCGCTGGTCAGGATTTGAGCTGTGTCGGTGAGTTGGCTGGGGTGGGCCTTTTCGCGCGTAACGGTGAAGCCTCGGGCATCGGTGAGCGGGGTTTCTGAGCTGTATTCCCAGGTGCTGTTGAGCTCGGCCGTGAGCTTCTCTTTAAAGAGGGTGTCATAGGTGTTGACGACAAAGGCCGAGAGAACGGTGGGGTTAGCATGGGGCTTAGCTGGGGCATGGACCCCGTATTCGGTTTCGGCTCCCATGATGCGGCGAACGGTCACGGTATCCTCCTCTTATTCAGCTTCGACCGAGCGTGCTGGTGCTACTCGGAGGACGCGTAAACGGATGTTCAGGGTGGAGAGGACGTCTTCAATTTCTGCGGCCTGGGGTACTTCGACCTGGTCTTCGAACTCTGCGCGGACCGCTTCAAGCAGGTGCTCAGTGGTGATGCCGTCTGCGCCGGTGGAAAGGTAGGACTTAATGGCCAGTTTTTTGGCCTGGTCTACGATGTTGCGGATAACGGCACCGGAGAGGAAGTCGCCGCGGAAAAGCCAGCGGCTGACCCCGTTCTCTAGGTCGATCAGGATGTAGCGGTTGGCCGGATCGGTGGAGAAGAGCTGGCTAACCACGGTTTCAATCATGGTGCTAACGGCGGCTTCTTTTGAGCCGGCCCGGTCGATTTCGCTCTGACTAATGGGGAGTTGACCGGTGAGGTAGAGGCCAAAGATTTCGGCGGCTCCTGCCCGGTTGGGGCGGTTGACGCGGATTTTGACGTCCAGACGGCCAGGTCGTAGCACAGCCGGGTCGATCATGTCTTCACGGTTGGTTGCGCCGATGACAATGACGTTATCTAGGCGCTCAACGCCATCAATTTCGGAAAGCAGCTGGGGAACAATCGTGGTTTCAACGTCCGAGGATCGTCCGGAGCCGCGAGTGCGGAAAAGGGATTCCATCTCGTCAAAGAAAACGACTACAGGGTGACCGGCGCGGGCCTTGTCGCGGGCGGCGGTGAAGATCTCGCGAATCTGGCGCTCGGTCTCCCCCACATACTTATCGAGAAGCTCTGGGCCCTTGATGTTGAGGAAGTAACCGGTCTTGCGGATGCCGTCGTCTGCTTTCTCTGCTGCGCGGGCTGCCAGTGAGTTGGCTACGGCCTTGGCTATGAGCGTCTTGCCGTTACCCGGAGGGCCGTAGAGCAGGATTCCCTTGGGCGGGGTCAGCTCGTACTGGCGATAGATTTCGGGGTGTAGGAAGGGCAGCTCAACGGCATCACGAATGAGGTCAATCTGTGAACTGAGGCCACCGATCTGGTCATAGGTGATATCGGGGACTTCTTCAAGGACTAATTCTTGGGCATCGGTACGCGGAACCAGGGAGGTAATCATCTGGATCCGCGAATCGTAGGTGACGGTATCGCCCAGCCTCAGGTCAGCGGGGTTCAGTGCGCCCGAGATTCGGGCGACAGCCTTTGACTGGTTGGGCATATCAATGACCGCATGAGTATCATCGAGGAGCTCTCGAACCACGACCAGCTCCCCGTAGCCTTCAAAGCCCAGGCAGAGGACAGCTTGACTGTGCTCATTGAGCAAGACCGTCATGCCGGGTTTAAGTGTAGAGAAGGGAAGAAGCGGAGAACAGGTAATGCGCACCAGACGCCCCCCTAAGAATACGTCCAGGTGCTCTTCTATCTCAGCGGGGGTCTTACCCTTAGCCAAGTCCTGGTAGGTCATGCTGGCACCGTGTACTGCTAGAACAATAGCCGAGTTCAGCGGCGGCGCAACCTCCTGAGAAAGCGCTAAGCGCAAGTGCTCAATCTCGTTTTTAGTTTTAGTGAGTGCGGTGACCAGCTTTTGGTTTCTCTCACCAGCAGCACGGAGCTGGCGGTCAAGGTTCCGGCGGTTATCGTTGGCTATATTGAGTTGCCTCAAAATACGTTCGTAGTCGGTTGCCGAAACATTCATCTGTTCACTCATCACTGATCATCTCTTTTGTTGCCCGTCCCCTGGTGCCCTCAGTAGATGCCCGCGGGCACCGGGGAGATTCACGGCTTTTCTACTCTGTTTCTTGAGCGTGCTGGCTAGCTGATGTTGCCTTTTCGGCCAGACTCAAGGCGTCACGGCCCGCCCGGCGGAGCTTACGGTCCGATACCTTGCGCTCACCCAGGGCAGCCGGGGTCCAGGCATTCATATCCTCTTCGGAAAAGTCGGTCTTAGAGGCGCGGCGCTTGGGTGCCAGACGCTCTGCACCGTCTGCCAGACGGCGGGCGGTAATCAGGAAGCCGGTGTGAGCTACCATGCGGTGATCGGGGCGTACAGCTAGGCCCTCAACATGCCAGCCGCGCACCATGGTCTCGTGTGACTCGGGTTCGGTGAACCGGCCATCAGCGCGCAGGGCTTCTGCCACGCGGGAGAGCTGGGTAACGGTTGCTACATAGCAGATAATAACGCCGCCGGGTGCCAGTGCCTGGGCAACAGCGTCCAGGCATTCCCAGGGTGCCAGCATATCCAAAACAGCCCGGTCAACGCTGCCGGGTTCTTCGACATCGCCCAGGGTCTCGGCCAGGTCGCCCAGGGTTAGGGTCCAGGCAGGGTGGGCACCGCCAAAGAAGGTCTCGATGTTACCGCGAGCGATATCAGCGAACTCTTCACGCCGCTCAAAGGAACGCAGGTGCCCCTGATCGCCCACAGCACGCAAGAGGGCAATTGAGAGTGCCCCAGAACCCACACCCGCTTCAATGACGCGAGCGCCGGGGAAGATATCGGCCATTGCAACGATTTGCCCTGCATCCTTGGGGTATACAACAGCTGCCCCGCGCGGCATGGAGAGAACAAAGTCCTTGTAGAGGGGGCGCAGGGCCTGGAACTTAAAGCCTTCGGAGTTCTCAATCACGGTACCCTCAGGGTGGCCAATCAGTTCACTGTGTTGGAAGAAGCCACGGTGGGAGTGGTACTGGCCCCCTTCGGTGAGGGTAATGGTGGTCATGCGTCCGCGTTCGTCGGTGAGTTGTACGCGCTCGCCAGGTCGGAAGGGACCGCGACGGTTAATGCTACCGGTGGGGGTGCTCATAAGGTCAGAAATCTCTTTCGTTAAAGTGTTTTTTCCATTGTCTCAGATAAAGCACCGGTGAGCACACCTGCCGTCTCAGGGTGAGGGCGGTGTGATGCTGCTGAGCGCTCCGGCTATGTCCTGGGCGGTTACGGTTCCGGCGGGGACAACGGTGCCGGTCACTAGCCAGATTCTGTCGAGGGCGTTCTCGGCTGGCGGTTCTGTGTAGCTGGCAAAGCCCTGGTACTCGTCTATGATATCGGTGGGCCCTGAGCTTAGGGTGAGATGCCGTCTTTGCAGGGGCTGGGCAATAGCGGCTAGGGGCTGGTAGGCCAGGCTCTGGTAGGAGGCTCTTAGGGTACTTGCTGGTACCACTGCGCGAAATTCGGGTTTTCCTTGGCCCTGGCTGATAAGAACGATGTCGCTCCGGCCGTCCCAGCCTTGTGCGGCAAGACCGATAAGTTCACTGTCAAATTCACAGCTAGCAGGTCCTATGAGTTGCTGAACGTGCAGAGGGTGGCCTGTATCGGAGTTCATTCCAAGTTTCTGAACAGCTGGTAGGAGCCCGGCCCCGATATATACGATAAGGAGTGCCCCAACGATTAAGGTGATGGGGCTCTGCCAAAAACCGGTCATCAGGAGAAAACCAATCAACAGTGCTAGGAGCAGAAAGCCGGTGTAGGTGACCAAGGCGTGAGCCTTTGAGCGGCTCCGCAGCACCAGGAAGATCAAAGCTTCAACCGCATACCCGCCGTCTAAAGGAAAGGTAGGTAAGAGGTTGAAAAGCCCTATGGCTAGGTTGACCTGCACAGCCAGGTGGAAGCCGTAAAACTCAGCGGTGCCAGTAAGTGCCCAGATGATCTGGCAGGCTAAAGCGACCACAAAATTCATTAGCGGCCCAGCTAAGGCCACCCAAAGAGCGGTTGAAGCAGACATAGTGTGCAGGAGGGTCTGCCCGCCCCACATATTGAGCGTGATAGAAGAGACTCGGGCCTTGCGTGCTCTGCCGACCGTCGCGTGTGCAAGTTCATGTAAGAAGACACCCAGTGCAAGAGTGATAGCGACAACGGCCGCTGCCAAATACCCCTGAAAGGTGCTCAAGCTCTGCCAAGAGGCAAGCCGCATACCGTAGCCGGCAATAATGAGCCCCATCAGTGGGAACCATGACCTTTGCAGGTATATGGGCGCACCGGCGAAGCGGCCAATCATGAGCCCGGGTGTTTTCCTCATGCTTTCGCTCCTGCTTTCTAGGGTCACATCAAGACAGGGTTATCCTCAAGCTAGTGTATTACCCAACCAGCGCCCGGCACATATCGGGTAGAATACGGGGAGTGTTTACTCAGCCGCTACCTCACCATCTCTTGACCCACTACGCCCAGAAGGCCGGCAAGCAAGGCCAGGTGCCACCTACCCTCCTGCTGGTGGCCTTTGAGGGCTGGAACGATGCCGGTGAATCCGCCAGTCAGGCAGTCCAGCTGGTGGCAGAACACTACCAGGCCAAGCCTTTTGCTGGTTTTGAAAGCGAGTCTTTCTACTCCTACACAGAGAGTAGACCCCACCTGGTACCCGAATCTCAGGGCCAAGCCACGGGGATTAGCTGGCCCCAAACGCGTTTTGTCGAAGCGTGGAGCACCAAGGGCACACGGATTCTAATCATCACCGGTCAAGAACCCTCCCTCTCCTGGAAGAACTACTGCCAGCACCTACTGGAACTCATAGACCGGGAAAAAGTTGATCTGGTCATCTTCTGCGGTGCCCTGCTCGATGAGGTTCCGCACACCCAACCAGCACCTGTAGGCATCACAAGTTTTAGCCCCACCATGCTGGTGCACCCGGGCGTTGCCCCCAGCACCTATACCGGGCCTACCGGCATCATAGGGGTTCTGGCGCATGCCGCTGGTGCACGCGACATTCCGGCGCTCTCGCTCTGGGCATCTCTGCCCCACTATCTGGCGCATCCGCCCCACCCCAAGGCAACCTTTTCCCTGCTCAGCGTCATCGAAGCCATCACGGGCCTGCCCATGCCGCTTGAAAAACTAGCAGATGAAATTATGGCCTGGGAACGGGGTGCCAAAGAGCTACTTGAAGACGAACCTGAGCTCCTAGCCTATGTCCAGCAACTGGAATCAACTTACGAAAGAGCAGACAGCATCGGGGATATCAGCAAGGTCGATATCGCCGCTGAATTTGAGCAGTACCTCAAAGAGCAGGACAGTGAGGGCGGCTCTCCCTTCTAGTTACTCATGGCTAGGGGCCCGCTCCAGGGGACTTCTGGTAAAAGAGACCGGTGGCGGCTCCCGCTCAGTAGGAGTACCGCCACCGGTCTAAGGGGTGCAGGGAACACTGGCCTTAGGCTCCCAGGAGCACACCCAACCGAGCAGACAAAAGATCGGCTACCAGATGGCCACCCCTACCACCGTGTTCCACAACTGACAGTGCCCACTGGTCAATCGCAACCAAAGCGGCTGGAGCATTCAGATCATCGGCAAGCGCATCACGAACAGACGCTAAGAGAGCTAAGGCCGCTTCATCGGCCTCTCCTTCGGCGCTCGCAAGAGCTGAACGGTAGAGCTCCAAACGTCCCTTAGCCTTATCTAGCAGGTCATCGTGCCAGAACCAGTCGGTACGGTAGTGGTTATCCAAGATGGCAAGACGGATTGCAGCCGGCTCAACCCCAGCCTGGCGCAGCTTAGATACCAAAACAAGATTACCCAGGGACTTACTCATTTTTTCGCCGTCTAGGCCCACCATTCCAGTGTGCATGTAGTGCCGGGCCATAGGCTGGCCGGTCAGGGCGTACGAATGGCTGGCACCCAAATCATGATGCGGGAAGATGAGGTCAGACCCACCGCCCTGCACCGAGAAGGGCGCCCCCAGATGGCTACCCGAAATAACGCTACATTCAATGTGCCAACCTGGGCGGCCAGCGCCCAGTCCCTCAGCAGGCCAGGACGGTTCACCAGCTCGCGCTACCCGCCACAGAAGCGGATCTAAGGCCTTGCGCTTACCGGGGCGGAGCGGGTCGCCACCACGCTGACTAAAAATAGTTAGCATCTCTTCGGGAGTGTAGTGGGCTATCTGGCCCAGTTTCCAGCCATGCTTACTCCCCTCACCCAGCTTCTGGGCCGCATCAAGGTCAAAGTAGATATCGCCCTCAGGCTGCTGGTTACCCTGCTCATCGGTAAAACCGGGCAGGCGATAGGCCAGGCCGCTTTCTAATAGCTCTAGCACCGCCTGAGCAACAGCAGGAATAGAGTCCACTACGCTCACATAGTTATCGGGCGCAATAACATTCAGGGCAACCATATCGGTGCGGAACAACTCGATCTGTTCCTCAGCGAGTTCCTGCCAGTCAACACCCGTTGCCGCGGCACGCTCTAAGAGAGGGTCATCTACATCGGTAACATTCTGCGCAAACTTTACCGGCACCCCGGCATCGCGCCAGGCCCGATTCAGCAAGTCAAAAGCTACATAGGTAGCCGCATGCCCCATGTGCGTAGCATCGTAGGGTGTGATACCGCAGACATAAAGCCCGGCCTGCTCTTGGCGCTCCAGGGTTGCGCGCGCCCCCAGAGCCGTATCAAAAATGGTAGGAAGGGGTGCCTGCCCCGGCAGGGACGGGATAGGGGGTTGTTCCCAAGCTCGCATGAATACCTCACGTTTGGTGGACTTTCTTGGCTCAGCCCCAGCCTATTTGGCCAGGTGCCCGAGTCTAAAACTCTCTAGATAAAACAATACCCGCCCGGTTTATATTTCCGGGCGGGCTGTGCAGTCCAACTAAGTTTAGGCGACGAGGATGCCTGTCCCCAGAAGGATGTAAAGTACTACGCCCAGCGCAATGCGGTACCAGATAAAGATGCTGTAGCTCTTATGCGAAACGTACTTGAGGAACCAGCCGATGATCAGGTAACCCACCACAAAAGCAACCAGAGTCGCCACGACGGTTGAGCCCAGACCGTAGTAGCCGTTGAAGCCCTCAGAGAGGCTACCGGCGAGCTTGTACAAGCCCGATGCGAATACTGCTGGAACCGCCAATAAGAATGAGTAACGAGCGGCGGCTTCGCGGGTATAACCCATCAGCAAACCTGCCATGATAGTGCCACCTGAGCGGGATACGCCGGGCACTAAGGCCAGTGCCTGCGCGAAGCCGTAAATCACGCCGTGCTTGATATTCAGGTCGGTCAGATCGCGCTGTTCCTTACCAATTCGGTCAGCAATTGCCAGAAAAAGGGCAAAGACAATCAGCATGGTTGCTGTAATCCAAAGACTACGGAAGGTTGAATCGATGGCATCTTCAAGAAGCAGGCCAAGGATGCTGATCGGTAGCGAGCCAATAATAATGAACCAGCCCATACGAGCATCGGGGTCCTTCTTATCAACTCGACCGATCAGAGAACCAAACCAATTTTTGATGATCCGAACAATGTCCTTCCAAAAGAACACCAGAACTGCTGTTTCGGTACCCAGCTGGGTAATAGCCGTAAAAGCGGCTCCAGGGTCCTCACCGTTGGGCAGGAACTGCCCAATGATGCGAATGTGCCCCGAAGACGAAATTGGCAAAAACTCTGTTAGACCCTGGACTAGACCCAGGATGACTGCTTGTATCCATTCCACAGCTAGAACTTTACGCGAGTCAAAACAAAAGCACAGCACCGCGAGCGGTGCTGTGCTTGGAATAACAGGCTACAAAATCTTCTCTAGCCCCTAAGGTTACTCGGCCTGATCAGCATCTTCTGCGTCGTCAGCCTCAAATTCGTAGTCGAATTCATCGGTGTCATCGTCTTCATCCAGGAAAACTTCCAGAGGAGTGACCTCTTCATAAGCGTCAAAAAGAGCCTCTTCGTAACGCTCAAAGGCATTGGCAATGGCAACGTAGGCGTTGTCTACAGCCGCATCGTGTTCACCTCGGCTGTTAACGATTGCGTTGAGGTGCTCTTCAAGAGCGGATGTCAGATAAGCCAGTTCGGCACGAGGATTTGTACTCATACAGTAGACGTTACAGCCTTTCTCCCAAAGTGGGAAATACCCGTCAGGAAAATTTTGGCTAAACCACCCTTCCGCTTCCCCCAGAAGTCCACCCCGTCTTAGGGGGTATAGGTTGGGGCCCGGTTCTGTCTACCGGGCCCCTATCGGCGCTCCTTAGGCCTCTTCCCTTGCGAGAGTGGCGATGACTCGGCCTTGATTAGAAACCTAGAGTAGCCAATGATGCGTTGATTGCGTTGGCTGAAGCGCGCAGACGCTCAATCTCATCATCGGTCATAGGGACATCGAGTACACGCTTGACACCATCGCGGGAAACGACTGAAGGCAGTGAGAGGGCAGCTTCGCCTTCGATGCCGTAGCGGCCACGGATCTGGGTAGCAACGTTCAGAACGGCGTCCTGGCCCTGCAGGATAGCCTCTGCGATACGGGTTGCTGAGATGCCGATAGCATAGTTGGTGGAACCCTTGCCTTCAATGACCTTGTAGGCTGCGCGCATAGCCTCTTCAGCAAGTTCAGCCTTAACCTGGTCGGTAAAGACCTTTTCGCCGGCTTCGTTGGTCCATTCGTTGAGAGGAACCATACCAATGTTGGCAGCTGACCATACGGGGAACTCGGAGTCGCCGTGCTCGCCCACGATGTTTGCGTGGACGGAGCGGATGGAAACGCCAGCCTTCTGGGCAATGAGCCAGCGCAGGCGGGAAGAGTCAAGAACGGTACCCGATGCGAAGCAACGCTCGCTGGGCAGGCCGGTAATCTTCTGGGCGACAACGGCCAGAACGTCACAGGGGTTGGTGACGATCATGAGGATTGCGTTGGGTGCTACTGCCATAACCTGGGGCAGCATTGCCTTGAAGATGTTGACGTTTGCTTCTGCCAGTTCCAGGCGGGGCTGGCCGGGCTTCTGGCGAGCGCCTGCGGTGACGATAATCAGGTCAGCATCGCGTAGGATTTCAATATCGCCGCTACCTGCAACCTCAGCTTCGTGGGCGAACATGGTGCCGTGAGCAATATCCAGGCCTTCAGCAACAGCACGGTCGGCGGCAATATCGTAGATCACGATTTCATCGGCTGCGCCGCGGAGGGTTGCTGCGTATGCGGTTGCTGAGCCTACGCCGCCTGCGCCGATAACGCCGAGCTTGGTGTGCTTCTTTTCCAGGGCCATGGTATTAGGTTCCTTTCACAGAATCCGTGGTGGATGTTTTCTGGTGGCAGTTCAATTATGCCACGATTCGATATGTTTTAGTGTGGTTTTACCTGTAGTTTGTGTGGGGTTTACCCGGCCCAGCCCCCTAAAAAACCAACAAAAACAAATATGTGCATCCTGACCTTTTGTTGAAGCTCACATGCTCTAGTGAGCTAGGGAATGTGCGGGAAAGAACATGAACTTTTAGAAGTTTTTGCAGAACTGCAAACTAGAATAAATCTGAGCAAATATCCCATGCACCGAAAGACCAACAGTGACATCACCAGATAAGAAAGTGTCGCCCAGCACGGGTGAAAAACCTATCATGACCCACCGGCAAATCATGCTGGTTATTCTCGGGCTCATGGCGGGCATGTTCCTCTCATCGCTCGATCAGACCATCGTCTCAACAGCAATCCGCACCATCGGCGATGACCTACACGGGCTAGAACAGCAGGCCTGGGTAACCACCGCCTACATGATTACCTCCACCATCACCACCCCTATCTACGGCAAGCTCTCCGATGTCTTCGGCCGCCGCCCCCTCTACCTCTTGGGCATCCTGGTCTTCATTCTGGGCTCCTTACTCTCTAGCTTCTCGACCAGCATGATGATGCTTGCCCTCTTCCGTGCCTTCCAGGGTATTGGTGCGGGCGCGCTGATGTCCCTACCCATGGCGATTATGGGCGACATGCTAGCTCCCCGCGAACGGGCAAAGTATCAGGGCTACTTTTTGGCGGTCTTCGGTATCTCATCGGTACTCGGGCCCCTCATCGGTGGGATGTTCGCCGGTGCCCCCGAAATTTTCTGGGTTACTGGCTGGCGCTGGGTCTTCCTCATCAACGTACCTGTCGGCCTTATTGCTCTAGCCATGGTCTGGAAGTTCCTGCATCTGCCCGCTATCGCTGATAAGAGCAAAGCTCCCCGCGTTGACTGGTGGGGCGCAACCAGCGTCATCGTTGCCCTACTGCCCCTGCTCCTGGTGGCTGAGCAGGGCCGTGAGTGGGGCTGGACCTCAGCCTCTGCAATTACCTGCTACCTTATTTCTGCTGTGGGTCTAGTAGCCTTCCTTAGCATTGAAGCTAAGATGGGCCAGGATGCCATTATCCCGCTAGCGCTCTTTAAGTCCGGTGCTTTCTCGATGTCTGCGGTTCTGGGCTTCCTCGTAGGCTTTGGCATGTTCGGTGCCATGATGACCATCCCCCTCTACCTACAGATTGTTGTGGGCCTCACTCCCACTGAGTCCGGTTTTGCGACCCTGCCTATGATGGGTGGCATCATGATAGCCTCCATTGTTTCTGGCCGTATGGTTGCCCGTACCGGGAAATACCGCATCTTCCCGATTCTGGGTACAGCGCTCATGACCCTGGCCTACTTCTATCTGACCTTTATGACGGTTGACCGCCCCCTCTGGTTCCTGATGATCGGTATGTTCATCATGGGTCTTGGCTTGGGCCAGCTCATGCAGTCACTCACCCTCGCCGCCCAGAACGCTGTGGCACCGACCTACATGGGGGTTGCCTCATCAGGGTCCACCTTCTTCCGCCAGATTGGTGGCACAATGGGCACCGCCGTTCTGCTCTCTGTTCTCTTCTCTGCGATGCCCGCCAACATTGTTAAAGCTATGGGTAACGACGATGACCTGCGCGCAGGGCTCGATGCCGCGCTGACACCGGCAGTTGCTCAGGCACCTGAAAATCAGGGCGTCATGGAGCAGATCTGGAACAAGATTCTTACTCCTGCGCAAGCGGGTATCGCCACGCAGCTCCAGCAGGCAGCCGCGAGCGCCAAATCAACCGCAGATACTCAGGTCAAGGAGCAGGTCACCCAGGCTGTTCAGAAGCAGGTAGAGGCTGGCCTTCTTGCGGCAGACCAGGCTCAGACAGTCATTGATGCCCAGATTGAGCAGGCTAGCCCGCAGGCAGAGGCTGCCGCACTGGAACAGGTTGCCAGCCAGCTCCATGCCACGGCCGATAAGGGAACTCTAACCGTTAACTGGTCCGACCAGGCCCAGCGCACCTACTGGGTAGATCAGCTAGTGCCGCAGATAGCTCAGAAAATCGAAGAAAACTCCGGGGAAACTCAGGGCGCTGAAGTGTCAACCTCCGATACCTCGTATCTGAACGGCGCAGATGCCCGCCTGACCCGCCCCTTCATGGAGGGTTTCACCGCCTCAGCGGTCTCGGTCTACTGGGTGGGCTTCTTCGTTACGGTATTGGCTTTTATTGTTGCTCTCTTCTTTAGGGTGCCCCCGCTACGCACTAGCTCCGGTCTACAGGAAAGCGCGCGCGTGAAGCAGGCTGATAAGCAGTTAGCCACTGCCCAAGAAACTGAGCAGAGTAAAGAATCTGTCTAGCGCGCTTGTGGTGTGGGTATATTCCCGCCGCAACCGCTAGTCCCAGCAAGGGGCTGATGACCTGTGTAGGGTCATCGGCCCTTTCTCTTACCCTCACTACCCGGTGTAGGGGTTCTAGGTGCCGCAGAAGCTGACAAAGAAACGTGACTGGGCGGGTGCTGTCTGTAAAAATTCGGCCCCCTCTTGAGGGGTAAAAGGCCTGCTGATGATGTCAATGAGGCCCAGTACCGGCTCTAGGTTTCCTCGCTCCACCTGACGCAGGGCAGTCTCCAGGGCAAGGTTGCGAGGAATGTAGAGGGGATTTGCCCGCTTCATCAACTGCTCCGTACGCTCAGGGGTGGTCTGCGTCAGCTCTTGCAGGTGCTGTTGTTCTGCCAGCCAGGCGGCCTGTTCCTGCCCTTTGAGCAGGCAGCTGCCTCCGGTGAGAGAACTGAAAAAGCCGGTGAAATCGAGGGACTGTTCTTCGAGCAATCCCAGCGTCCGGTCGATGAAGGCAGCCACCTGTACCCGGTGTTCTACAGGTGTTGATGAGAGGTCACAGCCGATTTTCTGCGCAAACAAACTAACCTGCCGGTCGCGGATAGTCTCTTCAAACTCGGCCAGGACCTCTGTTGCCAGGTGAATAGCCCGGTTGGGGTTCTCACCGTCGATGAGGTCAAGCAGGGTTTCAGCAAAGCGCGCAAGGTTCCACTGGGTGACAGCGGGTTGCTGGTCGTAGGCATAGCGCCCGTTCTGGTCAATTGAGCTGTACACGGCACCGCGTCTAAAGGTGTCAATGAGGGCGCAGGGCCCGAAGTCTATGGCCTGACCGGAGATAGTCACGTTATCGGTGTTCAGTACCCCGTGCACGAAGCCCAGCGCCTGCCATTGAGCCACCAGCTCGGCCTGTCTCTGTGCTACCGCGCGCAGGAGGGCCAGGGCCTCTTGACCGCTGGTTGCTGGGAGTTCTACCTCCGGGTAGTGGCGGTGTAGGGCGTAGCTGACTAGCTCCCGGCGGATGTCCGTATCTGCCCGGTACTGGGCGTACTGGAAGGTCCCCACCCGTATGTGGCTGTTAGCCACACGCACCCCGATGCCGGCAGGCTCAGGTTGGGGCGAACGCCGTCTGATGCGTTCCCCGGTTTCGATAATGGCTAGGACCCTGCTGGTCGGCACGTTCATTGCGTGCAGGAATTCCCCGATGACCGCTTCGCGCCAGATTGCTGACAGCGGTGCCTTGCCGTCTGAGCCGGGGCGCGAAAAGGGCGTCCTGCCGCTGCCTTTAAGGTGCAGGTCTAGGCGGTGAGCTCTGGCCCCAGGAGTATCACCAGCTTTTGGGCTGGGGGTTAGTTCCCCGGTCAGGTGGGCCCGGCCGTCCCCTAAGACGGGTGAGAGCTGGCCGAACTGGTAGCCGGAGTAGGCAAGGGCGTAGGTGCTTTTGCTTGCCCCGCCGGTGAGCCAGGTGAGTCCTTGGGCGCTGGCGAGGCGCTCGCTGTCTAGTCCGAGTTGGCGGGCCAGGCTGTGGTTGACCCAGGCTACTTTTGACCCTGCGGGTATCTCTGGCTGCGCGGGGTGGGCTAGGGACGGGCAGGCTTGGACGTAGGTGTGTTCGAGCTGAGGTAGGTGGGGGGATGGGTTGGGGCTGCTGGCTGTCATGTTCCCAGTCTATCGGCCCTCTACGGTTGGGGTCGGTGCCGGGATCGGCCTTGGTCTGGGTGGTTGGGTGGGCATAGAAAAATCCCCGGCTCTCAAAGAACCGGGGATTGCTCTGTGCGCGAGGGGGGACTTGAACCCCCACCCTCTAATACGAGGACTAGCACCTCAAGCTAGCGCGTCTGCCTATTCCGCCACCCGCGCAAGGTGTCTTTGCTGAGCCTTTGGGCTTAGCTGGCAACGAGTAATAACTATACGCAGAAGATTCGAGGTCTGCAAGTTTTCAGCCCCGAAAAGCGGGTGACGTGCCACACCCCCGCGGATAGAATACAAAAAATCCCCAGCTCTGGAAACCCGGGGAATGCTCCTGGGATCATCGCGTGGTGGAAAGACTTCCCTTACGAAGAAAGATTTCCCACCCCAAAATAAAATATTGAGTTGCTTCATGCAAACATATTTTCGATAGAGCGATACCATCTTCCAACACTCGTAGTATAGGCTTAGACGCCAGTAATCATGCGATTTCGCTCTAGGCAAGGGCGCACCTTTTAGCTCTTGCTCACTTTTCACCGATTGATAAAATTAGTACATACATCCTAAAATCCCAAACAGGCACATCATCACTCAAAAATGAATGGAACAAGGTGGCAGAAGAAAACCGCGAATCCACAAACATCAAAATCACCCCACTACTCGGGCAAATCCGCGAATCGTATGGGCGCCTAGTCTATACGCACAAAACACATGAAAAAGAAGCTGACAGGCAACATCGCTTCCATCTGAGACAGCAGTGGGGGCTTATAATCCTCACTGCACTAGGAACCGGCAGCTTTCTATTCTCCATTCTGGAAATAATCGTTCCCCAGCCCATCTCAACAATTATTATTTCCGCCGTTGCAATTTTTACCACCTGGATTAGTCTTGCAGCTACGACGCTGAAGTTCTCTGAAAAGTCAGAAGAACATAGGAATACCGCATCAGAATTGTGGGACGTCCGAGAGTCTTACATTTCACTGATTGCAGATTTCATGTCTGGAAACATCACAGAAGATGAGGCCAGGAACCGACGAGACGAGCTACAGGGTACATTGCATGAAATTTACAACGGTGCCCCACGCACAACATCAAAGTCGTACAAGTTGGCACGAGAAGGATTGAAAGAGAATGAGGAGCTATTCTTCACACAAGATGAAATAGATCTTCTACTCCCCCAGGTACTTCGGATTTTAGGACAAGGTGAATAATCGTGGAAACTAAAGAAATATTTGAAACTTTGATGCAGAACCTTAAAGTCGGAGAAACGGCTTCCATGGTTGCCACAAGACGAGAAGCTATCGCTAGATCACTCAACAAAGAATTTCGTGATTTATCTGGCTCGACCGATAACACTCTCATGGTTGGTTCATACGGCAGGCATACAGCTATCAAGGGTATCTCTGATTTAGACATGCTCTATTACTTACCTGAAGAGCTACGAGAAGGTTATCTGAGCTCCGAGTCAGGCCCACGCAAAGCCTTAGACCGTGTAAAAGTAGCACTACAAAAAACTTACTCAACGACAAACAACATCAGGGTAGATCGTTGTATCGTCGCACTACAGTTCTCATCTAATAAGTTTAGATTCGAGATTCAACCAGTTTTCCGTGAGAAAGACGGTAGCTTCACCTACCCAGACACTTATACAAAGAGCTGGAAAAATACGAAGCCACTCGAAGAAAAAGCAGCTACCAGAGAGTGTAATAGACGCACCTCAAACAACATGCGCCACCTAGCACGGATGATCCGAGCCTGGCGAAACAATGTAGGTTTAGCGATGTGTGGGCTACTGATAGACACTCTTGTATATAATTTCTTTCAGCAAGAAAAACTCTACGACTCCGCTGGCCCCGGAAAATATGATGAGATGGTACGAGACTTTTTCAACTATCTTGCGAAACTCCCTGAACAAACACGCTATCTTGCACTTGGCAGTAATCAGCATGTCAAGGTCAACGATAAGTTCCAGAACAAAGCGAAAAAAGCACTCAAAATCTGTGAAACAGCCATAGAAAACGAAAGTAAGGACATTGCTCTTACCGAATGGAGAAAAGTCTTCGGAGGAGCACTAACCGCTAAGGCTAAACGAACAGATGGGTCATTTACTGATACGGAAGAATTTATTGAAAACCTCTACCCAGTAGACATTAAAGAGTCAGTCAAAATTGACTGCAAAATGTACCATGCAAAGTTTAGACCGCTTTGGTTGAAAAAAGATATTCTTGCCAGGAGGCAAAAGATTCTCCACCCATATTCGCTACACTTTTATATCACAGAATGTAGCGTCAATGAACCTTACGATGTGAAATGGAAAGTGCTCAATCGGGGGCCCATAGCTGAGATCCGCGACTCAATCCGTGGTGAAATCTCGGAACCAAATAGCTCCGAAAATGCTCGTTTAGAAACAGCAGACTTCGGGGGGAACCATCGAGTTGAGTGCTACATTCTCAAGGATAAAATTGTGGTTGCCAGAGATAGCATCCAGGTCCCTATTAAAGTCTAGTTAAATTAATATGACCCCATATAAAATTATATAATATTCAAAGGAAATCACCTAGACCATCTATTTATCCATGAAATATGGAAAACAGTACTAACCGAGAAAACGGTGAGAAAAATTACTTATCCACAGAGCCATGAATGGTGCTACGAGGTTTCCACTATGGTGCGTCCTACGATTGAATTTACGGACGATCCATTGAAACGGTAGGCGTTGTACGTTGGATGTTCCGTAGATTCACCTGCGTCACTGTTGGGGCTGCGCAGGCTTTGTCTATATATACCGATCTTTTCCAGCTAAATTGAACAAGATTAGTAAATAACTGTATGGGAAAGTATAAGGATGTTTTCATAAGCCAGTCAAACCGAATACTCGCCGTCGCCACCGCGAGGTAACTACGGAATACCATAAATTTTATATTCCGCTTGCCCCTGATGTTGGTGGTTCAAACCTGCTGGAGATGATGCTTGTTGATGCTACCGTGGGTGAGATTCTGGATATGGCTTCGCAAATCATAGGTCCTTAACTGATGTTTTCCTGTTTCGCCATTTGGGTTTTTCCAGCTGTTTGGCGGGTTTTTATGCCTGAAAACTATTTTTAGGTTTTAGGAATAAAAAATCGCTCCAACTCATAAAACTGTATCGGAGCGATTTCTTTGGTTCTATATCAACATAGACTAAATCTCATATTGACATAACCCTCTGTGCGCGAGGGGGGACTTGAACCCCCACCCTCTAATACGAGGACTAGCACCTCAAGCTAGCGCGTCTGCCTATTCCGCCACCCGCGCAAGGTGACTTCCCGGCCCGCTGGGGCCAGAAAAGCAACAAAAAACAAGATACACCGTTTGGTCGGCGAACCGCAAATCGGCTCCCCAAAAACAGTGACCCCGCACGGCTACGCTTCACTCTAAGGACAGCCTGCCCTAGGTATTAGACCTCCGGTAGCCCGCGACCTACCATAGGTGATGTGAAGAACGAAAACTTAAGCCAGCAAGAAGCCGCCACCCGCGCCGACCTGATCACTGTTGATACCTACGACGTCCACATCGACCTGACCCACGCAGCGGCAGGTTTTGAGACTTTCCCGGTTGCTACCACCGTCCGTTTCACCGCTGCTGCCGGCCAATCAACCTTCATCGACTACATTCACCAGGCGGTAGACTCCGTCAAACTCAACGGCAAAGCGCTCCCCCTGGACGAAGTAGTCCAGGGCTCCCGCATTGCCCTGCCCTCCCTGGAGGCAGAAAACCTGCTCACCATCAAAGGCCGCTCCTACTACAGTCGCTCGGGTGAAGGCCTGCACCGCTACATCGACCCAGCAGATAACCGCACCTACCTCTACACCCAGTACGAGCCAGCAGACTGCCGCAGGGTCTTCCCCTGCTTTGAACAGCCCGACCTCAAAGCCGTCTTTAACTTCCGCGTCACAGCGCCCAAGGCCTGGGTGGTCAGCTCCAACGCGGAGCTCGACCGGGAGCTGGAGGACCCCTCAGATTCTTCCATCACCAAACGAGTGTTCAAACCGACCGCCAGGATTTCCACCTACATCACCGCGATCCTTGCCGGTGAGTACTTTGTCGCTCGCGACACCTACTCCCCCAAGGCTTCGGTCAACTCCGGCAACATCCCTCTGGTCGCCTACTGCCGTCAGTCCCTGGCAGAACACTTTGACCACGACAACATCTTCACGGTCACCAAGCAGGGCCTTGACTTCTTCCAGGAACTCTTCGATTACCCCTACCCCTACCCCAAGTACGAGCAGGCCTTTGTGCCCGAATACAACCTGGGTGCCATGGAAAACCCCGGGCTGGTGACCTTTACCGAAAACTACATTTTTGTCTCCGGTGCCGACCAGTCCCAGCTAGAGAGCAGGGCCAACGTCATCTGCCACGAGATGAGCCACATGTGGTTTGGCGACCTGGTCACCATGAAGTGGTGGAAGGACCTCTGGCTCAAAGAATCATTCGCTGACTTTATGGGCCACCTGGGCGCAGCAGAAGCTAACGGCTACAAAGAATCATGGGTCACCTTCGCCAATTCACGCAAGGCCTGGGCCTACCGGCAGGACCAGCTACCGACAACCCACCCCATCGTGGCAGAGATACCCCACCTCGAAGCGGCCCGCCAAAACTTTGACGGTATCACCTACGCCAAGGGCGCATCGGCTCTCAAACAGCTCGTAGCCTACGTCGGCTTTGACGAGTTTATTGCCGCCGCCCGTCTCTACTTCAAGCGTCATGCGTGGGGTAACACCACCCTGGACGACTTCCTGGCGGCACTCGATGAGGTCTCCGATCGCGATGTACGGTCCTGGGCCGATGCCTGGCTGCTGACCAGCGGGCTATCCGAGCTTTCCTGCCGTCTGGTACGCGATGAACAGGGCAACCCAGCTACGCTTACAGTTCAGCAGGCTCTACCGCCCCAGGTGCCCGCATCTATCGGTCGCCCCCACAGGCTCCAGCTTGCAACACTGGCTCTCGCCCATGGGCGGCTTACCCAGACTGCCAGCATCCCCCTTGAGATGCCCGCAGGAACAGAAGAAGCACAGGTAAAACTTTCAGCCGACGAGCTTGCCCAGGTAGCCGATGCCGCCGTGCTGCTTCTCAACGCGGAAGACCTCACCTACGCTAAGGTCGCTCTGACCGAGCAGACCGGACTGTCCACTGCTCTTAGACACGTTTCTACCCTTGAGGACCCACTTAGCCGTGGCCTGCTCTGGGGCAGCTTCTGGAACATGACCAGAGACAGCAAGCTCGAGGCCAGCCGCTTCGTCACCGCTGTCTGCCAGGCTCTCCCCCAGGAAAAGTCTGCAACGCTCCTCTCCAATATTGTGGCTCAGGCTCAATCAGCTATCTCCCTTTACACACCGCAGGATCAGCGGAGCCTACTATGGGATGCCCTCTTCCGGGCCCTGCTCTCAGCCCTCGAAACAGCGACCCCCGGGAGCGATGAACAGCTCATCATGGTTCGTACCGCTCTCAGTCTTGCAAGCCACACGAGGCTGGGCTCCGACTTTGCACGCGATGTTGCCCGGGGTGCCTACGGCCCGGTAGATGGACATATCCCCCAGGCCCCCGGTGTGCGCTACAACCAGACTCTGGGCTGGAAGGCACTAAACGCGCTTGCTGTGAACCAGCAGGTGACGGAGCAGGAGCTGTCCCAGGCCCGTAGCTACTGCCCCTCAGCCACCGCCGAACGTGGTTACGCTTTTGCCCTGGCAGCGTTGCCCACTGCAGAAGCCAAGGCAAAGGCTTGGCAAGCTGTCACCGGCAACCCCGATCTTTCTAACGACCTTCTCTCTGCTACAGCCGCAGGTTTCCAGCAGGGCCCAGAAAGCCTGCGCACAGAATACCGTTCCCCTTATTTTGAGCTTCTGGCTCAGACCTGGAGTGAACGTTCTGGCGGAATGGCAACCCGGATTATTCGTGGGCTTTACCCCGCGGTGGAACTTGCTGAGGGAAGCCTAGATAACCACCCGGTGATCACCGCCACCAAGGACTGGCTTTCTCAGAACCAAGACGCGCCAACAGCACTGGTGCGCCTCATCCGAGAACTACTCGATGATGCCCAGCGCATTTTAGCGGCCCAGGAATTCAACACAGCGGGCAGCTAAAAAGTCTTGCGAGAGTTGCCTCACTCCAGCCGCGTTCAAGGCTGAGAATATCGAAAGAAAGCCGGTTTTGGTGGGCGAGATTGCGAACCAAAACCGGCGCTTTCGTGAGAAGCTATAGAGAGTAAGTTTTGCAGGGAAATAGGAGCTGGCAGTGACGGAATATACGCTGGGAGATCGTGGCACCGTACATATCATCACCGATGACTATTACGACGCCGAAATTCTTCATATTTTTGAAGAATTATTGATTGACCGGGAGCAGGTTTGGAACGGCGATGTTCGCCTGGTCCCTGAGCCGGATAACCCCTACCAGCCTTACGCTATCGCGGTCTACGTCGACGATCTCAAAGTAGGTCGCATGAGCCCAGAAGACTCCGAAGCCTACTGGAACCCCATCTGCCGCGTTGTTGCCTCAGGCTACGATGCCACTGCGCGGCTTCAGCTCACCGCTGTTCTGCGTGGGGTCACCGGCGACACCTATATCGAAAGTGCCGGTCTGCTTTCACTGAGTGCACCGGGCTCGCTCTTCCCCCTCAACCAGGCGCCCACCCAGGCAGCGCTCCTGCCCCAGGGAGCCTCCATGAAGGTCCTCGACGAAAAAGACTACTCCGAGTACCTCCATGAGATCCTCCCTCCCTCCGGCGAGGGCCGCGTCATTCTCTCCCTTGAGAACAACCAGATCAAACTTGCCGACGGCCGTACCGTTGACTCAGTTGATGTGCTCCATGACCGTAAGGTTGTTGGTCGGCTCTCAACACAGATTTCGGAGCAGCTAGCACCCGTTATCCGCCATGCCTATGAACACAACAAGCTCACCAGCGCCTGGGGAACTATTCGCGGTAACGCTTTTGAACTCTCGCTCACCGTTCAGGCTGTGCGCCCCTCCGAGATTACTCAGGAGTGGTTCAATGAGCTACCCAACTTCCTGCCCGAGCTTCTTCCCGAGGCTGACGAGTACGATGTACCCGATGCTTTCGTGCCCTCCGAGGGCGAAGCCCACCGTGAAAGTGCACCCAAGAAAAAGCGCTCCCTGATTCCCGGTCGTTCAGCCTCAGTTGCCGACACGGCCAACCATGAATCGGCTACCTGGAAGGATCAGGACGAATCCGACTACCCGGCACCCTCATTGGGCCTCCAGAGGATTTCAGTGCTCATGGGAATCCTGGGCGGCCTGATTCTGACTGCCGGCCTGGTCATGATTTTCTTCAAGCCCATGCTTGGTATCCTGGGCCTTGTTCTGGGGGCCTCTATCGCCTTCCTTGCGCTCTTCTACGGTCGCGACAATAGCTACGACGAAGAAGAAGTCTCCGAGGACCCGCTCGAACACTAAGCTTTTTTGTTGAGACAAAAATATTGAGGGCCCCAGTAAGGGGGCCCTCAATATTTTTTAATCAGTTGCCGCGCCCTACTGTTTAGTCAGCACCGTAGGTAGCGATGTAGTTTGGCATAGTATCGGTCTGTAGTGCGTGGGATAGAGCGCTGGTAGCTGCCGCATCAAGCACAACAATTGACTGCCCGTCCCATGACCAGCCGGTGCCAGCGTTAGGAAGAGTCAATGAGACAAGCTGGGTGTTGCCGTTGGACAGAACCGGCTGAGCAATTCCAACAATAGCTGCGGGTGAAAGCCCCGAGTCAACCTTCATGTAGGGCGAAACGGACTCGATAACCGGAAGTAGCTTGGCAGCAGAGCTCAAAGCGCCCTCAGAACGCAGCTGATTGTAGACACCGCGCAGGAAGGCGCGCTGGTTACGAACACGCTGGTAGTCACCGTCACTGAAGTTGTAACGTTCCCTGACATAAACAAGGGCTTGTCCGCCAGTCATGGTCTGGGGTCCAGCAGCGAAGGAGTAGCCTGGAGCGCTAGCATTAAAAGCCAGGGGAACATCAACGGTGACGCCACCTAAAGTGTCGACAAGCGCCTTGAAACCCTCGAAATCAATCTCTGCTACGTGGTCCATCTGCATGCCCAGGAGCTGTTCGATGGTTGCTACCTGTAGGTCAACGCCACCGTAGTTCAGGCCAGCATTCACCTTGTGGGAACCATAGCCGGGGATGTTAACCCAGGTATCGCGCATGATAGAGATCAGGTAGGCGGCTGAGCCGTCTTCGGGGATGTGGAGCACCATGATGCTATCTGCACGGGCACCGGTCACGTACTGAGCTTCCGCTCCGCTTCTCTGATCGGAGCCCAGTAGAAGGATGTCGGTGGAGTTGGTGTTGGCGGGACGGCTGGTAACAGCACCGCCCTCCACCTTATCGAGAATGCCATCGCCATCTGAGTCGCCCTCAGAGATATTCTCTTTCAGGCTAGCCCCTGACTCATTAGTAATTTCTTCTGGGGCTTTGGTTGCTTTATCAACCATCTCTTGAAGCTGGTCGTTGTGCACGGTGTTTACCGAGCCATCTTCATTGGGCATAGCGTTCTCAATAGTTTCGGCTTTATTCCAAGCCTTGTTAATCATGAGTAAATACCCACCGGCAGCCAAGGCCGGAACCAGAATAAGGCACAGCAGAATAATCCACAGTGCTTTTTTTCGTTTTTTCTGAGGTTGACCCTCAACCGCCTTGGACACGGTACCTCCCTATAGTTATTTCACAGTGAGCGCCTTTGGGGGTTGGCGCAAAGCGAATCGACCCTAATTCTACGCAGTGAACCTACAAAAACACCCCGCAAGGAGTGAAAAATCGCCGTTGCGGGGTGTGATGTTAAGCGAGAAAGCCTGTGGCCTGCGCTTAGGCCTTCTTGCCGAAGTTTGCGAAGCGAGCGTTGAAGCGCTCAACACGGCCAGCGGCGTCCATGATGCGCTGCTTACCGGTGTAGAAGGGGTGTGAAGCCGATGAGATTTCAACTTCTACGAGGGGGTACTCGTTGCCGTCTTCCCACTTTTCGGTCTTCTGAGAAGTCATAGTGGACTTGGTCAGGAAGGTCTCGCCAGAAGCGAGGTCGCGGAACAGAACGTAGTTGTATTCAGGGTGGATGCCAGCCTGCATGATATATACCTTCTTCGTGCCCTGGATTTTGCCAGTGCATATCTTGTAGCTACCGGGGCGGGTGCCTACCGGTGGTTGCGGTTTACAACCGAGGCACCACTCTACCACTCTTTGGGCAAACTAGAGCCCCAGGAGGGCCGGTTGTTCATCACTCTTTAGGAGTTCAGGTGAGACTGGGGCCGGGTTTCCCAGAAAGCCACCGCACTAGCTGCGGCGACATTGAGTGAATCAACGCCGTGGCTCATGGGAATAATGACGGTGTGCTGGGTCTTAGCCAGCGTTGAGGCGGCAAGGCCGTGCCCTTCTGATCCCAGAATCAGGGCAAGTTTCTCTGGCCGTTTTTCCGCCAGTTGGGTAATGGTCAGGGAGTCTTCTTTGAGAGCCAGCGCTGCTGTCACGAACCCGGCCTTGTGTAAGGTTTCTAGCGCATGGGGCCAGGACTCAAGTCGAGCCCAGGGAACCTGGAACACAGTTCCCATAGAGACCCTGATAGACCGCCTGTAAAGAGGATCAGCGCAGCGGGGCGTTACCAGCACAAGGTCGACGTTGAGGGCGGCGGCAGAGCGGAAAATAGCCCCCACATTGGTGTGATCAACGATGTCTTCAAGAACAGCGACCCGCTGGACGTTCTCAAGCAGGTCTGCCAAGGCGGTCGGTCTGGGGCGTGCCATAGCTGCCAGGGCACCCCGATGTAGAGCGAAGCCAGTCACCGCTTCCAGGTCAGCTTCTGTTCCAAGATAAGCAGGTACCTCGGGGTGGGCGCTGAGAACATCATAGAGGTCATCAGCCCACTTCTCACTCAGTATGAGCGAAAGAGGGCGGTGCCCAGCGGCTAGGGCACGGCGAATTACCTTAGACGATTCAGCAATATAGATACCCCACTCAGGTTCTTTCTGGGAGCGCAGCTTCACGTCGGTGAGCGAGGTGTAGTAGCGTGTCTCAGCTTCAGGAGCCTCAGCCAGCGCGCGAGCGTTGGGCAGAGCCCAGACTCGCTCGGCGCGCTCAGCAAGCTGCTCCGGGCTCAGTTGCTTGGGTTTCATGCTTTAGCGAGCAAAGGCTGAGTAGCGACCACCGGGGTGAACTGTGAGGTCAAGATCCATTCCGTAGGTAGCTGAGACGTTCTCCTGCGTCAGAGTGCTCTCGATAGGCCCAGCGACAACAACTTGGCCGTCGCGCAGCAGGAGGGCGTGCGTGAAGCCCGCAGGGATTTCTTCAAGATGGTGAGTTACCAGAATAGTTGCGGGGGCATAAGGGTCCTGAGCGAGATGGGTCAGACGCTTAACGAGGTCCTCCCGCCCAGCAATATCCATGCCCGCACCGGGTTCATCGAGAATCAGCATTTCGGGGTCGGTCATCAGCGCACGAGCAATCAGAACGCGCTTCTTCTCACCCTCAGAAAGTGACCCGAAAGTTCGGTCAGCCAGGTGAGCCACTCCCCAGTCCTCAAGCAGAGCAAGCCCCTGATTATCGTCAAAGGAATCGTACTCTTCATTCCAACGGCCTGATACACCGTAAGCTGCAGTAATAACGACGTTTAGGGCTGTTTCGTTGCCGGGAATTTGAGCAGCTACCGGAGCAGATGAAAGCCCAATCCGTGGGCGCAGTTCAAAGACATCAACCGCACCAAGAATTTCGTCCAAAATATCTACCTCACCACGCGTGGGGTGCAGACGCGCTGCCGCAATGGAGAGCAAGGTAGTTTTGCCAGCGCCGTTAGGGCCGAGGACGACCCAGCGCTCACCCTCATCTACCTGCCAGGTGATTTTGTCAATAAGGTTTTTGCCGTTTCGAGTGACGGTGACGTGCTTGAGATCCAGAACTGATGCCATAGCACCCAACTTTAGTACCTTTTGGGTTCACCTGCCTAGTTTGTTGCAAGGGGAGCCAAAGGGTTATATCCGTATCGCGTGTCAGAGCACTAGCTGGCAACATGGCTTAGCTGACACTTTTAGAATGGGAGCCATGAGTGTTTCTATGCGCCTTGTAGCCTTTGCCCCCGCCACTAGTAGCACGCCACCTTTTGATCAGGGTTGGTTCTTACAGGTTCTCGGTGAGGTTGAAGGCCTACAGCTGACCAACGGCAAGTCTGACTATATGCAGGAATGCGCGGTTGCAGGTGAGCTCTCCGGGCCTGCGTATTGGGTCTACACCGCCGATGCGGAATATTCGGCCGGTGAGATTGACGGGCTCAGGCAAGAGGTCGCAGCTTTAGATACGCTCTGCGAGCGGGGGTATCATGTGAACTTTGTTCCATGTTCCCTGACCGGTTCCGAGAAGAAACTCCTCGTTATGGACGTTGATTCGACTCTCATTGGCCAGGAGGTTATTGACGAGTTGGCGGTAGCGGCGGGCCGTGGTGCTGAGGTTGCTGCGGTGACCGAGCGGGCTATGCGCGGTGAGCTTGATTTTGAGCAGTCCCTGCGCGAGCGTGTCTGCGCGCTTGCCGGTCTTAGCGAGGATGTTATTGCGCAAGTTGCTGGGAGTGTGAAATTCTCTGCGGGGGCTCATGAGCTAGTTAGCCTGTTTTTGGAGGCAGGGCATGCCGTGTGTGTTGTTTCTGGTGGGTTTATGCAGGTCTTGGCTCCCCTGGCCGGTGAGCTCAGCCTCACCAGGTACCGGGCAAATAGGCTGGAGGTTGACGATGGGGCACTAACGGGGAAGGTTACCGGGCAGGTTGTTACCGCTGAGGTCAAGCGTGAGTCCTTGCTGGAATGGGCTCAGGAGTTTGGGGTTGATCTCTCGCAGGTGCTTGCGGTGGGTGATGGAGCCAACGATATTTTGATGCTAGGTCAGGCTGAGTTGGGTGTTGCCTACTGCGCGAAAGAAGCCCTGCGCGAGGTTGCCGATGCGCAGGTCCCCTTCCCCCGCCTGGATGCTGTGCGCCATTTCGTGGGACTCTAACACTGTGAAAAGAATCAATGTCTTTGAAAGCCCTCAAGTGGTTGGGGGTAGACACTTAGGGCTTGCGGTTGCAGGTGTTATCGCTACTGTTGTGTGTATTTTTGGGGCGGTTGTCCTTCTATGTTTGTTCTTACAGTGGGAGCTCCAGCTCCTGGTTCAGGCCCTTATGTTTGCGATGCTCCTTGTCGGGGGTTTTTCTTTATCCTGGTTGTTTTGGCTGAAAAAGAAATACTGTTTAAGGGCGGATCTTCTGGGCCTGAGCAAGCCTTCTTTGCGGATTCTTCATGTCTTCTGGCAGGGCCCGGTCATCTTTATAGCCGCCCTTACTTTCCAGTTATTTATCGTCTATGCGTTCGTAGATAGAGAAACAAGTCCTCCAGGAAAGTCGTTAGAGACTTTGCTTTCTAGCAGGCCTTCTCCCTTATCCATAGTATGCGCAGTTCTATCAATGGTTTTCTTGGGGCCATTGTGGGAGGAGTTGCTTTTACGCGGATACCTTTGGGGCTGGCTACGTACTCGTTTTTCTGCTGTTCTTGCGGTTATCTTGAGTGGTGTTGTCTTCGCATTTATACACGGCCTTGGTCTGCTCATTCCTTACTATTTTGTCCTGGGTGCGGGGTTAGCCTGGCTGAGAGCTTTTCACCGCAGTATCTGGGCACCACTTATCTGCCATATCAGTCTCAATGGTATGGTTGTGTTCCTAACCTTGCTAGCCTTTTCGAGGTAGAAAATCCTTATTTGGGTTACTTAGGTCCGTAGCAAAATAGGGTGTTCGCATACTATATGCGAACACCCTTTGGGTTTGAGAGGGCTAACGTTTATTTGATGAAGCCGCCTGCTCCGCCGACCAGCTCGATATGGCCGGTTTCAACGTCGGCGGTAACCATCTTTGAGATTTCTTGAGCGAACTCATTGACGGTGTAGAGCTTGCCGGCTTCTTCGCGGCGGGCTTCGATAGCGCCGGGGTGCAGGCGGTTGAGCAAGGCCGCCGTAACGGTGCCTTCAATCATGTCGGCAGAGACAACGACCAGCGACAGACCGCGCTCAGTCAGGGCAGGAACCTCAGCCAGCAGAGCGTCTTCACCGGCCCGCTTGGACTCTGCTACCGGCTGGTACTCGGGCATGGTTTCTACCTCACGAATGAAGTGCGCCTGGTGGCTGGTCACGAAGACGATGCGGCCGCCTTGGGTCATTTTTTCGGCGGCTAGTCGTGCCAGACGGAGCTGTGAGTCGCGGTTGAGGGTCATGGCATAGTCCTCGGGCATACCGGATTCCATACCGCCGGAGGCGTTGAGAATCAGGTAGTCCAAGGAACCGTAGGCTTCAAGGGCGGCGTCGATGAGGGCCTGAGCGTCTTCGGCCTTGGTGATGTCGCCCTGAACGGCGATGGCAGAGCCACCGGCCTCTTCAATGGTTGCCACTACTTTCTGGGCTCGGGGTGCCTTGGAGCGGTAGTTGACGACAATGTTTGCGCCCTGGGCGGCAAGAATTTGGGCGGTATCTGCGCCTACGCCGCGTGAGGAGCCGGTAATGATGATGGTTTTGTTCTGAAGTGACATGTAATTTTCTTTCTTCAATAGCTTTGGTCTGGCTGCTGCCTTGGCTTAGGGCCGGTATGCCGGAAGCCCACGGGCTGGGTCTGGCGTGAATCGCGTGAGGGCGTTAGCGAACCGGTGAGGAGGTGAGTGGGCTGAGGCCTATCAGCTTTAATCAGCCAGCAAACGGAATGTGATTCCCGTTAACACCCTAATGCCCCATGCCTAAACCGCCGTCAACGGGATGGAGTGCAGCGGGTGCGAGCAAGCGAGCACACAAGAGCAAACGGAATGTGATTCCCGTTAACACCCTAATGCCCCATGCCTAAACCACCGTCAACGGGATGGAGTGCAGCGGGTGCGAGCAAGCGAGCACACAGGAGCAAACGGAATGTGATTCCCGTTAACACCCTAATGCCCCATGCCTAAACCGCCGTCAACGGGAATCACGGCCCCGCTGATGTAGCTTGCGGCATCTGATGCCAGGAAGAGAGCCACGTCAGCAATTTCCTGTGGTGTGGCGAAGCGGCGGGCAGGGATTGAGTCGGTGTACTGCTTCTTGATCTCGTCGGAGAGTGCATCGGTCATGTCGGTTTGGATGAAGCCGGGTGCAATCACGTTGGCAGTGATGTTGCGGGAGCCTAGTTCGCGGGTGATGGATCGGGCCATGCCGACCAGGCCGGCTTTTGAGGCTGAGTAGTTGACCTGACCGGGGTTGCCGTAGAGGCCTACGACCGAGGAGATGAAGATGATGCGGCCGCGCTTGTTTTTGAGCAGGCCCTTGGTGGCGCGCTGGGCGACGCGGAAGGCACCGGTGAGGTTGGTGTCGATGACTGAGGTGAAGTCCTCTTCGCTCATGCGCATGAGTAGGGTATCTTTGGTGATGCCTGCGTTAGCGATAAGGACTCCGATGGGACCGAATTCGGCTTCTACGGCGCTGAATGCGGCGTCGATGGAGGCGGCGTCGGTGACATCGGCTTTGACGGCGAAGAACTCGGTGGGGGCTTGACCGGAGCGGTAGGTGACAGCTACCTGGTAGCCGGCCTGTTTGAAGGCTTGGGCCATGGCGTAGCCGATGCCTCGGTTGCCACCGGTGATGAGTACGGTTTGTTTGCTCATGGGTTTCCCTTGGGGTGGGGGTTGTTTTTCTGCCCCTATTTTACGCGTTTGGCGTGGGCAGGGGCAGGTTTACCGGGTAAACGCGTGTTATTTAGTCTGCCGGGTTCTGTTAGTTTGACTGGGGTTACACTAGTGGAAGTAGCTTTAACTGCGCCCGGGAGGTGAAAATATGGCTGCTAAATATTGGACTGCGGAGGACTTGAAAGCGGCCGGTTACGCTTCTGGTGATTCTGAGGTATTTGAGATTACTGGTGCGGCAGAACGCCAGTCGACAGGTGTGAGTGCACGCGCTAAAAGCTATGCCTTCAAGATGTTTTTACGCATTATCTTTATCATTGCGGCTGTGATGGTTGAGGGTGTCTGGCAGTGGATTTTCTTAGCTGGGGCAGCAATTATCCCTTGGCTAGCGGTTGTGGTGGCAAATGGCGAGCATCAGCAGGGTGGGTCAAGTTTTACAGCCTACCTACCGGCGGAGCAGCAGGCCGCTATTGCAGCGGCGCAGGAGGAGCGGATCAGCCGGCAGGACCAGGCAGAGCATGATTGGCAACCGGGGGAAGAAGCTGTATCTACCGATGGACCTATTGTTATTGACGGTGAGCTGGTCGAGGACGAGCACAATGACGGGGGTTCTTCCTCCGGCAGGCAGGGAAAGCTGTAAGCATGGATATACTCGGTAATTTGACTTCGGCACAGCACAGTGGATCATCGGCTCTTCCTCAGCCGGATTTCATTAAGTGTTCACGTAAGGGGTGCCAGGCGGCGGCTACCTCTGAGATTCTGTGGAATAACCCCAAAATCCATACACCCGATCGGCGCAAGACTTGGGCGGCCTGTACCGAGCACACGGCCTATCTGCAAGATTTTTTGGTGGCACGCGGTTTTTGGAAGCAGACCCGCCCGCTCTCCTAGGGTGTGTTGCCAGCTGAGTCCGTACAATAGGCTCTTGGTTATCTCTTTAGCGCATATTCAGCAAGGTACGTGATGAAAAAATACGGGTTTCTTTTCTCTGGTAAATGGATTGGTATTTTTGCACTCACTGTGGTTGCTTCGCTAATTTGCCTCTACCTGGCCCAGTGGCAGATGAGCCGCAAAGAGGCTCTGGATTTCAGTAACGAGCGAATATCTCTCAACTATGATGCTGACCCGATACTCCTTGCAGACTCCCCCGAGCTTTTCTCTTCCCCGCACCCTGATTTGCGGTGGCAACAGGTTGAGATGGCTGGCACCTATCTCGCCGATCAACAGCTACTGGTTCGCAATAGGCCCTATAACGGGCTGAACGGCTACGAGGTTCTGGTCCCCTTCCGCACAAATACCGGTCAGATGATCGTTATTAACCGGGGATGGGTCGAAGCGGCTTTTGGTGATGCGGCGGCAACCGCTACCCCTATTCCCCAGCCTCCCAGCGGTGAGATTACCCTAACCGCACGAATTGTTGAGGGCGAAATTGATACGGGGGCCTCGCCCGTCAAGGGGCAGATAACCTCCATCGATTTACCAGAAATCGCTGAGCTCACAGGCTTTGACCTTGCTACCGCCAACTATGGTGTCATGGCCAGCGAAAGCCCGGCTCCCGCAAGCGCACCGGTTCAGAGGGATAAGCCGGAGCAGGATTACGGCCCTAACCTGTCCTACTCTGTGCAGTGGTACTGCTTCGCTCTTATGTTCTATGTTGCTTTCTTCTGGTCTGCCCGCCAAAAGGTGCGCAATGATGAGCTTGACGCCCAGCTTGCCGCTGAACTCGATGCTTACTACAGCCAGTTCTATGACGCTGAGGGCAACTATATTGGCGAGGTAGACGAAGAAATTATTCGCCGCCGTATGGAGTTTGTGGACGATATGCCTGCACATATGAAGTCCATTGTGCGGCCAAGGCCTCCCAAGAAGCGCTCACGCCCCACTGATGAGGAAGAAGAGGACGCACTGGTCGATAAGCTCCTCTAGTTACAGTTCGGGCCCCGCACCGTGTGATGGTGTGGGGCCCGAGTGTTTCTAGGAGCTTGACTCTAGTTCGTGGCTGAAGACGACACCGTCTTCGGTGAAGTGGTCAATCATGGCCAGAGAATAAACATCGTAGCCACGGTCGCGGAAATCTTTACCGCCACCCTGGAATACCTTTTCAATCGCAATACCGATACCTGCTACGGTAGCACCGCCCTGCTCACACAGGTGGGTCAGACCGTGGAGGGCCTGTCCGTTGGCCAGGAAGTCATCGATGATCAGGATTCTGTCTTCGGGGGTGACAAAGCGCTTGTCCACCCGGATGTCGTATTCGATCTTCTTGGTGTAGGAGAAGACCTTGGAATTGTAGGTGTCGGTAGACAGCGTCTTTGAAGAAATCTTTTTGGCGAAAACCATGGGAACGCCCAGGTGTAGGGCGGCCGTCATAGCCATTGAAATGCCAGATACTTCAAGGGTAAGAACCCGCGTAATCCCCGCGTCCTTGAAGTGCTCAGCGAAGTCGCGTCCCATTTCCACCATGAGCTGGGGGTCCACCTGGTGGTTGATGAACTGGTCAACTTTGAGGATATTTCCGGGCAGGATTCTTCCGTCCCTGCGGATGCGTTCTTCCAGGAGTTTCATGCGCTCACCTTTTTCTTACGGTCGAATAGAACCACGTTTAGAAGCAGAGCAACCAGCGTACCTGTTGAGATACCCGAGGAGAAAATCATCTGGAGGGCGCCGGGGAGGTTTGCCAGCATACCGGGGCGTACGGTCACGCCAATACCTAGGGCAAAGGCCACCGAAACGATGAGTAGCTCACGGTCCCCCAATTCAATGGAGGCTAGGGTCTTAATCCCCTGAGCCGCAACCAGACCGAACATGATAACACCAGCACCACCAAGGACGGGTTGAGGCATCACAGAAATTAGGGCTGAGAGCTTGGGGAAGACACCCAGCACAGCCAGAATCAGGCCGGCAATAATCATGACACGGCGGGAGGCCACCTTGGTCAGAGCAATCAGGCCGACGTTCTGGGAGAAAGAAGTGTTCGGTCCTGCGCCGAAAATACCGGCCATAGCTGAGCCAACGCCGTCCGCTAGAACACCGTTCGATACGCGTTTGCTCTCCAAGGTGCGGCCGGAAGCCTGACCGATAGCCATCATGATACCCACGGTACCGATGGTGGACACAATGTAGGCGGGGACAAAGGCCAGGGTAGAGGCCCAGTCAAAGTGGAAGCCGTAAGCAAAGATGTTCGGCAGCGCGAACCAGGGGGCATCCCCCACAACGGAGAGATCGACCAGACCCAGAGGGATACAGACTAGGTAGCCTGCAACCATGCCAATAAAGACGGCAGCTGCGCGGAGGATGCCTCGACCAAAATGAGCAATCGCCAGGGTGAGGGTCATAACGCCGAAGGCGATAGTGAGGTTCTGGAGCGAGCCGTAATCCTCGGAGCCCACACCACCTGCCGCCCAGTCCATGCTGACAGGGAGCAGAGTGATACCGATCAGGGCAACCACGGTACCGGTTATCAGTGGCGGGAAGAACCGCATCAGTGGCTTGATGAAGCGGCTGAGGATAACCTCAACCAGCGAAGCAGAAAGGGTCGCCGCCACAATACCAGCCATGCCGAACTGGCTACCCACCGCTATGGTGGGGTTAACGAAGGTGAAGTCGGTGCCCATCATGCCGGGGACGCGAGCACCCACGGGCCCGATGCCCTTGGACTGGATAAAAGTGGCGATACCTGCCACAAAAATCGAGGCAGAAACCATCAATGAGGTTTGTGCAAGGGAGAAATTCAAGGCTGTGCAGACAACGAGGGGTACGGCGATGATACCGGCAAAAGCGGCCAGAATATGTTGCAGGGCCAGTAAAATCGAGACGCCCAGGGGCGGAACGTCGTCTAGCTGGTAGAGCATGTCGGTTGAAGTTTCAGCAGGGGCCGTGTGGGCCGACCCTTGGGTATGTTGGTTCAACGGAGGACTTTCGATGTGAAGTTAACAGAAAAATCGCCTTGAGCTACCAGGCGGTGGAGGACAGGGTTAATCCTACCGGTCGAACTCCTCTACCGGGCAAACTGACAAGGTTTATGTCAGGTCTTTTCGGCTTGTCCTCTCTGCCTGCTTAGGCGAGAAACTCTAGTGCATAACCGCCCAAGGAGGATCTTGCCCGCTCCTCCGATCCTATTAGAACATACTTTCGAATATGTGCTAGGGTGGTGTTTTGCTTTTCATGAGGAGGTTCAGCCCGCCATGATGGGGTATTCACACTCAATCAGCGCAGCAGCTGCCTGGCTTGCTCTGAATGAATCCGGGATTATCAGAATTGATGATCCCGCCACGCTCGCCGTTACCACTTTGGCTGCCGCTGGTGCAGGCATGCTACCCGATATCGATCACCACAACGGGTCAATTGCACATTCCATACCCCCTGTCAGCCGGTGGGTTGTACGGCTGGTTGCCAAAATCTCAGGCGGCCATCGCAAAGGCACCCATTCTCTGATAGGCCTGGCTTTCTTTTGGGTGCTAGCTCTTAGCGCCAACCGCTTAACCTACGCAGGGGTACCACTCCTTGCTTTGGCGCTGGCTGGCTTTGCGGGTGGGCTTGCTCTGCGCACCTTTAGAGCGCCTGGGGGTTGGGCTGGTGCGCTGGTGGTCATGGCGGGTACTATCTACACCAATTCTTTTGCTACGATGCCCTGGGCAATCTTGGCCGGGGCCACAGCCCATATTGTGGGTGATGCACTTACCACCCGCGGAGTAAACCCCTTCTGGCCTGCAACATTTAGGCCTCTGGTTCCCAGCCCTCTGTGGCGCAGGAGCGGGTATATGGCGCTACCTGTGCTAGGGGATGCTGGCAGTAACCGTGAGAATATTTTCTCAGGACTGTTGGCCTCTTATGTCGGGCTTTATGCGCTGACGATCCTGGGCATCACCCATTTGCCCCCTGGCGAGCTCATCAGCCAATTCATCTCTGATAGGTAGGTACCGGGCGTGCCCTCAGATGCTAGCCCATGACAGAGGCAAAGAAAGGGGGCCGGAGTAAGAACTCCGGCCCCCTTCACGCAAATTACCTATGAGCCTAGAAGCACACATGGAATGTACTGAAGCAAAACAAAAGACGACGTGCGGTGATTGACCTAGTCTTCAGTCCAAAAAACGTCTACCTCGGTGCCCTCTTCGGCGATTTCAGGGTAACGTACGTCGTGTGATTCGAGCATAGAATCTTCCTTTCAAGGTTCTTAGCTAACGCCTGCGTTAGCCGGTGGTTCCACCACATCGGCGGGGTGGTTTTTCTTGATAAGCACTCGGGGTTATTAGCCTCGAGGGCTGGTATTTACTCTACGCTCATTGCTCTGGGGCTTACTAGGCAAGAGATGACGTTACCGTTTCGTGATATTTGGTTTTTTGGCCCCAAACCCAACAATCACACATTATTGATCCCATGCCACGTGACCTGCATAACGACTAAGACTCGTAAGAAAGAGACACACAGGCATATTGGTAGGGACCATTTATAGTTCCCCGCGTAAGGCCACAGAACCTAACCGGTGATTGCACCCCTTATGCCAGTGAGATCAGATCCTGGTATTCCTTGCTCCACAGATCCTCTACCGCATCAGGTAGCAGCAGTACACGTTCTGGGTCCAGCGCCTCAACCGCACCCTCATCGTGAGAAACCATGACAATTGCCCCCCGGTAATTCTTCAAGGCGTTCAGGATTTCCTCACGCGATGCGGGGTCAAGGTTGTTGGTAGGCTCATCGAGCAAAAGCACATTAGCTGACGATGCAACCAAGGTCGCCAAAGACAGGCGGGTTTTCTCCCCACCCGAGAGCACACCGGCGGGCTTATCGACGTCGTCGCCCGAGAAGAGGAAAGACCCCAGAATGGTGCGGACCTTAGTATCGTCCAAATCAGGGGCCGCAGACTTCATATTCTCAAAAACAGTGCGTTCACCATCCAGGATTTCGTGTTCCTGAGCAAAATAGCCGACCTTAGCACCGTGACCATAAATGACTTCACCGGTGTCAGGCTGGGTGGCCTGAGCCAGCATACGCAAAAGCGTTGTCTTACCGGCACCGTTAAAGCCCAGCACCACCACACGGGAACCACGGTCAATCGCCAGATCCACGTCGGCGAAAATCTCAAGCGAACCATAGCTCTTGGAAAGGCCCTCGGCGGAAAGCGGGGTCTTGCCGCAGGGAGCAGGGTCCGGGAAGCGGATAGCGGCAACCTTATCGACACGACGCTCATCTTCCAGGCCGCGCATGAGCTTTTCGGCACGCTTAATCATCTGCTGGGCCGCAACCGCCTTGGTTGCCTTAGCGCGCATTTTGTTAGCCTGCTCCATGAGAGCGCCAGCTTTCTTCTGTGCATTGGCGCGTTCGCGCTTACGGCGGGCCTCATCTTGTTCCCGCTGCAGCAGATAGTTCTTCCAGCCCATATTGTAGATATCAATGACACAGCGGTTAGCATCCAGGTAAAAAACCTTGTTGACGACAAGCTCCATGAGCTCAACATCGTGGCTAATGACCAGGATCCCGCCCTGGTAGTTCTTGAGGAAGTCACGCAACCAGACCACAGAATCGGCGTCCAGGTGGTTGGTGGGCTCATCGAGCAACATGGTGTCGGCGTTAGCGAAGAGAATACGGGCTAGCTCAACGCGGCGGCGTTGACCGCCGGAGAGGGTGGAAAGCGGCTGGTTAAGCACACGCTCTGGCAGGTCAAGGTTAGCAGTGATGGTTGCGGCCTCAGACTCGGCAGCATACCCGCCGCCGGCAATAAATTCTGCCTCAAGCCGGTCGTAGCGGCGCATGCCTTTGGCGTGCTCAGCGGGGTCTTCGCTGGCCATCATCTCCTGGGCCTGACGCATCTTACGGGCAACACCATCCAGCCCGCGAGCGGAGAAGATACGGTCCTTAGCGAGCTGGGTCATATCATCGACCTTGGGGTCCTGAGGCAGATAGCCGATAGTCCCACCCCTGCTAACGGTACCGTCAGCAGGCAGAGTCAGCCCGGCCAGCACCTTGGTCATAGTGGTTTTACCCGCACCGTTACGGCCAACCAGCCCAACCTTGTCACCCTTATCAATACGGAAGTTAACATCCTCCATGAGCAGGCGGGCACCTGCTCGCAGTTCAAGGTTAGAAACAGATAGCACGGGGTAAAACTCCCTAGGGGTATGACGGTGAAAAGAGAGGCACAGGAAAGGCAACGATAGCTCCCTGAATGCCAGCTCACCATTCTACAGCCAGAAGACTCGATACTTGGAGGATCTAGCTCATGCGCGGAATAAGAGATTTTTTGGGTTTAAGATACCCGCAGGATCCACTAACTCGGCTTCTTCCTGGTATCCGCTCTGCATTCCGCATTTCTCGGTGAGGTTTTCCTATATGAGATAGTGCAGTCTCCATTTTTAAAGGGTGTTCAGCCTCCCCTATAGTGAGGACATGATGACTTTACCCCATACCACCGCCGCTCAACCGGGCCGCAACCTCGCTCTCATAGCTATCTTTGCCGCCTTTATTGCCGCCTGCTCGCTTCTACCCGCTATTCCGGTCGGACCGGTTGCCGTGCCCATTACCCTACAAACCCTGGCGGTCTACACCGTTGCCCTCATCTTGGGTGCTAGGCGTGCCGGTCTTTCGGTAGCTCTCTACCTGCTAGCGGGCCTGCTGGGCCTGCCCGTATTTGCCGGTGGTAGCGGTGGCTTCGGTGTGCTAGCTTCCCCCTCCTTCGGTTATCTTCTCGGTTTTGTTCCCGGCGCTTTTATAGCAGGCTTTCTGGCCTACCGCTTCTTGGGGCCTAGCCGCTCAAAAGCGGTTACTGCTCTGGGCCTAGCAGTCTCCGCATTAGCGGGCTTCGCAGTTATTCAAGTCTTCGGTGTAGCAGGCATGATGGTCAATGCCCACCTGGACCTGGGCACCGCCCTTGCAGCTGCCATGATTTACGTTCCCGGCGACCTCATCAAATGCGCTGTAGCCGTAGCCATTGCCCTCTCGGTGCACCGTGCCTTCCCCGCGCTAGCAGGCTCAGGCCGCTAAGGCTTGGGTACTATATACACCGTGATTTTCTCCCGATCTTCCCGAAGAAGCTCCCCCAGAGAGTCAGGCCCAGTGGTATTTTCTGAGCCGAACGTTCTGAGCACCCGGCAAGCAACCGTCACCGCCCCCACAGGCACGGGCCAACGCACCCTCCTGCACGATGTCACAGTCACCCTGACTGCTAACAGGACCGCCGTCCTTGGGCTCAACGGTTCGGGCAAATCAACTTTTCTGAGGCTCTTCAACGGGCTTGCTCCCCTCAGTAGCGGGAAAGTAACCGTTCACGGGCTGAGCGTCTACGAAAATCTCAACCACGTTCGTTCGCACGTGGGTATGCTTTTCTCTGACCCGGGGGCCCAGTTGGTGATGCCCACCGGCGTTGAAGATGTTGAGCTGTCCTTTCAGCACATTAAAGACCGCAAGGAGCGGCGGGAGAAGGCACTGACACAACTGGCCCACCAGGGAGTTGAACAGCGGGCTTTTGACCCGGTCTACAACCTCTCCGGTGGGGAGAAACAGCTCACCGCACTTTCGGCGGTTCTGGCAGTAGAGCCAAGCGTGCTCCTGCTCGATGAACCAACCACCCTACTAGACCTCAGGAACAGGCTAAAGCTCATTGAGCTACTAGACACCCTGCCTCAGCAACTCCTGATTTCTACCCACGACCTTGAATTAGCGGCCACCTGCACCGAAGCACTGGTAATCCACGAAGGCAGGCTACTAGCCCAGGGACCTACGGCCAGCATCCTATCTGACTACCGGCGCTGGTGTGCCGAGGGCTTTCCTGCTGTAGATTCAGAGCCCACTGCAGAAAGCCCTGAAGAGAACCACCCGTGAACGCCGCCCACCACCTCTTTGGAACCTACCAGCCCTTAGAAACACCGATCCACAGAACACCGCTGAGCGTCAAGGCTCTTTCTCTGCTCACACTCACCGCCCTACTCACGCTCACCAGCCAGTGGAGCATCGCGGCGGCTGTGCTTGTGATCGTCATAGCTCTAGGCACCCTCGCCCAGATACCAGTTATGACCTGGGTGCAGGCACTAGGATCACTCGCCTGGCTTCTGGGCTTCCTCCTGCTCTATTACTGGTACACCGGCACCCTGGCCCGAGGGGCAGACACCCTGCTAGGTCTACTCAGCCTGCTCTTTGCCGCCAAGGTTCTGCTCTGGTCGACTCCCCTACCGGTCATCATTGACGGCTTCATCTGGCTCTGCTCACCCCTCCGTCACCTTGGTATCTCCCCACAAGGCATCGGCCTGGCCCTGGCACTGATGATTCGCTCCATTCCAACGATCATCGATACCTGGTCCTTCCTTCAAGAATCAGTCACCGCTCGCGGCCTAAAAGTCTCGCGCTTTCGTCTCTTCATTCCGCTGGTCATCTCCACCGTCTCCTACGCCCAGGACACAGGTGACGCGCTCGCCGCCCGCGGGCTAGATTCTCGCTAATTGTTCTGTCTGCCGGTATAACACTTACCGGGGTGTAAGCAGGACAAGGCAAACCGCCGGGGTGCAGAAATGGTCTTCAGGGGAAGTTCACAGCTTATGCTGTATCCATGATGGCTTTTAAAGAAAACTCCCGGCTGAACACCGACCGGGTACGTAGCTCAGGTAGTTCCGGCAGCTCAGGCGGTGGCTCCGGAGTCAAAATCGGTGGTGGCTTAGGCGGTATCGTGCTGGTACTTGCTGTTGGAATAATTTTTGGCCAGGACGGCATTAACATGCTCAACCAGGTCACCGGCGGTGGTGGCTTCAACTACCAGCAGGTTGAAGGTGATTCAGGAGAAAAGTTTGCCCATTGCAAGACCGGTGAAGATGCCAATACCTACACCGACTGCAACATGGTGGGAACCGCCAACTCGCTAGACTACTTCTGGCAGACAGCTCTGCCCGACCAAGCAGGTATAGCCTACACTGCACCAAAACTTGACCTCTTCAAACAAGAGATCGTCAGTACCGGTTGCGGTTCTGCCAGCCAGGCAGTAGGCCCCTTCTACTGCCCCGCCGACCAGGTTGCCTACGTCCAAACTGGCTTCTTTGACACCATGAAAACCCAGCTGGGGGCAACCGGCGGCCAGAGTGCCGAACAGTATGTACTGGCCCACGAATACGGCCACCATATTCAGAACCTACTCGGTAACCTCAAATACTCCCAGTATGACCCCCAGGGGGCAGACTCCGGGGCGGTGCGCGTTGAGCTGCAGGCTGACTGCTACGCAGGTGTCTGGGCCAGGGGCGCCCAAGAGGACACCAGCTCACCCGTTCAGATCAAGCCCTTTAGCTCCGATGACTTAGAAAGAATCATCAACGCAACCGAGGTTATCGGAGATGATCACATACAGATGACAAGCCAGGGCCACACCGATTCATCTACCTACACCCACGGCACCAGTGCCCAGCGTACAGCCTGGTTCATGACCGGTTACAAGACAGCTGATATGAACCGTTGCAACACCTTCCAAGCCTCTGATCTCAACAACCCTAAGGCCTAGTCAAGAAAGTTCGCTACGCTGAGCGATGAGAAGCAAGAGCTGACCTAGCCAAAAGTCAGGCAGTAGTTCATAATTGGAAAGCACCGGTGCCGTCCGCAGCGGTGCTTTTCTTTTTTAAGATACCACCCAGGCAAAACATGAAAATTTATCATTTTATCCACCGAAGAGAATGGGCACTAGCCCTCCTTGCTCTCTTGACTATCCTGAGCCAGGTCTACCTAGACCTGCGCATACCCCAGTACATGGAGCAGATTACCCGCACCATTTCTCAGCCAACTAGTTCCCTGTCCGACATTGCACCGGATGGTGCCCTGATGCTGGCCGCAGCATTAGCCAGCATGGTCTGTGCCATTCTTACAGGTTTTTGTACCGCGATTATTGGTACTACCCTGGCTCGACGCCTCAGAGCCGCTGTCTACGATAAAACCTTTGAGCTATCCAGCGCCGAGGTCAACACCTTGGGTACAGATTCACTCATCACCCGAACTACCAACGATGTCACTCAGGTACAAATCTTCATGGTTATGGGCCTGCAGGTCAGCATCAAAGCACCCATTATGGCCTTTTGGGCAAGCTCAAAAATTGCCAGCCAGTCCTGGACATGGACGGTTCCCACCGGCATCGCAGTTTTATTGACCATTCTGGTGCTAGCTACCGCTATGTCCTTGGCCATTCCCCGTATGATTCGCATGCAGAAGATCACTGACCAGCTCAACCGGGTAACTCGTGAGCATCTGACCGGCCTGCGCGTGATTCGTGCCTACATCACCGGCGACTTTCACCGTAACCGCTTTGAGAGCGTCAACACAGACCTACGGGATAACACCCTCTTTATCTCCACCACCATGGCCTTCATTATGCCCCTGCTGACAGCTATCATGACCGCGCTCTCGCTCTCTATCTATGTGCTGGGTGCCTCCCTCATTAACTCCACCGGTGAGCTGACTCAACGTATGGGAACTTTCGGGCAGATGATTGCCTTTTCCACCTATGCCCTGCTGGTGGTTACTAGTTTCATGATGATGACCATGGTCTTTGTCTTGGGCCCCAGGGCACTGGTATCCTGGCGACGTATCCGCCAGGTTCTCCATACCCAAGCAGGTATCCAAGATGGCGGAGCCAGCACCGGCACCGCACCCGCTGGCAGCTTGGAGTTCCGGGACGTGAGCTTCCGCTACCCCGGTGCCGACGGTGATGCCCTGCACTCTGTCAGCTTCACAGCTGATCCCGGCCAAACCGTGGCCATTATTGGTTCTACCGGCTCCGGGAAATCCACTCTGGTCAACCTAATCCCCCGCTTTGCCGACGTGCGTTCCGGCACCGTACTGGTGGACGGGGTTGATGTGCGTAACTGGAACCAGAAAGACCTGCGTGACCGGGTGGCTTTTGTGGCCCAGAAAAATACCCTGTTTTCTGGCACTATTGCCTCCAACATTGCCTTTGGCCAGGGGCTAAAACCTGTCACTGCCGAGGACCTGGTGGCCGCCGCTGACCGCGCAGCCACCACCGGTTTTGTCTCTACCAAGGAGGGAGGCTTTGCGGCCCCCGTGGCTCAAAACGGCAAGAACTTCTCGGGCGGGCAGAAACAGCGTATCTCTCTAGCGCGGGCTTTCGCGCGCGGCGGGCACATCATGATCTTTGATGATTCTTTTTCTGCCCTGGATTACAAGACCGAGCGAGATATCCGCACCCGGCTCAAGGAGGCCTCTGGCGGGGCAACCCTGCTGATTGTGGCCCAGCGTATCGGTACGGTCCGCGATGCTGACCGCATCATCGTGCTCGATAAGGGCAGGGTCGTGGGAAGCGGAACCCACCAAGAACTGTTGGCAACCAATGAGGTCTACCAGGATATTGCCCTCTCCCAGCTGACCGAAGAGGAGCTTGCCCAATGAGCACCAACCCCGAACATAGCCAAACAACCGGTGACCTTGATCTGCTTGAATCTGCGCAGCAGGGGCTAGCACAGGCTGCACAGCTACGCGATCAACAGCTCAAAAGTGAAAAGCCCAGTGGCCGTGGCGGTCACCCCGGCCCCGGAGGCCCGCCCCGCCACCGGGTCCAGGGGCAGAGCACCGCGCCTTTCAAAGAAACCATGGGCAAGCTGCTGGGTTATCTGCGCCCGGTACTCCCCCGCATGGTGGTTGCCCTGGTAGCCGCGGTGCTAGGCGTTATTCTCAATATCATTTCTCCCCAGTTCCTTTCCGCTATTACCGATGAGATTCAAAAGGGTTTTACCGGCTCCGTCAATATGGACCAGGTCTGGAAGCTGGCCTGGATTTCTGTGGCCTTCCTGGTGACATCGCTGGTGCTCAGCCTGGTTGAGGGTTTGGTCATGGCCCGCTCGACCGTGTGGGTTTCCCGCACCATGCGCTCTGACCTTGACCGCAAGATTGATCGGCTCCCCCTGGCCTACCTGGATAAGGGCTCCACCGGTGACACCCTCTCACGCGTGACCAACGACGTCGATACCCTCCAACAGACCCTCAACAACTCCCTGGCCACTACCGTCACCGGTGTCGTTACTCTGGCTGGTTCAGCGGTCATGATGTTTTACACCGACTGGCGTATGGCCCTGGCCGCTATTGCAGCTTCCCTGATCGGTGTGTTTGCCAGCGGTTTTGTGCTCTCACGCAGCCAGAAATACTTTGTGGCCCAGCAGCGGCTCTTGGGTAAGCTCAACGGTCATATTGAGGAAACCCTCTCAGGACACTCGCTCATTCGGGCCTATAACGGTGAGGGTGCCGCCCGCGCCGAGTTCGCCCGCCGCAACGAGGACCTCTACCAGATGGCCTGGAAGTCCATGTTCTTCTCGGGGCTAATGTTCCCGCTCATGGGCTTTATCGGTAACCTGGGCTATGTGGTGGTCTGCGTGGTGGGTGCCGCGCTGGTGTTGCAGGGGCAGATTACCTTTGGTGTGATTGTTGCCTTTATTGTCTATGTTCGGCTCTTCACCAACCCCCTGGGGCAACTGGCCCAGTCAGCTACCGCTCTGCAGTCTGCGGCAGCCGCCGGTGCTCGTGTCTTTGAGTTCCTTGAAGCAGAGGAACTAGAGGACGAAAGCAGTAAGGCAACCGAGCTGGATCAGCCGGTAGGCGGTAACGTGGACTTTGAGCAGGTTCGCTTTAGCTACGAACCCGGCAAGGAGATCATTCACGGCTTTACCGCATCGGTCAAAGCCGGCCAGAAGGTTGCAATTGTTGGCCCCACCGGTGCCGGCAAAACCACCCTAGTCAATCTGCTCATGCGCTTCTACGAGCTGGACTCCGGGCAGATCCGCATTGACGGTGTACCCACCGACCAGCTCACCCGCGAGCAAGTTGATTCGCTCTTCGCCATGGTTCTACAAGATACCTGGCTTTTTGAGGGAACCCTGCGGGAGAACGTGGTCTACGGCCTGGAGCAGGTCAGTCAGGACAAGCTGGATGAGGTCATTGCAGCTGTGGGGCTGGATGAGCTAGTAGCCCAGCTGCCCGCCGGCTACGACACCGTGTTGACCGACCAGACCCAGCTTTCAGCCGGCCAGAAACAGCTAGTCACCATCGCCAGGGCCATGATTGCTGATAAGCCGCTACTGATTCTGGACGAAGCAACCAGTTCCGTTGATACCCGCACCGAACTGCTCATTGCCCGCGCCCTGGGCCAGCTGGCTGAGGGCAAGACTTCCTTTGTGATTGCCCACCGCCTCTCCACCATCCGGGACGCCGACCTTATCTTCGCTATGCGCGACGGCGACATCGTGGAGTCCGGATCCCACCAGGAGCTTCTGGCGGCAGGTGGCTTCTACGCTGAGCTCTACAACTCCCAGTTCAGCCAAGGGGACTAGGGACCGGGCGGGGGCTTGGTGGCTGGGTCTGCACCGTTCGGGCCTGCTCTCAGGGTTCCCGCCCGCTTGGGGCGCAGGCACAGCGGTGGCAAGCTGACCCTCTCGCCCTGTTCGCTAGCGCTCACGGGGCGATTCACGCCAGACCCAGCCAGCTCGCTCCCCGCTGCTGCCTGCGCACCCGGTTACAGGTGCGGGACAATCAGCCAGGGTCCTTCCCCAGCACCTACAAGGTTAAGCCGCCCCGGCCAGTTACAGAAGTAGCTGGCCGAGGCGGTTTTATAGGCTTATTTGATGGAGATCACAGGTAAAATAAGCGTGATTGCAAGAATAGCCCAAGGGGATTTATGTCGAACTTTGCTTTTGTGCGCGAGGCACTACCGGAGCTTTATGAGGACTGCTACCGGGCTGAGGCTTACCTAGGCATTGACTCCCCCACTGCTTGCTTCTACGCCCGACGGGCTATTGAAAATTTGGTGTACTACATCTACCGGGTGCGCTCACTGTATGTACCAGAACGGGCTACACTAGCTACACTAACCAGTGACCATGATTTCTCTGCTCTACTTGACCAAGACAAGAGACTTAAGTTCAAGGCAATTCGCTTGGTAGGTAATAACGCTGCTCATGGCAACCGTAAGATTACTCCGCGCGACGCTCAACGTGCCGTTGAGGACCTTTATCACCTTATGGTGTGGGCTGTTTACAATCACTCGTCTGCTCCTCAGCTCGCGCCTCTTGGCCAAAGTTTCAATCACGAGATAACCCCAAAAGCTCGGCAGCAAGCGCTCGCTCAGAAGCGTATGGCAGAGCTTGAAGCTGAGCGTTCAGCACAGATGGAGCAGCTTGCTGCCAAACACCAGGAACTACTCGATGCTAAAGACGAGCAGATCCTCCGGTTGAAGCAGGCTCTCGAGGCAGCACAGGCGGCAAAAACTGTACCTGATACCCATGATTACGATGAGGCCAGCACACGCGACTACTTCATTGATGTCCTGCTCCACGAAGCAGGCTGGTCGCTGGAGGGTCCGCGGGACCGCGAATACCCGGTAACAGGTATGCCAACCCCCAGCGGTGATGGCAAGGTTGATTACGTTTTGTGGGGTTCAGACGGTCGTCCCTTAGGCCTTGTAGAGGCTAAACGCACCAGGCAGTCTCCTGAAATTGGACGGGACCAAGCTAAGCACTACGCTAATGCTTTGGAACACATGACTGGCACCAGACCGGTTATTTTCTATACCAATGGTTATCAGCACTACATTTGGGATGATGCTTCAGGCTACCCGCCCAGGGAAATTCAAGGCTTCCTGACATCTGGTGAGCTTGAAATCATGATTGACCGGCGACGCTCTCGTCAGCTCTTGAGCGGCCAGCCAATTGATACAGACATAGCAGGGCGGGCTTATCAGCTCAAGGCTATTGCAGCGGTTGCTGAAGCCTTTGACGCTCGCAGGCGCAAGGCTTTGCTGGTCATGGCTACTGGTTCAGGAAAGACCCGGACCACCATTGGCCTCATTGATATGCTTTCTCGAGCTGGCTGGGTCAAGCGAGTTCTCTTTCTTGCTGATCGTACTGCTTTGGTTAATCAGGCGGTAAAGAATTTCAAGAAGCATCTGCCTAACTTGGCGACGGTTAACCTTGTGACCGAGAAAGAAGCAACGGGTAGGGTTTACGCAAGCACCTACCCCACTATGCTCAATATCATTAACCAGACTTCTGCGGTAGAGGGGGCTACGCTGCGTAAGTTCGGCCCTGGTTATTTTGATTTGATTGTGATTGATGAGGCACACCGTTCTGTTTATGCCAAGTACGGGGCGATATTTGAGTATTTTGATTCGCTCTTGCTGGGGCTTACTGCAACTCCCAAAGACGAGGTTGATTTCAACACCTATTCACTCTTTGATTTGGAGGCCGGGGTGCCCACCGACGCTTACACCTTGGAAGAGGCTGTAGCTGATGGTTACCTGGTGCCCGCTCGTGGGTTTTCGGTGGGTACCAAGTTTATGCGGCAGGGTATCAGGTACGAGGGTTTGAGCCCTGAAGAGCAGGAACAGTGGGAAACCCTAGATTGGGGCGATGAGGTTCCCGATGAGGTAACCAGTGAGGCTCTAAACCGTTTTCTGTTCAATGCGGATACGGTAGATAAGGTGCTTACTACCGTGATGCAACATGGTTATAGAGTGCATGATGGTGAGACTCTTGGTAAGACAATTATTTTTGCAAAAAACCAGGCTCATGCAGATTTTATCTATGCCCGGTTCAATGCCCTCTTCCCGAACTTTGGGGGCGATTATGCGCAGGTTATCACTAACTGTTCTTACGATGCCGAAGGAGCTATTGAGAAGTTCTCTGAGCCGGATGGTTTACCGCGCATTGCGATTAGCGTGGACATGCTCGATACGGGGATTGATGTTCCAGAGATTCTTAACCTGGTTTTCTTCAAGCTCGTCCGCTCTAAAACCAAGTTCTGGCAGATGCTTGGGCGAGGCACCCGCTTAGCTCCCGATATTTTTGGGCCTGGCGCTGATAAGACTGATTTTCTTGTCTTTGATTTCTGTAATAATCTTGAGTATTTCAGCCAGGATCTGCCCGGTAGTGAGGGCAATATCTCCAAGCCTTTGAGCCAACGCATTTTTGAGATGAGGGTTTCTGTGGCTGCGGCCCTTTCTGCTCAAGACCATGTTTTTGACGGTCGCTACATGAAGTCTGTAGCTGATGAGCTTGCCGCTTTTGTGGGGTCCTTGAGACTCGATAACGTGTTGGTGCGCCCGCATCGGGCTGCTGTGGAACAGTTCCAGCAGAAGGGGGCTTGGACTAGCCTGAGGAATCCGGCAGACCTAGAGAAAGCGCTCAGCCTAGGTTCTGTTGCTTCCACGGTTAAGGTTGATGGAAGCCTGGAAGCTAAGCAGTTTGATTTGCTGATGTTAGGCGCTCAGCTTGCGGTGGTGACCGGTGACGACCTTGCCTTGAGTAAGGCGCGTTCAGTGGTGCAGTCTTTGGCAGAAAACTTGCTGACCAAGACAGCAATTCCGGTAGTAAGTCGGCAGGCGGCCCTTTTGGAGCAGGTCGTTTCAGATGAATGGTGGGATTGTGTTACCCCTGCTCTACTTGAGTTCGCCCGAAAGAAGTTACGCACCCTCGCGCATCTGCTGGATAAGGGCCACCGTCGTACTGTTTATACCAACTTTCAGGATGAGCTTTTTGAACCGGTAGAGGTTGAGGTGGTCAATACTCAGGTGGGTATGAACCAGGAGCGTTTTGAGCAAAAGATGCAGGAGCACCTGCGCAAGCACCTGGATCATGTAGCCCTGCAGAAGTTGTTTAGGGGTAAGCAGATTACCGAAGCTGATTTTGCTGCCCTGACTGATTTGGTGGATTCGTCGGGAATTGGTAATTCAGTGAATGTTGAGTTCGCTAAGGGGCAGTCCGGTGGTTTGGGCGTCTTTATCCGTTCTCTGGTGGGTCTTGACCGGCAGGCGGCCCAGGAGGCTTTTGCGGTGTATTTGGATGAGTCTAGGTTTTCGGCCCGGCAGATTCGTTTTGTTCAGCGCATTATTGATGAGTTGAGTGAGAACGGTGTGGTTAACCCTGCCCGTCTGTATGAGGACCCTTATGTGAATATGGGTGATCCTTTTGAGATGTTTGGGGACGACGGCGCTTTTGAGATTGTCTCAATTTTGGAGGGGATTCAGAAGACTGCGGAAGTTGCTTAAAAAGTAACCTCCCGGCTGCCGGTCCGCTGAACGGAAGACATAGTGCCTGGGAGGAATTCAAGACTCAATATACTTGAAAATATCTATTCTGTCTACTGTTAGGGGATATTTTGGCATTAGCTGTGAAACATATTTCAGAGAAGCGGCTTCAACCGTATCTACAGCTCGCCCACTTGAGCCAAGAGAAAGCCCTGGAGCTTTATAGGTTAGATCGCAAGCTTGCCTCTGCAATATTTGAGGATATTGCCTACCTTGAAGTTGCTCTGAGAAATAATATCAATCAAGTCCTGTGTGAAGATTTCGGAAACGATTGGTACTGTCGGCAGATTGGGTTTGATGAGCGGGTGGTGAGAAACATTGCTGACACCTGGGAAAAGTTACCTGCCCAATACACCAGCAAGTCTGCCGATAGGAACTCGACGCTAGGCGGAAGAATCGTTGCAAGCTCCATGTTCAGGACATGGACGAATATGCTTGATGCAGGGGGTTCTTCTGGCTTGCCTGCTCCATTTGAAAAATCACATCATGGAGATATCTGGACACGGGACAGGCTAATTCGTGTCTTCCCAGGAGCTAATCAGCTAGCAAAAATACAAGACCCAGAATACGCGGCTCGAGGGCTACACCGGGCGTGGGTGCATGAGAAGGTGCTATACGTTCACTGGCTGAGGAATAGAGCTGCCCACCATGAGTCTTTAGTGAACGGAATCCCAAAGCCTGGTGACTCGGGCGGTAAGAGGATCATTATTGGGGACTGCCTTCAGCGCTGTACCGATCTTGCCGTGATGCTTGACCGGGAGCTCTATTCATTCCTTGAACAAGAGTCAAAAGCTCAACAAATTCTTGAATCTATTCAAGGAACTCTTAGTTAGGGCACTCGGTGAGTTTTATCTAGGTTTCTACGGCTTACCTACCCCATATACTTGTAGCTATGGCTATTGCAATTTCTGGCGAGACAAGGTCTCGCATTGACCGTATCTGGAATGACTTCTGGTCCGGTGGTATCTCTAATCCGCTGGAAGTAATTGAGCAAATGACCTATTTGCTGTTTATTCGCCGTTTGGATGATACCCAGATTCGGGCTGAGAAGCAGGCCAAGCTGGCTAAGCATCCTTTACAGAACCCTATTTTTGGTGAGGGCCAGGAGCTTTTGCGCTGGCATAACTTGAAGAACAAGGACCCTCAGATCATGTTTGAACTGATGAATTCCGCTGTTTTCCCCTTTCTTCGGGGGCTGGGACAGCAGGTTGGCGGTGAGTCGTCCACTTATTCAGAGCATATGAAGGATGCTACTTTCCGTATTCCTTCCCCTGCTCTGCTGGCTAAGGTGGTGGATCAGCTTGATGCTATCCCTATGGATAACTTGGATACCAGCGGTGACCTGTACGAGTACATGCTCTCTAAGCTGGCTACCTCGGGTACCAATGGTCAGTTCCGCACCCCGCGCCACATTATTAAGTTGATGGTGGATATGATGGCCCCGGATGTTAAGGATGTCATTGTTGACCCGGCTTGCGGTAGTGCAGGTTTTTTGGTGACTGCTGCTGAGTATGTGCGTGAGAACCGCGACCCTTTCATCAGCTCAAAGGCTCGGAAGCACTTCCATGAGGGTATGTTCCATGGCTATGACTTTGATTCGACCATGTTGCGTATTGGTTCGATGAATATGATGTTGCACGGGGTTAACAGCCCTGATATTCGTTACCGTGATTCGCTGAGCGAGGATGCCAGTGATGAAGCAGAGAAATATTCGTTGGTTCTGGCGAATCCACCTTTTGCGGGTAGCTTGGACTATGAGGCGACCAGCCAGGATTTGCTGAAGGTTGTCAAAACTAAGAAAACTGAGTTGCTGTTTTTGGCTTTGTTTTTGAAGCTTTTGAAGCCAGGTGGCCGCGCTGCGGTGATTGTGCCTGATGGGGTGCTCTTTGGCTCCACTAAGGCACATAAGGATATTCGCCGTAAGCTGGTTGAAGAGCAGAAGCTAGATGCGGTGGTGAAGCTACCTTCGGGTGTTTTTAAGCCTTATGCGGGTGTTTCGACTGCGATTCTGTTCTTTACTAAGACTAATTCGGGTGGCACCGATGAGGTCTGGTTCTTTGATGTTGAGGCTGACGGGTTCAGCCTGGACGATAAGCGTAACCCGGTGGATGCTAATGATCTGCCGGAGGTTATAAAGCGGTGGCCTGACCGTGATGGGGCTGAGCGTGAGCGTGCCCGCATGGAGAAGTCCTTTACTGTTCCTAAGGCTGAGATTGTGGAGCAGGGCTATGACCTTTCTATTAACCGTTATAAGGAACTGGTCTTCGAAGAGGTGGAGTACCGCTCCCCCGAAGAGATTATTGCGGAGCTGGAGCAGACCCAGCGTGAAATCGGCGAACACATTGAACAGCTGAAAAAGGTGATGGGGCTGTGACAAAAAAAATTCCATTCTCAGAAGCATTCAAAGATAAAACTTCTCGAAACCCAAAGGTTCCAAAGAAAAGCTATCAGGAATTTGGGGACATTCCCGTTATTGATCAGGGAAAAGAATTTATTGCAGGTTTTACATCGGCTGATAATCAAATGGCGAGCACTAGGTTACCGGTTATTTTATTCGGGGATCACACCAAAACTGTAAAGTATGTTGATCAGCCTTTTGCACTTGGAGCAGATGGGGTAAAAGTCCTCGAGCCTCAACCTGGTTTCATACCAAAATATCTATACTGGGCTTTAAAGGACACGTGTCTTCCTGACGCTGGGTATTCCCGCCATTTCAAGTTCCTGAAGGAAAGTTCATTCGCTAAGCCCTCTATTGATGAACAGTTAAAAATTGTTCAAATGCGCGATCTTCAACAATTAATAGAAAATAAGCGTGAGCGCCAGCAGGAGCTCTTCAACGAATTTAAATACAGCGTTTTTAATAAAATGTTCAAATCTTTAGAACCAAATTATACGCTTGAAGAAGCCTGTATCAAAATTACTGATGGAACCCACCAATCACCCAAATGGGAAGACAGCGGGATTCCTTTCCTTTTTGTAAGCAACATAACCTCAGGCGAGATTAATTTCGAAACAAAAAAATTTATTTCCGAGGAGACCTTGCGAAACCTTACAAGGAACACAGCCATCGAAAAAGGAGATATACTGTACTCAACAGTTGGAAGCTACGGAATTCCTGCACTGGTTCGAACCGACCAAAAGTTTGCTTTTCAGAGACATATTGCACATATTAAACCAAATCATTCAATAGTTATCCCCGAGTTCCTAGCTTTTCAACTCTCGACAGAAAATATAAGACAAACCGCAAAAACAAAAGTCAAGGGAGTTGCTCAACCGACACTAAACCTTAAAGATCTAAAAGAATTTAATGTAATAATTCCAAAAATATCAGAACAAAAAAAATTTTTAGAAATGATAATACACTAATGGAGGATAGTTGAGTACAGGAAAAGTATTTAGCTTCAATATGTTCACTCTGCATATCCATAAAGATCCCGGCGAAATAATTGAAGAATTTGATTATGATTTATTCTTCGATTTTCTTACCGAGATTAGAGATACAGTAGAGAAGCGAAAAGTAGTTACAGCTATCGCTGAAAGTTACAGAACAGATGAAGCTATCGTATTGAAATTTGTTTCGGGAGAACGAGATGAGCCTGTTCTAGAATATAAAATAAACGGTAAATTAACTGAGATACTACCTTCTAAAGGTAGTGCATTTGTTAATGATACCTATATAATATTTTTTAACGGCACTCGACAGCTTGCCGTACAAAACACTCGCCCAGGTCTAACCAAAGATAACCTACAGTATGCCCTCGAATCATATTTGAAATTATTCACAAAAAACCAATATTCTACAGTATTCATGCAACCCGTATATTCAGCCGACTTTATAAATGAAGTTGATAAGCTGACAAGAATACAATCAGCACGAATCACTCTGAGGTTACCAAACCCAAGTTTTCTCGACAGCCAGCAGCAACTAATGGCAGACATAGCACATGAATCAAACGCTCAAAAACAAGAAATTAAGCTAACTGCACCCCGGGGGAAAAGTTTAGAGAAAGATTCTGGAATTGTAAAGATAATCAAAGAAGCGTCGGTGTCAAACCCTAGAGGAGTTGATTCATTTTCAGTTCGAGGGAAGCATCCGGATAGCGTAAAAATGGAGAATATAAACAGCGATGAATTCCTTGCCAAATCCTCTGATAAGATTTTTTACAAAAAAGACTCAGGTAATTTTATTTCATCATTAGTAAATATATCAAAAAAACTTTTGAACCATGCCCAAGCAAATATCTAGTGAACCAAACCTACTGAGGGCATCTATTCTTAGAATCTCTAAAGATGCAATCCATAGGTCTTTCTGGGCCAGCGTTCTAATCGCACTAATATTCACTTTTTTATTTTTTAATACCCCAGCAGTAAACTTTGAAATTAAAGATATTACAAGTCTTATAATTGGCTACTCATCAATTTCTTTTGGCGCCTGCCTGACCGTCCTTGTCCTTAGTTTAAACATACCGGGAAATGACCGCATAGGCAGATGGGCATCTCATAAAAATGAGAATATTAAAATCAATGCCTATCTTGATCTTGTAATAGGATTAGCTTTTTCCGCCCTAGTTCAAGCAATCCTTCTCGGTTATACACTATTTTCTTCGCTACTCCAGGGGCCTGGTCCTTTTATTTCAAAACCTGGAAATTCTATAGATTATTTATATATATTATTATTAATATTTCTAATTAATTATTCATTTACTAGAATATATATTGTTCTAGAGACTGTCTGGCAAGTTGCACAGATTATCTCTGCGGAGGAAAAATTGAACTTCGAGGCTAGGAATAAAGATAAGATTTAATAGAATGGCTACAGGGATTGCAAAATTAGAACCGATTGAAAAGATTTCCAATATCCTTTTTCATTTTCAAGAACCAATGAAAATTTTGAGCATAATCCTGAGAATAATTCCTAGTTCGTATCACTTCTCATAGTTCCGCATACTTTCCTTGCTCACACTCAAAGCCAGATTAGACTTGCACATCTGACTGTGAAACCAATAAGGCTATTTTTATAGCCCTTATTGCCAGATTCTCTTAAGTGCAAATTATGCGGTTTGAGGTCCCGCCAGCCCTTCTGTGCATGAGAACTGGCAAAAACAATCATAAATTCCGACTTGCGAAGAGGGCGCTCTCCCCGCACGTCCTTGGCCATCAGGGAGCCTCTACAGCCACTGGTTCATCAAGCCAGCCCACCTCCTCATGCAGGCCAGCCGCTAATACTGTAGCGGTCTCAAACAGCTTGTTACCTCAATCAACAGGGTCTTATGCTGATTAGTTGCAAAAGCGGCACGAGAAACCTCTACCAGCTCACTGGCGCACAACTCACGGTCACTATCATTCAGGGCAAGCATCCACGGGAAAATCGTAGCCATACGTTCAGCCAAAGTTCCCCTATCAAGAGTGGTTGCAGCAATAATTTGAGCCCCTATGGCAAACATATCCCGGCAGCTGTCCGCCTCATGTTCAGTCATGAGTAGTAGATTCTCACCATCACGGCGCGTCACCTGAACAGGTTGGCCTTCAACCGCATCAAAACAGATTTAGGATTACGGCTCAGCCCGAAGAGTTGAAAGTTTTAGCGTAGGTAACTGCAGACATGCTACCAGCCTATTCAGAAGTAGTTCTGAATAAAAGGGGTAAAAAAAATATATCTATCCGTTACCCGCTCTTCAGCGGTAGCGCTCATCCTGCGATGGGTAGTAGCCTCAACATATTTCTGCCTTTACTCTGTTACGACAATAACCGTAAATTAGGTCGCTCTAGCTCCTGAGTCGATGCCAGTTTCTCCCCTATCCCCTGTAGTACCCGAAAACGGGTGCCAAACGTCAGAGTCAGCACATCTTCTTCTGGAACAGCCAGCTCCCGGGCTATTCGCGCTACCGTAACAGGCCCTGCCTTATCCGCACCAAAAACCTGTGGGAAGAGTCGCGATTGCTCGTGGGACCCCATACCGTCAGGCTCGCCTGTACGATATCCTCTACGAGTTAGTTCCACACAAACCTTACGGTAGATCCAATCGGTCATCCGTCCGAATTTGTGCAAAGTGGTTGCTACAGCAAAAGCTGATACCTGAAAAATCTGTTTGCACTCAAGTATTTCATCAACGGTGGGATTAGGGCGAAAGTACTGCGCCAGAAGTGGCTCTGGCATCAACAGTGCAGAAGCAAAAATATCTGCCTCTTTCTCCTGTGCAGCAGATGTTTCGTCTACTGGAGCATGCCTATGCAGTACCAGATGACCTAATTCGTGGGCAATGTCGAATCTAGCTCTCTCAGGAGTTTTCTGTCGAGCAATAAAAATATAGGGTCTTCCCTCGTGCCAGAGCGAAAAGGCATCTACCTCTAATGCGGCATCGGGTAGAACCATCACAAAGATGCCACGTGATTCACAGAGCTGAACAAGGTTAGGCAAAGGCTTAATGCCCAGCCCCCACTCTTCTCTCAGTAGTTGTGCAGCAGTCTCCGGCTCAATGCTTTCGAATGTTGGTACATTAAGAGCAGGTAGAGTGAATCTGTCCTCTACCCAGCGCATAATCTCAATGCCGGTAGAACCAGCAGCAACCGCTGAATCACGAGCACTACGTATTGCGGCACGGCCAGCACGAAAGTTCACGCGCTCAGCATCAATTTCATCAAGGACAGGGCGAAAAAAGTACTCTTGGGGGAACCCAAGGGCTTTGGCAAGTTTGGGTGCGGCGGAAGCGGGTGCTCCCTCCTTCTCATATTTTTGAGTTGTCCTGTCTGTCACTCCTAATGCTTTCGCAAGTGAAACACGGGTTTGCCCCCGCCTTTTACGGGCGAGGGCAATCCGTTCAGGGTAAATATTATGCGATTTGGAACTCAACGTCTCCGCCACCAATATCCGGTATCTTGTTACGGTCTACAGCTGTTTTGTCTATCGGGGGAAGGATTACGCGACACTGCCAACTCTGAAACTGCCCGTCTTCAAAGCTGGGTGACGGCAAGGAAATCTCACACCTAATCTCTTCCTCATCCCGATAGTAGAGAAGAAACCAGTGACCGGCAGGAGGCAGGCTACCGATAACCTCGTGAAGAGTATTATCCGCTGGTTTATTGAGATAAAACAGTGCTTCCTGGTTTGCATTGACGGATTCCTTGGTCGCGACGCCCTTTTTCCTGTTGGCTTTTGGAACTACATCCGGGTCAGGGATACCTGTATTAGCATCTCCGCCTAAAATTCCCATCCTGTAGTCACCACCTAGGTGGACAACCAGCGGCCTATTCTTGGGATTTTCTATCTTCCATGGCCCTTTAGTGCGCAATTCCCTGCGGATAACCTCAGTAGTATCAAACCACCTGCGGGTTCCGGCTGCTGTCGCAGGGGCATCAATACCCGTATTTCCCGCAGCCTGCTCACCGGCTTCAAGTCCTGCATTGATATCGACAATCGAAATATCCATTTTTGCAAGGAAGTCCGCAGCATCTTCTGCAGAGATGATAACGGTCGATTTAAGGTTAAACGCTTCAAGCGACATGGTAGAACTCCAGAAACTTGTGGGTACCAGCTTCCTCAAATTATTGCACAAAACCCGAATTTTTGCGATACCAAGTTCACTGCACTCTAGAGCTGTTCCATGAACTTCTTCACAATCGGCTGACCCGTCAGCGCAACGCCCAGCTCGCCATCCTCCGCGACTACGGCTACCGCTATGTCCTTGTGGGCTGCTGCCACCCATGGGTGGGTTTTGGACGGTTGTCCTTGCCGAACTCTGCGGTGCTGGTCTTGCCCATAGCATCATCGGGGTCAGGTTCTTGAGGTCTTGCAGGTAGCTCTCTGTGACCAGGGCTCGCACACGGGTGCTTGGTTGCCTGCTGCTGCCGGGCTTTCACAGTAAACCCGGCAGCTCATCAGGCGCATTGTGATAGGAGGTAAAAATCCGTTCATCGAATATATACCCTGCAGATCGAGTATTGCGCTAGCTTCCCTCTTGATCCCTCGCAATCTCTTCGCGCGCCCTCAGCACCCGGTGGAGGAAGTTCTGCACGGGTGCATCTACTCCGCTCGCTTCTGCGCGCCGGACGATCTCCCCCACCTGGTCATCCAGTTCGGAGGGTCGCCCCTCGGCCAAGTCGCGTTGCATGGACGATGTAGTGCCGGGAGCAAAAACATCGGTGTAAATCGCAAAAGTATCCTGCACGTCCTGTTCGGTGAAGGTAAGGCCGTGTGCACGAGCAACTCTCGCGGTTTCCTGGATAGCTTCGAGCACGAGGTTGCGGGTTGAGTCGTGGGAGCGAGTTTGGCCCACCGTCAGCTGCGATACGGCGCCGACACCGCCGTAGGAGGCAATCAGTGCCAGCTTCTTCCAGAGGGCACGTTGAATATCGCTGGTCGGAGTGATTTCAACCGGTGTCCTCTCAAACATGTCCTGTACACGGCTCAGGCCATCGGAGCTATTTCCGGCCTGGAACTCCCCCACCGTCAGTTGCGCCTCTCGACCCAGTAGGTGAACGGTCTGCGGGCTTTTGCGCTCCACAATGACCACGCAGGTTGAAGCAAGCGTGGGGTTTTTCGGTAGAGTGCGGGCGCAGTGTTCCGGAGCGGTGATACCGTTTTGAACCGTCAACAGCAGGGCCGAGCTGGGAATTTTACCGTCAAGCTCCTCAAGGGCTCCTGGCACCTGCCAGGCCTTAGTAGCAATCAGCACCGCATCAACATCAAGCTGCTCAGTCACATCGGTGAATACGCTGGCAATGCTGACCGACTCCTGACTACCGTCTGCCCGCTGGACGGTAATCTCTGGCTGGCTCCCCGTAGCAAGAGGCCAGGGGCTTCGTGCTTTCAGGTGGATATCGTGACCGGCTTGAGCCAGGGTTGCGGCGAAATAGAGCCCCATGGCTCCTGCACCGTAAATCATGATATTCATATTTACCTATAGTATTCTAAATCACCATGAAAACCCCTTTGCGTGAACCATCATTAACCGGCAATGAAAAAGAGCTTGTCCTGGGCTACCTCAGCTTTCAGCAGCAAGTTTTTATACGTAAGATACACAATGAGCACGGGGACCTACTGTCTGATGAAGTGCTTTCCAAGGCTCTTCCACCCAGCACTATGACCCTCAAAGGTATGATCGCCCACCTATGGTTTGTAGAAGACTACTGGCGTCAAGAAGTTCTCCTAGGCCAAAACCTACCCCAGCCCTGGCAATCAATGGACTGGGACGCTGACCCAGACGCTGACTGGCACATTAGACTCCCAACCCCTCAGTGTGTCACACGCCTACAAGACTCTATGCAGGCAACCCACCGGCTCCTAGAAGCCAGCAACTGGGACCAACTAAGCACAGGTAAACTCAAGGACGGCACCCGCTTCTCCTACCGCTGGGTTGCCCTGCATCTGGTGGAAGAATGGGGCAGGCACCTGGGCCACGCTGATTTGCTCCGAGAAAACATTGACGGGACGGTGGGTGATTGAGAAACCAGCATTCTTGGGTTTCTCGCACCCCCATCGAGCAAGCTCTGCCCCTGGCGAGAGCTACCTGTCAGCATGGAGGTACCCCAAAAGTGCACCCCCACTTCCTTCTTGGTTTCTTCAAGCCTTTTGGGAGCTGCCTAGACTGCTCAGCTAGGCTAGTAGTGCATTAAAAAGCTCAGAAGTTGAGGGGTGGGTGTAGATACCCTCTCCTAGAGCTTCAGCAGGAATCTTCTGGGTCATGGCCAGGGCTACCGTGTTAATCAGTTCTTGGGAGTCGATGCACCAGAGGGTAGCGCCAAGAATCTGATTGGTCGTCCGGTCTATTACAAACTGGGCGATACCCTCGGGCTGGCCCATTATTTTGGGGCGGGGAACAATCGCCAGGTCAGCGATTGCAGATTCACGCACCTCAATCTCATAGTCTCGGGCTGCTTCCTGGGTGGTAAGTCCCACGGTAGAGAGCGGTGGGTTAATGAAGGTAGTGGCCGGTAGCAGGCGGCCGGTGCGGGTACGGGAGCCATCGCCCCATCGGTGAGACAGCACGATGCGGTGATCATCATAGGAGGCGTAAGTGAACTGGGGTGCACCTGTGACGTCTCCGACCGCGTAAATTCCTTCTACACTGGTGCGACAGTGCTGGTCGACCTTGATCCCCTTTTCGGTGTAGTCGACACCGGCTGCCTCAAGGTTCAGCCCGGCAACTGCGGGACGGCGTCCTGTGGCTACCAGAATAACCTCATCGCCCAGCTGTTCATTGGCCTGCTCTGCGGAAATACGCCGGTCAACAATGGCGATACCCTGAGCTTCTAGGTGCTCACGCACCGCCTGGGCAATGTTCCTGTCCAGGGCGGGTAGAAAGTCACCTTCGCCCTTATAGATAGTCACCCTGCTACCGAAGCCAGAGAACATGGTGGCAAACTCAAGACCAATCGGTCCACCGCCAATAACAGCCAGGGTAGCCGGTGTATGCTCAAGCTGCTGGATGCTGGTGGAGTCGTGCAGTCGTCCACCCACCTCAACTCCAGAAGAAGCACCGGTGTTAATGATGATAGTGGATGCCCTGACCTGTACCTGCTCCCCCACCTGCACGGTTGAAGAATCAACGAACCGGGCCGGTCCGTCGAGCAGGAGCACGCCCTTGCCCTCCACCATTTTCTGGTTAGCGGCCCTAAGACGGGCGATGAAGCTGTTACGGTCATCTCGTGCCGGCTTAAACTCCCTGCGCTTGTGAGACTGGTTCAGCAGGAACTTGGTCGGTACGCAACCAATATTGATGCAGGTACCGCCGTACATTGCGGGGTCTTCTTCCACCAGCGCTACCTTGTCCCCAGCAGCAGCTCGTTTCATGGCGACCGTTTTGCCGGCCTTGCCAAAGCCAAGTACCAGCACATCAACGGTTAACTCTTCCATCCTGCTCCTTACCTCATAGATTTTCTGTGGATTTTCCCTGCCCATCTTACTCCTCTCAACCTCCGCTCCGGTCACCCGGCTGAGGCTCCTAGAAGCCAGCGACTGGAGCCAACTAAGCACAGGTAGGCTCAAGGACGGGCCCGCTTCTTCTGCCCCTGGATTGCTCTGCATCTGGTGGAAGAATGGGGCAGGCGCCTAGGCCAGGCTGATTTGCTCCGAGAAAAATATCGATAGAGCATGGATGATTGGTTCACCTTTGGCAGTGTACAGTATGGTCAAATACAGTGCTTGAAAACACACTTCTAGCCGTCTAGCTATTGCTAGAGCCAGATCAGAAATAAGGTGCAAAATGTCAAAAACAGAGTGGAATCTGGGACTTGCCCAACGCAAACCCCTGCCAGGCCTCAACAATCTTGAAGCCCTACGAGAGGACATTCAGGAAACCCTCCACAAGCACCCCCAGCTTGACTTGTTGGTCTACCCCGAAATGCACCTCCAAGATGTCTTTGCCTACCCACCAGATGAACACCGACAACACATGCTGAACTGGGCCACTCCCCTTGACGGGGATCTGGTCAGGGCACTGGGGCAGCTGGCTCATGAGTTCAAGATCTGGTTGATTCCCGGCAGTATCAACGAAAGCCACCAAGGAAAGCTCTACAACACTGAGCTCCTCATAGCACCCAGCGGTCACCTACAGGCGGCCTACCGTAAGATGTTCCCCTGGAGACCCCACGAACCCCATGACTACGGCAGGGAGTTTATTACCAGCACAATTATGCACCCCAGCCAAGTGTCAGACTCGGCAGCAGCTGGACAAGATCAATCCAGCCTGACTCTAGGGCTCTCAAATTGCTACGACACCTGGTTCCCTGAGCACAGCAGACATCTAAGCTGGCTAGGGGCCCAGGCTATTATCAACATAGTCAAAACAACCAGTGATGACCGTCAACAAGAACTCATCCTTGCACAAGCCAACGCTATCAGTAACCAGATCTACTTCTTCAGCGTCAATTGCGCTGAGCCGCTAGGGCGAGGCGGTAGTATCGCCGTAGATCCAGAAGGAAAGATTCTAGCCCAGGCAGCAGGTGGAGAGGAAACGCTCCTTGTCCAATACTCGCAGGAGGTTTTAGACAGGGTAAGGCAAGAAGGCACCTGCGGAACCAACCGTATCTGGCATCAGTTCACCGCCCAAGACCCACCCATCGCACTACCCATGTACAGCGGACAAATTAACCCTGCAACCTGGGCACCTTCCGTACAAGGAGCGCACTCATGACAGAAAATAGCCAAGCACGGCTACCTCAAACCCTCAAATTACCCTCCCTAGTAATTTTTGGTCTGGCCTACCTTACCCCGCTCATCGTCCTCGGAATCTTTGGAGTTATCGCCTCCACTACCCAAGGGGCTAGCTCAGGGGCATACCTTATTGCTCTGCTAGCAATGCTCTTTACTGCCAACAGTTACAGTAGGTTAGCCGGTATCTACCCAGAAGCGGGCTCTGCCTACACCTACGTCCGTAAGATCTTAGGCAACCGCATAGGGTTTTTGGTCGGTTGGCTCACTCTCCTCGATTATCTTTTCCTGCCCATGGTGATCTGGCTAATTGGCGGGGCCTACCTCAACGCCCAATTCCCAGATATCCCAACCGCCCTGTGGATTATCCTATTCGTCCTCATTACCACAGCTCTGAATATCATTGGGATTAAAGTAGCCGATAAGGTCAATCTAATTCTCATGGCCTTCCAGATCCTGGTGCTGGTTATATTCGTCGTGCTCACCTGCTTGACCCTGGCAGGGGCATCGCAGAACCTCTTAAGCCTGGCGCCTTTTACGGGTGGATCTAATTCAAACTTTGCGCTCATCACCGCAGGCGCCGCCATTGCAGCATATTCTTTCTTAGGCTTCGACGCGGTAACGACCCTAGCCGAAGAAACGCATGAGGCTGAAAAAACCGTACCCAGAGCTATCTTCTTTGTTGCTCTAATTGGCGGTGCAATCTTTATCGTCGTTTCATACTTTGGCCAGCTGGTGCACCCCGGCGGTATCTTCGAAAATGTAGATTCTGCTGGGTTTGAAATTGCCAAGACCGTAGGAGGCAACCTCTTTGCCTCTATCTTCGTTGCGGCGCTCATTATTGCTCAGTTTACTTCAGGTATCGCAGCCCAGGCAGCAGGTAGTCGCCTGCTCTTCGCTATGGGGCGAGATAAAATGCTACCCTCCAAAATCTTTGGTTTTTTGAGCCGCCGCACACAGACCCCCGTCTACAGCATCATCACCATCGGCCTTGTCGGCGCTCTAGCCGTTTTCCTTGACCTTACTACCTCTACCTCTTTCATTAATTTCGGTGCCTTTGTCTCCTTCACCATGGTCAATATCTCCCTCATCCTTTTGTGGGCGCAGTCAAAGAAAAATGCAGGCCACCAAGGCAGGTTAGTCCGAGACCTGGTGGCACCTACCATCGGCGCCCTGGTTATCGTCTACCTGTTGCTACAGCTAGACGGCGCCGCTATCAGGCTGGGTCTTATCTGGTTGGGCTTAGGGCTCTTGCTCCTAGCCGTTAAGACTCGTTTCTTCACCCACAACCCACCGGAATTTTTAGCGGAATAGCCCACTAACCCCAGATACATGGAGCTGCTTAGAGGAAAAGTCCCTTACCCCGCGCGCTCAGCGGGGTAAGGGACTTTTGGCTCAGAAAAGAAGCACAGCTGCTGGCAACAATTTAGATGTTGAAGCCCAGGGCTCTCATCTGGTCACGGCCGTCTTCGGTAATGCGCTCTGGGCCCCACGGGGGCATCCAGACCCAGTTAACATGCCACTCATCAATCATGGTTTCCAGGTTCTGAGCAACCTGTTCCTCGATGACGTCCTGTAGGGGGCAGGCTGCGGTGGTTAGGGTCATATCCAGCACCAGGGCGCCTTCATCATTCCAGCGCATACCGTACAGCAAGCCCAAATCTACGATATTGATCCCTAGCTCGGGGTCAATCACGTTCATGAGGGCTTCCTCAATCTCTTCTTGGCTGGGGGCACCAGCGGGAGCCTCAGACATTGCAGTCACCTTTCGTAAGCGGTTTGGTGGGCTTACTTAGCGGCTAGGTAGCGCTCGTAGCCTTCTTCTTCCAGGCGGTCTGCCAGTTCGGAGCCGCCCTGGTCTACCATCTTGCCATCTACGAAAACGTGCACGAACTGCGGCTTGATGTAGCGCAAGATTCGGGTGTAGTGGGTAATGAGCATGACGCCCATATCGTTCTCGGCGTGAGCGCGGTTAACACCCTCAGAGACGACCTTAAGTGCATCAACATCCAGGCCGGAGTCGGTTTCGTCCAGGATGCCGAACTTGGGCTTGAGTAGTTCCAGTTGCAGAATCTCGTGGCGCTTCTTTTCGCCACCTGAGAAGCCTTCGTTGACGTTACGGCTAATGAAGTCCGGATCAATGGAGAGGTTCTCCATAGCTGCCTTAACATCTTTGGTCCAGGTGCGCAGGGCAGGTGCTTCGCCGTCAACAGCGGTCTTAGCTGAGCGTAGGAAGTTGCTCATAGTGACACCGGGGATTTCAACGGGGTACTGCATAGCCAGGAAGAGGCCAGCGCGTGCACGCTCATCGACCGACATTTCAGTGACGTCTTCGCCATCAAGCAGGATCTGACCGGAATCGATCTGGTATTTGGGGTGACCGGCGATAGTGGAAGCCAGGGTTGACTTGCCTGAGCCGTTGGGTCCCATAATGGCGTGGATTTCGCCAGAGTTGATGGTCAGGTTGACGCCCTTCAGGATGGGCTTGGTGTTGTCGTCATCGAGGATGACTGAAACGTGTAGGTCCTTGATTTCAAGGGTTGCCATGAGTTGTTTCTCCTAGAGAGGTAAAGCTTTAGTTATTGGATAGCGCGAGTTCGGCTTCGAGTGCCGCGAAGAGCTGTTCTTCGAGCTCGTCAATGCGGATCTGCTGGATAATCTCGTTGAGGAAGCCACGAACGACCAGGCGGCGGGCTTGGTCTTCGGGGATACCTCGAGCCTGCAGGTACCAGAGGTGATCTTCATCGAGCTGGCCGGTGGTGGAAGCATGGCCGGCGCCCTCAATGAGGCCGGTTTCGATTTCCAGGTTGGGCACAGAGTCGGCGCGGGGGCCGTCTTCCAGAATCAGGTTTCGGTTGAGCTCGTAGGTGTCGGTGCCTTCGGCGTCCTTACCGATCAGAACGTCACCCACCCATACAGAGCGCGCGCTCTTGCCCTGCAGTGCACCCTTGTAGGTGACGCGGGACTTGCAGTTGGGCACGGTGTGCGCAACGAACAGGCGGTTTTCCATATGCTGGTTGGCATCGACAAAGTAGAGGCCGTACATCTCAGTTTCAGCGCCGGGGGCGGTGAACTTGGTGGAGGGGGTAACTCGGACCAGGTCGCCGCCCAGGCTGATGTTGATGTGCTTAAACTTGGCGTCGCGCCCCAGTGAAGCGTACTGGGCTGAGGCGTGGATTGCGTCCTTGTCCCACTGCTGGAGGGTGATGACGGTCAGGGAGGACGAGTCGCCTACCTTGAACTCCACGTTCTGTGAGAGCACAGCGCTACCGGTGTGGCGCAGAACCACAAGGGCCTTGGAGAAAGGCTTAGTTTCGATAAAGAGGTGCTGAGCGGACGGGTCCTTGTGGGTTCCCTCGATATTGACCTCGATGCGCTCGGTCAGCTCGGCTTCTGCGGGGACGGTAATAGCGGTTGCCTGGGCGAAAGCGCTCCAAGCGTTTGCCGCTACACGGTCCTCGGGGATGCCGGCGGACCCGATACGGGCATCGGTGCGCTCGACGGTTTCTACCTGGACTTCGGCGGGAGCGGTGACCTGCGTAGCGGGTGCCTCACCGGTCAGCTGCTCGGTGTGCAAGCTACCCAGCCGCTTAAGGGGGGTAAAACGCCAGTCTTCTTCACGGCCTGTTAGGGCGGGGAAGTCCTCTACCTTAAAGGAGGTCTTGCGCTCGGCGCGCGAAGCGTCGATTTCTACCTTGTCGGTGTTGTGCTGAGAGACGCGGATGGTGTCATCGGTGGCCAGCTCTGATGCCAGCTTTTCACCTTCCTGGTCCATACCGGGAATGAGGGGGTTGTTGTGCCCCTGGTTTGCTTCGTTAGCCATAATTTAGCCTACGGATCCTTCCATCTGGAGTTCGATCAGGCGGTTGAGTTCTAGGGCGTATTCCATGGGGAGCTCGCGGGCGATGGGCTCTACGAAGCCGCGAACAATCATAGCCATGGCTTCGTCCTCGGGCAGGCCACGCTGCTGGAGGTAGAAGAGCTGCTCTTCAGAAACACGGGAGACGGTCGCTTCGTGGCCCATGGTGACGTCGTCTTCGCGGATATCTACGTAAGGGTAGGTATCTGAGCGGGAGATGGTGTCCACCAGCAGGGCGTCACAGACCACGGAGCTCTTAGCTCGTGAGGCACCTTCACGGACCTGAACCAGGCCTCGGTAGGCCGCACGGCCGCCGTTACGAGCTACCGACTTGGAGACGATAGTTGATGAGGTGTTGGGGGCGATGTGCACCATCTTGGAACCGGTGTCCTGGTGCTGGCCTTCACCGGCGAATGCGATGGATAGGGTCTCGCCTTTAGCCTGTTCACCGACCATGTATACGGCGGGGTACTTCTGGGTGACCTTTGAGCCGATATTGCCGTCAATCCATTCCATGGTTGCGCCCTCGTGAGCGATAGCGCGCTTGGTCACAAGGTTGTAGACGTTGTTGGACCAGTTCTGAATGGTGGTGTAACGAACGCGAGCGTTCTTCTTGACAACAATTTCAACCACAGCGGAGTGCAGTGAGTCGGTCTTGTAGATGGGGGCGGTGCAACCCTCAATGTAGTGAACGTAGGAGCCTTCATCGGCAATGATGAGGGTACGCTCGAACTGGCCCATGTTCTCGGTGTTAATACGGAAGTAGGCCTGCAGAGGGATTTCTACGTGGACTCCCGGGGGAACATAGACGAAGGAGCCACCGGACCATACAGCTGTGTTCAGCGCTGCGAACTTGTTATCGCCGGCGGGGATAACGGAGCCGAAGTATTCCTCGAAAAATTCGGGGTGCTCTTTGAGGGCGGTATCGGTATCCAAGAAGATGACGCCCTGGGCTTCAAGGTCTTCACGGATCTGGTGGTAGACAACCTCAGACTCGTACTGAGCGGCAACACCAGCGACGAGGCGGTTACGTTCTGCCTCGGGGATACCCAGCTTTTCGTAGGTGTTACGGATGTCTTCGGGCAGTTCTTCCCAGGTTTCTGCCTGTCGTTCGGTGGAGCGAACGAAGTACTTGATGTTGTCGAAGTCGATATCCGACAGATCAGCGCCCCAGCTGGGCATGGGTTTGCGGTCGAAGAACTTGAGAGCCTTTAGGCGGAGGTCAAGCATCCACTGGGGTTCGCTCTTCTTGCCTGAAATGTCGCGCACGACATCTTCGTCCAGACCACGCTTTGCAGCCTGGCCCGCTTCATCTGAGTCGGCCCAGCCGTACTCGTAGGTACCGATACCTTCGAGTTCGGGGTTTGCCTCCAGAATCTCTGAAATGACGGTGTTGTTGGCCTTGCGCTCAACCTGTTCAGTCATTACGGCCTTTCTTGGTGGGTTGGTTTTCGCTGGGTGGCCAGCGAAATCTTCTTCTCTCCGGGCTTGACCTCTTGTGGCGGGTAAGGCCCGGTGGGAAAGTCTATTGGTTTCTATCAGCGGTGGTAGCTCTTGCGTCTTGCTCGGTGAGCTGAGTGGCCGCTGCCCGCCCCAGCGGAATGTGGGTGGTGCAGACGTGGGCGCCATTGGCCATGGTTGAAAGCCTGCGCACGTCAACTCCCAGGAGGTCGGAAATAATCTCTGTTTCCTGGTCGCAGAAAACGCTGAAGTCTTCGGCGAGGTCCCTGACCGGGCAGTGCCCCTGGCAGAGCTGAATGGATGCAAGCAGGTGGTCGGGGAGCTTGGTGCGAGAGCCTGGGCGTGCCGGGCTCATCTCTTGGGCAGTGGCAACAAAGCCGTCTCGAGTCATGGCTTCAGCCAGGGCTTCAGCTCGGGCTGATACATCGTCTCCCGCTGCTTCAACAACCGGGCGGTAGCGTTCTGCCATCTCGTGGGCCCGCGCGCTGGCGAATTGACGGAGCGCGCTCTCCCCTACGGCATCTTTGAGCATGGTGAGTGCATCGCGGGCAATGTCCAGGTAGTCGTTGCCCAGTTCGCTGTGGCCGCGGGGTGCTATGACATAGCGCCGGGCGGGACGACCAGCGCCTGCCCCGTGTTGCCGGTGGCTGGCAACCTCAATGAGGTTATCTTTTTCAAGGGCGTCAAGGTGACGGCGTACAGCTGCCGGGGTAAGGCTGAGTAGCTCACCCAGTTTGGCCGCAGAAACAGGGCCGTGAGTGAGAACTCCTTGCAGAACGCGATCGCGGGTGCGTTCCTCTGTTTCTGCAGGGCGCGTTGTCTTTACGGACACAGTGCTGCCTTTCTCTGCGGAATACACCAATAAAGTATGTCGTAATTGGCCGACATTAAGCTAGTAAGGTCACCCTATTTAACGGGGTACAGTTGGTCACATTTATTATGAGTTTCTCATATTAACCTCTTATTTGCCCGCTAAAGTAGGAGTCATCGACCGCGGGCGGTCAAAGTTAGCTGAGAAAGTTGTTTCAAACGCCCAGCTAGACCTCAACATCTTCTGGAAGCCACTAGAATGGACGGGTGATTACACACTCCCATAGCCCCGGCACCGCCTGCCCTCAAGAAAACCCAGCTCACCAGAGCTCACCTGCTCTCATGATTGACGGGCTGGTCAAGGACTTCTCCCCTTCAAAGGCATACGCACGCCAGCACCCAGATGCCCTCACTGACGCTGGTCTTAAGCGCGCGGTCAATGGCCTTTCCCTAGAAATTCATAGGGGGCAGGTAACCGTCCTATTAGGTGCCAATGGTGCTGGCAAAACGACTACCCTTGCATGCGCCCAGGGCCTGCTCAATCCTGATGCTGGGACTATCTCCTTGCTGGGCCAGAACCCCTGGGGAGCTTCCCCCGACTTGCGTGCTAGGGTTGGCATCATGCTTCAGGACGGTGGCCTACCTCCGGCTGTTAGGCCTATCCCCCTTCTTAAGCATGTCGCCCGCATGTACTCCGACCCGTTGAACGTCGATGAAATAGCCAGACGATTGGGAATTGACGCTTTCAACGGAACCACTATTCGCAGATTATCCGGCGGCCAGAAACAAAGGGTTGCCCTGGCAGCAGCACTTATTGGACGTCCAGAGGTTCTTTTTCTCGATGAGCCAACCGCTGGCCTCGATCCGCAATCACGGGCCGTTGTCTTCGACATTATTCGTGAACAGCGCCAGGCCGGTGTCGCGGTTATCTTGACCACCCATCTGCTCGATGATGCCCAGCGAATTGCCGACTATGTGTACATGATTGAACGCGGTTCAGTGGTTCTCTCTGGGACTATGGACCGGGTGCTTATGGCTGGTAGCCAGGCAGAAAAGACCCTGACCTTCACTGCTCTGCCCGGCCTGACCAGCAGCCTTATCTTTACCCCGGCTCAGGCTCAGCAGATCACCCTACTTGAAGAATCGTCTGGCTTCTACCGGCTAGTCGGGGACATCACCCCCCAGCATCTGGCGGAGCTGACGGCTTACTGGGCTAAACACAAGATCATGCCCGGTGAATTTGAACTGGCTAACCGCTCCCTCGAAGACGTATTCCTTGAACTAGCAGGCAGAGAAATCCGATGAGCACTACAGCACCCAAAACCCAACAGGCCACAGCCGCTTCCTCCCCTGCGCGCATTCTTGCTCAGGGCCGTTTTGAAACCCTGGCTATGCTCAAAAATGGTGAACAGCTCATGCTCAATGTCGCTTTCCCAGTCATGGCGATTTTGGCCCTCAACTTCACTGGCTTCCTAGACCCCTGGGCACAGCGGTACGGGGTAGCCCGTATCGACGTTGCTATCCCCGGTGTGCTTGCCCTGTGTGTTCTCTCCACGGCGCTCTCAGGTCAGGGCATCGCCACAGGCTTCGACCGCCGCTACGGTGTTCTCCGATTTATTTCCACCACTCCGCTGGGGCGCGGCGGGCTGGTAGCCGGCAAGGTACTGGCCGTACTTTCGGTCCTCCTCATTCAGTACCTGCTGGTAGGCGCGCTCGGGCAGCTTCTTGGATGGACGGCAACTATCCCCGGTCTACTGCTCTCAGCCCCAACACTCCTACTGGGCGCGGCCTGCTTCACCTCCCTAGGACTCCTCATTGCTGGCACTGTCAGGGCTGAAGCCACCCTAGCAATTGTCAATATGGCCTGGGTCATCCTGGCAGGTGCAGGCGGCATCCTTATTCCCACCGACCGTTACCCGGCATGGCTCTCGCAGCTGATCGACCTCCTGCCCTCAGCGGCACTTGGTAATGCTCTACGCGGGGATTTTGTGGGCCACCAGTTCCTCCTGGTACCTCACATTATTTTGATTCTGAGCACCGTGCTCTTTGGCGCTCTGGCCGTCCGTTTCTTCAAATGGTCTGCCTAAGACCACCCTCCACCAGTGAAAGAAAAGTTCATGACTAGCAGGAACTCATCTAACCCCTCATCTGAGAGAGCTCAGCGGCTACCAGTAGCTAGCAAGGTCATACCCAGCAGCTATACCCCCTGGATTAAAAAAACAGCCTGGGCTTTAGCTATCGCCAATATCTTCTTGATTATCTCCGGTGGCGTTGTTCGTCTCACGGGCTCAGGGCTGGGCTGTGACACCTGGCCTAAGTGCACCTCCGATGGATCCTGGACAACCACCCCCGAAATGGGCATCCACGGCTTGGTGGAGTTCGGTAACCGCCTCCTGACTTTTGTGCTGGTTATTATCACAATTGTCGCTTTTATCACTATCCTGGGCATCGTTTTCCCTCAGCGGGTCAGCGCCGGTTTCTTCGTCAAAAAGCTCATCTTTGGTGCCCGGGCCCACGAGTCCCGCTATGCGGACCTCTTCAATCTCACTTTGCTTCTGCTCTGGGGCATCCCCGTCCAAGCGGTTGTCGGTGGTATTTCTGTCTGGCAGAAACTCAACCCCTGGATGGTCACGGCCCATTACATCCTGTCGGCAATCATGATTGCACTTGCGGCTATCTATCTCAATCGTATTTACCGGTACTTTGGTGGTACTGCTCAGGCTGAGGGGTTGGCGGCAGAGGCACCTCGTGAAGGCTCAGGCCTTATGCGGGTCCTCGGCTGGCTAGGCTTCGCTCTGGTTGCCGCACTCATCTTTATGGGTACCGTGACCACAGGTACCGGACCTCACGCTGGTGATGCTGAAACCCACCGTCATGCTTTTGACCCTGTGCTGGTAACCCGACTCCACGGAACCCTAGTCTGGACCTACTGCGCCACGCTCTTGGCTTTCTTCGTATTGGTCCGTAAATACGCTCTAGCCCCGATCTTCACCAAGTCCCTTTTCTGGGTTCTGCTTGTTTTGGGCTACCAGGCAGTTGTGGGCTACACCCAGTACTTCAACGGCCTACCTGCCTGGCTGGTTGAGTTCCACCTGATTGGGTCAGGTATCTTCTCTCTAGCCGCTGCGTCGCTTATTGAGCGTCAGCTGGTTCTATCCAGTGCAGCCTCCCGCAAGCGTGCACTGGAGCGTATCAGCTAGGCCACGACTGAATGCAAAAAATGGGGGCCCAGCCTGCAGCGAGCAGGCCGGGCCCCAATTTTATTCTGTCTTGCGCTTATATTGACAGAACAGCTGAACCCACAAAAGGATCAATAGCCAGAGCAATGAAAAGTACAGTCAAGTAGGTAATGGAACCGTGGAAGACCACCATGGCAGTTCGGCTCGTAGCCTGTTCTTTGAGGGCCAGAGCGTGAAGCTTGTGGCAGTGGTAGAGAAACCAGGCACCAATCAGCAAGGCGGCAATCGTATACACCCAGCCTGCTCCCCCCAAGGGAATCAGCAGCAGGGAACAAATCACCATAGCCCATCCATAGAGAACGACTTGGACAGAGACACTCTTAGCAGAGTCTGTGGCTCCTAGCATGGGAATACCGGCGGCACGGTAGTCCTCGGCATATTTCATGGAGAGAGGCCAGTAGTGCGGGGGTGTCCAGAGGAAAATCACCATGAAGAGCACAAGAGCGGCCCAGGAAATGGTGTTTTCGACAGCGGCCCAGGCGATGAATACCGGCATGCACCCGGCAAGGCCGCCCCAAACGATATTTTGTTTGGTGCGTTTCTTGAGCCAGAGCGAGTAGAAGACGACATAGAGGAAAATTGCGACTAGGCCCAGAGCTGCGGCTAGCGGGTTCACCAAGAAGTAGAGGTAAATAATCGAAATAACCGATAGCACCCAAGCGAATACCAGGGCTTGGCGGTCAGTGAGCTCACCGGTGACCAAGGGGCGCTTCTCGGTACGCTTCATCAGTCGGTCGGCATCGCGGTCGATGTAGCAGTTAAAGGCACACGAGGCACCGGCAGCCAGGGATCCACCGATCATGGTGTTGAGAACGAGCCAGAGATTGGGGAAGCCCCCCGCAGCAAAGATCATGGTGGGTGCTGTTGTCACCAAAAGGAGTTCGATAATCTGAGGCTTAGTCAGATGAATGTACGCCTTCACCTTGCGCATCAGGGAAATCTGGCCGGGTACAACCGACTCAGGTGCTGTAGAACGCACCTTATCGCGGTCAATCACGGTGTTGATGCCATGGCCCTTCACGTATACTGACTTCCCTTACAGGTCGAGTGTCGTGCTCTTATAACTACCTACCGGTAGTGGTATTCACTATGTGAAATTCCCGGTGATTTCGTGGCGCATGCCCACTCAATCTTTTTATGGCCAGCTGTTACACCAAGTTACCCAGTTTTTAGTGTTTTGGGTCACTTATGAGGGGTGTAAAAATCGTTTGCAAGCAGGCCAAAAGAGCTTTTGTTCAAATTACATCGTATAACGACAGGGCAGGCTGTGCCTAATGTTGCCCGGGTGCCCTTTAGCACCTCCGTCCGCCCTCAGGCGAACCCGGCCAGTAGGTGCAGGTGTGAACTATCCTTAGAGAAGATACTTTTTGCCCATTTACCCCGCACGGAAGACCAGTGCTGGCAGGGCAGATTGACAAATAATTGTCACTATATCTGGGCAACCAGAGCGAGAGAGGATGGCCTATGCCTAATCTGAACCAGAAACTTGAATGGACTGAAAAAGATCAGCGAGCTGTTGACACCGCCCGCGTACTTGCAGCGGATGCAGTTGAGAAGGTCGGTTCAGGTCACCCCGGTACCGCAATGAGCCTGGCCCCCGTTGCATACCTGCTCTTTCAGAAAGTAATGCGCCACGACCCTACCGATGATCGCTGGGCAGGCCGAGACCGTTTTATCCTCTCTCCTGGACACACCTCGCTGACTCTCTACAACCAGCTCTTCTTAGGCGGGTTTGGTCTGGAACTCGACGACATCAAGGCTCTGCGTACCGCTGGAGCCCTCACCCCCGGCCACCCCGAGTTCGGGCACACCAAGGGTGTAGAAATTACGACCGGCCCACTGGGCCAGGGCCTGGCCTCGGCAGTAGGTTTTGCCTATGCGCAGCGCCGCATGCGCGGTCTATTTGACCCCGAAGCAGCTCCCGGCACCTCGCCTTTTGACCACACCATCTTCACCATTGCTTCTGAAGGCGATGTTCAGGAAGGCGTTACCGCCGAAGCCAGCGCGCTTGCCGGTCACCAGCAGCTCGGCAACCTGGTTGTCATCTACGACCGCAACCACATCTCAATTGAAGATGACACGGATGTTGCCTTCACCGAAGACGTAGCAGCCCGTTACGAGGCCTACGGCTGGGATGTCACCACAATCGATTGGACCGCAGGCGGAGAGTACCAGGAAGACGTTGAGGCGCTCTACGATGCTATCGTGGCGGCCACGAAGGTTACCGATAAGCCCTCCTTTATTGAACTGCGCACCATCATTGGCTACCCGGCACCTCATAAGCAGAACACCGGCGGCATTCACGGCTCCAAACTGGGCGCCGACGAGGTAGCCGCCACCAAGAAGATTCTAGGTTTTGACCCTGAACAGCACTTTGCTGTTGAGCCTGAGGTTCTTGAGCACACTCGCGGGCTGCTTGCTCGTAGTGCCGCTGAGCGCGCCGAATGGGACAAGAACTTTGAGACCTGGAAGCAGGCTCATCCCCAAGAAGCCGCCCTCTACGAGCGTCTTATTGCCGGTGAACTTCCCAAGGACCTAGACCAGGCTCTACCTGTCTTTGAGGCTGGTACCGCTGTGGCTACCCGTGCCGCCAGCGGTAAGGTCATCAACGCCCTGGCCCCCCACCTGCCAGAGCTGTGGGGTGGCTCCGCTGACCTGGCCGGTTCTAACAACACCACCATTGACACCGAGAAGAGCTTCAATCCTCAGGCCCGCTCCACCAAGGCTTGGACTGGCCACCCCTACGGTCGCGTCCTGCACTTCGGTATTCGTGAGCACGCAGCAGCGGCTATTACCAACGGTATCGCTCTGTCCTCACCAACCCGTCCCTTCTCCGGCACTTTCTTTGTCTTCACCGACTACCAGCGCCCTGCAGTTCGCTTGGCAGCACTCATGGGTGTACCCAACATCTTCGTATGGACCCACGACTCCATCGGGCTGGGTGAAGATGGCCCCACCCACCAGCCTGTAGAGCATCTGACAGCAATGCGCGCTATCCCCAACCTGGATGTCGTCCGCCCCGCAGACGGTAACGAAACCGCCGTTGCCTGGCGTAAGATTCTCGAGATCAAAGATCACCCGGCAGGCCTGGTGCTCTCACGCCAGAACCTGACCAACCTTGCTCGTGAAGACCTGCACCCCAAGGCTGAGGGTGAGAAGTTCGCTTCAGCCCAGGGCACCGCACGCGGTGGCTATGTGCTGGCTGATACCGAGGGAACCCCGGATGTCATTCTGATTGCTACCGGCTCCGAGGTTGAGCTTGCTCTGGCCGCACGCACCCAGCTTGCAGAAGAAGGCATTGCGGCTCGTGTTGTCTCCATGCCTTGCCGCGAGTGGTTTGCCGCTGAGAGTGCGGAGTACCGCGAGTCGGTTATCCCTGCCGCTGTCAAGGCACGAGTTACTGTCGAAGCCGGCTTGGCTATGTCTTGGCAGGACCTCTTGGGCCATGCTGGTCGCGCTGTCTCTCTGGAACACTACGGTGCATCTGCCTCAGCCGAAGAGCTCTTCGCTGATTTCGGTTTCACCGCCGAGAAAGTAGCTGCAGCAGCACGCGAGTCCATCCAGGCCGCCCAATAACCACAGGGTTCCGTGCGCGGTACCCGTACAGAGAGCGGCGGCTGACCTGCTTTCTGCTCTTGACCTATATGAGCCCTAGCCGGAGCGCATCAGCCCGGCTAGGGCAAGCAACTACAGAGGAAATATACCAATGACTACACCTACCCAGAAGCTTTCCGACGCCGGCGTCTCCATCTGGCTCGATGACCTTTCCCGTGAACGCCTGTCCAGCGGTAACCTGCAGACCCTGATTGATACCAAAAACGTTGTTGGCGTGACCACCAACCCCAGTATTTTTGCCGCAGCACTGAGCAACGGCGCGGCCTACGCTGAGCAGATGAAAAAACTCGCAGAGCAGGGCACAGAGGCAGAAGCCGCGGGCTTCGCCGCCATGATTGATGATGTACGCGATGCCTGCGACGTTTTTGCTCCCATTTACGAGGCAAGCCAGGGCTTTGACGGTCGTGTCTCCATTGAGGTCAGCCCCCTGCTGGCTCGCCAATCTGATGCAACTTTTGCTCAGGCAAAGCAGCTCTACACCGCTGTTGGCCGTGAAAACGTCATGATTAAGATTCCCGCCACCGAAGAGGGTCTTGCCCCCATTGCGCAGACCCTGGCCGAGGGTATCTCGGTCAACGTCACTCTGATCTTCTCGCTGGAACGCTACCGCGCAGTCATCAACGCTTACATGCTGGGCCTAGAGAAAGCACTGGAGAACGGTAAGGATCTGTCAAAGATTCACTCTGTAGCTAGCTTCTTTGTCTCCCGTGTCGACACCGAAATTGATGCCCGTCTCGATGCCATTGCTACCGAGGAGGCCCTGGCCCTGCGTGGCAAGGCCGGTCTTGCTAACGCCCGTCTGGCTTTTGAGGTCTACGAGCAGGCATTCGAGTCAGAGCGCTGGGCACGCCTTGAAGCCGCTGGGGCTAACCGCCAGCGCCCGCTCTGGGCCTCAACAGGTGTCAAAAACCCCGCCTACCCCGACACCCTCTATGTCACCGAGATTGCCGCCCCCGGCACCGTGAACACCATGCCTGAGGCAACTCTCATGGCGACCTTTGACCATGCAGAGGTCGCCGGTAATGCGATTGCAGGCACCTACGAAGAATCAAGCCAGGTACTCAACCAACTTGAAGCAGTAGGTATCTCCTACAAGGAGATAGTTGAGAAGCTGGAAACCGAAGGTCTAGATAAGTTCGAGATTTCTTGGAAGGAACTACTCGATACCGTTCAGGCAGCACTCAGCTCTGAGGCGTAAGGACCCCAGTAGATCGGGTTTTGACCTGGCCGGTACCCTCCTCGGTTCCCGGCCAGGTAAGCCCGGTAAACTAATGCATAGACAGGGTAGCGCGTATCCCCCTGGCTTTTAAGCCAGCTACAGCTACCGCCCATAGCAACCTGTGAAGGATTCATGGCAGTGGCCAACACTCACGAATCAAACCCTCTGCGCGATCCACGCGATCGCCGTCTGACCCGCGTCGCTGGCCCCAGTTCTCTGGTTTTCTTCGGCGTCACCGGTGACCTAGCACGCAAGAAACTGCTTCCAGCAGTGTATGACTTGGTCAACCGTGGCTTGTTACCGCCAAGCTTCGGTTTGGTGGGTTTTGGGCGTCGCGAATGGAGCCACGAGGATTTCCGTGATGAGGTTCGGAACCACGTCCAGGCTCATTCTCGTACGCCCTTCCGTGAGGATGTCTGGAACCAGTTTGCTGCCGGTATTCGTTTTGTGACCGGTACTTTTGACTCCGACGAGTCTTTTGAGAAGCTCAAGGCAACCCTTGCCGAGCTTGATAAAACCCGTGGTACTGGTGGTAACCATGCCTTCTACCTATCTATTCCCCCCAAGGATTTTGACCAGGTTCTCCAAAAATTGGCTGACCATGATTTAGCCAACCACAATCAGCATGAGGGCTGGCGAAGGGTCGTTATCGAGAAGCCCTTTGGCCACAATCTACAGAGCGCTCGTGAGCTCAACGCTATTGTCGAGCGCGTATTCCCAGCAGACTCTGTCTTCCGCATTGACCACTACCTAGGCAAGGAAACCGTTCAGAACATTCTGGCCATGCGCTTTGCTAACCAAATGTTTGAGCCCCTGTGGAACGCCAACAATGTGGATCATGTGCAGATCACAATGGCCGAGGATATCGGCATTGGAACCCGCGCTGGCTACTACGATGGTGTGGGCGCGGCCCGCGATGTAATCCAGAACCATCTGCTCCAGCTTCTGGCGCTGACCGCTATGGAAGAACCCGTCAGCTTTAACGCTGAGCACCTGCGGGCAGAGAAAGCTAAGGTTCTTGAGGCCGTTCAGGTGCCCCGGGATATCGAGCAGGCTTTTGCTATTGGCCAGTATGCGGCCGGCAACCAGGGTGGTGAAGAGGTCAACGGCTTCTTTGATGAGAACGATATCCCCGCGGATTCGCGTACCGAAACTTTTGCGGCCCTCAAACTCTTCATTAATACCCGCCGCTGGGCCGGTGTTCCTTTCTACCTGCGTGCGGGCAAGCGTCTGGGCCGCCGCGTCACCGAGATTGCGGTGGTCTTCAAAAAGTCCCCCAACCAGCTCTTTGGAGGTAGCTCCCACCTGGCAGGTCAGAACGCTATCGTGATTCGCGTCCAGCCTGATGAGGGTATGACCCTACGTTTCTCATCTAAGGTACCCGGCACCCAGATGGAGATTCGTGATGTGAACATGGACTTTGGGTATTCCCACTCCTTTACCGAAGAATCACCAGAGGCTTACGAGCGCCTGATTCTGGATGTACTACTCGGTGAGCCACCGCTCTTCCCCCGTCACGAGGAAGTTGAGCTGTCGTGGAAGATTCTTGACCCCTTTGAAGAGTACTGGGAAGAGCACCAGGTTAAGCCTGAACCTTACGCCCCCGGTTCTTGGGGACCGGCTTCTGCCCACAGCATGCTTGAACGTGACGGTCGCACTTGGAGACGCCCATAATGAGAAAACTTAATGACACCACCGTTGGCGAAATCGCCAAGGAACTTGCCCGTCTGCGCAACGAAGAAGGCGCTACCACATCCTCTCGTGTACTGACCCTGGTGATTCTGGCTGAAAAGGGGCATTCGAAGACCGCTGTTGAGGCGGCACTCAAGGCTTCCTATGAGCATCCCTCCCGCATTATTGTTCATATTGACTACGGTCAGGATGCCCCTGATCAGCTCAATGCAAGCATCTACGTTGGTGGCGATGCCGGTGCCTCAGAGCTGATCATTCTACGCGGTTACGGTAGTGCGGCTGTGGCTACTGAATCTCTCATTTCCGGACTTCTACTGCCTGACTCCCCCATTGTTGCCTGGTGGCCGCATTCGGTTCCGGAGAACCCAGCGGAGCACTCTATCGGCCGGATTGCTCAGCGTCGTATCACCGATTCGGCTCGTGCTTACGACCCGCTTGGCGTGCTTGAAAAACTGGCCGACAGTTACAAGGACGGAGATACCGACCTGGCCTGGATTCGTCTAACGCTGTGGCGCATCCAAATTGCTGCTGTACTTGATCAGCTCGGCCCCGCGCCCGTCAGCAAGGTGACCGTTTCAGGCTCGTCCCTGTCGCCCTCGGTCGTTCTGCTGGGTGCATGGTTGGGCACCCGACTGGGTGCGACGGTTCATCTGCGCACCACCGATGTTCAGCGTGGCCTCTACCGGGTGCAGCTTGAACGTGAAGATGGAAGGGTAACCATCCACCGCCCCGGCAGGAACATTGCCACAGTCTCTTCCCCCGGTACACCTGACCAGCAGATCTCTCTGCCGGTCCGGTCCCTGGCAGATTGCTTGGCTGAAGAACTGCGTCGCCTGGACCCCGATGAAGTTTACGGGGAGGTCTTGCAATCGGTTGTCGATGGTTGCAACATCGTGGTTGATATTAATGCGGAAGATACCGCAACCGAAGGCGCTGACTACACGGAGGTCTACGATGCCTAAACCCATTCTTGTTGCCCACACCGATAAGGCTCAGCTCCAGCTAGCTGGGGCAACCCGCATCATCAATGTTGCGGCGACCGCTGTGGCGGCTCAGGGCGTGGCCCATATTTCGCTCACAGGCGGTACTATGGGTATCGCTGTTCTCGCTGGTATCGCTGAGCACCCGCTAAGTTCTACCGTGGACTGGTCTAAGGTTCATTTCTGGTGGTCTGATGAGCGCTTTGTTGCCACCGGTCATGCTGACCGCAACGAGCAGCAGGCAGGCCATGCCCTGCTCACCTCTTTGGGCCTACCCACGGAGAACCTGCATATCATGGGGGCTTCTGACACCTTTGATTCGCCTGAGGCAGCGGCCCTTGCCTACACCGAAGAGTTGGCACGGTTTGCACCCGCTGGTGAGAGCTCCCCTCTCTTTAACCTCACCCTACTGGGTATGGGGCCTGATGGGCATATTGCTTCGCTCTTCCCCGACCGAACCGAGATCCTGGACGCTGAGGGAGTTGCTATCGCGGTTCATAACTCCCCTAAGCCGCCACCCACGCGTGTGAGCCTGACCCTGCCTGTCATTAACTACTCAGAGCGTATCTGGTTCCTTATTGCTGGTAGCGATAAGGCAGATGCAACGGCTCGGCTGAGGGCTGCTAGCCAGCTAGCAGAAAGCGAGCTCACCGCCAAGATTCTCACAGCAACTCCCGCCGCAGGTGCCCGAGGTCTGCTTGAAACACTGATTCTGGTAACAGAAGATGCGCTGGCATCAAACGCCAATTGAGCTTGATGAACAGCGGCCGCTGCTTTACCCCTGGCCGCTGTTCTTTAGCTGTAATAGGCAGAGAGCATGAAAAAGCCCGATAGTTCTGTGAACTATCGGGCATTTTATATAAGTCTTTTTAGATAACCGCCACGGTCTCAAAACGGAGTACCAGGGCGTAGCCGATAATGGCAAATACCCAGAGGAGGATAACGCTTACCGTAAGTCGGATAAGGTTTTTAGAGGCCATACCCGAGGAGTTCAGGGAGGTTGTCATACCGCCACCGAACATATCTGAAAGGCCACCGCCCTTGCCGCGGTTGAGCAAAACCAGGAGCACGGTGAGGACGCTGGTTATAGCAATAACCACCATCAGGGCAATCTTTAGGGTTTCCACGCAGAACCTTTCACATGAACAGAGAAGGTGGCGTTCTCAAGCCACCCCAAAAACTATACGCTCTTTGGGCTGTAAAAGCACGGCTAACACCGCTGAGCTTCATGCTCTATGCCCCTTAGCCCGGCAGACCGATTCATAGCTGAACCGGCTACCGGGCTACAGGAACCCTTAGGTTTAGGAGTTGAAGCGAGCAATGTTAGCGAACTCGGTAGCGTCCAGTGAGGCACCGCCTACCAGTACGCCGTCCACATCTGCTTCTGCCATGATTTCAGGTGCGCTAGCAGCCTTGACCGAGCCACCGTAGAGCACGCGCACCTTGTCTGCAATCTCAGCTGAGTAGAGCTTAGTTAGCTCAGCGCGGATAGCGGCACTCATTTCCTGAGCGTCAGCTGCGGTTGCAACCTTGCCGGTGCCAATTGCCCAGACAGGCTCGTAGGCAACGACCAGGGTTTCAGCCTGGTCTGCGGTCAGGCCTTCGATAGAGCCACGGAGCTGTTCCAGCGTAAATTCGACGTGCTCGCCGGCTTCGCGCTTGTCCAGGCCTTCGCCTACGCACAATACGGGAACCAGGTCGTTGCGGTATGCTGCCTGAATCTTAGCGGCACACACAGCATCACTTTCACCGTGAATAGTGCGACGCTCTGAGTGGCCCACCAGAACGTAGCTTGCACCCAACTTGTTCAGGAATACGCCGGAGATATCCCCGGTGTAGGCGCCGGAATCCTGGTCAGAGAGGTCCTGTGCACCGTAGACAATCTCTAGTTTGTCACCGTCAACCAGGGTCTGTACTGAACGGATATCAGTGAAGGGAGGGAAAACAGCAACTTCAGCCTGAGCATAATCAAAGTTGGTGTCATCCAGGGTCCATGCCAGTTTCTGGAGCAGGGTCACGCCTTCGGTGTGATCCATGTTCATCTTCCAGTTGCCAGCGATAAGAGGCTTACGAGTCATGTGGCTCGTCCTTTCGTCAAAAATTAGTGTGCTTAGGCATCGAGTGCTTAGGCGCCGAGTGCTTCGAGGCCGGGCAGGGTCTTACCTTCGATGTATTCGAGGGAAGCGCCACCACCGGTGGAGATGTGGCCAAACTGGTCGTCAGAGAAGCCCAGGTTACGTACAGCCGATGCGGAGTCGCCGCCACCGATGATGGAGAAAGCATCAGATTCAACCAGGGCCTCTGCAAGGGCCTTAGTACCGGCTGCGAAAGCTTCAATTTCGAAGACACCTACGGGGCCGTTCCAGAAGACTAGCTTGGCATCCTTGATCTTCTGCGCAAAGAGTTCACGGGTGGCGGGGCCAATGTCCAGGCCTTCTGCCTGGGCACCCAGCTTGCCACCTGTCAGATCTTCGATGGGGCGGATTTCAGAATTCGCATCGTTGGAGAAATCGTCTGCCCATACAATGTCGGAGGCGATAATGAGCTCGGTGCCCTTTTCGGGTGCTTCTTTCAGATAGCGCTTGCAGTTCTCAATCTGGTCCTCTTCAAGAAGTGACTGGCCTACTTCGTAGCCCAGTGCCTTGGCGAAGGTATAGCCCATGCCACCACCGATGAGCAGAGCATCAGCCTTACCGATCAGATTATCAATTACAGCGAGCTTGTCGGACACCTTAGCGCCGCCCATAACAACGACAAAGGGGCGATCAGGGTTCTTGATGACCTTCTGCAGAACGTCAACTTCGGTTTTGACCAGGTCGCCCAGGTAAGCCGGAAGTACCTTAGCAATGTCGTAGACAGAGGCATGCTTGCGATGAACTGCCCCGAATGCGTCGTTGACGTAGGCACCATTTTCACCGGTCAGAGCTGCAAGTTCAGCAGCAAACTCGGCACGCTCAGCGTCGTCCTTGGAGGTTTCGCGTGCATCATAGCGGACGTTTTCGAGAACCAGCAGTTCGCCGTCCTTGAGAGCTTCAGCCTTGGCCTTGGCATCCTCACCGACCAGGTCAGTAGCAATTACAACGGGAAAGTCTGCGAGCTCAGCAAGACGCTCAGCGGCGGGCTTGATGGAGTACTGGGGGTCAACCTGACCCTTGGGGCGACCGAGGTGAGCGGTCACAATAACGCGGGCACCAGCATCGGTCAGCTTCTTCAGGACGGGCAAGGAAGCGCGGACGCGGCCGTCATCGGTGACCACACCGTCCTTGAGGGGAACATTCAGGTCTGAACGGACCAGGACGCGGCGACCAGCAAGGCCGCTTTCGATAAGCTCTGCAAGAGTTTTTGCCATGGGACTTCTCATCTCCATACGGTGAGGTTGATATAGGTAGGCTCCCCCGGTTGAGGAACCCAGATATGAGGACGGGTTAGCCAACTGCGCTTTATGCGTGCGCCAGTTCGCTAACCCTGTCTCTCATTGGTGTCTCATATAAGACGGTGGTCTATCAGCTTAGAGGGCTGCTACAACCTTGTTGGTGAACATGACCAGACGTGACACGTAGCCGTATTCGTTATCGTACCAGGCGATAACCTTGACCTGGTTGCCAATAACCTTGGTCAGGGGGGCGTCGAATACGGTCGAAACGGGCTCGCCCTCGATGTCCTTGGAAACGATGGGCTCTTCGTTGTACTTGATGATGCCCTTGAGGTCGCCCTCAGCTGCTTCCTTGACGGCTGCGTTAACTTCTTCAACGGTTACTTCGCGTGAAGCGGTGAAGGTCAGGTCGGTGATGGAGCCGGTGGGGGTGGGAACGCGAACAGCGAAGCCGTCCAGCTTGCCCTTGAGTTCAGGAAGAACCAGGCCAACGGCTGCAGCGGCACCGGTGGAGGTGGGAACCATGTTTAGGGCTGCGGCGCGTGCACGGCGCAGGTCCTTGTGAGGAGCATCCTGCAGGCGCTGGTCAGCGGTGTATGCGTGGATGGTGGTCATGAGGCCCTTTTCGATACCGAACTTATCGTTCAGTACCTTGGCCATGGGAGCCAGGCAGTTGGTGGTGCAAGATGCGTTTGAAACGATGTTCATGGTGGCTGAATCGTACTGGTCGTCGTTGACGCCCATGACGAAGGTGCCGTCAATGTTTTTGCCGGGTGCAGAGAGGATAACCTTCTTTGCACCAGCTTCCAGGTGAGCCTTAGCCTTCTCGCCATCGGTAAAGAAACCGGTGGACTCAAGAACAACGTCTACGCCGAGGTCGCTCCAGGGAAGATCAGCAGGGTTACGCTCTGCCAGAACCTTGATTTCGGTGCCATTGACGACCAGGCCGTTTTCGGAGACAGCTACTTCACCGTCGAAACGACCCATGATTGAGTCGTACTTGAGAAGGTGAGCAAGGGTATTTATGTCGGTCAGATCGTTGATAGCAACGATCTCAAAGCCCTCGCCATGCTGCTGGGCAGCGCGGAAGAAGGTGCGGCCGATGCGGCCAAAGCCGTTAATTGCTACGCGTACAGTCACTGAAATCAAACTCCTAGATACAGTTAGTGACAAGGTGGACGAGACTCCCTCTGAAGGGCGTATCGTTGCCGAACTCGGGAACTTTAGTTCCTGTCAGCTCGGCAGCCGAGCTCTCGTCCGGTTCGTTTTCTATCATACCCTGTTTATGTGAGTTTTGGTGTGTTTCTGTCGTATTTAAAGGTGGATTTAAGTGTGTTTCACTCATTGTTCACTCAGTTTTCCCCACCGAATGTGGCTCCCACCCCTTAAATTCATGATAAATGCCACCCAGTAAAGGGCAAACCAACAAAAACCCACATCGATTATCTGAAGACAAGCTGGGTTCTTGATTGGCCAAGGTTAGAAGTTACTATCTGCACGTTGAGCATATGACCAGCAGTGAACCGCTCAAGACGCAGAAGAGCCGTCCTCACCCGCAAGTAAGGACGGCTCACCACACTCAAAAAAGTAAGAAACTACTGGTGCTGACCGTGTGCCCCCACCCCGGCTTCAGTACCGGGGATACCGCGTTCAGCAGCTCGCTTATCGGCCATGGCAATGAGACGACGGATTCGACCTGCGATAGCGTCCTTAGTCATAGGTGGGTCAGCCAGACGACCCAGCTCATCCAGTGAGGCCTGCTTATGCGCTACACGTAACTCACCTGCATAGCGTAGATGGTCAGGAACTTTATCGCCCAAAATTTCAAGAGCACGTTCAACCCTGGCCCCGGCGGCAACAGCAGCCTGAGCTGAACGACGCAGGTTAGCGTCGTCAAAGTTAGCCAGACGGTTGGCAGTGGCACGCACTTCTTTACGGGCGCGACGCTCCCGCCAGTTATCCAGAGCATCAACAGCCCCCATACGCTCAAGGAGCAAGCTAATGGTCTCCCCATCACGCACTACAACGCGATCAACACCGCGCACTTCGCGGGCCTTAGCGATAACATCCAGACGACGAGCCGCCCCCACCAAGGCCAGCGCGGCCTCAGGACCGGGGCAGGTAAATTCAAGAGCTGACGAGCGGCCCGGCTCAGTCAACGAACCGTGCGCTAAGAAGGCCCCGCGCATCACAGCCTCGGCGTCAGCCAAGGAACCGTTTACAACAGCCGGAGGTAGGCCCCTAACCGGGCGACCTCGCCCGTCAAGCAGACCGGTCTGACGAGCCAGAGCTTCGCCGCCTTGATCAACGCGAACCACGTAGCGACCACCGCGGCGCAGGCCGCCACCAGAGATAGAGGTAATAGATGCTTCATGCCCATACATCTCTGCGATGTTGTATCTGAGCCGCTCAGCAGTAGACTCCAAATCGACCTCGGCCTCAACCACAATTTTGCCCTGAACCAGGTGCAAGCCGTTGGTAAAACGCAAGATAGTGGCTACCTCAGCTTTACGCACAGATGAGCGGTTCGCTTCAAACTGTGCCAGCTCTTCCTTGACCGATGCCGTTAGGGCCATGCTGGTCTTCCTCCAAAAGTTTAACTGCTCAAGTCAGTAGGGTGTGCCGGGATATCCCGACCTCAGTATTTGAAAACCTGCTTATAGGCCGCAGCCAGTTTGAGGGGGTCATGGACCCCCGGCTGATCGGTTTCCGCCACCTCGACCCAAAGGACCTCGGCACCGAGCTGGCTAGCAACATTTTCAAAGATTTCTCGCTCCCCAGTGGCGGCAGGGTCAGCGATAACTGTATTAACCCTAATTTCTGGAACGTAATCACGCAAAACGAGAAGGTGGTCGGCGGCACTCATACCCTGCGTTTCTTTACCGTCCAGCTCCAAATTCATCACCAGGCAAATCTTGGCACTGGTATTGAGAATCGCTTCACGTAAACCGGGCAGTAAGAGGTGAGGCAGAAGGGAGGTAAAGAATGAACCAGGACCCAGAACTACCCAGTCAGCCTCGTGAACCGCGCTGACTGCTTCGGGGCAGGGCTCAGCTTCCGCAGGAAGAAGACGAACTTTATCTACTCTACCGGCCTTAGCCAAAGTCGCCTGGCCCTGCACGGTATCGCGAAATTCCACGCCGTGCTCATTGGTGCTTACAATATCGCCCTCAATAACCAGGGGTGTCAGCGACATCGGCAGGACCCGCCCTCGTGCGTTGAGCAGGGCACCTGCCCAATCAAGACCGGCAACGCAGTCACCCAGCAGATCCCACAGAGCCACAATCAGCAGGTTACCCAAGGCATGGTTCTCCAGGGCAGTCGGCCGGGCATCGGTCCGTTGCCTGAAACGGTGCTGCATAACATCACGCCAGGTACGTCCCCAGTCAGTGTCATCGCACAGGGCAGACAGCGCCATACGCAGATCACCGGGAGGTAAAACATCAAGTTCATGGCGTAGCTTGCCGGAGGAACCCCCATCATCGGCAACCGTTACCACTGCGGTCAGAGCACTGGTAATCAATTTAAGGGCAGACAAGGATCCGTAGAGGCCGTGCCCCCCGCCCAGAGCTGTCACTCTGACCGGAAGAGGGTGCCCCTGATGAATGATTGGCAGGAGTCCCGTCTCGGGGAAACGGGGTGCGCGAAAAGTCTCAGGCATTATTCTCTACCCATGTCACGGTGATGAATCGAAATGTTTACATCGTCCATTTGGCGCAGTCGGCGGGCAACTTCTTCAGTTACAGCAACTGAGCGGTGCTTACCGCCGGTGCACCCAATAGCAAAGGTTGCATACAGTTTACCTTCCTTTCGGTAACCCGCAATGACCGGCTGAAGCGCTTGAATGTAATGCGAGATAAATTCTTCGGTACCCTCATGAGAAAAGACGTAATCTCGGACCCCAGCGTCCTGACCGGTCTGGGCTCGCAACTCAGGAACCCAGTGAGGATTCGGAATGAACCGCATGTCAGCCATGTAGTGGACATCGGAGGGGGTGCCGTATTTAAAGCCAAAACTCATCACGGTAATGTTCACAATGCGCTCCTTACCTGGAGCATAGGTTTCACGCACTTTCTTAGCCAGCTGGTGAACATTCATCCCCGTGGTGTCAATGATGTAATCCGCGCTCTCTTTGAGTTCAGCAAAAAGCTTGCGTTCTTCGGAAATCGCTTCTGCCACCAAACCGCCCTTCTGAAGGGGGTGCGGGCGCCGCTGAGCCTCATAGCGGGCGATAATATCCTTATCCGCTGCGTCCATGAAAAGCATGGAGAAATCAACGTCAAGGCCCCTTAGGTTATTGATAGCCTCAGGCAAATCTTGCAAAAGACGACGCGCACGAACATCAATCCCAACCGCCACTTTAGGCATGGTTGCAGGAGAGTCTTTAACAAGTTGAGCAAGGTTGCTGAACATCTGAGGTGGAATGTTATCCACCACGTACCATCCCTCATCTTCGAGGGTGTTGGCTGCGGTGCTGCGGCCTGCACCAGAAATACCGGTGATGACCAAGATTTGCGGTTTGACGCCAGATACAAGGGGGTCAGATGACATGTGAGGGGTCTCTCGCTTCTCCAAATTGAACCAATGTTAGTTACAGCCTAGCGCACATACACCCCATAAAAGCCCGCAAAATGCAGGCAATATGCCCAAGATATGTCCCCCAAAAAGTATTTATGGCCGGGTGTCCTCAGACAAGAAATGACGGTGGATTTTTTGGGCCATAGAGGGGCCAATTCCGGGGACTTTCTGCAGTTCTTCAATATCCGCAGCTGAGAGCTGTTTGAGAGAACCAAAATGCTTGATTAAGGCCTCCCGCTTAGCTGGCCCCAGCCCATCAATAGTGTCCAAGGCAGATTTGACCATTTCACGGCCGCGCTTGGTTCGGTGGAAAGTAATGGCAAACCGGTGGGCTTCATCGCGGATCCGCTGAATCAGGTAGAGCGCGTCGGAAGTTCTCGGCAAGATAAGGGGGAAATAATCGCCCGGTAGCCACAGCTCTTCCAAGCGTTTAGCAATACCCACCACAAAGATATCGGAAATTCCAAGGTCTTCTAGCGCGCGAGATGCAGCAGCAACCTGAGGTTGGCCACCGTCTACGACCACAAGGTTGGGCGGATATGCAAAAGCGGCAGGTTGCTTCTCACCTCTGTCTCTTATCTCACCGGACACCGGAGAACGAACACCGGCAGCCTCATCAGAGAGGTAACGGCGAAAACGGCGGTAAATGACATCATACATACTGGCCGTATCGTCCCGCGCAGCATCACCGGTGACCGAGAACTTGCGGTAGTCGCTTTTCTTGGGCAATCCGTCCTCAAAAACCACCATGGATGCCACCACGTTGGTGCCCTGGGTATGCGAAATGTCGTAGCACTCAATCCGCATGAGAGGTTCGGGGAGTTCCAGGGTCTCCTGGAGCTCAACCAGTGATGCTGACCGGGTAGTAATGTCCCCGGCTCGTCTGGTCTTATGGAGCGCTAAAGCCTGCCGGGCGTTCTCCCTCACCGTATCCATGAGCTCTACCCGGTCACCGCGCTGAGGAACACTGATAGAAACTTTGGCACCCCGAACACCGCTAAGCCACTCTTCGAGCCGCTCCTGATTCTCAGGAAGCACAGGAACATTAATCTGGCGGGGTATCTCGTTAAGGTTATGGTTAATCTCCTCTTCGGTGGTGCCTGCCGCCAGACTTGCTGCTGACTCACCGTAGACCTGCACGAGAAGCTGATCCATGAGCGCCTGCGGGCTTGAGTCTTCCACCTTTTCGACGATCCAGCCGCGTTGGCCTCGGATGCGGCCACTGCGTACATAAAAGACCTGAATGGCAGCTTCAAGATCATCTTCTACAAAGTTAAAGATATCGGCGTTGACCGAATCGGGCAGAACCACCGCATTAGGTTCAAAAGCCTTAGTGAGAGCTTGGATATCATCCCGTAGCAGAGCAGCCTTTTCAAAATCAAAGTCGGCTGCTGCCTGCTTCATCTGGGCTGTCAGCTCATCTATATATTTTTCAGCACCACCGGCCATAAAGGAACAGAGCTGTTCAGCCAGGGCGGCGTGGTCTTCCCTGCTGATTTTTCCTACGCAGGGTGCAGAGCACTTGTCAATATAGCCCAGCAGACAGGGGCGATTCGATGCCTGAGCCCGGTTGAAAACTCCAGTGCTACAGGTCCGCACGGGGAATACACGCAAGAGGGCATCGAGAGTCTGACGGATAGCCCAGGCCTGTGAGTAGGGCCCGAAGTAGCGGACACCCTTCTTTTTCTCACCGCGCATCACCTGGGCCCGCGGGTAGCGGTCTTTGAGAGTGACTGCCAGGTAGGGATAGCTCTTATCATCGCGGAAGGCAATGTTGAACCGAGGCTTGAACTCTTTAATCCAGGTGTACTCAAGCTGGAGAGATTCAAGCTCGCTACCTACAACCGTCCATTCCACTGACGCGGCGGTATGAACCATGGCATAGGTTTTAGGGCTCAGCGAATCGACCTTAGCGAAGTATGAATTCAGTCGGTTACGCAGGTTTTTGGCTTTACCCACATAGATAATGCGGCCGTACTCGTCCCTGAACCTGTAGACACCGGGTTGGGTAGGGATTTCTCCCGGTGCCGGACGGTAAGAGGCAGGACTAGCCAAGAAAAACTTCTTTCTACTGGTTACAGACTGCCGGAATCTCGTTCGGCAGACGGTGAGACGTTGTACTCGTTTTTGCGGGCCTGACCAGAGAGCTGGGCGATAGCGTCCATGATGGTATCGGTCGTTTCACGGCGCTGGCGGCCACTCATCTTCTCCCCCAGCTTCTCAAAAATGAGTGGCTCACCCACACGAACCGTAAAACGGTGGGGGTAGACCATGTTAGAGCCAGGTTTCTGAATCTTATCGGTACCGATTAATCCCACAGGAACTACCCTTGCACCGGTCATGTGAGCCAGCCAGGCCACGCCAATTTTTCCCTTGTAGAGGTAGCCATCTCGCGATCGAGTGCCTTCAGGGTAAATCCCAAAGACCTTGCCCTCTTCGAGCCTTTCGAGCGCTGTCTCAAGAGCCTTCATCGATTCTTTTTTGTCGGTGCGGTTGACCGGGATGATATCGATAACCTGGAAAAGTGTTTTCATGGCTCTGCCCTTAAAGCCGGGCGAGTTAACGTACTCAGCTTTAGCTAAGAAAGCTACACGCCTGGGCATCAGGGCCGAGATAATCACTGAATCCAAGAAAGCAAGATGGTTGGATGCAAGGATGACCGGCCCTTGAGCAGGGAAGTTCTCCAGTCCAGTAACTCGGGCCCGAAAGACCGTACGCAGAATAGCCTCGATACTTTTCTGGGTTGCCTTGTACTTCAATGACATGGTGGCTCCTACAGCCTCATTTCCAGGGAAAATACGGCTTATTTGATTTTTCTGACCGGTTTTACCCTATTTAGCATACCCTCCGCGGTCTAGCTCAAAAGCATTTCTGCTAGGAAACGGCCCGTATGTGACTCAGGGATGGCAGCGACCTGCTCAGGTGTGCCTGTTGCCAGGACAGTACCGCCACCATCGCCGCCTTCGGGGCCCATATCAATAATCCAGTCAGCACTCTTAATGACATCCAGATTGTGCTCAATAGTGATAACCGTGTTGCCCTTATCGACCAGCCCCTGCACAACACCTAACAGCTTGCGGATATCCTCAAAGTGTAGGCCAGTTGTGGGTTCGTCCAAAACATAGATTGACCGACCATTAGAGCGTTTTTGGAGCTCGGTAGCTAGTTTGACGCGCTGGGCCTCACCACCGGAGAGGGTGGTAGCAGACTGCCCCAAACGTACATAACCCAGCCCCACATCGACCAGGGTGTTGAGGTAGCGAGAAATCTTACTGAAGGCCGAGAAAAAGTCGGAGGCTTCGGCAACCGGCATCTCTAAGACATCGGCAATAGTCTTACCCTTGTAATGAACCTCAAGAGTTTCACGGTTGTAGCGTTTACCCTTACAGACCTCGCAGGGTACGTAGACATCGGGCAGGAAGTTCATTTCAATTTTGAGAGTACCGTCACCGGAACAAGCTTCGCAGCGGCCTCCCTTGACGTTGAAGGAGAAACGGCCGGGCTGGTAGCCACGGATTTTTGCCTCGGTGGTTTCCGCGAAGAGTTTACGGATATGGTCAAAAACGCCGGTATAAGTTGCCGGGTTAGAACGCGGAGTACGACCAATGGGTGACTGATCCACATGGATGATTTTGTCCAGCTGGTCCACACCCTTGATGGTCTTGTGGCGACCGGGCACCTGCTTGGCACCGTTGAGCTGGTTTGCCAGAGCGGTGTAGAGAATGTCGTTGACCAGGGTAGATTTGCCCGAACCAGATACACCTGTAACGGCGGTCAGGACTCCCAGCGGGAACTCTACATCCACCTTCTTAAGGTTGTTCTCACGTGCTCCAACAACCTTAATAGTGCGTTTGGGGTCCACGGCACGGCGGGTTGTGGGAACCTCGATGGTGCGGCGGCCAGCCATGTAGTCACCGGTCACGGACTCTTTATTGTCAAGGAGCTCTGCGAACGTACCCGAGTGAACAATCTGACCACCGTGTTCACCGGCCCCCGGGCCAACGTCCACGATCCAGTCCGCTTCTTTCATAGTGTCTTCATCGTGTTCTACCACAATCAGAGTGTTGCCCATATCGCGGAGCTTTGTCAGGGTTTCAATCAGACGGCGGTTATCGCGCTGGTGCAGACCAATCGAGGGCTCATCAAGTACGTAGAGAACACCCACCAGACCAGAGCCAATCTGGGTTGCCAGGCGGATACGCTGAGCCTCACCACCAGAAAGAGTGCCGGCTGAACGGGCCAGATTCAGGTAATCAAGCCCAACATCAAGCAGGAACTGGAGGCGCGCGTCGATTTCTTTAAGAACCAGCTCAGCGATCTGTGCTTCTCGGGCATTCAGCTTCAGGGATCGCATAAACTCTAGAGCCTCACGCATGGGCAACTGCGTGACCTCTGCGATGGACTTGCCCCCCACGGTGACCGCCAGGATGGTCGGGTTGAGACGGGCACCCTGGCAGGCGGTACAAGCCACATTGCGCATGTACTGCTCGTAGCGGTCCTTGGACCAGTCAGATTCAGTTTCTTCGTGCTTGCGCTTAATGTAACCGACGACTCCCTCAAACCCTGAGGTGTAGCGGCGCTCCCGCCCGAAGCGGTTCTTGTAGGCTACCGTTACCTGGTAATCCTTGCCCTTGAGGATCGCCTTCCTAGCCTTTGCTGGCAGATCCTTCCAGGGAGTAGCCAGATCAAAATTGAGCTCTTGGCCCAAGCCCGCAAGCAGGCGGAGCCAATACTCAGTGGTTGATTTGCCCTGCGACCAGGGTGCAATTGCTCCCTCAGCCAGTGAGAGCTCCGGGTTGGGGATAAGCAGGTCTTCATCAACTTGGAGCTTGGAGCCGATACCGTCACAGCCCTGACAGGCACCAAAGGGTGAGTTGAAAGAGAAAGCGCGAGGCTCCACCTCAGTCACAGAAAGAGCATGCCCGTTAGGGCAGGCCAGGTTCTCACTAAAAGACCGGGTACGGCTTGCTGAGTCTTCATCCTCATCCACAAAATCGATCAGGACTTTCCCATCAGCCAAACCAAGCGCAGTTTCAATGGAATCCGTGAGACGCTGGTGGACGCTCTCCTTGATAGCTATGCGGTCTACAACCACCTCAATAGTGTGTTTGTACTGTTTTTCAAGCTGAGGAGGGTCTTGCAGTTGAATAGTTAGCCCATCCACTCGGGCACGAGCGTAACCGGCGTTGGATAGCTCTTTGAAAAGATCGACGAATTCACCCTTGCGCGCTGAGACAACAGGAGCCAAAACCTGTAGACGGGTCTTCTCGGGGTAGCCCATCAGTACATCCACAATCTGCTGGGGCGACTGCTTGGAGATTTCTTCGCCGCAGTCAGGGCAGTGGGGGTGGCCCACGCGTGCCCACAGCAGACGCATGTAGTCGTAGATCTCAGTGATAGTACCCACCGTTGAGCGAGGGTTCTTAGAGGTTGATTTCTGGTCAATAGACACAGCTGGCGAAAGACCCTCAATAAAGTCAACATCCGGTTTATCCACCTGCCCCAGGAACATGCGGGCGTAAGAGGAGAGTGACTCGACGTAGCGACGCTGTCCCTCAGCAAAGATGGTGTCAAAAGCCAGAGATGATTTACCTGAACCCGAGAGGCCGGTAAACACCACCATGGCATCGCGGGGAATATCTAGGTCAACGTTTTTAAGGTTGTTTTCACGGGCACCCTGCACGCGGATGTGCGTGAGGTCGCTGGCCATGGGGCGAGAGGCTAAGCCTGCCATACGATTACCTATCTTCAGGAAAGTCTTTTCGAAGATATATTCTAAACTATGCAGTAAAGTTTTGGGCAGACCGCGCCCAGGGTGCTTGGATGTTAGGCTACCGGCTGAAAGTAGTTAGCTAGCGTGACGGTCTAAAGGTTCTTGTCTGGAATCAGCTCATCTGCACGGTTAAAGACCGCCGTGATACCGGGGTAGTTGAGGTGCCCGGAATGAGCCGTAAAAGAGCCTATGCCTGATGGCCTTCGGATCAGCTCCACCTTGCGCAATATTTCAAGCTCCACAACCACTTCACGAGCGAGGGGGCGGGCCCTAGAATCACTAGTATGACAGAAACCGGAACTCTCCATGCCTCTACCCCACTGATAACCATCCGTAGCATAGCTGTCTCTGAGATGAACAACAAGGTCTACCTGCTCACCCATAAGCAAAGCGGGGCCCAGATTCTCATTGATGCCGCAGATGATTTTCCCGCTATCCAAAAGTTCACTGAGGCCGCACTCGCCACTGACTCACCCGCCCAAGTCGGTCAGCCCGGCTCCGGAGTCCTTGCACTAATTACCACACATTCCCACTGGGACCATATCCGGGCTTTGCCTGATGCAGTTGCCGGGTGGTCACCCGCCACCTACTGCGGTTCGGCCGATGCCGATGCTATTGCGGAACAGGAAAGTACACGTATTGAGCATCTGCTCAACGGCGGGGAAAACCTCAATCTAGCAGGTATTGAGCTTGAAGTCATCAGCCTGCGCGGGCATACTCCCGGGTCGATTGCTCTTGCCTATCGGGACCCCAGCGGAGAGCACCCCGTCCTCCTATTCACCGGTGATTCCCTCTTCCCCGGTGGGGTAGGCAAGACCCGGGCTCCGGAAGATTTCGCCCAGCTCTTGGCCGATGTTTCAGCGCGTATCTTCTCCCAATATGACGATGCCACGGTCGTTCTGCCCGGCCACGGGGACACCACCACCCTGGGTGCTGAGCGGCCTCATCTGCCCGAATGGAAAGAAAGAGGCTGGTAAGCGCAGGGCTAGCTGAAATCTTAAAACAACTGAACACCAAAGCCCTAAATTTTTATTGTGTTCGGCTTCACCAGCTGTTAGCATAAAACCGATATTTGGTTTGGGGTGCCGCTGGCAGCAGAAGCGGCTGAGATTAGACCCACAGAACCTGCTCTAGTTAGAACTAGCGAAGGGAAACCCATGCGCCGTCCTCTGCCTGCGCCTCTTGCTCATAGCACTTCCGCTCTCGAAACGTCAGTACCCAACGTGCTCTCTATCGCGGGGACGGACCCCAGCGGAGGGGCCGGCGCGCAGGCTGACCTCAAATCAATTGCGGCAGCAGGCGGTTACGGCATGAACGCGGTCACGGCCCTTGTCGCCCAAAACACTCAGGGCGTCAGCGCTGTCGAGGTTCCGCCCGCTGACTTTCTGCGAGCGCAACTCGATGCCGTCAGCGAGGACGTTCGCATTGATGCAGTCAAAATTGGCATGCTAGGCTCTGCTGACATCATCGACACTGTAGCCGCATGGCTCGATAGCAATCCACAGCAGCTTGTTGTGCTTGACCCTGTCATGGTCGCAACCAGTGGGGACCGTCTGCTGGAAACCGAGGCGGAGGATGCCCTACGCCGATTCCTAAAGTACGCCACGGTTATCACCCCCAATATCCCAGAGCTAGCCATTCTGGCCGAAGACTCAGAGCCAGATACCTGGGATTCTGCCTGTGCTCTCGCCCAGGTAGTCGCCGAACGCTACCAGGTCGCAGTTATCGTTAAGAGTGGGCACCTACCGGGTGACCAAGCGGGCAACGCAGTGGTCACTACCCAAGGAACCACAGCCGTCTTCAGACAAAAGAAAATAGATACCTCCAATACTCACGGCACCGGGTGCAGCCTTTCTGCTGCGCTCGCTACACGACTGGCAACAGGGGCAAGCCTTGAAGCAGCCCTGGAATGGACTTCAACCTGGCTTCATGGAGCAATCTCAACCAGTCACCACCTCAGCGTGGGGCAGGGGCACGGACCGATCAACCACTTCTGGCGGCTCTGGGAACAATCACGGGTAGCGGATGCGACGCCGGTAAAACTCGGAGACTTCGAAGCGACCACTAGGCCGCCTCAGATATCGGCGGCGGGCCCGCAGACCAAACGGCTCTGGGAACTCACCGGCCAGATTTGGGACTCAATCTGTGAACTCCCCTTTATCCAGCAGCTTGCATCCGGCACGCTGGCCACTGCAGACTTCACCTTCTACCAGGACCAGGACGCACTCTATCTTTCGAGCTACTCCCGGGCACTTGCTACCCTTAGTGCTAAGGCTCCCTCATCTGCTGAACAGGTCTTCTGGGCGCGAGGGGCGGCGGAGTGCATTGAGGTCGAATCCAGTCTTCACGCTGACTGGCTGGGGCCAGACTATATCAGTGCAGGCCCCTCCCCTATCACCAGGGCCTATACAGACTTCTTGACCTCATCCGCTTCTGTCAACGATTACGCAATCGGGGTGGCGGCGGTTCTTCCCTGCTACTGGCTCTACGCAGAAATAGGTGAAATTCTTGCTCAGGTCAATACTCCCGGTCACCCCTACTCGGCCTGGTTGAGCATGTACGGTTCACCAGAGTTCCGCCAGGCAACTGAGCAGGCTATTGCCTATGCAGAGCAGGTGCTCTCGCAGGCCCCGGGCCAGACCCTGGAAGCGGCTCAGAAGGCCTACCAGCAGGCCGCCCTCCACGAGTTGCGTTTCTTCGCTCAGGCCCAACTACGCAACTAGCTAACTAACATCAAAGCGCCCACGCCACCCGGACTGCCTTCACAGCCTGTTCCTGGTGGTGCGGGCGCTATTTACCGGTGATTACAGTCTTTAGAACAGGCCCACCATAGTGCCGTTCTCATCGAACCCAATGCGCTCAGCAGCGGGTGATTTAGCTAGCCCGGGCATGGTACGCATGGTACCGCAGAGAGCGTACACGTAGCCAGCGCCTGCCGCCAGGCGTACTTCGCGCACGGGCAAAGTCCAGCCGGTCGGGGCGCCTTTGAGCGAGGGATCCGATGAAATGGAGAGGTGGGTCTTGGCGATCACCACGGGTAGGTTGCCGTAGCCCAGTTCCTCGTAGCGTGCCAGCTGCTTTGCAGCTGCTGGTGCCAGCTCAATGCCATCCGCACCGTAGACCTGAGTAGCCACCTTCTCAATCTTGGTGGACAGGGGATCGGAGTCCTCGTAGGTGTAGGTCAATTCGCTCATGTCGTCGCAGGCCTCGGCCACAGCATCGGCAAGCTCTCTTGCGCCCTTCCCGCCCTCGGCCACACCACGGTGAATGGCAACGCGGGCACCGGCCTCCTCAGCGATCCGGCGAATAGTCTCGTGTTCAGACTCGAAATCTGTGGGGAAAGCATTGATAGCAACTACCGGTTGCACACCAAAGCCGCGGACAATCTCAAGGTGCTTAAGCAGGTTAGCCGCCCCGGCTTCAACATCGGCTGTGTTCTCCTCAAGCAGGCCTTCAGGCAGTGGCTTACCAGGTGTAATAGTGTAACGGCCCGAGTGCGATTTGAGCGAACGAACGGTCACTACTAGGACGGCGGCGTCGGGTTTGAGCCCCGATACACGGCACTTGACGTTGAAGAACCGTTCAGCCCCCATATCGGCACCAAAACCGGCCTCAGTAATCACATAGTCTGCGTGTTCGAGCCCCACATAGTCTGCAAGAACCGATGAATTGCCGGTGGCGATGTTGCCAAAAGGACCGGCATGAATCAGGGCCGGGGTTTTTTCAAGGGTCTGGAGCAGGTTGGGGTGGATAGCATCGGCAAGGAGAACTGCCATAGCGCCATCTGCTTTGAGGTCTGCGGCGGTCACAGGGTTGCCCTCTACGTTGAGGCCAACGACAACTTTGGCTAGTCGTGCTTGGAGGTCTTCAAAGCTGGTGGCCAGTGACAGAATCACCATAATCTCCGAAGCGCTGGTGATGTCAAAGCCACTTTCGCGGGGCACGCCGTCCATGCGGTCGCCCAGGCCTATGACGACGTTGCGGAGGGCACGATCGTTCATGTCAATCACTCGCCGCCAGGTGATAGAGCGGGTATCCAGACGCAGTTCGTTGCCGTGGTGCAGATGGTTATCAATCATAGCGGCAAGCAGGTTGTGAGCCGCTGTGACGGCATGGAAGTCGCCGGTCAGGTGCAAGTTCAGTTTCTCCATAGGGACGATTTGGGAGTAGCCGCCCCCGGCTGCACCGCCCTTAATGCCGAAAGTTGGGCCCATGGAGGGCTGGCGTAGGGTCAGCATAGCCTTACGCCCGGTAGCGGCCATGCCCTGAGCAAGTGAGACTGAGGTAGCGGTCTTACCTTCCCCCAGCGGTGTCGGGGTTACCGCCGTGACAACGATATATTTAGCGCCTTTTGCCAGCGCTCTCTCGGCCTTGGTGTCAGCCGTGAGTTTTACTTTGGCAAGGTACTTTCCGTAGGGTTCTAAACGGTCAAGGTCAATGCCAGAGGCTGTTGCGATCTCAGTAATCGGTTGCAGGGTCGCTGCTTGAGCGATTTCAAGATCGGTGGGAAAAGGCTTACTCATAGGGGTGTCCTTGGTTTTTGTGGTTATTGCCACTCATATTTTAGTGCGGGGGTACCCTGTTATCCGGGGTTCAGGCTACCAGCACACCGAGTTTTTGCGGAATGTTGAGGCTTTCTTCTAAGGGGTGGAGTACCACTCTAGGTTTTCCAAGCACCCAGTCAATGCGCCTCTAGCGGTTAGGTGCGGGCAAAAATATAGTCCGGGGTTCCCTCGGCAACAAGCCTGCCCCCTTCTAGGAGAACGGCACGGTCAGCCAGTGATGCAATACGCGAATCATGCGAAATGATAATCACCGAACGGCCTTTCATGACCGCTGCCAGTGACTGGCTGGCATCTGCCAATTCAAGCTGGGTCGTTGACTCGTCAAGAATCACCACATGCGGGTTAGCTGCTACGATACGGGCAAGGGCAAGCTGTTGCACCTGGTCTCTGGTCAGTTCGTAGGACCCATCTCCAAGCTGGGTATCTAAGCCATCCGGTAATCGGCTAACCCAGTTTGCCCCGACGGCAAGGAGCGCATCAAGCATCTGGTCCCTATTAGCCTGAGGTGCCGCTACAGCAAGGTTCTCAGCGAGGGTGCCCACAAAGACGTGGGCCTCCTGGGTGCAAATCAGCAGAGCCGGGCGGTGGTCAGCTAGAGGCTCCGTCGGGTAGAGACCGTTCCCGACTATCTGACCCATGACCTGCACCCTTCCGCTATGGGCTGTGAGCGATCCTGCTATCAGTCGAGCCAGCGTCGTTTTACCGGACCCTGAACGCCCCACCAGGGCCAGGCTCTCCCCCTGTGCAACCGTGAGGTCTATGCCCTCAATAACAGGGCTCTGGGGATTATACCCGTAGGTCACTCCTTGGAGCTTTACAGCCGCAGGGGGCCATGCTTGGACGGAGACAGTCTTACTCTGTTGACCGCTGGCTTCTCCCCGGTATTGTTCAGATTCCCGGCGGGCCTGCTGGGTATCTGACAGGTCAATGACACCAAAAACCCTGCCCATAGTCACGGTCATCTCGCGCAGACGATCCAGCCAGAAGGTGAAGATATCCGAGTCTACCCGCATAGAAAAGAGCATGATAGAGGCTGTTGAGACATCGCTCCAGGTGGCCCAACCCCGCCAAACACAGTAGGAGCCCCAGACCATAGCTAGCAGCAGAGGAAGGTAGGCGTTGAAAGCATCGACCGCCCAGAAGGTTGAACGGAGTACCACCATACGGTCGGAGATCCTGAATACCTCCCAAATTTTTTCCTCCTGGACACCGGAACGGGCCTGTTGGACCCCCAATTCTTGGATCGTTGTCGCACCACGAACGTTCTCTGTGGCCACAACGGTAAGCTCACTCATTGCCTCAGTTTTCCGCCGGGTTGTTGCGGCTATCCGGGGTAGGAAAATTGCCAGGGCAAGGGCCATGAGCACGAACATGGGAACGGTAACCAGACCGATTACCGGGCTCACCGTAAAAATTGTCACCGAAGTAATTACCATATATACGGAAATATGGATAAACTCCGGCAGACCGGTTGCCAGCACCAGTCGGACGCTATCAAGGTCATCGGTCAGGCGAGCAAGCAGATCACCGGAGCCCGCGTCCTCAATGGTTTGAGCATCGAGCTGGAGGGAAGCCTCCACCAGGTCAATACCCAGGTCACGGTTCAGGCGGACCCCCAATTTTTGCCCCTGAAAAGTCCAGGCTCTCGTCAGAAGCGACCCCAAAAGTACAGCACCCAATATGGTCAGCAGTATCTCCCAGGGGTAGCCGGTGAGCTGGCCGGTGGTGACCGCATCAACGAGCCGGCCCACCATAATGGGAGTAGCGAGGGCAGTAACCGAACTGGCAACAAAAAGTAGCATCAGCAGAGCCAACTGCCACGGCGTCTTGAGGACAGAGCACCCAAGCAACCGCCAGGTTGTCTTGCCATCCGTAATGGGCAAAAGATTAGCCATCGAGCTCACCTGCTTTCAGCCGTCGTTCGACCTCCATGGTCGTACTCACGATGTAGATTCGTTCAATGTGGGCCAGAACCCCAGGTTGCCCAGCGCGCTCTTCTAACTGGTTGAGAATGAACTTCTGGCTGGGTTCATCCACCGAGTTGAGAGGCTCAGTCAGGACCAGGGTATCTGCTCTTTGTGCCAGTGCCCTGGCAAGGGCGAGACGCTGGCGTTGGCCGCCCGAAAGATTGGTACCTTCGGAGGACAGTGCGCTTTTCACATAGCTTTCTGGGTCTCGTCCGCCCAGCCGAATAGCAATTTCTTCGGAGTCAGTGATTTTGAGTAAATCAACCATCTCGTCACGAGTTAGGGTGCCACGCCCTAGTGTCAGATGCTCAGAGAGAGTCCCGGCAAAGATGATGGGGGTAGGTTCCGAGAGCAAGATCCGGTGGTTATCTCCCTGCGAATCATCGCGGAGTTTCTGCACCAGGGTTTCAGCATACTCTTGGGCAGATATGCCGGCGCAGCGAGGGTTGATATAGTGAACGGCCCCTGTGCCAGAAGGCACCAAAACACGAGCGGTGTGGGCGCCTTGTGGGGCAGGCGGGGAAGCTGCAGAAGAGGCATCTGCAATCTCTCGTTTCAGCCGCACAACACGTTTGTAGGCAACACGAGCATTCCGCCAGGACATGAGCAGCATCTCCACTGACCAGATAGGGCCGGTCAGGGTACCGATAAGCCCCACGATAGTGACTAGTTGCCCTGCGGGTATGTCAGTAAGCCAGGTACCCTCTGGTGCAGCCCCGCGCAGCGCTAAGACCACCGCTAGCCAGGTCACTGTACCCACGAGCAGGTTGCGGGTGGCATAGGACCAGGTTTGAACACTCTCCAGGCGAATCTGGGAGGAGTAGACATCCTGAGCGGCCTGCCCGTAATGCACCATCATGCGCTTCTGTGCCCCCAGGCCCAAGATTGTGCGGATAGAAGAAGCGATATCGGATGCCCGGGATGTGCTTACGCTAACCGTTTCACGGAATGCATCTGAGTGCTTTTCGATGAGCTTTGATACCCAGGTCAAGGTAATCATGGTCACGATAAGGCCCGTAAGAGCTACTAGAGCTATCAGCGGGCTAATCGTCCACAGCTGCCAGGTACCCAGCGATGTGACACCAACCGCCGAAAAAGCCAGAATCATCGGTTGCCACATCTGCGAGAGCGCCCGGGCGTCCTTATTCAAAATAGCGATGAGAGCACCGGGGTCACGGTGAGGTGCCCGGTCTATGAGATGGCTGATGTAGAGCCTCCAGTCACGTTCAATACGTGCAACCACCCGGAAGGTGAGGCCCCAACCCAGAAACTCGACCAGGCACAGATAGGCGATAACACCCGCCAGAATCATGATGGCCTGATAGGCCTGGGTGCTCAGCCCTGAGCTGTGCAGGTCGATGATACGCCCCACAAGAACGGGCATAAATACTGTTGCCAGTGAAGCAAAGAAATCTAAGACAAAGGGGAGAAAATAGAGTGTTCTCCAACGGAAGCCCGGAGGGGCAATGCGGAACTTCTCAGTATTTTGTGTATTTTTGTGCTCGGATTGTTCGGTCCGATCCTTAGCCACGAAATTCTCTTTTCAATCACAAGATGTGCAAGGGGTAAATCTACCGGGCATAAAAATACCTACCGGTGTGAACGCCTCCCGGTAGGTTGATCTTGGTTGATCAGCTAGCTGAGTGCGCTAGCGGTGAGAAACCCAGGGGGAAGCAGAAGGCGCCTGAAATCGATGTGTGTTCATTTGTATGCTCCCCCTTTCGTGAGTTCGATATGCGGATATTTCCTTTGAATATCGTAGCCCCACCTCAGCTTATTTGACAAGCATCATATTTATATATTTTTTGTCTAATTTTCATGTGCTACCACCACGAGATGAAACGGAATGGGAGCAGTGCATTTACGCGGCTTGCCTCAGGGGCCTGCACTAAACTGGTTAACATCATGAAGATTCTTCAGTACCTTTCCCCATCCCTGGCAGATTCCACCAAGCACTACTACCGTGGAGATTTTGCAACCAACCCCCTCACCGGTGACGAAGCCTATGAGGCCTTTACCGAATGGATCGCAGCCCGGGGTATGGAGCTTTACCCGGCACAGGACGAAGCTGTCCTGGAGCTAGCCGCGGGCAATAACGTCATTCTGGCAACCCCCACCGGCTCCGGTAAATCCACTGTTGCTGTGGCCGCTCACTTTATAGGTATGGCCGCTGGTCAGCGCTCCTACTACACCGCCCCTCTTAAGGCGCTGGTCTCTGAAAAGTTCTTTGACCTGTGCGAGATTTTTGGTGCCGAGAACGTGGGCATGGTCACCGGCGATTCCTCTATCAATGCCGATGCGCCCATCGTCTGCTGCACCGCCGAGATTCTGGCGAATATCGTTCTTCGTGAGGGTGCTGGAGCCGACGTCACCCAGGTCATTATGGACGAGTTCCATTTCTACTCTGACCCCCAACGCGGCTGGGCCTGGCAGGCTCCCCTGCTTGACCTGCCCCAGGCGCAATTCCTGCTCATGAGCGCTACCCTCGGGGACACCAGCCGGTTTGAGCGGGAACTAACCGAGCTCACCGGGCGCGGTACCGCCCTGGTCACCAGCCAAACCCGCCCCATTCCTCTCAACTACTCCTACTCCCGCCAACCGCTGGTCGAGAAAGTTGACGAGCTGGTTTCCACCCACCAGGCACCGGTCTACATCGTTCATTTCTCTCAGCTCCAGGCTATCGACACGGCGGCTTCTCTAATGTCCCTGTCGATTGCGACCAAGCAAGAGAAAGAGAAAATCAATGAGCTCACTGCGGGATTCCGTTATTCTGCGGGTTTCGGCAAGGTGCTCCAAAAGTATATTAAGAACGGTATCGGCATCCACCATGCGGGTATGCTCCCCAAGTACCGCCGCCTGGTGGAGCAGCTAGCGCAGGCTGGCCTGCTCAAGGTCATTTGCGGCACCGACACCCTGGGTGTGGGCATCAACGTCCCCATTCGCTCCGTGCTGATTACTGCTCTCTCAAAGTTTGACGGTCAGCGCACCCGCCGGCTCAAGTCCCGCGAATTCCACCAGATTGCAGGACGAGCTGGACGAGCTGGCTTTGATACCGCCGGCTACGTGGTTGTTCAGGCCCCCGAGCACGACATTGAAAATGAACGGCTCGAAGCAAAGGCTCGCGAAAAATTTAGTGGCGACGAGAAGAAAATAGCCCAGTCCCTTAGGGGTAAAAAGAAGAAACCACCGCAGGGCTTTGTGGCCTGGAGCGAGAAAACCTTTGAGCAGATCATTGAGGCTGAGCCAGAGCAGCTAAGTTCGTCCTTCCAGATCACTCACTCCATGATGCTCAATATGCTTCAGCGTGAGGCTGACCCCTTTGAGACCGTCATGCTCTTTTTGACCGCCAACCATGAGCCCCCTATCAAGCAGAGATCCCTCAAACGCAAGGCGATTGGTATCTACCGTGAACTGCTCAACGGCGGGGTCGTGGAGCGCCTGGCTGAACCCGATGAGTTTGGTCGCACCGTCCGGCTTACCGTCTCCCTGCAAGAGAACTTTGCTCTGAACCAGCCGCTCTCCCCCTTTGCTATGGCTTCCCTCAGCCTGCTCGATTCTGAGAGCGATTCCTACGCCCTCGATGCGGTCTCTATCATCGAAGCGACCCTTGAGCGCCCCCGCCAGGTTCTTGTGGGTCAGGAGAAGAAAGCCAAGAGCCAAGCCCTAGCCGAGATGAAGGCCGAAGGCATGGACTACAACGAACGTATGGCTGAGCTGGATAAGATTACCTACCCCCAGCCCCTAGCGGAACTCCTTGAAGCCGCTTTTGAAACGTACTCGTCCGGTGCTCCTTTTATGAAAGAGTTCCAACTAGAGCCCAAGAGCGTAGTCCGGGACATGTATGAGCGGGCCATGGGCTTTGGCGACTATATCCAGTACTACGGGCTGGAACGTTCCGAGGGTATTCTGTTGCGTTACCTCTCCGATGCCTATAAGGCACTGCGCCAGACCGTTCCCCTCTCTGCCCTGACCGATGAGCTCACCGACCTGATTGAGTGGCTAGGCGAAGTAATCCGCCAGACAGACTCCTCCCTGGTTGATGAGTGGGAGCGTATGGCCTCCGATGACGAGGGCCTACCCGTCCAGGACTCTCTGGAGGAACTGGTGGCAGAAAGCGCACCCGCTCTTACCGCTAACCCGCGTGCCTTTAAGGTCATGGTGCGTAACGCCCTCTTCCGCAGGGTGGAGCTGTTTGCCGATGAGCGCGACAAGATTCTGGGCCAGTTAGACGGCGAGCGCTCTGGCTGGGACTCTGACCGTTGGGCCGACGCTATGGACGATTACTTTGAGGAGTACGAGGATATCTACACCGATGCCGATGCTCGCTCCCCCCGTCTGCTGACAATTGACGATGATACTGCTGAGCACCCCGGTTTCTGGTTGGTCAGGCAGACCTTCTCGGACCCGGAGGAGAACCATGACTTCGGTATTGTTGCCAGGGTTGATTTGGCGGCCTCCGATGCGGAAGGCGCTCCCGTGGTGCTGATTGAGAGCGTAGGGGCTTTCTAGCGCAGCACTTACCGCAGGTTCACGGCGATCAGGACGCAGCCTGCTGCCCAGAGCAGGGAGACGAAAGTCCCCACGATGAACTTTTCGGCGGTCAGGTGCCCGGCTTTGATATCCGGGTACCTGGCTAGTCCTTTGATTGCAACGATGACAGCTAGAGCACTTGTTTGTGCGGTGATGAGGCAGAGCGCTACTGCGAGCCGTTCGAAGATGCCGATGAGGCGGCCTCCGCCTTCGGCTTCGATACGTTCGTCGGACTGGGTGATGTCTGCACGTAGGTTTAGGATCCCCAGGGTGCCGGTGATGTGCTGGCCCTTGGGCTTTTCTTCTGTTTGTTTCTGTTTAATCTTCCCCACGAAGTAGATTGCTGGAGCTGACCCGCCCAAACAGCTCACCAGCACTGCGAGCGTTGTGGTCAGCTCACGGACCGGGGCTTCAAGGGGCTGTGCCAGGGTAGACAGCACAAGGGCCCCGCCGAGTAGGGTCATGAGAGTCCAGGTTTTGGGGGCGCTGGCGTTCTGGGTTTTTAGCCACAGCAGTGACAGGGTAAAAAGCGCTACCAGCAGGATGCAAATTATCAGGTTCATACATTCTCCTCAGCGAGTAGGGTTTTGAGCTCCTGTACCATGCGGCGGGTTTCCTGCCATCGTCCCTGTCTGAGGGCACGGCTGACCGCTGACTGGTAGGTTTGCAGGTGCGTGGCAATTTCTATCTGGGTCATGCCCTGCTCGTAGAGTTCTCCGATGGCCTGCCAGGAGTCGTTCCGGTCTTCTTCAAGCCCCATGACAAGTTGCAGGCTGGCTTCAATCAGCTCGGAAAATCTACCTGTTCCTTCAAAGGCTATGTGTCCGGCTGAGCGTTTGGCGCGCTCCACTGCGGTTCGCGCCTTCCTGTAGGCTTGGCCGTTCCCTTCGCGGGCATTGGCCGGTAGCGGCTCATTGACGGCACCGACCCCAATCCCGATATGCCAGGTTCCCTGGCGGGCCAGCACTAGGGCGGTTTCGAGCAGACCGTTTGGGTCATCGAAGACCGCTTGGACTTCGTCGCCTGCGGTGCGCTGGAAGGGCCTTAGCGGCCAGGCAATATTGCTGTTTCCGGCTAGGTCACTGTGCAGTTGGGGTACCAGGTCTTGGCCGGTTGAAGAGTTACGCTGGTCTACGGTCATGACAAACATATATAACAATATACTGTTATATCTTGGAATATAACAGTATATTGTTATATATAACGAGAGCTTAAAAGTCTTTTCCGTCCCTACTAGGAGGTCACCGTGGCCCTCTCTGCCCTACCAACACCCAGCCATCGTGTTGGGGCTACACATACCATCGGCTCACTCAAATTCATCGATCACTGGTTCACCGTCCCCGCGACCCACGGCCTAATCTTTGGCAAGAGTGAGTCAGCGGCACTAGAGTCCCGTTTTGCCCAGCAGAGCATGACCGTTTTTGCCCGTGAAGTAGTTGATACCTCCGAGGCTTTGACTCTTCCTGCAGATGAGCGCCCCTACATGGTCTACCTCCAGGGTGGGCCTGGCGGCAAAAGCCCCCGTCCGGCAACAGAGGGCGGCTGGGTGCAGGAGCTAGCACAGACCCACCGACTGGTGCTCTTAGATCAGCGCGGAACCGGCAACTCCACCCCGCTCTCTGCCAAGGCACTCGCCCAACTAGGGTCAGCAGAAGTTCAGGCAGAATACTGTGAGCTCTTCCGGGCAGACTCTATTATTGCCGATGCCGAGGTCGTCCGTAGCTTCCTTCTAGCTGACCGCAAAGATCAGCGCTGGTCCACAATGGGCCAGAGCTTCGGCGGCTTTTTGACCCTCAGCTACCTATCCTTCGCCCCTGAATCCATCAAAGATGCCCGCATGACGGCCGGGCTTGCCCCCATCCGCTCTCACCTTGATGAGGTCTACCGCTCAACCCTGGACCGCATGCAGGAACGGAGCGAGGAATACTACAGCTGGTACCCCCAGGACCGCGAGCTGGCGGCCCGTATCGCGCAGCACCTTGCTACCCATCAGGAAGTCTTACCCACCGGTGAACGGCTGACACCCCATCGTCTACAGATGCTGGGGCATCTTCTGGGCGGCAACGGGCGGGCACGCAACCTGCACTATATTCTGGAGTCTGCTTTTGCCGAGTCAAAAAACTGGCTGTCCGACCAGTTCTTGACTGCGGTGAGCGCACAGGTTAGTTTCGCATCAGCTCCCCTTTATGGGCTTCTCCACGAGAGTATCTACGCAGACGGGGCGCCAGGCTCCCCCTCCCCCGCACCGACTCGCTGGTCAGCAGCCCGTATGCACGCCGAGCGCCCAGAATTTGCAGAAGATGCAGAAAACCTGCTCTGGCTGGGCGAGCATATCTTCCCCTGGTACTTTGAGGAGGACCCGGCTCTAGGCCCGCTGGCCGAGGTTGCCCACCTGCTGGCTGAAAAGCAGGACTGGGGCAGGCTCTATGACCACGAACAGCTGGCTCAGAACCGGGTGCCTCTAGCGGCGGCAGCCTATGTGCCCGATGTCTTTGTCGATTACACCCACTCTATGAAGACCGCCGATTTTGTGGGAAACACCCGCGTGTGGACCTCACAGACCCACCACCACGACGGTCTAGGAGTCGATGGCCCGGCCATCCTGGGTCATCTAAAGAACCTGCTAGCGGATATGCGCTAGATCTACGAAAGCAAAAGCCAGGTGCTCGCCCCTGATCAGGGTCAGCGCCTGGCTTTTTTGCCTGAGCTATCGAATAATCATCTAGGTAAGTCAGCTATAGCTTTCGGCTCTGGCGCTCTAACCACTCTTGATGAGCAGTATGAGCCGCAGTCTTAACAGAAGTAGCTGAAAGTACAAGTAATACAGCACCCGTCAGGAGCAAGGCGCCTATACCGCAAGGAATAGCGAAAGGTGATTGCAGAAACCAGCCCAAAACAAAGGTAAGGCCAGCGCCCACAGCCTGCACCAATGCCAGGATCCGCAAGGCGGGGACGGCAGCGCGGTGTCCAGCTTCCCAAGCGGCATCAGATTGCAGAGTCGATGCTGTACGAAACCCAATAACCCCATTGGGAGGCAGGCGGCCATGTGCTCCCATCTGAGCTGTCACCACAAATACTATGCTTGCCCCTACTAAAGAAATAACAAGCGGTAGATAGTCTATGAGCGACACAGTCGGACCCCCTCTTGTTGACTGAGCTGAGACTGCCTTTAATATATCTCTCATTCTAGGCGCATAGCAGCGGTGATAAAGCAAAACAAAACCGTCAGCATCTGCCCGTAAGGGCAAGATACTGACGGCATCGGCCGAGAAGGTGAGCAATCCACAAGGATTAGGCTCGAACTTCTCCCTTAGGCAGTGTGCTCCGCATGGGCCGTGCGAGCGCGATGCACCAGATCCTGGTACTCCGCCTCGGACTCAATCAGCTCATCCCGGTATTTCTGAGGAATTTTACGTGACTTAGCGGCCGCAGCATCCAACTTGCTCTGAAGCTCAGCACGCTGTGCGGCAGGAGCATGAGCAGGTAGGTTCAGGTATTCATCAGAGAGATTCTGAACCTTCTGGATGGTAGCAAGTGCCCTACCCTTAGGGGAATACAGTGAAGCAAGAACTGTCATGACTAGGACACTGATAATGACTGCCAAGGACAGCTCAATACCAACCTCTATCACCTGAACGGGTTGCCCATCGTTGAGGAAAAACAGAGTATTCTCGTGCAAAGCGTGGAGCAAAAGCTTGACCCCGATGAAGGCCAAGACAATAGACAGGCCCCAGGAGAGGTAAATCAGGCGGTCCAGCAGGCCGTCAATCAGGAAGTAAAGCTGACGCAAGCCCATCAGTGAGAAGGCTGTTGCGGTAAAGACAATGTAGGCCTCCTGGGTCAGGCCAAAGATTGCGGGAATTGAGTCCAGCGCAAAGAGAATATCGGTGCCGCCGATAGCTACCATAACGAGTAGCATGGGGGTCATGACCTTCTTGCCGTTTTCAAGGGTGAAGAGCTTATCGCCATCGTAGTAGTCAACGGTGTGTAAGACTCTCTTTGCCAGACGGATAACGATGTTATTGGCTTCGTCTTCTTCCTCTTTATCGGTAATTTCACCCTTGATCAAATTGCCCGCAGTGTAAATAAGTACCAGACCAAAGAGGTAGAAGATCCAGCTAAAGGTATTAATCAAAGCGACACCGGCAAGGATGAAAACAGTGCGAGCTATCAGAGCAAAGACAATGCCAAAGAGAAGCACCTTCTGCTGGTCAGCGCGCGGCACCTTAAAGCTGGCCATAATGATGAGGAAGACAAAAAGGTTATCAACGCTCAGGGCCTTCTCGGTGATGTAGCCGCCGTAGTATTCGGCGGCGAACCGGGTGCCGTCCCAGAAAAGGATGACCAGGCCAAAAGCTAGTGCCAAACCAATGTAGAGAGCCGACCAGATAGCGGCCTCTTTAATGGTGGGCTCGTGAGCCTTCCGTACATGGAAGAAAAAATCGTACGCTAAAAGCAGGAGGATAACCGCGATAGTTACCGCCCACTGTAAACCACTAATATGCATGAGAGCCTTTCTTGTGGTTGAGGGTTAACCAAAATCCACAAGTCTCTCCCAACCACCTTAGCTTATGTGGTTTCCTGCCCCGGTTGGGCGCCATCGATCAACGTGCTGACGAAACAGGAATTAGCGGGATACTCCCTTGCTCGAACCTCAACTATAACCTACGCGGGCACCGTTTGAACAGCGACTACTCAGGAACGGGCGTCTCGTAAACCCATTCCAAGAGCACAGAGAGCTAGGATAAGTGCCGCTACCACCCAGGCAATTGCAAAATTGGTGGACTGTTCAAGAGCCCCAATGGCAAGGGCCCCCAGTCCGGTACCAATATCAAAATGTGAGTTCCAAGCAACCGATGCTCGCTGGGTGGCATCGGCTCCCCCGGCATCGCTCAGGGCTCGCACCATAGTCACCGATTGCAGGAAGCCGTAGCCAAAGCCCATGATGGATGCACCCAGGAGAAAGAAGAGCACAGAAAGAGAGCTCGCCCCATCCATCAGGGCAAGCAGAACCAGCCCCAGAGCGACGAATCCCAGTACCGGTGTCATCAGCAGACGGGTCCCAAAGCGGTCGGTAAGTGAACCGCCGTAGAGACGGGTGGGGGTAGCTAGGAGGCAGAGCAGGAGCAAGCCGCCTGTAGCCAGTGTTGCGGTGGGCGCTATTTCAGTGGAAAAAGTCATGAAGGCACCACCCACTGAGGTCACCAGGGTGAGCGTCAGCAGGGCGGGCCAGATACGTTTGATAATCGTAGTGGTCGAGGTCTTAGGGGTAGCAGATATTGTTGGCTTGCCCTCTTGGCCTTGTGCCAGATAGCGATCAACGGAGCGTCCCAGCTGAAAAGCAAAGGGTGCGGCGAGCGCAGCAATCGCGCCCATAGCAATGACGGGCCGGTGCCCAAAGACTTCGATAGCCCAGGGGGCAACCGGGGTGAAGAACATTTGTGAGCCAGCTGCGGCTAGTCCGTAGAGGCCCACCGCCCGGCCTCGGTATTCCAAGGGAACCAGGTAGGACATAGCCGAAGAACAGCAGACCGTGACAATGCCAAAGCCGACCCCTCGCAGGGCTGAGGTCAGCAGGATATTGGTCAGGTCAGGGCTGAGGAGCTGAATGAGGGAGGGTAGACCTAAGAGGATTGTGCCAAGGGGCAGTACATGTGCCCAGGAAAAATGGCGGGTAAGGGTGGGCACCGAGAACTGCGTGGCCACGGTGACAGCCATGAGTACAGCGTTGGTTGCGCCTGCCCCGAAGGAGCCAGCACCGCCGGCTACAGCCCATGCGGGTGAGGCCGGGAGCAGAACGGCAAGGCTGCTAATGCTCAGACCAAAGGTGATGAGAATTTGAGGCATACCGGGCATGCGGGCAACACTCTGCTTCACGGTGGCTCCTAGAAAAGGTAAGGACACAAACCGCACAATTCTACCACCCTTCCGGGTTTAGGCGTGCCCCGCTGCCTGCATCTGCCGTAGTTCCTTCTTCAGGTCGGCTATCTCATCTCGTAGGCGGCCTGCCAGCTCGAATTTGAGTTCTTCAGCGGCCTGCATCATCTGTGCGTGCATGTCTTCAATCAGGCTCATCAGGTCCTCGGCGGGAGCGGCGGCAAGTCCGTCGGCACGTACCTTGGCTTCGGCCTTTTTCAGAAGTTCCTCGGCTTCCGGTGAGGTAGCCGCGTACTTGGTGCCCTTTTTGGATGCAGTCTTTGCATTACCCTTGCGCGAGGCAAGGAGCTCAGCGGTGTCCTCTGATTCGCGGGCCAGCTTGTCAGTGATATCGGCTATCTTCTTCCGCAGAGGCTGCGGATCAATGCCGTGTTCCTTGTTGTAGGCCTGCTGTATCTGGCGGCGGCGGTTGGTCTCGTCAATGGCCACCCGCATAGAGTCGGTGATTTTATCGGCGTACATGTGTACTTGTCCGCCCACGTTACGGGCGGCGCGCCCGATGGTCTGAATCAGCGAGGTAGTGGAGCGCAAGAAACCTTGCTTATCGGCATCGAGGATAGCGACCAGTGAGACTTCGGGCAGGTCCAAGCCCTCACGGAGCAGGTTGATACCCACCAGAACATCAAAAACGCCCTGGCGCAGTTCGCTCAATAGTTCCACACGGCGTAGGGTATCCACATCGGAGTGCAGGTACTGGACCTTGACCCCGTGTTCAAGCAGATAGTCGGTCAAATCCTCTGCCATACGCTTGGTCAGGGTGGTCACCAGTATGCGCTCGTCCCCCTGGACCCGCACACGGATTTCTTCAAGCAAGTCATCAATCTGCCCCTGGGTGGGCTTAACGACAATTTCAGGGTCAACCAGACCTGTGGGGCGAATAATCTGCTCCACGACCCCATCGGCCTGAGCCAGTTCGTACCTGCCGGGGGTTGCTGAAAGGTAGACGGTCTGGCCGATACGGTCCAGGAACTCCTCCCATTTCAGGGGGCGGTTATCCATGGCTGAGGGCAGGCGGAAACCGTGCTCCACCAGGGTTCGTTTACGGCTCATATCGCCCTCAAACATGGCACCAATCTGAGGGATCGTGACGTGGGATTCATCCACAATCAGCAGGAAGTCATCGGGAAAATAGTCCAGTAGGCAGTGAGGCGCAGTTCCCCGGGCGCGCCCGTCGATATGGCTGGAATAGTTCTCGATGCCGTTGCAGAATCCCATCTGCTCCATCATTTCCAGGTCATACTGGGTGCGCATCCGCAAGCGCTGGGCTTCAACCAGCTTATTCTGAGACTCTAGTTCTTGGAGCCGTTCCCGCAGTTCATCCTCAATAGAGCTAATGGCCCTTGCCATGCGCTCAGCACCGGCAACATAGTGCGAGGCAGGGAAGACATACATTTCCTCTTCCTCACGGATGACCTCACCGGTAAGTGGGTGCAGGGTGTAGATAGCCTCAATTTCATCCCCGAAGAATTCCACGCGAATAGCGTTTTCCTCATACATGGGGATAATTTCTACGGTATCGCCGCGCACCCTGAAGGTTCCGCGGTGGAAGTCCATATCGTTGCGTGCGTACTGCATGCCCACAAAACGACGGAGTAGCTCGTCCCTGTCTAGTTCTTGGCCCCGCCGCAGAGTAACCATCTGGGCCACATACTCTTCGGGGGTACCCAGCCCATAGATACAGGAGACGGTTGCCACCACCACCACATCGCGGCGGGTCAGCAGGGAGTTGGTGGCAGAGTGACGCAGTCTCTCTACTTCCTCATTGATAGACGAGTCCTTCTCAATGAAGGTATCGGTCTGCGGCACATAGGCTTCGGGCTGGTAGTAGTCGTAATAGCTGACAAAATACTCCACCGCGTTATGAGGCAGTAGTTCACGCAGTTCGTTGGCCAACTGGGCGGCCAGGGTCTTGTTCTGGACCATGACCAGAGTAGGCCTCTGGACAGCTTCAATGAGCCAGGCGGAGGTTGCCGACTTACCGGTACCGGTCGCGCCCATCAGAACAATATCTTTTTCACCGTTCTGCACTCGTTCGGTGAGCTCAGCAATAGCTTTGGGCTGGTCGCCCGCTGGCTGATATTCGGAGACGACTTCAAAGGGGGCAACAATCCGGTTGATTTCCTGGGCAAGACTCATGCCCCTACCCTACCGAAAAACCAGGGCAAAAACTAGAACACCAGTACGAATATTCAGCCTCTAGAGCTTACAGGCAGAAGGTTACTGGTTCTCACCCCACTACCTTCCCCAGGCAAAAACTGCTGGCTTACTCCCCATCTTCTAGGCAGTAAGCCAGCAGTATATCTTGCTGAACAGGAATAGCTCCATCCCCTCAGGCAGACCTGAGATACCCTAAACCTGCTTCTCTTGCTGGGCCTTCTCAGTGGCCTCCAAGGCTACAGCTTCAGCAGTCACTACAGGAATCTGTCCCGTATTGGGAACCAGGCCCTCATACTCCGGCTCTGAACCTACCTCATACTCGGGGCGAATGGTGACTTCACCAATGGACGAGAAGTCTTCCTGGGCTCGGCGGTGGTATTCCTCCACGGGGAGAACCTGTTTCCACTGGCGGGTCTTCATGGGTGGCAGTTCACCAGCGTCCTCTCGTAGGGCCTGCACCAGCATCCATATCTGCATAAACCCAATGAGCCAGACGGGGAAGCCGATGACCACAATGACGTTCTGCAGGGCTACGAGCCCGTTATCGCCTGCCGCCACAAGAATTGAGGCTGACACAAGACCGATGGAGGCAGCCCAGAAGACCCCCTGCCGTTTGGGTGCCGGGTCTTCGTGCCCGTTAGCGATTGCATCCATGACCAGGGCGGCTGAGTCGATCGAGGTGATAAAGAAAATGGTAATCACCAGAAGAGTAACCACCGCAACCACGGGGAAGAGGGGGAAATGGCTCAAGAACTCAAAGAGCGCGGCGGGAATATCGCCCTGCTCAACAACGGTCTGCACCAGAGTGCCGTTCTCCTTGCGCTCGATGTTAAAGGCGCTTAGCCCAAAAACACCGACCCACATCAAGGTAAAAGCAGTAGGGGCAGACAGTACACCCACCACGAACTGGCGGATAGTGCGCCCCTGGGAAATCTTAGCGATAAAGAGGCCGACAAAAGGTGCCCAGGTCACAGTCCATGCCCAGTAGAAGACCGTCCAGCTGCCGATCCAACCAGTATCGGCAAAGGCGTCGTTGAAGAGCATCATGACGGGGAGCTTCTGCAGGAAGTAGCCGGCAGATTCAACGGTTCCCAGGGTGACGAAACGGGTAGCTCCCGTCATGAGGATAAAAATCATCAGAGCAATAGCCAAGAGGATATTAATGTAGGACAGTCGCTTAACACCCTTATCCATACCCATGAGCACAGAGGTGATACCTGCGGCCGTAATGATGGCCACGATGCCTGCCTGGATAATACCGCCCAGGGGAAGTCCGTACATGATCCCCATGCCTGAATTAAGCTGGAGGGCACCCATACCTACAGAGACTGCGATACCAAAAACGGTAGAAATAATGGCTACCGAGTCGATGAGTTTACCGATGGGTCCGTGGATTCGTTCACCCAGCAGGGGCTGGAAGATCGAGGAAACGCGCGGGGGTAGCTTGCGTTTATAGGTGAAGTAGCCAAAAGCCAAAGCAGGTACCGTCAGAATAATCCACACGCCCAGACCAATATGCCAGTTAGCAATCGCCAGAGCATCGAGTGCAGCGTGATCAGACTGTGGTGCTACGCCATCGTAGGGTGGCTTGGCGTAATGAGAAATGGGCTCAGCAGCACCCCAGAAGAGCAAGACAGCACCCACACCTGCTGCAAAGAGCATACCGAACCAGGCCAATCCTGAGTATGCGGGTTCAGCATCGTCGTCACCAATTTTGATACGCCCGAAACGGCTCATGGCCATATAGACCAAGAAAAAGAAGAAAATGGCAATACCCAGGGTGTAAACCCAGCCCAGGTATTTAATGATGAAGCCGGAAACCGCGCCGATACCGTCTGACATCGTGGTGGGAAAAGCCGCCATCAAGGCCGTGAAAAGCACGATAAAGAAGGCCGAGGAAAAGAAAATTGCAGGGCTGGTTCTCAGCCCTAAGAGGTTGTGTAGCTTAGTCAGCACGGTCAATCCCGGTGGAAAATGCGATTCCCTCTGCCCGGCTTTCTTGCATCCACCAGCCGCAGAGGTGCCACCCAATATCTAGGCAGCGCCTTTAATTCTAAGTCAGCTTTATATTGTATTTCCACTGCATACCCAGGCCACTTGATTTTTAGACACAGGCCCGTTCTCGCCCGTCAATACTAGTCAGAACAGATCTTTCTCACAGTTTCACCCCATCGACTGACTGCCTAAATAACTCTATGAGAACTCTCTCCCCGTGATCTTTCTATACACCCTGCCTACTTGTTCCTCCGTTTCTGCAAGCGAACCGGAGTTATCAATGACCCAGGTAGCAAGAGCGCGGCGTTCCTGATCGGTAGCCTGCGCATTCATGCGTGCAAGGGCATCAGCCTCTGACATACCTCGGAGTTCAACCAGCCGTCTGAGCCGCTCCGCTGGGTCAGCCTCAACCACAATCACACCGTCAAAACGGTTAGCTTGCCCCGTCTCAACCAGCAGGGGAATATCTTCAACAATGACCCCGCTCTGCCCCAGCTTTTCTGCGGCCTTATCCCTCTGTCGCTGGGCCTGAACCCGAATCGCCGGATGAACAATGGAGTTTAGTTTCTCCCTCTTGCTCTCATCAGCAAAAACCAGTGAGGCCAGGGCAGCACGGTCAAGGCTACCGTTCTTAGCCAGCACACCCTGTCCAAATACACGCACAACCTCAGCAAACACAGGCTGACCAGGTTGCATCAAGTCACGACCGATAGCATCGGCATCAATCAGGGTGGCACCCAGCTTGACCAAGATCTGAGCCACCGTTGATTTACCGGAACCGATTCCCCCGGTCAGACCGATATGAATAACCATTGTGTTCTCTTCCTCTTACCTATGTGCTGTGCCAGTTCCGTTTCCTAGCCTAACGGCTTTCCCGGGCCACTTTAGAATGGACACATGAGTGATAAAACCCGCGCCAACCGCTATACCGTACTTGCAAGCAAGGAGCCGGTCCGTCATCTCCTTGAGATCAAACGAAGCGAGTTTATCTGCTATCTACTCCGGGTTGAGTCTGAGCCCCAGGCGCGCGCCTTTATCGAATCTAAACGCAAGCAGTACCACGATGCTCGGCATGTATGTTCCGCCTTTATCATAGGGGCAGACCGTGACCTCCAGCGCTCTAGTGATGACGGTGAACCCGCTGGTACAGCCGGGGTGCCCATGATGCAGGCCTTGCTGGCCCGCAGGGCCCAAGGCCGAGAGGGGCAAGCAGCTGACCTCTCAGATATTTGTGCTGTGGTAGTACGCTACTTTGGTGGTATCAAGTTGGGGGCAGGTGGGCTGGTCAGAGCTTACACAGAGGCTGTCGCCGCTGCCCTCGATACCGCCCGACTCACTCCCCGAGAACGTCTCCGACTGGGTCTTATCAGCGTCCCCCATTCCGAGGCTGGACGATTAGAGAACGATTTACGAGCGCAGGGCTACGCTGTGTTGGGAACAGACTACAGCGCCTCCCATGCCGAAATTACGGTGGCTGTCTTTGACGATTCGCAGCTACAGGCAAGGACGGAGGATATGCTGGCCCAGGTTTCAGCCGGTGCTTACCATATCGAGTGGGCAGGCACCGAGTGGGTTGATAGGCCCTAGAACAATCTATCTGTAGATCTGCCAGATAGGGCAAAGCCCCGGTAAGCCTGGCTTGGAGGGACTTACCGGGGCTTTGGGCATCCAGCTTTTAGAAGAGGGCAGAGATGATCAGAACGCCACCGGCGCCGATTGCAGCTGAGATAGGTAGGGTGATAATCCAGGCCAGGGCGATGGGGCGCATCAGTTTCCAGTTGGCGGAGTGGTTGACAATACCGACGCCGAGAACCGCACCAATCAGAATGTGGGTGGAGGAGACCGGCAGACCGAGAACCGACGCTGCCATGACCACACCTGCAGCCGCTAGCTCCGCAGCAAAGCCTGATGATGGGTGCATTTTGGTTAGACCGTGACCTACCGTAGCAATGACCTTGCGGCCCACAAACCAGAGCCCGGCAATCAGCGCAACTCCGAAGGTGATGAGGGCAGGGAAGGGAACGATAGCTTCCTTGGCGATAAGACCGGTTTTCAGTACGTCGAGGATAGCCACGAAAGGACCGATCGCGTTAGCGATGTCATTAGCGCCGTGGCTGAAGGCGAAGGCTGCAGCGGTAAATACCTGGAGCCAGGCGAAGATAGTAAAGGTTGCCCGGGAGAGTTCTAGGTGCTGAAGACTGCGTGCGAAGATAGTGACACTAACCCAGGTAATGACAGCTACCATGACCATAATCAGGATGTTACCCATGGACGAGATGCCCAGGTTGAGTTTATTGAGCCCCTTGAAAAGTAGCATGGCTGTGATAAGAACAGATCCGGCTGCTGCCAGCACTGGGACGTAAACTTCAAGGGCCCGGTGGGAGTCCTTACTCTTTGCTTTCTTATCAAGTTTATGGACCTGGCGGTAGTATTCGCTTTCAGGTGCATCGGGGTCCAGCTTCTTGAGCTTAAACTTTTTCTTGCGAAGCATGGCGTTGGAGTAGGCATCCTGCTGCAGGTCTGTAATGCGTTGGAAGCCAACGTGCGGGGTGTGGGTGGCTCGCTCTTCTTCCATGCGCTTTTTCAGTTCGAGCATGGCGGCATCAATTTTTTCGTTATAGCCCAGGATGTACTTCTTAATAAAGCCGAAGAGAAGCCAGGCGAAGAGACCACCGAGAACGGGCGAGATGACCCAGGAGAGAGCGATTTGGCCGATCTTGCTCCACTGAACCATGTCCAGGCCCCCGGCGCCGGTGGTGAAGCCCGTGGTCAGGGCAGCACCAACGATGCCGCCGATGATGGAGTGAGTGGTGGATACCGGCCAGCCCATGCGGGTTGCGACAAGTAGCCAAATGGCAGCACCGAGGAGGGCTGACATCATGATGTAGACGAACTGCATGGGTGCCAGGTCTATGGCCCCTAGATCTACGATGCCGCTGCGGACTGTGCCGGTGACTGACCCGCCTGCGATAACGGCACCGGAAACCTCGAAGACAGCTGCGATGAGCAGGGCCTGTTTGATGGTGAGAGTCCCGGCACCAACGCTGGTGCCGAAGGAGTTAGCGACGTCGTTGCCACCGATGTTGAAGGCCATGAAGAGGCCTAGGAGAACTGCTACACCTAGGATCATGGCCTGGCTGGGCTGGTCGACGTAGCTAACTGACCAGAAGGTAAACAGGGTGAATGCCACAGCCATGAGCCCGCCGAATCCCAGGTGCCACCATTTGTCGGTGGTGTCTCGTTGTAAGGCAGGAGTTGCAAGATCTGAACCCGAATTCGCGCTGGAATCCACAGGGCCCCCTTCATAGAGTTTTGGTTTGGCTTGCGGGCGCAATTGGAGCCCTGTTAATAGTCTGTGCACAAGGTTAACAAATGGTTAACTGACGCTAGCCTTTGCATGAACTATCGGGGTGATAGTGCATGCAAAGGGCCCTCCCCATACTTGGTGGGGAGGGCCCTTGATAGCTTGATGGGCTGTTTACTTGCCGGTCAGCTTCTTGCGGGGATGGAAGCGAAGATTCCGAGCGAGCGAGGAAACAAATCTTCGCTGGAATCGGAACTCCGCAACCATCTAGCCAAGAATTAGTTGCCGGTCAGCTTCTTGCGGAGTTCCGCAAGTGCCTCATCTGATGCCAGGGTGCCGGTTTCGGCGGGCTTGTCGGATGAGTATGAGGTGGGTGCTGCTTCGGCGGGTGCTGATGCGGGAGCTGCAGTTGCGGCTTCTGCGTCGGCTTCGAGTGCCTTGGCGACCTGTGCCTTGTGTGCTTCCCAGCGGGTCTGGGCTTCGGCGTACTGCTGTTCCCAAGCTGAGCGCTGGGTTTCGAAGCCTTCGAGCCATTCGTTGGTCTCGGGGTCGAAGCCCTCGGGGTACTTGTAGTTGCCCTCGTCGTCGTATTCTGCTGCCATGCCGTAGAGAGCGGGGTCGAATTCGGTTGACTCGGGGTCAACACCTTCGTTGGCCTGCTTCAGTGACAGGGAGATGCGGCGGCGTTCGAGGTCGATGTCGATGACCTTGACGAACAGTTCGTCGCCAACGGAGACAACCTGCTCTGCCAGGTCCACGTGGCGAACTGCGAGTTCGGAGATGTGGACGAGGCCTTCGATACCGTCTTCAACGCGAACGAATGCGCCGAAGGGTACGAGCTTGGTGACCTTACCGGGAACAACCTGACCCAGTGCGTGGGTGCGGGCGAATGCCTGCCAGGGATCTTCCTGGGTAGCCTTCAGTGACAGGGAGACGCGTTCGCGGTCCAGGTCAACTTCGAGCACCTCAACGGTAACTTCGTCGCCAACTTCGACAACCTCTGAGGGGTGGTCGATGTGCTTCCAGGAGAGCTCGGATACGTGGACGAGGCCGTCAACGCCGCCGAGGTCAACGAATGCACCGAAGTTAACGATGGAGGATACAACGCCGGTACGAACCTGGCCCTTTTCGAGCTGGTTGAGGAAGGTTGAGCGGACCTCTGACTGGGTCTGCTCGAGCCATGCACGGCGTGATAGAACGACGTTGTTGCGGTTCTTGTCGAGCTCGATGATCTTGGCTTCGATTTCCTGGCCGATGTAGGGTGCCAGGTCGCGAACGCGGCGCATTTCGACGAGTGAAGCGGGCAGGAAGCCACGCAGGCCGATGTCGAGGATGAGACCACCCTTGACGACCTCGATGACGGTACCGGTAACGACGCCGTCTTCTTCCTTGACCTTTTCGATGTCGCCCCAGGCGCGCTCGTACTGTGCGCGCTTCTTGGAGAGAATCAGGCGGCCTTCCTTGTCTTCTTTGGTGAGGACAAGAGCTTCAACAGTGTCACCAACGGAAACAACTTCGTCGGGATCTACGTCGTGCTTGATGGAAAGTTCGCGTGAGGGGATGACGCCTTCGGTCTTGTAACCGATGTCGAGCAGAACCTCGTCGTGGTCAACCTTGACAACTTCGCCGGACACGAGATCGCCATCGTTGAAGTACTTGATGGTTGCGTCGACAGCTGCGAGGAAGTCCTCTTCGGTACCGATGTCGTTGATTGCAACCTGAGGAATGTTGGTGCTCATAGAGAGTAGGGCTCCAATATGGATAGTTTTTCTAGGTCAGTGCAGATATTTTCTTAGCTTCTTGGTGCTACCGGGGTAGTTCCGAGGGTAGGAAAATATGTGGTTCGCTGCGCTGAGCGTTGATACGGACAAATTAACTGTGCGTTTTCTACGCATAGACGTAGTAAGCGCACAGGTTCAAGTCTAGGGGGTAGCTATCTGTGGGTCAACGGTTTGACCCGCGATTTGGCCATGTGTTGAGGGCTTTGACACGTGATGTTGGTCTTAAAGTTAGCTGCCCCCGGACTCTGCCTGATTCCGGAGGTAGCTTTTGGGGTTTGTTAGTGTCCAGCTTCGTGCCAGGAGCGGCCCCAGCCGACCTGAACATCGAGCGGAACTTGTAGGGATGCAGCACCGCTCATTTCTTCGGTGAGGATACGTTCAGCAGCTTCCTCTTCACCGGAAGCGACTTCGAGGATAAGTTCATCGTGTACCTGGAGGAGCATGCGGGTTGAAAGCCCCTCATGTTTGAGCCGTGCATCAACGTTAATCATGGCGATTTTGATGATGTCGGCTGCTGTTCCCTGGATAGGTGAGTTGAGGGCGGCACGTTCAGCGGCTTCCCTTCTCTGCCTGTTAGAGCTTTGCAGATCCGGCAGGATGCGGCGGCGGCCAAACATGGTTTCGGTGTAGCCGGTCTTGTGGGCTTCTTTAACAATTGAGCGGAGGAACTTCCCCACTCTACCGAAGCGTTGGAAGTAGGTGCTTCGCAGGCTGGTGGCTTCATCGACGGAGATTCCCAGCTGCTTGGATAACCCGAAGGGTGAGAGACCGTAGGCTAGGCCGTAGCTCATAGCTTTGACCTTTGAGCGCATCTCGGGCGTGACGTCCTCTGGGGCCACGCCGAAGACCTCGGCACCTACGAATCGGTGGAGGTCTTCCCCGTCTTGGTAGGCCTGGATGAGGTCCTCATCGTTAGACAGATGCACCATGATTCGCATTTCGATCTGTGAGTAGTCTGCTGTCAGCAGGCTGACGTAGTCCACACCGTCAACCGCTTGGGGTGCAACGACGAAGGCGTCTCGAATTTTTCGCCCTTCCTCCGTGCGAATCGGAATGTTCTGCAGGTTGGGGTCAGTGGAGGACAGCCGCCCGGTGGCAGCCACGTTCTGCTGGTAACTGGTGTGAATACGTCCGTCAACCGCTCTTGCCTTCTCAAGCCCCTCAACGGTCTGCTTGAGCTTGGTGTAGTCACGGTAGGTCTGGAGTTCAGCCAGAAACTGGGCACCCTGACTTTCGGGATCCACCTGGTTGAGGATTCCTTGGAGGGAGTCAGCATCGGTTGAGTAGCCGCTCTTAAGTTTGCGGGTGGTAGGTAGCGACAGCTCATCGAAGAGGACGCCTTGGAGCTGCTTGGGTGAGCTCAGATTGACCTCGTGACCCAGCACCTGGTAGGCGGCTTCGGTAGCTCGGGTAACGTGCTCGCCGTAGTAGTTCTTGAGCTCGGTGACGTTTCCGGCATCCAGCGCTACACCGGCGATTTCCATACGCGCTAGGACGCTTGCTGCTGGTAGCTCAATCTCTTGGTAAAGCCCCAGCTGGTTTTTGGCGACCAGGTCCCGGTGCAGGGCGTAGGCCAGTTCTTGAATGTAGCGCGCGACGTTGCCCTGGTAGTCCAAATCTACAGCGGGTTCCAGGGAGAACAGCTCGCCCTGGTCGGCCCCTTCCGGCTCAGCGGGGAAAGTTTGGTTGAGGTAGTCCCGGCTCAAATCTTCGAGCATGTCTTGGAAGCCTCGCCGCCGGGCCGTGGGAATAAAACCGCAGACGTATGAGGAAAGGAGTGGGTCCTCAACTACACCCGCAAGGGGTAGTCCTGCGGCGTCTAGGGTCTTGTAGGCCTGTTTTGCGTCAAAGACAATCTTGGGTGCATTGGAATCTGCCAGCCAGTCCCCCAGCTTGGCCTGCAAGCCGGCATCGGCAAGCGGAACATCAAGATAGATGGCGGTATGCCCTGCAAGCAGAAGCAGGCCGTGTAAGCCCTGCCCGTGGGCTGGGCTGGTTTCGGGGGCTTCACGATCGATGACGGGGTAGAGGGTAACCGCCTGGGCAAGACGCTCGGGCACCTGGCTCCCCCGCTCCACCGCTGCTATATTCTGGGGAGCCTGGGCCAGGAAGTCCGTTAGACCCTGTGCCGTGCTGACAGTGTCAAGAGCTTTGAGAGAGATTTCAATAGCCGGTTCAGCCGGTAGCATTGATTCAAAGAGCTCAGCCATCCGCTTACGGATTGAGTTGAACTCCAGGTAGTCAAAGAGCTCATCCAGTTCTTCCTGGTTAGGGCCGTAGTGGTCCGCATCGGCCAGGGTAACAGGCAGATCAAGATCATCAACAAGACGGTTGAGGCGGCGGTTGCGCAGAACGTCCTCAACATGGTCACGGAGGGCTTGGCCCTTCTTACCTTTGATCTTATCTGCGTTATCGAGCACACCGGCAAGGTCACCGTATTCGTTAATCCATTTGGCGGCGAAGCCGGGGCCAACCCCGGGTACACCGGGTAAGTTATCGGCCTGTTCCCCGGTGAGGGCGGCCAAGTCGGGGTAAAGGTGGGGTGCAACCTTATATTTCTCTTCTACAGCAGCCGGGGTCATGTAGCGAATCCCCTTAGTGGGGCCGGTCGTGACCGGGTAGAGCACGGTTACAGTATCGGTGACCAGCTGGAAAGCGTCGCGGTCTCCCGAAACAATCTGCACCTGGAACCCTGCTTCGCGGCCCTGGCGGGCATAGGTTGCCACGATGTCGTCAGCCTCATAGCGGGGCAGGGTCACCGATGGGATATTCAGCGCGGTGAGGGCTTTTTGGATCAGCTCGATCTGCCCGTAGAACTCTTCGGGAGTTTCGTTACGCCCGCCCTTGTACTCGCCGTATTCCTCGGTACGGAATGTGCCACCGGAGAGGTCAAAAGCAACAATGATATGGCTAGGCCGTTCAGTCTTAATGAGGCTCATGAGAGTAGAGAGGAAGCCGTGTACCGCGTTGGTGTGCTGGCCTTGAGCGTTAACAAAGACATCGACGGGAGTCCCATAGAAAGATCGAAAAGCCAGTGAATGGCCATCAATCAGCATCAGTTTCTGGGGGTTATCTGCTGAAGTTTCAGGTGTAGTAGTCACCCTCCCCATCCTACAGCCCACCCCTAGCCGGTGCCCAGACAGCTTCCGTTCTTGGCAGCTATTCTCACCTACTATAGATAAAGGGTGTCAAAGAGCCCTCAGATTACAGTGGAGGAAACAAGCAATGGACAGTACCCAAGCGCCCCCCAAGGACAAGCCCGCAGCTGCAAGCATCAGGGCAGGTTCCCTGGCACAGAAACTGGGCATTGAGATTCTTGAGGCCGACCCCCAGCTCACAGTTGCTACCATGCCCGTGGCTGGTAACACACAGCCAGCAGGTATACTGCACGGCGGCGCATCAGCGGTTCTTGCTGAAACTTTAGGTTCTTGTGCCGCGAATCTTTTGGTGGCCGGAAGCAGGCGGGCGGCGGTGGGCCTTGACCTGAACATCACGCATGTACGGCCTGCGCGAGCAGGGCTAGTGACCGGAACCTGCCGCGCTGTGCACCTGGGGCGGAGTATATGCGTTCACTCTATTGAAATCACCGATGAGACCGGCAAACTGATCGCAACAGCCCGCATCACTAACAAAATAATTGATGTGCCTGCCTCCTAGTTCAGCACCAGAAATTCAGGGACCTTGTCCTGTACACTCATGGGGTAACACAAGCACATAAAAGACCACACAACCACAAGGAAACCCTTATGAAGAAGATTCCGCTGCTCGTGTGGATTATCGTCGCCATCATCGGCGGTATCCTCATCGGCGCCTTCACGCCCGGCGCTATCGCCGGCATCAACGGGGCACTCGGTAGCTCAATTCCCACTGATTTCGTGGTACAGCTCTTTGTCTCATTCTCCACCGTATTTAGCGCCTTCCTGAGCTTTGCAATTCCGCTCATTATCATTGGCTTCATCGTGCCGGGTATCGGCTCGCTAGCCAAGGGCGCAGGTAAGCTCCTGGGCACAACCGTCGGCCTGGCTTACACTTCATCTGTTACTGCCGGCTTTTTGGCAGTCACCGTTGCGCATTTTCTCTACCCCATCATTTTAAAGGGGCAGCAGCTCACTGCTTTTGAGAACCCCGAAGAAGCGCTTTCTGCGGGCTACCTCACCTTTACTCTTGACCCGATTATGTCCGTTATGAGCGCCCTGATTCTGGCTTTCATTCTTGGCCTGGGTATTACAGCACTCAAGACCAAGAACATGCTCAACCTCTTCCAGGACTTCCAGGTCATCATCGAGCGACTGCTGTCCTACGTGATTATCCCGCTCTTGCCCGTACACATCGTGGGTGTCTTTGCCAACATGACCATGGCCGGCCAGGTAGGTCAGATTCTAGCTGTCTTCGGCAAGGTCTTTGTCATGGTTATTGCCCTGCACTGGATTATGCTGGCGATCCAGTACACCCTGGCAGGTGCCCTTACTCAGCGTAACCCCGTCAAGATGCTGCGCGGCATGTTGCCCGCCTACTTCACCGCTATCGGTACCCAGTCATCGGCAGCAACCATCCCCGTGACTGTCGCCTCAGCTAAGGATGTTGGTATCAAGGGCAAAATTGTTGATTTTGCAATCCCCCTCTGCGCAACCATCCACCTCTCCGGTTCAATGATTACCATTACATCGTGCGCTGTAGCTGTTGTTTATATGACCAGCGGGTCACTGAGCTTCACCGCTATGATTCCCGTGGTTCTGGTGCTGGGTCTCATGATGGTTGCAGCTCCCGGTGTTCCCGGTGGTGCGGTTATGACCGCAATCGGCCTGCTCCAGTCCATGCTGGGTTTCGATGAGTCCATGATTGCCCTCATGATTGCCCTTTACCTGGCGCAGGACTCCTTCGGTACTGCTACGAACGTGACCGGTGATGCTGCAATTGCATCATTGACTGAGCGTGTAGCTAAAGTTTTCGGTGCCGATAAAGACGACCTGCCCACTGCAGAAGCATCCCATAGGCCTATTGCCGCTTCTCACTAAGAAGTAGCTCCAATACGATGAGGTCCGGCCCCCTGCAAGTGCAGGGGGCCGGACCTTTCTCTTGACCGGGTAAAGTGGATAATCAAACGATTGTATCGATCCCACTCGAAAGGCTACCGATGAACCCCCGGCACCGAAAAATGCTTGGCAATATCTTTTTGATTCTTACGCTGTTTATCACTGCTACCGCCCTTAGTCAGGGGGGTCTGTGGTGGGCCGGGGTTACCCTCTTTGCTGCACTGACTCTGTGGGGAATCGGCGTCAAGAATGATGGCTCTTGAGAAAAGCTATCACCTCATACAGCTACTGAGGCTTTCAAACTGCCTGCCCCATAAATAAGCCCGCCTAGACTGCACGAGCTGTTTAGGCGGGCTTCGTATCGCTTAGGAGCTAACCCTACTGGACCTGTTTAACGATAGTCTGCGCGACATCACGCATAGAAAGGCGGCGGTCCATAGAAGTCTTCTGAATCCAACGGAAGGCCTCAGGCTCGCTCAGACCCATGCGGGTCATCAGGAGCGACTTTGCGCGATCGACTAGCTTACGAGTCTCGAACTGATCCTTGATATTTGCAACTTCGCTTTGGAGCGCACGAATCTGCTCGTAGCGACTGATAGCCACCTCAATAGCGGGTACTAGATCGTTGGGGGTAAAAGGTTTGACCACATAGGCCATCGCGCCGGCCTCTGTCGCCCTGTCCACTAACTCTTTCTGGCTAAAGGCAGTCAGCAAAACAACGGGTGCTAGTTGCTTCTCATTAATGAGTTCTGCTGCGGCGATACCGTCCATAATGGGCATCTTGACGTCCATCAGGACGAGGTCTGGTCGGTGTTCCTCAGCTAGTTCAACCGCTTTCTTACCGTTATCGGTCTCGGCTATTACCTGATAGCCCTGGTCTTTAAGAATCTCAACGATATCGAGGCGTATTAAGGCTTCATCTTCAGCAACAACAACTGTTCGTTGCGGCCTTTCTTCGTAGGTCTCAGGCTCTTGGATAGTCTGCTCCGACATCTCCCGCTCCTTTTATGGTTTCTGCTTGTGTGGGGGTTTACGGTGCCTTGATATTCACATGCAAACCGCCCGTTTACCCCGTAAAACGAGGTAAAGCGGGCCGACCCTTTCTTACCTATAATACCCCTCCCATAGCCTTCTGAATCGCACAGATTCCAGAGAGCAAGACACCGAATTCAGGTCACCGCACGAGGCTGCCCACCTCTTGACTCAAGGATTGGCATATTTGTGCCGAAACATGTAAGGTAGAAGAGCTTTAACCGCTTGCCCAAGTGGCGGAATTGGCAGACGCGCCGCACTCAAAATGCGGTTCTTCGGAGTGTGGGTTCGAGTCCCACCTTGGGCACCAACAAGCCCCCGACCTGGTGAAAGATTCCAGGTCGGGGGCTTTTCTGTGACCTCTGAATAATGGTGTGAACCCCTTTTTGAACCCCATTGCTTTTTAGGCCAGCTCGCGCCGTTCATCCAGCGAAATAATCTGAGCTGAGAAAATAGCTTCCCCCACCTTCGCCGCTGCCTCGCGTTCCATTTCATCAAGCACATGCTGGTAACGGTTCAGCATAGCCATTGATGACCAGCCCATCATCTGCATGACGATTCGAGGGGCTACCCCCAGCCCCAGCAGAGTAGTCGCAGCCGTGTGTCTAGCGTCGTGCACGCGAATCTCTGGAACCCCATTGCGCCTAAGGAATTCCTTCCACGCATGGCGGTCCTGCCCGGGCAGCAGTCGGTTGCCCTCAAAATCGACACAGACTAAATCCCAGTAATTGCCGTGAACGTCGGGCTTAGTATTCCAATACTGGGCCAGCTCAAGGGCTCTGCGCCGCCGGCGGGTGCGATGATCCTTGAAAATCTCAATCAGCTGGGGTGGTACAGGTACGGTGCGATAGCCTGCTGCAGATTTCGGCTCCACCATCTGGTAGCCTCCCCCGGGCACGAGGGCCAGGGCGCGGCGGACGGTGATGGTGCCTTTCCTTAGGTCGATATCGTCCCAGATAAGCCCCAGGCGCTCGCCTTGGCGTAGCCCGAGAGCGAGGGCGATGATGAAGCTAAGGCCGTGGATGTAGTCGACTTTAGCGGCGTTGACGAGCTTGCGGGTTTGTGCAGTGGTAAGGGCAGCGCCGGTTTCTGTGGCGGCTTTGGGGGCTTTGAGTCCGAGCATGGGGTGCTTGTGGATGAGTCCGCGGGATTGGGCATCTTTGAGAGCCTTGGAGAGTAGGCGGTGGATTTTGAGGATGGTTGCCTCTGCTTTACCTTCTGCTCGCATGTAGCCCAGGTGCCTTTCGATGGCCAGAGTGGTGAGACTGGCTAGGTGCGTGCGTCCCAGAGTGGTTCCGATAATCCAGCGGTTGAGTTGCTGGTGGTAGTCCCGGTATGAGCGTTCGCGCAGGCCAGGCTTGGCGATGTGTTCGAGCCAGTGTTCGAGCCATTGGTCTAGGGTGTAGCCTTGCATGTCGATGAGAGCGCCGTCTTCGAGGCTTCGCATGAACAGCTTTGCTTTGGAGACGGTTTCGGCGCGGGTCTTGCCATAGATGGTTTTGCGGACAGGTTCGCCGGTGGTGGTTTGGGTGGTGCGGATTTTTATTTGCCAGCGGCCGTCTGGGCGTTTGTAGGGGGTGGATCCTTCGCCGTTGGAGCGTCTGGTTGCCATGGTTTCTCCTGGTTCTTATTAGAATATGTGTTCGATATTTAAAGGGTAGTTGGTGCGGACGGGGGTGTGTGTGATTGGTGCCAGGTCTTTTAGGGTTGCTCGGTAATTGGGTGGGTTAGGGGCTTCGCCCTATTCGGCTAGAGGTTGCGCTAGCGCGAGAGGCTTTTGGATTCCCTTCCCCCAAAGAGCTCCCGAGGTTTGGCGCAGGGTTTCCTCTTCCTGATACGACAAGTAGACCCCCTGTTTCTTCGGCATAGAAGATTTGGGCAGTCTGTTCCGTATGCATCAGGCTCAGGGAGCTACCCTGGGCGTGATTCCTTTGTGGGCCAATGCCGGTAATGGCTCTATCTCAAGTGCTGCAGCTCTAACGCAGCTAACCGGCCGGTTGCTTGTGTTTACCCCGAGGTTGCAAGCCTTGGGGTCGGGATTCAAGAACCGTAAAGTAAGAATGACTTCCCGAATGTGTAGCAAATGCACCACATCAAGAACCACATTACACACATAGGCGTAGATATTGCAACACAAATACCCCACAAGGGTGGTGCAAAATCAACAATCAGATAAAATAAACCCATGACCATCCCCCACTGGACACTCCAAGACCGCATCAGAAAAGCCCGCGAACACGCAGGACTCAATCAAACTGCGCTCGCGGAGCTAATCCCGGTTGCGCGAAATACTCTGAGCCGCTGGGAGTCTGGGGCGTTCAAGCCGTCGGCAGCAGACCTGGACCGCCTAGCTGAGATTACAGACGTAGACCGCACCTGGCTGGAGACCGGCGCGGAACCAACTGAGCAAGAGCCTCTGCCTTCGTCTCTGTCGGTGCGTTGGACCCCAAACGGTATCAAGGTAAATTGATAGCCCGCCAGCTTTCCGAATGGTAATTCGGTCTGCTTTGCGCCTGTTTAACGCTATTCTTAACCTAGCGCGTGGATTCCCAAACCCAGGAAAGTAGAAAATATTGCAGTCAGCCGAATCGTCATCAGTCCCTGTCCAGATGAACTCGCACACATTGGATAGCATTCCTACCGAAGAAGTTCTACAGCTTCGATTCACAGGCTCAGAAGCGAATGATCATCAGCTTTCAGCATGGGAGCTCGCGCAGACATTGGAAGGTGTAGCCGGGTTCATTGAAGAAATGCTTCAAGTTTCATCGCAAGGTGAAATGGTTAATGACCCCGTGAAGGTGAGACCGCTTCAGGAAGGTTCTGTTGCCATTGAGTTTGTTGTTAATATTGCAAACTGGGTGGCTGCCAACCCCGAGGGTGCTCTAGCAACTATATCTACAGGCGGAGGCATTTCCTTGACTTCTATTCGGGCAGGAATGAACATCGCAAAACACGGTCTGGCAGAAGATTTCGAGTATCAAGAGCATAATGATACTTATAAAGTGAAGTGGCGTGCTGGATTCTCCGAAGAAGTTCCTGCAAAAGCATGGGAAGCACTTCAAAAGGAAAAGAAAAAGACCCGAAAAAATCTTCAGAAGATACTGGAGCCAATTGGTAATTCTGCACAGCAGCTAGAGATGCGAACAGCGGATACAGCAACTGACTCAGCGAAGCTTATGCAGGAACCTGCAGCTGTGACATACGACCAGGAAGATTATAGGGCTGTCTCCTACGACTATGATGAAGAAGTGGTTCATAAGCGGACTTTTACAGCGGAGGCCAGTTTTACAACTCTAGATTTCCGCCCAGGCAAAAAATGGCGGGTGCGGTCCACCCAGGGTAACCGACTGGCAACTATGGCTGACGACGGGTTCCAAAAGCAAATTGATGAGGGCCTTAAGATTGGTGCAGACGACCTGTTTGAGATTACGGTGTTTGAGGAAACCACTGAAAAAGGTGGACGTACGTCTATTGAGTGGACTATCGTGCAAGTAAGACGAACCAAGATTGGGGATGCACCCCCTATCAACTAAACAAAGAAAGGGCGGGGCGGGGCGATCCATGCAAAGACGACACTTCGAGATTGACCTCTTTTCGCTTGCAATGCTCTTCCTGTCTATTACCTGTTTTATCGTTGCACTAGTAGGCGTGGTGAATCGTGGAACCGCCGTATGGGTGGTGTTACCGCCAATAGCGCTTGGTATCTTTGCGATCTTGACCCTCGAGAAGAAGTAACAGAAAGCCCCAGCCCGCTCAATCGAGTGGGTCGTCGGGGCTTCGTTCTTATCTACTTAGATTCCCCCTGCTTCCTAACCTTGTAACCTTGAGGTCGGTGCGTGCTCCCCTGCCTGGGCGTGAGGCTATCCAGGCTTCTACGGCTTCCTCCGTCCACCCTTTGTATCTGTTGCCGATGATGACGTCGGGTTCTGGGAGTTTGTAGTGTCCCATGGCGCCTTGGGTGATGCCGATTTTTTTGGCGATGTCTCCGGTGGATAGGTAGTGTTTGGTCATTTTCTTTGTTTTTTCCAGGTTTTGATAGCTAATAGGGCTAGCCCGGTGTTCGCGATGGTTACGGGTATGAGCCAGGCCGCCCGCCCACTGGTGGCTAGGAAGGCGAGGGATAGTATGAGGAGCACTGTGAGGGTTGTGTACTGTGTTTTCATGGTGTAGATTTTTTTCCTAGTGGCCTGCTGGCATTGAGGTAGTTGCGTTATCTCAAGTCCAGCAGGCTGTTTTATTTGTCCCAGTCTTTTTTATTTGTCCCAGTCTTTGATGATCTTGGTATTTGTAAGATCCCTAGGGCGATGGCCATGCAGAATACCCCCAGCGCTTTGCAGGCACCGGGGGCTTCTTTTGTTGGGGTTATTGGGCTACATGTACCCGATAATTTCGCTTAGCGGGGTTACATAGGTTGTTTTATTGTTTTGTGCCGGACCACCTTTGAGGATGCCGATGACTTTGCCCTTGTGGTAGACGGGTGCGCCGGAGTCGCCTTTGTAGCTGACGAGTTTAGCGGTCCATATGCGTGCAGGGTATGAGTTGCCGTTTAGTTTTGCTGGTTTGTTAATCAGGGTAGGGTCCAGGACAGTGCCATGCGTCCACGTTGAGGCGTCACCGTTTTTGGAGATAGCGTCACCTTTATTTGGTTTGTATCTGGGGGCCGATGGGGCTACTTTGGTTGGCGTACCTGGTTTTAGTGTGATTCTTGCGAAGTCGTAGCCTGCTTTTTGCTGGAGGCCGTTGTAGGTAATGGTTCCGATGACTTCACCATAGACTTCTACTTTTTTGCCTTCTTCACCGCAGTGTCCTGCGGTGATTGCATATCTTGTGCTGATGACTGTGACTGTGCACATGCCATTGTCTTCGATGTAGATCATGTCGCCGCTTTCAAGTGGTTTTGAGAGGGCTGCATGTGCTGGTGTGGTGGTGAGTGTTGTGATGCCTAGGCATAGTGAGAATGCTAGGGCGATCATTGCTATGAGGCGTTGGGTGCGGGATGTACCAGTGAGCGAGTGTGACGCTGTCATGGTGTGAATCCTTTCGTGTGGATGTGTTGTTTACCTAGGATCTCTAGGAGACGTGCAACACATCTTTCTTAAAACTATTGGATACACAGTCTAAATAAGAAGAACGACATGACTTTAGCGCTATTACACGCTGCCTTCCTCATACAGTACAAGACCCCGATTCTCTTCTCTTACGAAGAAAGATATTTGCTTTAGAAATACAGGAAGCAAACGCACCCTGTCCCGAGCCAGTAGCTTCGTCGGCTACTTCAGCTTTAGCGTCGGTGATGTCGTTGGTAGTGCAAAGGCATGATGATTCAATATCGATACGGCGCATGATTTAAGATGGGTCCTCATCTCGACCCCTCAAAGATATTTCCTCTGGAAAGTTGCTCATCACGTCGTCTTCTTCAATCAGGAAGAGCGCAGACACAAACCATACCAGACCTCTTGTACCCTTGATGAATGCCCAGGCTCCTGCATTGATCGCCAGTCCCAGGCCGACAGTATGATTTCCTGCCGCTGCTACCCCCACCCCTATAACTGACGTAGATCCTGCGAGTAGGGACCAGGTAAGCACAGAGCTCCAGTTTTTGCGTAGTTCCTCTGAATATAAGCGTCGAACGTGCTTCAGTCCGTTCGCAGAGCTTTGATAAACCATTGAACATGCAAACACTGCGACTGCAACAACGATAGAAGTGAAAGAAACAACTGCAGTTAGAAAAGAGAAGAAGGCACCTTCTTGATCTGGGGTCACGTTGGCAGGCAGGGGAAAGACGACAGACAGAACCAGCACAGCAAACATCAAAAGGATATCTATCCATAGCCGTACAGAGTAATAGTCAAGTGCTCTGTCTTTCATGCGTTCTCGTTTCTTAAGATGCTCTGTAGCTGAGTGCTTTTTGGACCTCTTCTTCTAACCTTAACAGTTCTAGCTTGACTGCCTTGAGAAGACTTGAAAATGTTAGAGTTGCTCGTTCGGGCGGTGAGAAGTAGATAGTCGAGGCCATTTCATGATCGATGAGGTCAAGGATGACTTCGTCGTCGTCAATGACAGCCGTAGCTTTTTGTACACTTCCGTGCCAGAGACCGTCATTAGTTGCTAATACTTGTTCCAGCATCTCCTCTTGGACGTTTCGTTGATTCTTACTGTCCTTTACATTTAATAAAATTTCGACTTCCCCGCCGAGTGGCTTGGCGATTAAACGGCTAGCCTTCCGAGGGCCCTTTCCCTGAATAAGGGCGCCCTTGAGAGTGTGAGGGCTCTCAATAAATTTTGCTGTGTACTGTTTGACCCGGTTCGCGCGTTTTAGCCGTTCAATATCAGCCGGAACTATGAGCCCTTTATGAGCCCAGTTAACTCCTTTCTCAGTGGCAAAGAAATGATTGAAAAATGTTGAGACTGCTCGTTGTCTTGGAACGCTGATGCTTGAGCCTCTTGCGATGGCGGCGACTAGCGTGCCTTGGATTTCAGTAATGGCAACAGCCGATGCATGGGCTAGGAGAATGCCACTGCCCTGAGATTCAAGCTTAAAGTCAGCAACAGATTCTTCGCCCCGATTAATTTGGCTCATCAGGGAGGGATCTAGTTGCTTATGCATACCGATAGTTGCAGCACGCCGTCGTTCATCAACCTCGATTTCATAGACGATTCCATCGATAGTTCTTTCTTCCATGGAAAGAGCCATAATTTCTTTGAGCGCTTCTAGCCAGTTCTTTGGGGCTGTGGGGTCGTCTCGCCGCTTCCCCATTGGATTGGTCAGCACTCTGTATAGGCGGTAGAAGTTAACCGCTCTGTGAAAATCATCAATGGATTCATCGTATTTTTTCGGAGTCATGGTTAAAAGATACGGTTATTGCCCCTTACTCCCCGGTAACTTACAGCTTTGAGGTAGTAAAAACCTGCTCCCCTTGTAACAAAGGAGCAGGTTTCACTCACTGCGGAGGTTAAGCTGATGAACTGTTGGTGTCCGCATTGCCCAAGGCTAGCGGCTCACACCGAGCTTTTGCATCCAGTATTCCCTAACAAGTTGCTCTTGTCCGCCCTCTTGTTCCAAAATTCGAAGTTCTCGTTCACAGTCGCGAACGTAGCTCTGTGATTCTCTAATTTCCAAGCTAAGAGAGCCGAATCTATCAACCCATTCAACGGCTTCATGAGCTGTGCGAATATTCTGAGCATACGCGCTGTTCATTGTGCGCGCGAGGCGGTAGATTTTCGGCATAGAGTCACGGATAGCATGCACACTCGGTACACCAATACTTGATTTTGTTTGAAGAATTCCTTTTGCTTTCGTAGCGCTTAGCTTTATATCCGCCTCACCATAGACCGAGATGCCAAGAGCGTCCATAGCCTCAAGGAATGGAAGAATGCGACTGGCATAAGAATTTGTAAGACCACCGAGAAAACAGCCTTTATGGTAGGCAAACACATATTTCTCGTCTGGCCCAGGCGCACTGAGTGTTTGGCGCTGGCCTACAAGTCGTACCTCTACAACTTGGTTGATGGACTCGCCCGGCGCTGGGCGGCCCAATAGCTGAGCGATAGGTTCTATAGCTTCCTTTTTCCCCCTCGAAAGTGTTCGCGTTCCATAGTCAGATGCAAGTTTCAGGCGACGCTCCCCTGCATCGAAAGCACCGATTTCTTGCAACACCTCTACCAGCTCCAGAGAAGCAGTGCTGATGGGCGATGGGATGAACTGGCTTTGGTCATGCACCCGTTTCCAGTTTTCATGCCCTTGCTTCCAAGTTCGAGCGGCTTCTGTGAATGTCTGAGCACGCGCCTCGTCAAGGATCCTTGCTGCTTCCTGGTTTGCCAACGCTATCTCGTCGATGTTCACAGCATTCAAAGCACTCTCTTTGACTTCAGCAAATATTTTTTCGGCCTCTTTTTCAACCTGTTCTTTCAGAATGCCCTCACGTATCTCCACCTGTTTAGCGATTTCTGCTTCAATAACAGGCTGTGCTTCTGCCATAACTTCTTTTTTGAGTTCTGCCTGCTGTTTATGCACAGATTGCTGGGCACCTTCAAGGATTTCTTGAGCCCTGCGCTGTGTTGATGCAATGAGCTCAGCATTTACCTGTTTTGTATGCGAAAGCTCATTTCTAGCCTCAGTAATGTATCGAGTGAGATTGAGTGCTTCTAGCCCACCGCTAGCTTGGATGATTCCTTCGAGGTGTTGTATCTGCTGGATAAGCGCAGCTTGCTTATTTGCAAGGTCGGCGATCTCCTGCGCCATGTTTTTGATGGTCGTAGTCTTGAAAGCAGATTTGAAGTGTGCCGTGACTTGCTCTGGTGTAACTGGTTGGGGGTGCATGAGGTTAAAGATACGATTAATTGTTCTTACTCCCCGGTAACTTACGGCTTTTAGGTAGTAAAAAAACCTGCTCCTTTTGTAACAAAGGAGCAGGTTTCACCCGCAGGAGTAGCTCAGGCCACCAAGTCCTCACCGATGATGCTCATGGGGCGCGCTCGCGCCCAGGCGTTCAGGAGCCGATCGGTGACGCCCAGTTCGCGGGCTACGCGTACCGGGTCGTCAGGGTAGATTGCCGCGACCTTGTGGAACTCGGCTGGGTCAATCAGGTACTCGGCTGCCTGTAGGTCGCGTTTGGACTCTATGGCGGGGGACTTCATGGCATGAACGTAGGTTGCGTCCCCTGCTTGTACGTGCATGAGGTCGTGAGTGAGGGCGCATCGCTCTTGGCGCTGGGTGAGTCTTGGGTCGATGATGATTTGCTGTCCGTCCCAATAGGCGTGCAGGCCTCCGGCCAGTTTGCGGTAGACGATCGCAACGCCGAGGCGTTCGGCCAGGGCGTAGGGGTCACGGTTAGTCGTCGTAATCAACGCCCTTCTCCTCGTCTGAGTCGTAGGCGGCCAGGACGTAGCCAGCGCGGGTTTCAGGGACCCACTCCCCTGCCTTGTTGTAACGACCACCAGGACGCTGGTCCGTGGCTTGGCTAACTTGGATAGAAAGGACGGCACGCTCGGCACACTCAATTACATCACTTGGCAGTACATCGAGGGCAAGACATACAGCTTCAAGTTGGTCCAAGGTAAGCGACCCAACATCATTCCAAATAGTTTTGGACACCTTGGCCTGGCTCAGGCCAGTCGAGTTAGCCAGATCCGTTTGTGAAAGACTTCTACGTCCCATGAGGCTACGGATTTCAGCGTTGACTGCATTACTGAAGGCTGTTGCTTGGCTACTTTTGTTCGTTCCCATGTGTAATAAATTATCACAAATAGAAAATTATTACTTAAAAACGCTTGCCTAGTTATTCCAATTGTAATAATGTATGAATATCCAGAGCAGGAGGCAGACATGACACCCACCGAACAAGTAGCCCGAAGCGTTGACCAGCTAATGCACTACCAGGGCAAGACGACCAAGGAGCTTGCTGAGCTACTCGAAGTTTCAGAACCGCGAGCCAGCATGATTCGCAACGGTAAGGCCGATATAAAGCTAGACCAATTCTTCACTATCGCAGACTGGCTCAAAGTTCCAATGCGAGACCTGCGAAACGGGTTCGAACTTACCCCGATAGCCGCCTAATTTTTTACCCTAACTATTCCAATTGGGATATTACGCTCGCAACTCCCCTACCCGTACCTACACCCCAAGGAGAAACCCAATGCCCTGGCTAAAGCTCACTAGATTCAGCTTTGATATCCGGCAGCGCATCCAACGGTTCCATATCTTCGCTCAGGAACAGCACGCCGTTGCTCTTCAAAGAGTGACAAAAAATGTCGTGGTAAGCCTTAGTTCTCTCTATAGAGAAGCCGCGCTGATACTCAAACTCATACGTCGTAAATCGATTCAGGGCAAAAGCTCGAGCCTTATCACCTTGGCTAAGTACCACAGAAAAATATTCTCCACCGTCTCGCAGAAACTTCATTATCGAACCACGCATAGCCTGAACGACCTCACTAGAACATTCAAGGCGAAGCGAAGAACCGCCAGCCAGGTGGAAGACGATTTCAGCATTTTTGTCTGACATTTTAGCCCCCTTCATTTATACGTCCTTAAGTATCTCGTTAAACCGCCCGGCGCGGAAACCCCGCCCGTATCTACTCAAGGAGAAACCCAATGCCCTGGACCGACCTACTCACCCCGTTCCCCGGCGGTGACCGCCGCGTCGCACTTATCCATTTCCGAGCTTCCCTCAAGAAGCTAGATGCCCTGGCAGAAGTTGCAATCAACGACAGGTCTGACCTAGGGACCGTCTGGCCGGAGATTATCGAAGAAGCCAGCAAGCTACGTGACAAGCTGGTGACCGATAACGAAAAACGGGCACTGCGAGAACTCAATTCTCTGCTCATGGACCGTAAGTTACTCGGTGCTGTCAAAGCCCGCGACGGCAACATCTGCAGGTTCTGCGGACTGACTGTGAACTGGGAAATCCAGGGTGCAGGCCAAGCAGGAACTTTCATACCGCTCGATATGCGTATGCCAGTGCATGACCCAGAAGTGGTCTTTGTGGGGTGCAGGTCCTGTTACCGCCTCAGATGGAGCGGAAGCAAAGAAGGCAAGCCCCAGGTAGGCCCTAATCCTCTTCCCGAGTAGGTAGCGGGTTCCATGCGTGGTCGAAGATAAAGCATCGGTCTTCTAAGAAGGCCGTGGCACCAGCTCATCAAAACCGGCGGGGTCATAGCCATCAGGTAGCTCGAACTCATAGATATCTTCACTGTAAAGAACTACCGCTCTACCGGCGTTCGACTCGAAGTCATCAAGATGAACGACTACCAAAGGAGCCCAGTTCCGGCGTTTGTCATTGATCCTCACGTAGTGGTGAATAAAAGCCACTACCTCCGCGGGGGCCTCAAACAGAACGTTACGGGCCGGTGAGTTATCTCTAATTCGACCAATCATTATGAACCTCCAAATATCCACTGGGCTACAGCCCTTGTAGCTCACACCCAGTATCTCGTTAACCACCCCGAAAGGACACATCTCATGTCTAAAACTATTTCATCCCTTGAACCCCGGGACGATGTTGTTCTGGTTGACCGGCTCTACAAGCTCGAAGACGCGGCCGAGCTGCTGGGCTACGAATCAGCGAACTACCTGCGCGAGATGATCCACGCAGGTAAAGCCGAGTACGTCGACCTCAACCCCAATGGCAACCGCCCGGTATTCCGAATGCGCGCGAGCCAAATCAACCGGCTTATCGACTCCATGACCTTTGGTTCCGCTCAACGGTTGCAGGGGCTGGCCTCATGAACCTCACCACCGTTACCCGCAAATCATGCCCGGCCTGTGAATGGGCCGAAGAGCGCAGCTCACGAACTGCGCTAGGCCGTCTGGCTGATGAAGAAGAACTTGAGCTGTTGCTCGCTGAGCACCAGCGGAACAACCACCAGAAGGAAGAACAATGACCGCAACCGTTGAAATGGTCCACGAGCGAGTGGGCATCGTCATCACCCGCGAGGACACCCCGCGCCACCTGGCCGCCCAAGAGGTCCAGTACCGGGCCTACAAAGACCCTAAGCGCCGTGCTGAGGCCCGCCGTCAGGCTGTCGATTATGCCCTGTCTCGTGCGCTGGAACCTCGCTCCCCTATCACCATTGACTGGGCCACCAACGAGGTCTTTGCTTCTGAGGGTGGCTGGACACGCCAGATCGCTACCTTCACCACTGAGCAGTATCAGATTGAGCAGGTCCCGGCGGTGGCGGCATGAGGCTAAGGAATTGGCTTGCACTGCTGGGCCTGCTGGCTTTCCTGGGGCTGGCTAACCCCGCTACCGCCAACGGTGGCACCCTGGCCGCCCTCACCCTAGTTCCAGTGCTCATCTACACGATGCCGGCGTTTGGACGCTCTGGGGGTGGCCGGTGAGTATTCTTCCCGAACCCCGTATCACCGAGCCGCGTTTCTGGGTCAAGCGAGCCAGTGAGCCTGCTGTGCTGGTGCTCCGTAAACAGCGGGTGCTGAGTACCCAGCGTATTGCGGTGGAGCTGGCCGAGAAAGCCGCGGAGCTACGCGCCGAAGCCCACCAGGTAGACCGCGTGATTGAGGCTTACCGCCGTGAGCACGGCCTAACCGCTGAGCAGATCCGGCAGGCTCGCAGACACAGCTCATTCTTTAGCTACCGCAATCCGATGGGCTAGAAAGCCTCGAATTCTTTGTCCGTAAGTTTCCCCAAAAGTTTCCACCCAAGAAAGACCTTCCCCAATGACTACCATGACTATCACCGACCTGGAGCTCTCCCAGGTTTACCCCAACCCCAACAACGTTCGTGAAGCCCTAGGCGACGAGCAGGGCCTGGACGAGCTGGCCGCTTCTATCCGCAAGGTGGGCATCATGCAGCCCCTGGTTGTTGCCAGTCACCCTGCCCGCCCCGGTGACTTTGTTGTCATTGCCGGCCACCGCCGTCTGGCCGCCGCTAAACGCGCTGGGCTTCTGACTATCCCCTGCGTCGTCACTGACCGGTTCGATGGTGATGCTGAGCAGATTGCCGCCATGCTTACCGAGAATATCCACCGTGAGAACATCACCGCTGTGGACGAGGCCCGCGCTATCCAGCAGATGCTGGACCTACCTGGCTTTGACGTTGAGCGGGTCGCGCAGACTATTAGCAAGTCGGCGTCTACTGTTCGCCGTCGTGCACAGCTGTTGGGTGCTGGTGAGCAGGTTCTTGCGGCGGTCAAGGAGAAGAAGATTGACCTTTTCCAGGCTGAGGAAATCGCTAAGTACAGCGATGAGCCCGACCTAGCGAAAGACATGACCGAAGCTGCTGAGTCCGGTGATGACTGGCGCTGGAAGCAGGCTACTAGCCGGGCCGCCGGCACCTTGGAGTGGCGTCAGTCTGTTGATAAGCTCCGTGAGCACCTGACCGGCCTGGGCTATGAGCTGATTAATGCTGAGCAGACCAAGCTACCGGAATACCGGTATCTCCAGCCTTTTTATTTTGACGAATTGCCAACAAAGCCGCAGGAAGTGCTGGAGCTTTCGAACTACATTATCCCGCAGAAAGCCCTCGATGAGTACGGTAAGGATTGCTTGCGGGCATATCTGAGTCACGGCTCTCAGCGGGTCCAGTGGTACGCCTTCATTGAGAAGCAGGAGGAAGAGGCTGCTGAGCCTGAGCTGACTGCTGAGGAAATCGCGGAGCAGGAAGCTCGTGAAAAGGTTGAGCTGGCCCTGCGCGTTGAGCACCCAAAGTTCAAAGAGCACCTGGAGGAGCTGGTCCATAAGCCGGCCAAGCTCAAGGGCACCGCTCATGCCGCCCTGATCGCTGCTATCTGCGACAGAAACTACACGCTGAGATCCGTTCTGGAAATTTGTGGTATCGACCATGACCCTGAGGATAAGGACCTGCGGGAAAAGGGACGCGCCAAGCTCGCTGAGAAAACTATCGACCAGCTCGCCTACGCCCTGTTCTTATATGAGGTCATCAACTTTAACAGCTCCGGCACGAGCAATCTTTACAGGCTGAATGAGCATGACCCGGCGCAGAACGGGAATTGGGCCGCCCGCAAGTTTGAGCTCTTAGAGAGTGTCTACGGTATTGAGCCGGGTGAAGCCATCAAGCAGGCCCGGGCCTTTTGGGAGCCAGCTCTGCCTGGGACTGAGGCTGAGGCTGTTAGTGATGAGGTGAACTTCTAATGACCGGCTATCGCTATCGTGACCCTGCCCGCACCGGCGGAACTGAAACCACAGCGCCTACCCAGGCACCCGCCCCGGCCCCTGCTCCGGCCGTCCGCCGGGTTCCGAATCCTGCGGCTGTGGCTCAGGCTTTGCGGGCCAAGGACGCCCGCATCAAGGAACTGGAGTCCGAGCTGGACGATACGACCGAGAACTACGACACCTTGGCCGGTATCAACGAAGGCCTGAAACAGGCGCTGGTGGACATGACCAAGCGGGCCGAAAAAGCGGAGGAAGAAACCAGAGCACTCAAGGTTGAAGCCGAGCAGACCAGCATCACCAAGGTCCTAGAGGAAGAACTGACAGCAGAGCGAGCTAAGAACGCCGAACTCACCGCTAAGACCAAGGAGCTGCAGGCCCAGCTCGCCCGCTCGCGCCGCAAGGTTCAAGAAGCCCACAGAACCGCCCAGGAGCACGCGGGCGCAGCAGTAACCATCAGCACCAGCGGTGTGGAGCTCCACGGAACCTACGCACGAGCACCTATCGAGCAGATCACAGGCACCCTGAACCAGGCTTTCGAACTTTTCGTAAGGAGCGCAAGTGACAGCCACATTGCTGACGCTCGCCGCTAAAGGCTTCGCCACGGTCTTACTGACTGCCCTGCTGGCAACAGCGCTCACCCTGGCAGCGACCGTGGCCATCAACCCCGCACAGCCCCTAGCCCCTGCCGCAAAAGCTCGCCTACAGGCTTACCTCACCGACCACGAGCAAATAGACAGCCCACAAGGCTACAGCCTCCAAGACATCATCAACATACTCGACGAACAGGAGAAAAGCCCATGACCAATAAAACTATTACCCTCTACACCAAATCAACCGGCTGCCAGCCCTGCAACCTGACCAAACGCAAGTTCGTGGATGTCGGTATCGCTACCAAAGACGAAAACGGCCACCTCATATCAGCCATCGACGGTGTCACTCTCAAGGTCTACGACGTAGACAAAGAAGAGAACCGCAAACTCGCAGAAGAACTCGCCCATCAAGGCATCACCTCAGTACCCGTCGTCATGCTCAACTTCGCCCTCGAACCCGAAGACGCAGTCCCTTGCGACTACTGGCGCGACTTCCGACCCGACCTCATCGGAGCACTAGCCAACCAACTCACCGAGGAATAACCCCATGACCCAAGAAATCCAGAACTTCAGCTTCAACAGCTTCCTGCTACGAGCAATACTCATCAGCGGCAACCCCTACTTCATAGCCAAAGACGTAGCCAACGCACTTGGGTATGCCCAAACCGGCCACATGCTCCGAATGCTAGAAGAGGAAGAAAAGGGGACCCACAAAGTGGATACCCCTGGCGGAACCCAGCAAATGAGCACCATCACTGAATCAGGGCTCTACAAAGCAATCTTCAACTCCCGCAAACAAGAAGCAAGAGCTTTCAGTAACTGGGTAACCCACGAAGTCCTACCCACCATCCGCAAAACCGGCCAATACCAGGCAGCCCAGACCCTCGAACAGCGCTCGCTGGCGATCATGCAGGAACTCACCGCTGTAGTCCAGGAGCAGAAGGCTCAGCTTGAGGCCGCTCAGCCCAAGGTAGAAGCCTTTGAGGATTTCTTGAGCGCTGAGGGGTCTTGCTCGGTCGGTGACGCCGCCAAGGTGCTGCAGCGGGCTGGAATCGACGTCGGTCCACTGCGGCTCTTTCGGGAGCTGGACGCGCGTGGCTGGACCTACCGCCGTGCCGGTGAGCGCCACATCAAGCAGACCGCTATTGAACGCGGCTACCTCACAGCCAAGGCCCAGAGCTACTACGACCAGAACGAGGGCGTCCGCAAGGTAACTACCCCGCAGGTACGCGTAACAACCAAGGGCCTGACTCGGCTCCGGGAGCTTCTGCTCCCACCCATTGAAGAACTTGCACAGCTAGAACGATAGGAACAAACGAAATGGACGGATATTCAAATCTCACTCAGGCTATCCAGGACGGTGTACGCATTGACTGGGAGCAGTTGGACGGGCGCCCGGCCAAATGCGTACACCCCGAGATGGGGACGCTTACGCAGAAGATGGAGCGCATCCAGAACGATGACCCCAGTAATTATCTCGCCTGGACTAATGAATCAATTGTCTGGGAGTGGGCGTTTGAGCTCGCATGGCAGAACGCATCAGGCTGGTCGCTGTGGGTTGAGAGCGAGATACCCGTCGAGCTCCTCACCGCAGACGAGCTAGAGCCGGGTACAGGGTTTCTAGGCAAAGACCTTGATAGCGGGACCAAGGGCAACTGGATTACCTACAGGGTAGATGCAGACCCTATCCGCGCCAAGCTCATTGACGCGAAGCTACAAGAGATTGACGCGCCAGCCGATGAAATCGAAGTTATCGAGGTCTACGGAATCGGCACTCTACAGGCCCCCAAGGAGGAAGCATGACCCGCCGTTTACAGCCTCCGCCTCACCCGGTCACCAGCTACCCACCCGTAGACAACAGGCTCAGGAACAGCTGGAAGGAATACCGCAACTTCCTAACCTCCCTGTCCCCCTTCTACGCCCACTTTGCGGTGTTCCAAGGAGCCCCAGACCACGAGACAGGTCACCCCTCAGACTGGGCAGGTAACTACTACTTCACGCCACCAGACCAATACGGCCACAGGCTCCCACGGAAACTCAAAAAACAGCTCCGCCAGGAAACCCTACAAGCCGCATTCATCTACCACCCGACCTCCCGCTACACACCGAAAGAGGTTCTACTATGACCCTGACGTTCAGGCCACCATCAACCGGCTCCAAGAGGACGACCTGACCGACTACGACCCAGAGACAGGAGAACAAAAATGAGCGAAGAACTATTTGTTCGCTCTGAACACCTGAACCAAGCGTTCATTGCGCTGCTCCCTTTCACGAGTAAGGCCAAAGAGGAAGACCGCGTTGACGGCGCATACGCCATGCACGAAGTCATCCATCTGAATATCACGCAGACCGGCAAGCTAGCCGTTTCTGCGTTCAGCAAGACAGGTGATTGGGCTATCGCGTTACTGCCCCTTGCTGACTATGAAGGGGCTGTAACTGACTTCGCTATCCACAGAGACGAAGCGTTGCTTTTCACTAAAACCTTTCGCCCACGAAAAGACCAGGAGAACCTCCTGCGTATCAGCATCGACCACACTGAAAGCGAAGCTAAAGGTAAAGACCAAACCGGCACCTACATCGAGTACCGACGATCGACCATGCTTCGTATCTCCGAGGAAGGGCAACTATTCGGCGCGAGAATCAGCCAGTTCGCCGGAGCTGATGCCCGCCATCTCACTCTACCGAACCGGTGGGCGCAAGTAGCCTCCGAAGCAGTCGTCGCAGGAGAAACCACCCGCGAATTCAGGCTCACCCCCGAAGATATCTCACCGCTCTCTAAAGCATGCAGAATCTACGGGACACCCCTGCTAAGTATGAGCGGATTCAATCTCCTGGCCCGCTTCGCAGGAGACTTCATCGCCTGTTGTCGTATCGATGGAGCCCACGACGAAAGAAAAACTGACTCTGAGCACAGCGTTGACAGCTGGGCGGAAGAAATCTTCACAGCATCCGAGTTCTTTCCTCACCACACAGTCAGGGAACAGCTCACCAGGATCAAAGAAGTCCCAGTCACCCACCTCTAAAAATGAACACCACAATCCAAAGGAGCCCACCATGGACCGCAGCTTTACACCTCGCATTCGAGTTCATGGAGCTAGAGCATGAGTTGGCTCAAAGTATCCGATGCCTTCGCTATGCACCCGCTTCTGCTGCAGGTGCTGGAGTTTCCCGAAGCCGACGACCGTATCCTCAACGAGTTCGCGGGCTTCATTACCCGATGCGGTACCAGCGCCGCCGCCTATGAAACCGACTACATCATCACCAAGGGTATGGTGCAGACACTGGCCGGCTCTTTCGCCCGTAATAAGGTTCTCTGCGACCTCGCGCTACGCATCGGCATCTTTACAGCCATGAAAGACCCCAAAGGCCGCATCGTTTACAAACTCATCGAAGAAGAAGACCTAGTCCACATGGTCGAGAAAGCAGAAAGACTCTGGAGGAACCGCCGACAACAAGATAACCGCAACCCCAAACTGACCGTACCAGTTCGAAAACGAGACGGTGACGAATGCCGCTGGTGCGGGCAAATCGTCAACTGGAACAACGACCGCAAAAGCGGCCGCGCAGGCACCTACGACCATCTCAACCCAGGCCAGGGCTCCGCCACACCGGAGGAAATGGTTGTCTGCTGTAAAACCTGCAATAGCTCCAGGCGAGACGACGCCCCCAGCTGGGATAAGACGTTGAGACCAGCCCCTGAGACTCCGTACTATTCCAAAGCAACCGTCACTTACCTTGCAAAGCACAACGTCAAGGTCACCCCCAGCGACTCCCTCCCCATCGAGGTAGCAGGCGCTGAACCAACAATCTCGCTCACCCCCGTCGAGCCCGCCACCGCGGTAGAGACGACCCAGGTTGAGCCCGCCACAGTTGAGCCTGAAAAACCGGCTCCTGCGGCGCCGGCTCCCAGGGCCACGACTCCCCACAAGGCGCGTGCACCGGAGGCAGAGACCTACGAGATTGACCTGAACAACCTTGAGCAGTCCATCGCCCAAGCGCCGGACTGGGTTCGTGCTGAGTGGCAGAAGTCAGAATCAGGCAGATTCGGGCAGATATCCACGGTGGCAGACCTGGGTTTGTCGGGACGGGACGGGACGGGAAGTAGAAATACTAACCACAAGAAAGACTCAGTGGCCTTAGAGAAAGCCACCAGTGCACCTAAGCCTAGAAGAAGGCGCCGTAGAAGGAGAAAGAAGAAAAGCAATGAGCAGTAAACCTATGAGTATTTGGGGGCCTCCAACAAAGCCCCGTATTCCCAAGGGCACGGTACCCAAGAGCTTCACGATGACAGCCCAGGAACTCCGCGAGCGCGAGGTGAAAGGTGGTGGGTTTGGTGCCTGAGCATGTTGTTGATGACCCTGGTTGTGGTTGCTGGGGGTGTATTGAAGAAACTAGCCTGCGTTCGAGGGCTTCTAGTGCTCTGGGGCTGTTGGCAAAGGAGCGACGTCGGGTTGATTTGGTAGGGATTGGTGAGGATGCGCCGGTGGAGTACTGTCTGATTGACCAGTTGCAGCAGTGTCTTACGAATTCTGCTGGTGGTGCGAATGTCGGGCGGGGCCGTCCTGGTCTTCCTTATGATGTTGCGGCGTCGGAGATGTGGACTGCTCTTTGGCTGGACTTACGGAACGATGTTATGGATTGTGCAATCTTTAGCGAACCTGATACCCCTCAGCATCATGCCTTGGTGTTGGTTGAGGCTGTTGATGGTTTGCCGGTTGATTGGCTGGAGCAGAGGGTTCTGGTGTGGGAGTTCTGGTGTAGGTCGATTCAGGCGCATGTGCATCCGTCTCGGAAGACTCCGGTTGAGGGGCCTTGCCCTAATCCTGAGTGTCGGCAGACCCGTTGGGCTTCTTATGATGAGGAGGGTGATCGTGTTTCGGATACGGCACTTGTTGTTACGTGGGAGGCTGATGTTGTCTCGGGCATGATGTGTCGGTGTTGTTTCTCTGCTTGGGGTAGAGGTGATCTGCTTGGGCTGGCTCAGGTGCTCAATGAAAATCTTGGGCAGGTTCTTGCGGGCGGGGGCTAGGGGCTGTTAAAGTTGTGAGTGCATCGGTTTACTGTATCCAAAACCAGTAAATAACTTCGAGAGCCTTCACCTATCGGTGAGGGCTCTTGTTGTTTAAGGTGCGGGAGCCTTGGGGAAGGCTTGCGGATTATAGCCAGGTCTTGACGAGTGGACTTTAGCGGCGTCGTTGCTTCATGGAGCAGCGGCGCCGCCTGGCTTTGATGGGTGTTGGAGTAATTGGCAACTCGCTGGGCCTTGGTCCTAGTGTTCCAGGTTCGAGTCCTGGGCGCCCAGCTGCGCTACCTGAATTGATTCACATCTTCATATCGCTATGGGATTCAGCATGAGGTAGCGCTTCATTCTTTTGGAACTTTTATAGGGGGGGCTTGTGGAATTAAGGCTTGATGATGGCTTGGAAGAGTAAGAGCTCGCGGACTACTCCCCTACCTCCTGACTGGTACCGCCGGCGGGCTATCGTGCTCAAGCGTGATGGACACAGGTGCATGCACATCCGTGAAGATACCGGTCAGCGTTGCACTGAACGCGCTACGGATGTTGATCATATCGGTGAGCCTGATGACCACCGTATTCACATGCTGCAGAGTTTGTGCTCGTGGCATCACCGTCAAAAAACAGGTAGCCAAGGTGGACGGCAAGTGCGAAAGAAGCGAGTCCGTCCGTCTCATCCCGGGCTGATTCCTGAGTGAGTCACCCCCCTTGGAGGGCCCCCGCCCCCCGCGCGACACCCCCCCGCTCCGTTCTGGGTCTCGCGGCGTGTACGGGTCTGGGGGAACTGAGTTTTTGCAAGTGAAACAGCGTTTTACTGCTTTCGTGAGGTGGTGATTCTTGTGGCTGGAGTTGGTCCGGCGGCGAATCCAAATGCGGTTCGGCGTAACAAGAAGCCTGAATTTACCAAACTCCAGCAGGATGGTGAGATTCGTGGCTTTGATTTGCCAGGTGGTGTGCTCGGTGAAGACTCTGAGGGTAAGCCCATCGGGTGGCACCCGATGACCATTCGCTGGTGGGAGAATTGGCGCACTTCACCCCAAGCCTCTCGTATGCTCTCCGCACCTGACTGGGATTACCTGCTCGACACAGCGCTGATTCACCACAACATGTGGCGTAACGGACGCTGGGATTTCGCCTCTGAAGTGCGCCTGCGCGTGGCCAAGTTCGGTGCCACCCCTGATGACCGTAACCGTCTGCGGGCCGAGATTGTCACTATCCCTGAGGTCGGGGACGTCCGTGCTGAGGATATCCCCAGCCTTTCCGTTGCCCGTAGTCGCAGAAAGGCGCTGCTGGAAGAAGAGGAATAAGTCATGGCTCGCACTCTTGTGAAACCTGCTGGGGCTAACCGTGAGCGCTCACTGGGTTTCTTGGCCTGGTGGTGGATTGAGACCTTTTTGATTAATGGCCCCGGCGACGTCCGAGGTACGCCAGTTCGCCGAGGAAATGAATTCGGCGGCTTTATAGTCGATTGCTACCTGCTCGATGAGAACGGCGACCGCCTTGTCGATTCGGCTTTCTTCTCTCGCCCAAAGGGTTGCGATAAATCAGGGCTCGGCGCTCATCTGGCTCTCTTTGAGGCTTTTGGACCCTGTCGCTTTGATGGGTGGGCTTCTGGGGGCGAATTCTACGAGTTTCTTGGCAAACGGTACTACTATGAGCCGGGTGAGCCCATGGGCCGACGGGTGGTTGACCCCATGATCCGTATTATGGCCACCGAGGAAGGCCAGACCGGAAATACCTACGACAACATTTATGTGAATCTCACCGAGGGGCCGCTCTCTGCGCTCGTTGCTGAGGGCATGGATGTTGGTTATACTCGCGTGAAATTGCCTGATGGTGGCGATATCGTTCCCACCTCATCGGGCGCGGCGTCAAAGGACGGTGGCAAGGAAACCTTCGTGGTCTTTGACGAAACCCACCTTTACAATCTCCCACGCTTACGGAAGATGTACGACACTGTCACGCGAAACCTCAAGAAGCGCGCCAAGGGTGCTGGTACCTGGTATTTGGAAACCACGACTATGTACGCCCCGGGGGAAGATTCCATTGCAGAGCGAACCTACAACCTGGCCCGCAATATCCAGGACGGAAAATTCCGTGGCCGGCAGCGTCTACTCTATGACCACCGTGGTTCTCAGCTCTCTGACCTGAGCGACATCAATGCTCTGAAAGAAGCAATCATCGAATCCTACGGTGAGGCCATGGAATGGAACTCGGTAGAGGCAATCATCGATGATATCTATGACCCGCGTTCAACCGTCAATGACTCCCGCCGGTACTTCCTCAATGCCCTGGTCGAAGGCTCGAACGCATGGCTCCGACTGGACACGCTGGAGAAGGCAACTAAGGGCCTACCTGACCGATGGGGCGAAATTATCGAAGATGGGGAAGAAGTTACCTTGGGCTTTGACGGCTCTCTCACCAATGATGCCACCGCCCTGGTCGCCTGTCGTGTCTCAGACGGACTACTCTTCCCGCTCTGCATTCAGGAGCGCCCGGACGGCCCCGAAGCCCGAGACTGGCACGTGAACGAGAAAAAGTTTGACTCGGCCGTACGACTAGCTTTCCAGCGATTCACGGTCGTTGGCTTCTTCGCTGACCCTCCTTACTGGCAGGATTGGCTCGATAAGTGGGAGCGAGACTTCAGCGAAGAGCTGCGCGTCGCTTCAAGCGCTGGCTCAAAAATCGCTTTCTACACCGCGCACGATACCAAGATGCACTTCGCTCTTCAGCGCCTGAAGATTGCTCTTGATGACGGTCGCGCAAAAATCATTCCCAACCGCCAGCTGGTCAGGCATTTTCAGAACGCTCAGAAATGGACGCGCTCGCGGAACATGGAGGTCATTGGTAAGGAGTCGCAGAAGTCCCCGCGCAAGATTGACGCGGCGATTGCCGCCACCCTGGCCTATGAAGCTCGTGCCACCTTCATCAAGAAGGGCGTTACAGAGAAGCCCAAGCAGACTTTCGTACCCCGCCGTATCTACTAACAAAGGAGGTCCCACGTGGCTTTTGATAAAAACCTGCTCAAGACCCCCGATAGTGATGAGTGGTGGGTAGCACGGCTCTCTAAGACCCTTGCTGAGCGTAGACCACGCATCGAAGAGCTACAGGCTTGGCTCGATGGCAAACCCCCGGCACCCTGGCAGCTCGATACTAAGGCCCAAGATGGCTATGAGCGTTTACTGAACGTTGCCTCTCTAAACCTTGCTGAGCTCATCGTTTCGTCCACCCTCTACCGTACTCAGGTAGAAACTGTGCGAGCCGGTACCAACCCAACGGATGAGCAAACTGAGGCGATGAATGCGGCCTTGCTGGAAACTGACGCTAATGCCCATTTCCGGCAAGCTATTGAGTGGATGCTTTCGCTCTCGGTTGCTTACTTGCTGGTGAGAGAAGATGAGAGTGCAGACGGTGAGAGTGTTGGCCGGCTAAGCGCGGAGCACCCAGCTGAGATGATTGCTGAGGCTGATCCCGTTGACCCTGCGAAAAATGTAGCAGCGCTCAAGGTCTACCGCGATGACACCCACGACCGTGATGTACTGGTGCTTTACCGGGATGGATACATGAGGGTTGCTTATAAGCTGGGCACCTCAACTATTTTCAGAGAGAAGATCTCTTTACGTGGCTTCGAATGGGCAAAAGAGTCTGATAAGGACGAACCCCCTGGAACCCTGAAGCTATCTCAGCCTGGTGTCCCTGTCTATACCTTGCAGAACCGCTTTGGTAAGGGTGAGTTCGAGAAGCATATCCCGCATATGCAACGTATCAATCACATCATTCTGCAGCAGATGATTATCACGGCCATGCAGGCATTCAAGCAGCGGGCCATCAAGGGCGTACCGATTGCAGACCCTGAGACCGGTGAAGCGATTGATTACAGCAATATCTTTACCTCTGACCCTGGCAGCCTGTGGATGCTCCCTGAGAGCGCCGAAATCTGGGAGTCAGGCACCGGCGATATCAACCAGCTCATCACATCCATTACCAAGGATGTTGAGAGGCTGGCTATCGCCGCCCAAGCCCCGCTCTACGCGCTCTCATCAGACGCTGCTCAGCAGTCTGCGGCGTCCTCCGAGCTCATGCGTGAAGGGCAGATTTTCAAGGCAGAAGACCTGCAGAAACGCCTCACCCCTCGCTTTGCCGCCGCTGTGAGCCACATGTTGCGCTTCTCCGGGCAGGACGCGCTCGCTGACCGCCGGCAGATGCGTGTGGTCTGGGCACCTGCCCGCCGGTCCTCCCTCCTGGAGCGCGCTCAGGCTGGTCAGCTGGCGATTGCATCGGGCCTGCCGGTGCAGACGGTTGCTGAGCTTTTCTTCGAGTTCTCACCAGCGCAAATCCAGCAGATGGAGGCCTACCGTGCTTCGAATGCTCTACTTGATGCCGGGCGCGGCCAGGGCCTGTTGGCAGGTCTGAACCTCGATACCACAATTGCCGAATAGTGCGAGGAGGTGGTGCCCATGGCCCAGGTCAGTCAGAAGCTGATGCAGACGGTCATGGGCGCTGACTCCCTTCACTCGCGTATGTTGGCCATGCTCATGGAGGCTCTGGGAGCTATCTGGGGGTCTTTCGATGGCTGGTATGACGATGACGCGGTGGAGCGGGCAGCCGCGCTCGCTGCTGAGGCTGAGACCCGGGCACTGAAACAGATTTACGAGATCGCCGCTGCCAGTGCTCGGGAACTGATGAATCAGGTGGGCGCCTCCCCGACCTCTGAGGCCCCAGCTGGGTTTGAGTATCCCCGCCCGGTGGACCCGGTGCAGGTCTGGAAGCGCCCGGCCGAGCAATACCGGTACGCGCTCTCAGAGGGTAAGAGCGAAGTCGAAGCCTTGGACGCCGCCTTTCAGCGAGCCACTCACATCGGCAAAGACAACGCCCAGCTGACCAAACGAAATGCCAGCATCACCCAATTCCGCCGCTCTGAGAAAGTCATTGGCTACCGGCGCATTATCCACCCTGAGCTCTCTCAAAGCGGTGTCTGCGGCCTGTGTATCGTTGCGGCTGACCGTATCTACTCTATGGAGGACCTGGCCCCCATTCATGGTGGCTGTAACTGCTCGGTTGCCCCCGTCACCAAATCCAATGACCCGGGGCTCTCTCTCAATCGGGAAGACCTGGACGCACTCTATGAGGCAGCACAGGGCAACGACTACAAGAACCTGAAAAACATCAGAGTCACTAGTTATGAGCACGGTGAGCTAGGCCCGGTGCTAGTACGCGTTGGTGAAAATTACCTGACCCCGGACGATGCGCAGAAACGCCGGCGCAAGAAAAAGCCGCCCTATGTTGTCCCTGGTTCTCGCTCCAAGACGCTCACCCCTGCTGATGCACAGAAACGCCTCTCTCGCGCCATGCTCCAGAAAGAGGGCTATAGCAAGAAGTGGGAAGCACTCAAGGCTCAGGGCATCAAGCCCGACGACGCCCGGGCGGCCGGATTCATCTACGGCATGCGACGGGCTGAGAAAGACATCCAGAAATACCAGAAGTTACTCAATAAGGAGGCCGCATGAGCAAGGTTTATCTACTTGCGGGCCCGCCGGGTGCGGGCAAAAGCACCTACGCCCAGAAACAATCAGCCGAAACGGGTGGCGTCGTCATTGACTACGACCAGTATCTGGCCGTGGCCCCTGACGCAGACACCGCTGAACGGTGGCGGTTGGAAGCGGAAGGCAAAGCCCACGAGCTAGGCAAGAATGTTTACATCGTTCGGACCCTAGCTAAGGCTGATGAGCGCGCCGCCGCTGCCGAGCGTATCAAGGCCGACGAAACCATCGTGCTACTAACCTCGTCTGAGGTCTCCAAGGCCCGTGTCTCTGAACGCGACGGTGACGATTCCAAGCACCAGGCGATCGATGCCTGGTGGCAGGATTACACCGGGAACGAAGGCGAAACTACCATCACCTTTGACGGAGAAGAAGACCCAGCCACCGAGAGTAACGAACCTGAAGACGGTGTTCGGGACGACCAAGAAGAACCCGCCCCGGCTACGGACCCAGGCCAAAACAACGAGGAGCACCCCACCGAACCACCTGGACAAGCCCAAGAAGAGCAAGATACAGAGCTACAGGCCATCATCGATGCGGCCCGCGAGGAAGAGCGAGCCAAGGTAGCCGAAGAATTCGCTCTCGAACGCTTCAATACCCATCTGAGCGCTGCGGCAACAGCACGAAAACTCAACACAGGAGCTCTCGACCTGTTGCAAAGCTCCCTGTCACCTCATGCCTTCATCAACAAAGACCACTCAGTAAACACTGAGAAACTCACCGCGTTCCTAGATACCTTTACCCGCCACGCTCCCCGCGATAGCCACGCTGGCCACCGCGGAACCACAGCGGTATCAGGTAAAGCGCTAGGCAAAGCGCTCGCTGACGAATATCTCAATCGAAAAGGACGGTAACCTACCATGGCCCTCATCGGAGCCCCTAAAATCACCACTATTGACGGTGACCAATCATGGCTGGCATCAGCCCACGGCCAGTGGAATGCCCGCACCGTGACCCTGGATCTCTCCAAGTTCACCCCCAGCACCCATTTCAAGAATGGCTACCTGCCCCAGGGCTTCCCCCTAGCAATGAGTAGCGAGGGAATCGCAGGCCCCTACAGCGACGCTGACTTCGCCGGACATCTTCTGCATGACCTGCCAGTAGCCCCCGGAGAAACCGGCAAGATCGCTGCCCCCATGCTCGACCACGGCCGAGTTGTCGTATCCCGCGTACCGCTGCAAGGCTTCGCTAAGCCTACCGCTCAGCCGAACTCAACCATCACTTACATCTAAGAAAGGCGGTAAGCCAGAATGCCTACTCTGAATACCGACATCATTGACCCCGCCGCGCTCACCGAATTCATGCGTGAGCTCTACATCGCAAAGGAAGAAAAGGACGGTGCACTCTCAGCCTTCCTGCCCAATTACACCGTCGACGGCGCAACCGTAGACGTCACTGTTGAGGGCAACGCCCCAGCCGAACCGGCTAAGTACCGTGCCTTCGACGCTGAACCTCGCTTTGGCAACGGCTCCGCTAAGGTAACCCGAACCATCAAGCTCCTCCCGCTCTCTGAGCAGGGCCGCTTCGGTGAGCAGGAAACCGTCATGACCGGCCGCAACTCCAGCTCAGCTAAGGAAGCATGGGTCAAGCGCCGCGCCGCCCACATCGTCAGCTCCTTCTTCGAACGTCTGGAAATGACCCGGGCAAGCCTTCTTGTCACTGGCAAGCTCACCATCACCCAGGACGACCTCAAAATCGACGAGAGCTTCGGCCGGTCAAACACCCACGAGGTCACCGCCGGCACTCTCTGGAACGCAGGCGGCGACCCCCTGGAGGACATCTCCCTCTACGCCGAAACCTACGCGAACAGCAACTTCGGTGCCGCGCCCGGGACTATCCTGACCTCAAGCCGAGTTCTCCGCCAGCTAGCCCGCCATACGTCATTTGCAACCGCGCTCGCTGGCGGTGGTTCTCGCCCCGCTGGTCTGAGCGACATTAACGATGTCCTGTTGGGCTATGGCCTGCCAACCATTCAGGTCTTTGATAAGTCAACCACCACTGGCCGACTGATTCCTGATGACCGGCTGGTCCTGCTTCCTACCGCTTCGGATAAGTTCTCTGCTACTGCCTCCGAGCTCGGTGGTACTCCTTGGGGTACCACAGCATCAGCTTTTACCCCCTCGTGGGGTATCGATGAGGCTGACGCCGCTGGCCTGGTCGCCGCTGTTTTTGAGAACTCCAAGCCCCCTGCCGGCCTGGAAATCGCTGCAGATGCGATTGCTCTTCCGGTGCTGAATAACGCTGACCGCTCGCTTGTAGCTAAGGTTCTCTAAGCATGGCAGCCGCTAAGCGTAAGCTCGCGGTCAACGTTTTGGTGCGAGACCCGAAGACTGACCAGCCTGTGTTTTTGCAGGCTGGTCAGGAGCTACCTTCTGGGTTCTCCAAGCTGATAGCTGAGGAAAATCTCGTGCCAAAGAAGACCGCTTCGAGCAAGAAGAAGGAAGACCCCGCCGTTGTAGACACGTCGGAGACCGAAGAGAAGGAACCGGCGGGTGAAGCGGCGGAAGAACCAGAGCCTGTGCCTGCTGATGTAGTTGAAGATTCAGAGCTAGACTCTGGTGAATCATTCGATACCGAATAGGCGGTGAATTCTCATGCCATGTAGTGGACTGCTTTCTATCTCCCCTGATGAGGTTAATGATGAACTCCGTGGAACCCTGGATGTAAACGACCAGGCTACGATGGCATGGCTAAACCGCCAGCTCGCAAAGGCAGAGCGCAAGCTCTTTGCGCTCTGCCCAGCTACTGAAACTAGAATCCGCCAGGGCGACGCCCAAACTAAAGCGCTCGCCAAGGACCTCGTTATTGAGGCTGTGGCGCGCCTGGCTCGGGTGGAGCCCGATTCTGTCGGGTATCGCTCTGAGTCAGAAGATGGATACTCGTACACGGTAGATCCTCTTACTCGCTCCGGTAATTTGTGGTTCCCGGATTCTGACCTTGTCCAGCTAGGGTGTGGGGCGAAAGCTCTACCCTTTACCCCGCGCTCGGCTAGATTCGCGCAGGGAACGGCCTGGCATGGTGGTTTCCGATGAGTAAGCTAACTACCGGAGTGCATACCGTTGATGTGGTGACCCGGCGTGAAGTAATGACCGACCGTGGCCCTGTTGTTCAGGAAGACGGTGCACCGGTGACCTACAAGGTGAATGTTCAGCCTGTATCTACTGCTGAGCGTGAGGCGCTTGGCGTAGGTGTTTCAACGGTCTACCGGATCAAGTATTTCCCGCAGGCTCATGGGGGAAAGCCGTGGCCTGGTGGGCCATACAGCAAAATCATCTGGAATGGTGGCGCTTACGAACAGCTCGGTGAACCGCTAATTTCGTCTATGTCCCCTCGAACTGGGCATGTCAAGGTGCTTATGGCCGCTCAGAAAAGTGAGGTCAGATAGATGGCTAAGGTCTATAAAAGGGTTGAGCTTCAGGCGGCAATAATTGCCGGCTATGACCCAGAAATGGATAAGGTCGCTGCGAAGCTGGAAGCTACAGCGAAAGCGCTCGCTCCTGTTGAGACAAGCCGTTATCGAGATTCTATAAAGACGCGAAAAGTCATGACCCGGAGGGGGGTCATGGATAGAGAAGTAGTTGCCGACGACCCACGCGCCCGAGATATTGAGTATGGTGGCTTAGATACAAAGAGCGATGAGAATAACCCAAGGTTTATTCCAGGCCATTACACGATGACTCGCGCAAGTGAAATTGTGAGGGGAGGCCGGTAAATTGTCTCGCGCCTTTAATACCCTTAGCCTTTTCTACGCTTTGCTCAGGGATATTGGAGCGTTTGTAACGACGGCCCCGCCTACTGATCTCATCTCTAGGGTGCCCGCTTTGGTAATCCAAATAGCCCCGCCAACTTCGGTCAGAAATTCTCCCGCTCCCGGGAAAGGTGCTGTTGTAACAGCAACATTTTTCGCTATCGCTAAGACCGACGCTGAAGCGTTTGACCTCGCTGATAGGGCCTATAGCAAGCTCTGGGACTCACTGCATACGGTTACCAAGTTTGGGTGGATTACCCATATTGAAGACTTGCAACTACCCTATCTAGTTATCCCAGCTGGGCATCGCCTGGAGAGTAAATCTGCATCTTCTGCGTTGCCCCATATTTTTCAATATTCGTTCACTCTTCGTGCGGTAATCCGCAAGTAGAGGAACTATTTTCCAATCTCAGGCCAGCTCTGTGCTGGCCTTTCCTATTTATGGAGGTTATTATGACCACGCTTGAAGAAGCAGATAACGCGCTACATATTGGGTCAACAACTCATTTCTTTTTGGCTCCTGTTGCCACGGAAGGATGGATTGATCTTTCCACTTTCAAGTTCACCGATGAGAGCACCTGGCCGGAGAACTGGACGTGGTTTGGTGACACCTCTTCTGAAAACCTCCCAGAGTTTGAAGAAGACGGCGGCGAAATGACGATGAAGCGCACCGCGGACCGCAAGAACGTCCGAGCTGTTGCTGAAGATTCATCCCTGTCAGGAACTATCAACTCAGTTGCAATCACTAAGGACTTCTTTGAGAAGACTAACTCCAGTGGCAAGTGGAATGACGAGACCAAGTCATACACCGTGATGAACGCTAACGGCGGTAAGGAATGGAAGGTCCAATTCATTACCGAAGACGGCGACTCTCAGGGTGGTTTTGGCCTTTACAGGGCCCAGCTCAAGCACAAATTCCCGACTAATTCTCTTGAAGAATTCCAGGAGATGCCGGTAGGCGTGTCAGTTCTCGAGTCGGGCGGCAAGCTGTACGAAATCTTTACCCCTCGTAAGCGCGCAAGCTAAACCATCCATTTTGACGGTTGCACCCCCATGTTTGTGGCCCGGTGCAACCGTTTCTTTTACTCATATTTTTAATCTGATTTCTAAGGAGCTCACACCATGGCTACCCAGACCGCAAAGCAGAAAGCCGCCGAAGCAGGCGCCAAGCTTCCCTCCGATCATCAAGAACCTGATATTCCTTTCCATACCCGCGAGAACGCAGATCTTTTCGTTCCCATCGACCAGGTACCCGTTGAAGATGGCCTGGATCTTGTAGTTCAGCTGCAGGGTCTGGCTTCAGCAGATGATGCAGACCTAGACATCAAGGAAATCGCGGGGATTTTCCGCAGTATCCGCGAAAGCAACCTCATTGCGGATAAAGAAGGCTACGCAAAGTTCGCAGTGATGTCCAATGCAGGCAAAGCGATTGAGCTGATTATGGCTTATGTCCATGAGCTGGGAAAAGGTGTGAGCTCTTAGAGCTCTTCCAAACCTCACCCGACCTCGTAGCGGATTTCGTCGCCCTCTACGGGGTCAATCCTCTTGCGCCTACCCCTTATCCCTTTGCTGTCGATCAGATGCTGGCTCTGATTGAGCGGCTCAAATATGAGCCGAAGTCAATGTGGAGGGCAAAGCAGCTTGGAAGCTACGAGCATTTTGGGTGGGGTTCAGACACCTACCTTCTTGCTGGCATCGCTAACACCGTCCGGGCTATGGCTAAAGGCAAGCAGCTCTCCCCTACCGAGCGTGTCAAACCGCCAGAAGTCACCAGATCAAAGCCGAAAAACCGTCAGAAGTTCAACCCTGCGCTGCCGGTAGCCCAGCAAAATTACGGGGCGCTGTTCCCCAGCTAATAACTACATAGAGATTGAGGAGGCCCTCATGTCAGATTCTCCGTCCGGCCGCATCAGTGTCCGGGTCTTTCCCGACACCTCCAAAATGCGAACCGAGCTCAAAACGGCTCTCGAACGTATCGAGAAGAACGTAACCGGCAAGGTGAACTTTGAAGCCAATTCAAAGGGCCTCCTCAACCAGGTACGCACCACCATCAAGCAAGCCGAATCGATGGCCAAAATCTCGGCCCACATCAGAGCCGAAACGGCTGTATTCACCAGCGAAGTGAAGAAAGCCGTCAATGGAGCCGCCGACTCGGTAGAGGTAAAACTCAACCTTGCTGACGCTGCGTTCAAGGAACGAATCCGCTCAAGCGTAGAGAAAGCAGTAGCCGGTATCGATGCAAAGGTGCCGGCCACGGTAGAGGGCGAGCACCTCCGGAGGGAACTTGGCGCAAAGATCAGCCAGCTAGAGAAACAGCTCTCGCTAGACATTCCCGCTGACGTTGAGCGCGGAGCCCAGTGGCGAGCAGGCATCGAAAAGCTCAAAAAGGATATCGATGACCTGCAAGCAACCGTCAACGCAGATGCAGACACCGGGAAAGCGCGCACAAAACTCGCCATTCTCACCCGCCCACGCCTAGCCCACATCAACATCAAACTCAACGGTCTGGGCGTGGCTTCCTCAGCGCTGGCAGCCTTAGCAGGCGGGAACGTTCTGCACTCGTTAGGGAGCAAAATCAAAGATTTAGCTCTGAACTTTGACAAGGTTGCCGTTAAGGCTGGATCTGTTGCTACATCGGTTGCTCTGATTGGCTCTGCTGCTTCTTCTGCTATTGGCAGTGTGGCTACCTTGGCGACTTCGTTCGCTCAGATGGCACCTGCAGCTCTTGCTTTACCGGGCATAATCACAGCTTTTGGTGTGGGTATTGCAGGTTCGCTTGATGGGTTGCAGAACATCAATGTCTACATGCGTGAAGCTTCAGAAGCTGCTGGGGAATTTTGGTCTACCTGGTATGACGAGTCAGGTAAAGCCCATCGTAGTGGCTACGACATCGTTGAGGAGTTCAAAAATGCCCGTTTTGAGGGCGGTAAGAACTTCTGGGCTGAGGCTAGCAAATCCTTGCTAGCTCTGAGGGATAACCTTTTTATTCCTTTCTTCAACGAGTACCGGGGCATGATGTCTAACCTCGGTGTTTGGTGGGGAAAGTTTTTTGATGGTATCTCAAGTGGCCTTCAAAAAGTCGGTGGTATGGGGGCTCTTTTTGCGCCTCTGAATGAAGCTATCAAGATCTCCGTATCCGGTGTGAAGCCACTGGTCGAGGGCATTGTTCAGCTTGGTTTGGTAGGTGGTAAGTATCTGCCTCGCATGGCTGAGTCTTTCAACCGTCTGGCTGGGTCTTTTTCTTCTTGGGTTTCGCAGGCTACTGAATCAGGAGAAATCTTCACATGGATTGATGCCGCTTTGGCAAATATTCGTGCACTAGGGTCAGCATTGGGTTCTATTGGGGGGATTATCGGAGCTATTAGCTCTGCTGCTGCGGCCGCTGGTAGTGGCGGCATTGGTGCTCTAGCAGAGGGCCTTGACCGTATTGAGGCAACCGTCTCAGGTCCGGCTTTTCAAACCGCTCTCACTACTATCTTCCAAGGTGCCTACGCTGGGGTTTCTGCTCTTGCTCCTGGCGTACGCGCGTTGGGTGGTGCATTCGAGAAGCTCGCCCCGGTTATTTCCGGGGCTATGGAGACTGCGGGCGAAGCGGTTTCTTTGCTCTTAGAGGGACTAGGGTCAGCTTTGGCTGATCCTGCCTTTGGCGCCGGTTTGTCTCAACTTTTTGATGGAATCAAGGTGGCTGCTGAGGCTCTTTCTCCAGCGCTTGGTGAGCTTGGCCCCTTGTTTGGCGCCTTGGCGGGAACCTTTGGAACCTTGCTAAGGACTCTAGGCCCTGTTGTAGCTCAGCTAATTGATCGGCTTGCACCAGTTTTCACCGATTTGCTCGATGGTTTGCAACCGGTAATTGAGGCAATCGGTGAAAAGCTGGTATCAGCACTTGATGCTGTGCTTCCCGTCATTCTGCCAGTGGTTCAGGCTGTTGTAGATTTCATAGCGCAAAACCCCGAGCTGGCGGCCACAATTCTGCTGATTGTAGCCGCAGTCGGAGCTTTCATAGCTGGCTTACTTGCGCTTGTTTCTGCTGTTGCGCCTGTTGTAGCAGGTATCGGAACTGTCATTACGACTGTAGCTGGTGTTCTTGGGGTTGCTACCGCCGTAGCGGCTGGATGGATCGCAGCTATTGTAGCCATTATTGCCGCTGTCATTGCCCTGGTCGTAGCAATAGTGGCTAACTGGGATGCTATCAAGGAGTGGACGGCGTCCACTTGGGAGTCAATCAAGTCCTGGACTGCATCTGCATGGGAATCAATTGTTTCCTTTATCACCGATGCGGTGAGCGCGGTCGTTGATCGGATTCAGACTACTTGGGGGGACCTGGTAGATCTCGTCAGCGAAATCTGGCAAAGCGTTTCTACCGCTATCACCGATGCCTTCAACGGAATCGTGGAGTTTTTGACTCCAATCTTGAATGCAATCTTTGAGTCCATCAGCACAGCGGTAGATAACATTGTTGCTTTCTGGGCAGAAGCCTGGAATTTACTTGCTGAACCGGTATCCGCAGTTTGGGAGCTCATCAAAGCTATAGTCGGTGGCGCTCTAAGAATTCTGTACGAGATATTCGCTGGCATCGTCCGCACGATTGTAGGTGTCTGGAATCAAGCGTGGCAGGCGATTGCTGATTTTGTCGGCCCCATCTTTGAGCAAATCAGCTCAGTGGTAACCGACGTTCTGACAGCAATTCGGGATTTTATCTCAGAGACTCTCACCAAAATTAGCGTTTTCTTTACCGACACCTGGAACAACGTCTATAGCACTGTTTCAGATGTCGTAGATTCCATCTGGAATGCTGTATCAACGGCTTTCCATAGCATGCTAGATGCTGTATCAGGAATCGTGAATTCCATCTGGGAAACTATCACGACAGCCTTCAACAACATACTCAGCACGATTCGAGATTCGGTAAACACTGCACTCGAAACAGTGCGCCGAGTTTTCGGCGAGATGGTCTCAGCTGTTTCCACAAAGATTGGTGAAGTTGTCAGCACAGTAGGTGAGCTACCTGGCAAGGTCCTGAACGCCCTCGGGAATATGGGGTCGCTGTTGGTGGAATCTGGGAAGTCACTCATTGGTGGCTTTATCGAGGGTATCAAAGGCATGACTGGCTCCGTTACCGGAGCCGTCGACGGACTCGTCCAAAAAGTCCGTGACTTTTTCCCCTTCTCCCCCGCAAAACGCGGACCCTTCTCGGGAACCGGCTACACCACCTACTCCGGCCGCGCTCTCACAAGCGACTTCGCTGCTGCTATGAAATCACAAGTCAACAAGGTCAAGGCCGCAGGAGAAGCTGTCGCTAACGCAGCGTATTTTGATGCGCCCGCCATCAACTATGCCGCCAACCTAGCAGCTGCTACAGCTCCTATAACTGCCGCCACCGGACCAACCTCATCGCCCACCGGCCACGAGGAAACAGACCTAGCTGAAATTCTCATAGCACTCGCATCAACGCTAAATCGCCTTGAAGAAGTCGACCCGCGTAGCTTCATGATGATGAAGCGCCGCGCAGAAAGGATAGCCTAATGTCCGGCTGGATCGGCACTATAGCCAAAATGCACGAATTCCTATGGCCCACAAGCCTCAAAGAATCAATACCCACCAGGTACACGATTCAGAAAGCTGCGGGGAAGGCATGGGCTTTCGTCAACTCACCTCCCACAAGCAGAACACGTGAGTGGGCTGTCGAGGTCGATGGCACTAACGCCGATTCAGCCATCATCAGGGCATTCCTCCAGGGAGCCTACGGCCCAGGGCCGTTCCACTTCATCTCCGAAGCGGCTTCTCTCACCAACGCCTTGACCCCTGCCCAGTCCCTACTGACAGGGTTCAGTAACGGCGGTAACCTCACAACGGCAGACGGTGGATACTCCCCTGCCTCTCTTGTGGGCGGCACCCATGTTGTGCTCGCTGATAAGGTGCCAGTGCTCCCAGGTGAACCTCTGACAGTATCCGTAGACGCATCAGGGGCCACCGAGCTCATTGTCCAGCCAAGAACCGTCACAGGCGCTAACGCCGGCGGCGCAAAAACCGTGACAGCCACAGGCGCACTCATGCAGCGACTCCATGCTGTCATTCCTTCGGCGCCAGCCACAGCACGATACGTCACGATTAGCGCTCGCGGTTATACGGCTCTTGCCCGTCCGCAGGTGGTGTGGGCTGATGAGCCTAGTCCGTGGGATGTTGGGGGTGGGGCGGATTCTGTGGTTCTCTTGGACGGCTCTTCAACTTTCACGAAGTTTGAGCTGCATACCCGTGATTTTTGGCGAGCTATGGATCTATCGATAGTAGAGGTGGGCTAGTATGCTTCCTGGTAGCTACACCCCTGGCCCGGTTATCGAGGCCACCCTCCACATCTACGTCAACGGGGTCGAACGCCCGTACGTCACAGCATCCTGGGAGGGCAACACCACCGGCGGTCTGCCAGATTCCCTGGTCGCTGCCGGTGATGATATTTACTCCCGCACTGGGTCGATCACCTGGGCACCGGCTACCGCCGTGGAGGACACCCCCTTCATGCCCAAGGGCGAGCACCGATGGACCCCCCGCTACGGGGATAGGGTCTACATTGAAGCCGAGGTCGGCGGGGTACGATTCCCGCGTTTCACCGGCTACCTGGGTGCATCCACCTACTCGCTGACCTCTGACCAGATGACCAGCCATATAACAGACGGCCTATCAGCTGGACTAGGTCAGACGGTCACCATTGCCCCTAAAACAGCAGACGCGAGAAACTACCTGCGCTCTTCCTGGGTAGCCTACCGGGCCGCCGAACAAGCCGGGTTCGGGGTTCTGCCCCCGGTCACCGAAGATACGGTCATTCATGATTCATATCAGCTAGGACTTCAGCCCGTAGCCGGGGCACTCATCGTCTCAGGCATAGAGTACGGGGTCTCCGGGATGTCGGCCTGGTCTAATGTCAGGCACCGGCCAGCAGAATCGGGGCAGACGCGTGAGGGCAGGGACATCATGGTTTACTCCCGCGCGGCGGCCTGGAACTATCAATCCTCAGTTAGTCTAACCATCACCGGCGGGATCACCTACACCCTCACCTGGGATAAACCCGCCAGTACTCTACGCTTTGATAGAAACGGTTCGGTAGTTTTTGAGCAGGTCATCGCTGATGCCCCTGACGAAATGCCTCTAGCTTTCAAGCTCAACCGCAAGGCGCATCGCATCTGGACCGGCTTTGAGGAATCGGTGCTGGTTGAGGGGCAGACAGCCCCCACCTCAGCGCAGGTTCTCGAAATCACCGGGCAACGGTGCATGGGCGTGAGGGTCGATTATCTGACCCAGTGGTCCGAGTCCCTGGAACGGGTGGCCGCACTCAGGAGGCTATCACCCATCATCAGAAGGTCTGCTTTAGAGCAAGATCGTATTCCAGCTACACGCGGCTACGAGAACGTTACCGCCGAGAAAGTCATCAGCGACTGGTGCGCGGCGACTCTTTCGGCGGTATGGGTGGACGAGCTGGGGCGGCTGAACATGTCCGCCCGTGACCGGATGCTCACCGGCACCCCAGGCGTGCTAGATAAGGTATCTGAGAAAGTGTTCTCAGGCTCCTGGTCACAGGCCAGAGATGGGCAGTACTCAGGGGTCAAGCTACTGGGCGCTTCATCAAACCTGACGGGGAACCTGGTCTATCAGCCACCTAACACCCTGGAGATCACACCGGGGGAGGACACTGAAATCTTTTACACCTTACCTGATGAGGTGGATGTGATTGGTGTCAAGCCTTGGCAGGCGGTGATTGATGCCCGCCGGGGCGTGGATAACCGGCAGGCTTTTGCCGAAGACAGGCAGGGCTCTTGGTGGGCGATCAGCTTCGAGAACACGAGCGAGCCGGAGGGCTACCGGTGGACTGGTTCTCACCCTGAGCATGAGCAGCTCAAAGCGCAGCTAGAGCTTTTGGGTCAGCGGACCCTGAAAATGACCTTTGGGGTCAAACAAACCTTTCCGAGCAGTATTGAAAAGTACTATCTGGTCACCCCTTCTATAGCGGCGGAGCCTTTACGTTTTGCCCAGCGCGGGGTGAACATGCCGATTATCCGCGCAGAGCGAGTGGTGACCTGGGTCGATTATGAAATGGCGCTTCGTCTCAAACCTGCTGGCCTACTGTTCAGCCTTGAATGCGGCTGGTGGCTGACCCGTGAGGACGCCACCCGCGTAGCTCTTTCTCTTGCTGAGGAACTGGCGGTTGAGAGGGTCACTTTTGACGCTGTGCAGATGCTCTGGGACCCCCGCAAGCAGATAGGCGATTCGCATGTTCTGGTGGGCCAGGATGGGGCCGGTGACCGGTGGGAATGCGAATACATCCTCACCGGCTATAAGGAATCCTGGGAGGGTGATGTGCCTTCTTGCTCCTATGATTTAGCGGCTAAGCGGGTGCGTGACGTGAGGGATGGTAAGACCTACGGCGATCTGTCCGCCGCCTATTCAAGCTATTCGCAGATTCCTGCCTCTGCCTCCTATGAGCAGGTTTACCAAGCACTTCCTGAAAGGGTCTGATTAATTATGTCTATTGCTACGCCTAATTTTGGGTGGCCGGTCCCGGTGAAGCCTGACCCGGCCACTATCCCCCAGGATATGCTGAACCTGGCTCTCCCTATTGATGCTGTGGTTCAGCAGCTATCGGACCGTGTGGAGGCTCGCGAATCGATCATTGTGGCTCATGATGGGCAGGGTGCCTGGTCACTTCATAATGGGCTGGGCGAGCCGGTGCCGGTTCATGATGCCGGGGATGGGGATTGGCAGGTGATGGCATGACCCTGGTACACGGGCGAGTGCTTTTGCCGTATGGCCCTGGTGGTCAAAGCCCGGTTAATGGGTGCGTCAGTTTTGTTCAGCGTTCTCTTGGCTCCTGGTTGGGGGCTATTTTTGTGCCTGCCACTGTGGAGGCTGAAATCACCGATGGGGTGCTTGCCCCGGTGGAGCTTGCCCCTGGCACTTGGCAGGTTTTCATCACGGCGCAGGGCCGTACCCATGCTCTGCCTGAGCTTTTGGTGGAGGGAGAGCAGGTGCGTCTTTCTGCTGATGCTCTACCGGGTGATGGTACCTACCGGCTGGAACTATCCGGCAACCAAACCCTGACCCATATTGGGGATGGGTCCTACGAGATTGGAGAAGCCTAATGGCTAATATCATCAAGGGGCTTTTGCCCAGCGGCAAGGCCCCCAGCGTCCTGAAAGAAGAGATCATTGAGCTGGTCGGTGAGCACGCACCAGAACCGGATCTCTCTGGGTACGCGTCCAAGGAAGAAGTTAGTACCCGTGGCGTGCAGTTCCTGTCAGGAAAAATGGAACTCACAAATGACTTGCCACGCCTCATCGAAGTGTACTCTACCGGAGTTCTAAGCATCGCCTCCGAGTCATTCCCTGCGGACACCGCACTAGCTCTGCGCCGCAACAGCGCCGGCATCTGGGAGGTTGCAGTAGTGGGGGAAACTGGCGGGTGGAGAAGCATTGGGGTATCAACCCCAGGAGGCTCAGAGCCTTCCACGCCCGAGGACGCAAAGGCCCCTGAGCAAATCAGCGGCCTCATTTTCAACTTTCTACCTTCCGATGCTGAACTGTACGAAGGCACCGCAAAGATCAAATCTCTAATTGACGCTCAGGGCTCCATCGAACTTAAAGCTGATAATCAAGAGGCAGCCCCCACGCTAGATGTGTTGGCGTCGAAGGCGGTTATCGTCAATGATTACAGCTCATCTCAAAGGCTCAGAGCTATCGGAATCGGGTCGCCTCTAGGTGAAAACGCTTTCACGGTCGCCTGGTTAGGGACCATAGCGGACACATCCGGCTCCGGCGGGACTGCCCCTCGCCTGTGGTCATCGATCACAACTTCTGTGGAATCAAACGGCACTAAGAAAATAGCTTCTTTTTCTGGCGCGAGTCGCTCTGGTACCGGTCAAGCTTACGCTATCGGCGAGCCAGTTCTTTGTGTCACCAAGTATGACGGCGAAAAACTCAGCACCCAAATATCAGCCACAGATGGTTCACCAATATCTGCTTCAGGGGCAACCTTGCGTACTAACCTCTCTCTTGGGGCAGGCTACTCAGGGGCGTACAGCAATGGCGCGAACATCAAGACCGGTCGATTTTTTGCTTACAATCGCGCCTTGGATGCAGAGGAAATTAGCTCCCTCTACGCCTGGGCCAAGAACGAATGGGGAGTAAAAAACGCATGAGCATACTAGCCCTTCTGGCTCACCAGCAAGCAGTACAAAATAATTTGCCTCCCCTGCTCCAGGGGCTAGAGCAGGCCAAGCCTAAGAGCTTCGCCCGGACCTGGGACATCGCCGCTGACGGATCAAAACAGTTCACAAGCATCACTTCAGCAGCAGAAGCAGCCATAGCCTATGAAAACTCACTCAAGGGAAACACCAGATACTCCGGCTGGTCCTCACCGTACCGGCGGCACCGTTTCAGGGTATGGCCTGGGGAATACAAGGAAGCCAACTGGCCTACTCCTACACACTTCGCTTTGATCGGAATGGGAAGCAAGCCAGAAGATGTCAGGATTTGGGATGACCGAGGCAACGCAGGTACCGGCGGCACGAACGAGGACGGCACCAAATCGGGCGAGAACATTATTAACGCAGCAGGTAAGAGCTTGTATGTGGAAAATGTTTGGCTTGATCACACTAGTGCAGACCCAGAGTGGCATGCCATGAGAATTGTAGGAGCTAGCGGTGATGTAGGCCGCCGGGGTTTTGAGAAGCATTCTGCTTACTTTAGGAGGGTGCGATTTTCATCAGCCTACGATGGGATGTCTGGCAAGTGCGCCATCGATGCGACGATTAGTGCATATAGCACTATTTTTGATCGGTGCTTTTTTGATACGCCAGGCCAAGGCCAATCTTTGAACGTTCATATCAGTTCCGGCGATCATTTTTTCTATGGGTGCTCAATCCGAGCAGGGTACGGGTTTATTGACGACCCGACTCTTCCTCATAATGGGAGGTTCGCTAATGGGCAGATTGCCGGTGCGATACCGGTTCAGATTTCTCCTTTCGCCAAGAGTATGGCCCCTTCTGACACCCCTAGAGCTTGGTGGGTTGAGTCGGAGGACTCAGACTGGGATGTTGGCCGTTATGAGCAGGCTCCTGATACTAAGCCAAGGGGCGCAATAGCTACAGTGGCAGTGGGTAGCTTCCCCGCGGTATCAGAAGTTCATATTGACCAAATCCCTGATATTGATCAGGGCGTTCCTGGGTGGATCGTGAAGACGGGCTCTGAATGGGAGCAGGACCCCCAGATTGTGGATAAGGCATTTTTGCAGGCAGACCGTGTGGTCCCCAGTGTCGATGACCTCTTGCCTGTTGAGATGGTCGATGGTATCACTCCTGCTGAGAAGGGGTTTTACGGGGGTAACCCTTTTGGGATGGAAGTCCCTGACGCTTTGGAAACCGGCACCGATGGTTTCGGTGACTTTGGGCCTAGTGTCTACTGGGTCAAAGTGCCGGTTTTTGATGGGTGTGGCCTGCTGACCCAGAGTATTTCTTGCGATTTAGCTGGTGATGGAAGTGTGTCTTACGCTTTGGCTTATAGCAATGATCCGTCTGGGCAGCGGCCTGCCTCTCCTTTGTGGGAGAGCGGGTTTATTGATCCTGGTGCTGTCGCTAAGTGTGTAGGCGCGTGGCTTTATCCAGGGCATGAGTTCTTGTGGGTGAGGGTCGTTGTGGAGGGTCAGCTTCAGGGTTCAGTTTCGGGGATTTTGGGGCTGGTTGAATCTGGAGGGCAGTTTTCTGTGGCTGAGGTTCCTGCGCTTTCAATTTCTGTGAGGAAGTGAGGTGAAGGTAATTGTTGTTTTCTCCTGAGATGGTCGCGGCCATTGTCGGCGGTGCCAGCGCGTTATCGACTCTCCTTGGCACCTGGATCAGCGCCCGCGTGGTTCCGAAGCATGTTGCTAAGTCCTCTGAGATTGAGGCTCAGGCTAAGGTGATTGACTCACTGGCTAAGCGTGTTGATCAGCAGGACGCGCGGGCAGATAAGATGCAGGCCGAGCTTGACCGTACCCACGATGAGGCGCGCTCAGCCCAGCAAGCTGCCGATGAAGCCCACGCCCAAACCAAGCTGCATCATGTGTGGAATCAGTCGCTGGTGAAACATATCGAGTCTGGCGCGCCCCCGCCCCCGCCTGACCCGCCAACTGGCCTGATTATTATCCAGCCAACACAGGGCCCGCGCTCTTAGGCGCGGGCCTTTTTCTTACCCAAAAACAACGCCCCGGCGCAATAAGCGCGGGGGCTTTCTTATACCCGAAAGGAGGCCAATACATGCCTTTTCTTACTGACCTGGCCGACAATCTACGCGCCTACACGGCTCCTGATGGGTCAAAACTAACTGTAGTTGAAATCGCAGGTTGGCGGGCTCGTGGTTACGCCGGGTGGGGTCTTACCTCAGCAGACGGCCACATGTACCACCACACGGCCACCGCCAAGCAAGCTTTCAACTTCGCCGACGCACCGACCCTGAACCTACTGGTGAACGGCCGCGCTGACCTGCCCGGCCCACTCTGCAATATCGCGCTAGGGCGCTCCGGCACTGTGTATGTGGTAGCCGCTGGTTGGGCTAACCACGCCGGGCCTGGATCTATTGGCGGGGGCTACGTGAACGTAGGCAACGCATACTTCATCGGCAACGAAATGGAGTCCTCCGGCACCAGCAATGACTGGACCGATGACCAGAACCGGGTCATGCCCCACGTGGGTGCCGCCCTAGAGCAAGCCTACGGCGGGCCTGACTTTATCCAGATTGGCCACAAAGAGTACAGCTCAATGGGCAAAATTGACCCCGGTTTCAAAGATATGGATCAGGTCAGAGACAGCATCAATGACCTGCTTTACAACGACCCTAAGAATGAAGGAGATTGGTTGGCTATGGCTACCAAAGAAGATGTAAAAGACGCAGTGCGTGAGGTCCTTAATGAGCCCATCAAGCGGCAGGGCGGCGAAAAGGGGCACACCTCAATCATTGCTGAGACCGCCTGGAAAACTGCTAGGGATAACCGCCTAGAGAGCAAAGTAAACACTCTGCAGCGCCGAGTATTTCACCTGTGGCAGGACTGGCACTTGGGTGTGGCCGGGCGCGTATTTGACGGCCCCGTTGGCCCGCTGGTTCGCAAGCTGGGTTACAAGGACCCCGATAACCGTGCAGAAGTATTCAAGGACGCAGAGAAGAAGGAATGGGCCTAATGAAGAAAGAAACTATCACCGCAACTGCCGCTAAGACCGTGGAAGAGGTTATTGATGAAAAGAGCTTCGGCAACCTCTCCAAGCTGGTTCCCCTCGTCATTATCATTTTTGGAGCGGCTATTACCGGTGTAGCTTTTTGGGTCGATGGGGGCACCAATGCGGCGGCTCAGGAAGCTATCAAGACCTTTGGGGTTGTCCTGGGTATGGCTGGCGCCGGGTCAGCTACTGCCTATCTGGGGCGCTCTCAGACCCAGTTAGATCTACAGGCTGCCCGTGCGGCAAATACAGTCCCGGTCAAGACTGAGGATGGTGAGGCGGTTGGTGCTCTACCTGCTGACTCAGGCCTGATTCATGGTAATTACGCTGGCAACCGCGAGCAGGAACCAAAGCCCGTTGAAGAGGTGACCGACCCTTCTTTCCCGGTGGTTGCTCCTGAGCCGGTGGATGAATCTATCAAGCCCGGCGAGTAAATTGAATCTGCCCCCTACCGCACCGTATAGGTGGGTAGGGGGCCTTTCTTTTTATGCCCGGATGCGGCCAGCAACCGCTTCACTCAGCACAGCCAGCGCTTTCCCCACCGCGATTTACCACTTAGAAAGAAGGTGGCCAAACAATGCCCAAGCCAAGTGCTCCTTTGAGCAATGAATGAGGGGGCGCTGGTTCAAGTCCAACTGTAGGAAGTTTGAACCCCTTTTTGAACCCCATTAGAGATGACGGCTCGTGGTACCTCGTTACTTAGACCTTGCAGGATCGCTTATTTTTCAAGGGTTTCTGACCACTCAAAACTGCTTATGCCATAGCTCCCTAAAACTCAAAATGCGGTTCTTCGGAGTGTGGGTTCGAGTCCCACCTTGGGCACCATAAAACGCCTAGTCAAAGCGTTATAAACCCTCTCCTGTTGACAGGAGAGGGTTTTTTTGTTGACACAGCACCCCATACTTAACACCGTGGCAAGCATTAGAAAATGCCCCCGCCCCTGGTAGACAGCCCGGTCGGGGGCTTTTTAGGGCCACACGGGCAGGTCGCTGGCTCTCCCATGAAGTTATATACCAATATGCAGAAAAGCTTCTTGACCAGGGGAGGTCTTTATCGTCTGGAGATTGGCTGATACCCGCCCAGAGAAAATCCGCCCCTCCACATATAAGCCAAGAGGTGGATCGGTGGGGAGACAAAATCACCTAGTTTTATTCTTGTGGTTCCTGCGGTGGTTTAATTCAAGACTAATGCGCTTAATCCTGAGTCACCGAGATAGGCCTATACCCGGTTGCGGCGCGCCATCTGGCACGCCCCCCCCCTTCTGAGCTAACAATACGTGCACCACAGGCTGATGCTTGAGCATCTACCGGTCGCCATCACCAGGCGCTGAGCGCCAGGACGGTTATTAGCAAGCTCCGCCCACCCTAGAAGGGCAGGCGGAGCTTCTTTAGGTTATTTCAAGGCTTATTAGTCGTGGAAAGGGCCAACCGTTTCACGAGCCTCGGGAAGAATCGCCCCGGCATCGTCCAGATCACCCACGCGGTGGACCTTAACGCTGTTGGTTGAACCGGCAACCCCGGGAGGCGAACCGGCGGCCATAACGATCAGGTCGTTGGGCTCTGCAAGGCCGTTAGCCAGCATGAAGCGGTCCACAACAGCAGTCATTTCATCGGTGTCACGAGCAGTCGGTGCCACTGCCGCTTCAACACCCCACAGAAGTGAGAGGAAAGCACGAACTGAGGGCTCAGGGGTAAGCGCCAGAACGGGCTTAGCAGGACGCAGGCGGGCCAGACGGCGAGCAGTGTCACCGGACTGGGTGAAGGTTGCCATGTATTTGACGTCGAGCTGGTCAGCAATGTTGACAGCTGCGCGGGTGATAGCGCCACCGCGAGTCTTAGGTGAAGTACCAAGCTCAGGAACACGGAAGAGACCACGCTCTTCGGTTGCTTTGATGATACGGGCCATGGTCTGAATGGTGATGATAGGGTACTTACCCACAGAAGTCTCACCGGAAAGCATCACAGCGTCGGCACCATCGAGGATAGCGTTGGCACAGTCAGAGGCTTCTGCACGGGTGGGAGTGGGGTTCTGAATCATAGTTTCAAGAACCTGGGTAGCCACAATAACGGGCTTTGCCCAGCGACGAGCTAACTCAATCGCGCGTTTCTGCACCAGGGGCACTTCTTCGAGGGGGAACTCAACGCCAAGGTCACCACGGGCAACCATGATACCGTCAAACTTATCAACGATATCCTGCAGGTTTTCGACAGCCTGGGGCTTCTCAACCTTAGCGATAACCGCGATCTTTCGGCCTTCTTCTTCCATGATTTCGTGTACACGCTTGATGTCATCACCAGAGCGCACGAAGGAAAGAGCGATAATGTCTACGCCGAGCTTGAGGGCGAAACGCAGATCGCGTTCGTCTTTCTCGGTCAGAGCGGGGATAGAAACAGCAACACCTGGAAGGTTAATACCCTTGTTGTTGGATACCGGGCCCCCGACAACCACGCGGGTTGCTACAGTGGTTTCGTTAACCTCGATGGCTTCAAGACGGATTTTGCCATCATCAATCAAGAGGGTATCGCCGGGCTTAACATCTCCGGGTAGGCCCTTGAAGGTAGTACCGCAGATCTCCTTGCTACCTTCAACATCTAGGGTAGTAATCTTGAAAGTATCGCCGGGCTCAAGAAGTTCTGAACCGTTTTTGAAAGTTTCCAAACGAATCTTGGGGCCCTGAAGGTCGGCAAGAATTGCCACGTTTTGACCAAGCTTTTCGGCCTGCTCGCGGATAGTTGCGTATGATTCAGTGTGAACTTGGTGGTCACCGTGGCTCATGTTTAGTCGGGCGACGTTCATGCCCGCTTCGATAGCCGCGGCAATCTTCTCGGGAGCTGAAATTGCAGGGCCGATGGTGCAAACAATCTTTGCGCGTCTCATCAATCAACCTTAGGTTTGTAGGGGTCTGAGAACCTGATGACGTGGCTTCTGCAAGTGCGCGGTTACCCGCTCACTAACTACCAAGGCATTCACAGAGCGATAGTCTGAAACCAACGTGTCTACCACCTAGTATACTTTGTTTTGTGAGGTTTTTATGGAGTCCTCCACCACTTTTTAGCCCTTCCCCCACCCAATTCCCACAAAAACACACATATTCAGTCAGTATTCCAATATTTTAGGACTAAGGGTTACATTGCCCTTGTGCGGGCTAAAATGAGGGCGTACCCTGAACACTGTTTCATACTCGCGATACGGCACCCATAAGTGAGAGGTCCCTATGCCCAGCCCTACTGTTCTTATCCTTTTCGGTTCAACCTACGGCCATACCCAACGGTACTGCCGCTGGATTGCTGAAGATTTGGAAGCCCTAGAATCTGCACCAACCGTGCTACTCTCCCCCATTGCCGAAGCAACCGATGAACTCATTGAACAGGCAGATATCCTGATTGTTGGCGCTAGCTACCTGGGAGGCTTTCTCACCGGCGCCCCCACACTCCGCAAACGCCGTGAAGCAATGCTCAAGGTACCCCGCCGTCTCTTCTTCACCGTCTCTTTCAACGGCACCGAGGTCTACCCCCGCTCCTACCTTGATGACAAAATCATGAAGAGTTACAAGGCCGACGTAGCTGAAGGCCACCCCGCCTACCATTTCCGCGGCGGTCTAGACCTTAAGAACATGTCTACGACCCACAAGACTGTCCTAGCCGGTGTACGTACCGCCCTAAGACTCAAGCCTCACCAAAACGAATTTAACCGCCAGATGATTGAATCCTTTGATAACGGCGGTGGAGACTACACCAACCGTGAGTGGATCGATCCCCTGGTAGAGCAGGTCAAGACCTACCTGAACGATAGCAAGGGCTAAAACCAAGCACCACAGGAACTGAAGGGGAAACCCGCACCATGACAACTGTCCTTATTACCTACGCCAGTCAGTACGGGCACACCGAACGATACGCTCACTGGATTAGCGAACAGCTCGGAGGCGGCTACCGCTGTGAGCTCCTGCCCGTCGAAGACCTCACTGAAGCTGCCATTGAAAAGTCTGATGCAGTTGTTGCGGGTCTGAGTGACTACGGCGGATTTCTCACCGGTGCAAGTGCTCTCAAGAAGCACGCTGGCTTACTCGCTCAGCGGCCCCTAGCCCTCTTTACCGTTTCCTTTAGCGGATTAGAGGGCGGGAGCCAAGAAAAGCTCGATGCCATGCTGTCCAAGAATGTTAAAGAAACCCTGGTCAGCCACGCTATCAGCACCTGCCACGTTCGCGGGGGCTTGGACCACACCAGGTTATCGCTCAAACACAAAGCCGCACTTGCTGGGATCCGCTCTGCCATTGCCGCTATCCCCCGCAAATCGCTGGCTAACCAGCAAATGCTCGATAGCTTCACCGCTAAAACGGTAGACTACTCCAGCCCAGAGCAAATAGAACCGCTTGTAACAGCACTCAAAACCGCGCTGTCCTAGTTCTTTTATAAAGATGAAAGGCCCGGCCCCTACTTTCTAGGGGCCAGGGCCTTTTTACGTGAAAACTCTGTGCCTGTTAGACCGAAAGGTTAATTGCGCGATCGCTGGGTGCAACCGGAGCCGGGAGCTGGGTAGATCCGGTCAGGAACTTCTCCACTGCCGCAGCGCAGGCACGCCCCTCCGCGATAGCCCAGACCACCAGTGACTGGCCTCGGCCGGCATCACCGCAGGAGAATACACCGGGAACATCGGTCATGTAATTCTCGTCGCGGGCAACATTGGTACGCGAATCAAGTTCAGCACCCACCTGGGCAGTAATGGTGTCGCTCTCCTGGCCTGTGAAGCCCAGAGCCAAGAAGACCAGGTCGGCTGGAATGATACGCTCGGTCCCGGCCTTGGGCAGGCGACGACCGTCGGGCTGGTACTGGGTATCGGCAACCTTCAAGCCTGTGAGCTTACCGTTCTCCCCCACAAATTCAAGGGTCGAGACAAGGTAGTTGCGTTCGCCACCTTCTTCGTGTGACGAGGAGACTTCAAAGACCTTGGGGAACATGGGCCAGGGTTCATCTTCGGGGCGGTCTGTAGGTGGCTGGAGACCAATCGCCAGGTTAGTGATAGAGGCAGCGCCTTGGCGTACAGCGGTACCGATACAGTCGCTACCGGTGTCGCCACCGCCCAGAACAATAACATTCTTACCAGCGGCGTCGATACTGGGCGCTTCTAGGTCACCAGCTACCACCCGGTTTGCCTGGGTCAGGTAGGGCATGGCAAAATGAACGCCCTCAAGATCCGCACCGGGAATAGGCAGAGCACGGGGGGCTGTTGCTCCGGTTGCTACGATAACAGCATCGTAGCGGCGTTTGAGGTCGTCCCAGGAGATGTCCTGACCAATTTCAACGCCGGTGCGGAAACGGGTGCCCTCGGCCTCCATAACCGCGATACGGCGGTCAAGAATCTGCTTTTCCAGCTTAAAGTCCGGGATGCCGTAGCGCAAGAGGCCACCAATTTTGTCGTCACGCTCAAAGACAGCAACAGTAAAACCAGCCTGGGTAAGCTGCTGGGCAGCGGCAAGACCGGCAGGGCCAGAACCCACCACAGCAACAGTCTTATCAATCATGCGGTCGGGCATAATCGGCTCAATGTAGCCGCCCTCAAATGCCTGCTCTGCGATAGAGTATTCAATCTGCTTGATAGTCACGGCGGGCTGGTTGATACCCAGCACGCACGAGGTCTCACAGGGAGCTGGGCAAACACGACCGGTAAACTCCGGGAAGTTATTAGTCGCGTGAAGGCGTTCAACAGCCTTCTCGGTCTGCTCGCGCCAGGTCAGGTCATTCCACTCAGGAATCAGGTTGCCTAGGGGGCACCCAAGGTGGCAGAAAGGAACACCACAATCCATGCATCGGGAGGCCTGGGTTTTGAGCACAGCCGAGTTCTGCTGAACCTGGACTTCATTCCAGTCCAAAATACGCACTGGCACCGGGCGCTTAGGGCGGTCCTGACGACTGGTTACCTTTAGAAAACCGCGGGGATCAGCCACAAGCGGTCACCTCCAAAATCTTGTTCCAAACCTTCATGGATTCGGCGTCTTGGCCGCGAGCGCTAGCCTCGGCACGGATGTCCTGTACTGCGGCGAAGTCGCGGGGCAGTACCTTGGTAATGCGGGCGCAGGTGCCCTCAATATCGGCCAGCAGGGTGGCCGCCAACCTTGAATTTGTTTCTTGGCGGTGGCGGGTCAGCAAGTCGGTAATGAGGTCGCGGTCCTGGGCTGAGGGCTCAAGGAAGGTGAGTTCACCTGATTCCCGTGCCTGCTTATTGACCCGGGTCATATCCAGGTCTAGGACGTAGGCAACGCCACCGCTCATACCCGCACCGAAGTTACGGCCGGTTGAGCCCAGTATCAGGGTGGTTCCACCGGTCATGTATTCACATCCGTGGTCACCGATACCTTCAACCACCGCTGTTGCACCGGAGTTACGAACCAGAAAGCGTTCGCCCACGATACCGCGGATAAACATTTGGCCGCTGGTAGCGCCATAGCCAATGACGTTACCCGCTAGGACATTTTCTTCAGCAACAAGGGGTGCGGCGGGGTCCGGGCTGAGCACGATACGGCCCCCGGAGAGGCCCTTACCGACGTAGTCATTAGAGTCACCGGTCAGTCGGATGGTCACGCCTTGGGGAAGGAATGCGCCCAGAGACTGTCCGGCCTGGCCCTTGAGATTGAGGGTGATGGAGTCGGGTTCGAGCAGGTCGATACCGAAAGTCTTGGTGACCTTGTGCCCTAGCATGGTTCCTACGGATCGGTCCGTGTTGACCACGGCTGAGTCAATGGTGACCTTCTGACGGCTCTCGAACGTTGCGGCAGAGGCTTCGATAAAGCGGTTATCGATATGGGCATCGAGTTCGTGGTCCTGGTCGCGCAGGTGGCGGATTCCCTGCCCCTGGTATTCGACGGCTGTTGAGGCCAGTAGCTTGCTCAGGTCAAGACCTTCGGCCTTCCAATGGGCGATGGCACCTGAAGTGTCAAGGACCTCGGCGTGGCCAATAGCTTCGTCCAGTGAACGGAAGCCCAGGGCTGCCAGGTACTCACGAACCTCCTGAGCAATGAACTCGAAGAAGTTGATAAGGTGCTCGGCCTTGCCAGTAAAGCGGGCGCGCAGGTCGGGGTTCTGGGTTGCGATACCCACCGGGCAGGTGTCCAGGTGGCACTTGCGCATCATGATGCAGCCCTCAACGACCAGGGGCGCGGTAGCAAAACCGTATTCCTCTGCGCCCAGCAAGGCGGCAATGATGACATCGCGGCCGGTCTTGAGCTGGCCATCTGCCTGAACGACCACGCGGTCACGTAGGCCGTTGATCATGAGGGTTTGCTGCGTTTCGGCCAGACCCAGTTCCCAGGGGGCACCTGCGTGCTTGAGAGAGTTGAGCGGAGCCGCACCGGTCCCGCCGTCATGGCCTGAAATCAGCACAACGTCGGCCTTAGCCTTAGTGACGCCTGCGGCCACGGTACCGATACCGATCTCTGATACCAGCTTGACGTGGACGCGAGCGCTCGGATTGGCGCGCTTGCAGTCGTAGATGAGCTGGGCTAGATCCTCAATGGAGTAGATATCGTGGTGCGGCGGGGGTGAAATCAGGGTGACACCCGGGGTGGAGTGGCGGGTCGCGGCCACCCAGGGGTAGACCTTAGCGGCCATAAGCTGGCCTCCTTCGCCGGGCTTAGCGCCCTGAGCCATCTTGATCTGGATGTCATCAGCCTTGGTCAGGTAGAGAGAGGTCACGCCGAACCGGCCCGATGCGACCTGCTTGATAGCTGAGCGACGCTCGGGGTCAAGCAGACGCTCAACGTCCTCGCCGCCTTCACCGGTGTTGGACTTAGCGCCCAGCTTATTCATGGCAATAGCCAGCGTCTCGTGGGCTTCACGGGAGATTGATCCGTAGGACATTGCACCGGTGGAGAAGCGCTTGACGATCTCTGAGACAGGCTCAACTTCTTCAATTGGTACCGGTTGACGGTCTTGGGTGAAGCTCAAGAGGCCGCGAAGAGTCATCAGGTCTTTAGCCTGGTCATCCACCCGCTGGGTGTAGGACTTGAAGATATCGTAGCGGCGGGTCTTGGTGGAGTGTTGTAGACGGAAAATGGTTTCCGGGTTGAAGAGGTGGGGCGGGCCGTCACGGCGCCAGTCGTATTCGCCGCCGGTTTCGAGTGCGCGGTGGGGCACCGATACGCCGTCATCAGGGTAGGCATCGCTGTGGCGCTTACGGGTTTCGGCTTCAATCACATCCAGGCCTACACCGTCCATCTGTGAATGGGTACCGGTAAAGAACTGGTCAACCAGGGTCTGGGATAGGCCCAGAGCTTCAAAGGTCTGCGCGCCACAGTAGGAGGCAACCGTTGAGATGCCCATCTTGGACATAATCTTCTGCAGCCCCTTACCCAGTGCCTTAATCAGGTTGTAGACAGCTTCAGATTCGGTAACCCCGGTAATCTCTCCCTGGGCTACTAGCTCTTCAACCGATTCCATGGCCAGGTAGGGGTTGACAGCCGATGCGCCGTAGCCGATCAGGGTGGCTACGTGGTGGACTTCGCGCACATCACCGGCTTCTACGATCAGAGCGACCTTGGTACGGGTAGCGCTACGGAGCAGGTGGTGGTGAACCGCACTGGTAAGCAGCAGGGAAGGAATGGGTGCCCAAGCCCCGTTGGAGTTACGGTCCGAAAGAATCAGGAACTGAACGCCGCGCTCAACAGCCGCTGAAACCTTCTCGCAGATCTCAGCCAGGCGGGCTCGCAGTGCCTCTTCCCCACCGTGGGCAGGGTACAGGCCAGCCACTTTGAGGGCGGCGGGCATACCGTCTTCGTCCTCAATATGGGCGATTTTATCGAGCTCATCGTTGTTAATAACAGGGAAGTCCAGGCCCACATGCTGAACCTTGACCCTTCCCTTACGGAGCAGGTTACCGTCTGCACCAATTGAGGTCTTAAGACTGGTTACAAGCTCTTCGCGGATTGAGTCCAAGGGCGGGTTAGTTACCTGGGCAAAGGACTGGACGAAGTAGTCAAAGAGCAGGCGATGACGGCTAGAAAGTACCGCGATAGGGGTGTCGGTACCCATTGCGTAGATGGGTTCTGCCCCGGTCTTAGCCATGGGGGCAAGGATCTTTCGCAGTTCCTCTTCGGTGTAACCAAAAGTCTGCTGACGCTTAAGGATAGATTTGCGGGAGGCACGAATATGCTCACGCTCGGGCAAATCCGAGAGGTTAACGATATTCTCATCAGCCCACTGCTTCCAGGGCTGTTCCGCAGCAATAGTTGCCTTAACCTCTTCGTCGGGAACCAGTCGGCCAGCCTTGGTGTCCACGTAGAACATCTTGCCCGGCGAGACTCGCCCCTTTTCGATAATCTTCTCTTCGGGTATATCAACTACGCCGACCTCAGAAGCCAAAATAACCAGGCCCTCATCGGTCACCCAGTAGCGGCCCGGTCGCAGACCGTTGCGGTCAAGTACCGAACCCACGTTATCGCCGTCAGTAAAGGCGATAGCCGCTGGGCCGTCCCAGGGTTCCATGAGCGATGAATGGTAGCGGTAGAAAGCACGGCGGTCCTCATCCATGGTCTCGTGGTTTTCCCAGGCTTCGGGCACCATCATCATGAGTACCTGGGCGGCGGAACGGCCAGCCAGCATCAATAGCTCTGCGACCTCATCAAAGCTCTGGGAATCAGATGCGCCAGCAGAACAAATGGGGAAGAGTTCTTCGGGGTTGCGGCCCAGGACCGGGGACTTGAGCTGTGATTGGCGCGCACGCATCCAGTTGCGGTTACCCTTGACCGTGTTAATCTCACCGTTATGGGCAATGGTGCGGAAAGGCTGAGCAAGCGGCCACGAGGGGAAGGTGTTGGTCGAAAAACGCGAGTGAACAATAGCCAGCTTGGTGGCAAAACGCGGGTCAGAAAGATCCGGGTAGAAAGGCTCAAGCTGAGCAGTAGTCAGCATGCCCTTATAGACAATGGTGCGCGATGAAAATGACGGGAAGTAGACACCCAGCTTGTGCTGGGCACGCTTACGGACGCGGAAGGCTTTCTGGTCAAGCTGGCGACGTTCGGCATCTTCATCCAGGTCGATAATGGGGATATGCCCGGTGAAGGGGGCATTGACGGCATCCAGATCTTCACCGCTAGCTTCGGCAATGAACATCTGCACAAAGTGGGGCATGACCTCACGGGCGGCCTTGCCTACAATCTCTGCCCGTACTGGCACCTCGCGCCAGCCCAATACACGCAAGCCCTCACGTTCTGCAATCTGGGTGAGTCCCTCCATGAGCTCGGTGGCCTTGTTACCACCGGTGGGCAGGAAAGCTGTACCTACGGCGTACTTGCCGAGTGCAGGAAGTTCAAAGTCCACTGCCTGGCGGAGGAAAGTGTCGGGGATCTGGAGCAGGATACCTGCACCGTCACCGGTACCCTCGTCAGCGCCCACAGCGCCTCGGTGTTCAAGACGGCGCAGGGCGGTCAGCGCGTAGTCGACAATGTCATGACCAGGTTCACCGCGCAGAGTTGCAATCATTGCCAGGCCGCAGGCGTCTTTTTCGTTCTCGGGGTGATAGAGCCCCCGAGCCTCTGGAATAGAGGCAAAAGTGGTAAAGGGTGAGGGCGCGTGATCCAGGGTTAACTCCTGGGTAAGGTTCTCTGCAGCGTGTGCTGCACCGCCGATCGGGGTGTGACTCATGGGGGCCATTCCTACTTACGTTGTTCGGGTGCCGCCGCTGGATAGACATTCCCGCCTGAGTCTCACGAGAGTCTCTTCGGTTCTGCTAGGACAGTGGCAGCCTGACTGGTCGGTGGTCTCCTCGCTGATTCGGTGGAGCGCAGGTGGACAGTTCACCACCGGGGTGCCGGATGGGACTGTTCTCGCACCCTTCCCTTCTGCCCTGGTAGGGGGTGCCGAGGGGTGCTTCACTAGTCTTCTGAGACAGAGTTACATCTGTGTAAATATATACGCTCTTGCGTGTAAAGATACAACAAGGCGCCGGCTAATGAGTCGATCGGTTTACCCTCTATCGCCTTGGAAATTGGCTCAAAACTCCACTATAGAGGCAGGCAAACCAAGGCTTATAGCGTATTAGGAAATGAATATATTTCGTAATTATGGGTTGCCTTAGCCCCAAGAATTTGAGCGAAAAGATACATACTTGAAACCTTTTCTCTCACATTGTGAACACTCTTACGGTATGTAAAATTGAGTACACAAGGCCTGATTGCGTCTGGTCGACAGACTTGCTTAAGGTGCGGTCTGCTAACAGGGCCTGAACTAGCGCAGAAAAAGGAAACAAAAATGACGGCTGATACAGCTAGCGCCCTATCTACTGGCAACCAGCGGGCCAGTTGGCAGGGCCTTCCAGCGGAGCTCCGCACCTGGGTTGAACAAACGGTGGGAGACACCGTCACAACAGCTATATCGCAGAGCGGAGGTTACAGCCTGGGCACCGCTGACCGCCTCATCTTCTCTTCCGGCAAGCGCGCCTTTCTCAAAGCTGTTGATGAATCCACCCACCCCGATACAGCAGATCTGCACCGTCAAGAAGCGCGAGTTACTGGTAGTTTTCCTGCCTATGCACCGGTTCCACTGCTTTTAGCGCACCAAGAAATCTCCGCCACTGACGGCAGTCACTGGGTGGCTCTGCTGCTTGAAGATATCGAGGGGCACCAGCCAGCCCACCCCTGGAAACTGGATGAACTGGCTAGCACCTTTCAGTCTCTGACCGATATCGGTCAGATTCCCCTTGCTAAGCACCTTGAACTGCCCAGGGCTGAAGAGGATCTAGATGAGCTTGCTCTGTGGCACAAACTGGCTGAAGGTATCAGGGTGGAGAAGCTTATCCATGCCTCACAGACCTCTGCATACCACAAGCTCGTGGGGCTTCTGAGCTGGGCCAACAGCCATGCGGCGGAGTATGCGACCTTGGTTGATCAGGAATTGATGAGCAGACTAGCGGGAGATAGCTACGTCCACACGGACCTGCGCGCTGATAACATCCTCATTGGCCCCCAGGGCAGAGCAATCTTAGTGGATTGGCCGTGGGCAACAATGGGCAACAACCAGGTAGACCTTGCACTAATTGCTGTGGATGCGCTCATCGCCGATCCAGAGCTGTCATTGTCCCAGCTCCTTGAACTCATGCCTGCTCATAATAGGCCCAGTGAAGACTTCCTCAGGGCTACCCTTATCTCTCTAGCCGGCTATTACCTCTACGCCTCGACAGCCACGCCTAGCAGGTCTACCAACTCGTCATTGGTGAGCATGCGGGCCCACCGCGCATCCGCATTGCTGGGTAGATTGGCCCTGGACCATACCTAATCCGCTACCCCAACCTCAAAAGACTCATTGATTAGCCAGGGGTGCTAAAGCTAATCACAGACAATAGCGATACCCTCCTGAGACCGAATATGGACAGCTAAACCTGCTGGCCCCGTGACCTGATCTACTCCACTACTTTGGGTTCTGAGTGCCCCCGCGATAGGTGCCGGTTGAAGCCGACTCCAGCCATAGGAAGCGCTGTTACCAAACCGAGCATCACCGTAAGCCGGGTAAAGTTTCCACCGGCTATTGAGGCAAGAGCGAAATAGATACCGTTTGCAGCAAAGCCATATATGACCAGGGCTAGCACAGCTTCAAGGGGGCTGGTGGGCAACCAGGCTTGCCACATTCCAGGGCGCACAACTCCGCCTGATTGGTTCTTCGCTTCTTTAAACTTGAAGTAGGTGGGTAAGAATGCCAGCAGGATAAGGCCAAAAGTGGCTAAGAAAACAGTCAGACCGGGTTCAAAAAATCGCCAAGAAAAAAATGTCCCCAGTGAGGCCAGTAACCCAAAAATTGCCAGCGCCCACAGCGCAGAAGACAGCACATAAGCGGGAAAGGTTGTGAAGTGAGGGAAGGAAAAATACCGCATGGTAGCCTCCACATTTTAACCGTTTTTACATACACCCTAGTGCGTGATAAGTAGGCATAGCAATTTCTCCAAGGGAAGAGACAGACCCCACCCCTTCTCTCTTCGCCCCAGGATAATCAAGAGAGGCTCAAGAGAAAGAACAGGGTCTTGCGGCAGTCATGGCAGGCTCCAAGTCTAAGACTAGCGCTAGTCGCCCAAAGGAGCGGAGGACGGGGCAGGATCCTGCGCACCGAAGCAGGAAGAACTGGGCTGATCCTTGCCACCCCTGAGGGTAGCTGACGCGACGGAGGAAACCTGCTGATAAGCACCGGCACGCTCACCGTCTCTAGGGGCTCTGAGACCCATGACTGCGAACATCACAATACCCAGGAGCATAATCGCGCCGGACGTCCACACATGAATACGCATGCCCCAGAGCATCTCAGCGGTATCAATGCGCAAGAAAGCCTCAATCATCAGACGTCCGAATCCGTACCAGACGACATAAGCCCAAAAGGTCTGCCCCCGCTGGAAGAAGCCCTTCTTACCCAGGTAAAGCAAGAGCGTTGCGCCAAGAATGTTCCACAGTGACTCGTACAAGAAAGTGGGGTGAAAGAGGGTGCCCACAGGGTACTGGGACGGGAAGTTAGGTGAGCTAGCCGAAATCTCAAGGCCCCAGGGCAGGGTGGTCGGCTTACCAAAAAGTTCCTGGTTAAACCAGTTGCCCCAGCGGCCCATCGCCTGAGCCAGCATAATGCCGGGTGCGGCCGCGTCGGCAAACTTGGCCAAAGAAATACCGTAGCGGCGGCAGGCCAGCCAGGCCCCCAAGCCACCCACTGAGATGGCACCCATAATACCGATACCACCCTCCCAGATTTTAAAAACATCCAGGGGATCAGCCCCAGGACCGAAGTAGGTCCCCGGGTCAGTAATCAGAACATGGTAGGCACGGGCACCCACGATACCCAGAGGGATTGCCCACAGGGCGATATCCCAGACCCGCTCGGGGTCCTCGCCCCAGGCCTGCCACCGGCGGGAGGTCAGCCACAGGCAGAGCATAATGCCGGCCAGAATACAGAGCGCATAATAGTGGATGGTCAGCGGGCCCAGCTCGATAGTTGAAATACTGGGTGATGGAATGGAGGCTAGCAAAGTTGAATCGTTCACGCGGCCTTCACCTCACGGCCAGCCAGTTCGCGGGTCAAAGCACCCACAGCGTCAGGGCCCCCCTCGGCGAGAGCTTTGACCAGTGCGGTACCCACAATCACACCATCTGCATAGGCACCGATTTCTTCGACGTGCTCCCGGCGGGAAACCCCCAGACCCACGCAGGCCGCAGGGGCACCAGCCTCGCGCAAGTCTGCCACCAGTTCCTCTGCCGCTGTGCTCACCGACGAACGAGCGCCAGTTACACCCATGACCGAAACAGCGTAAACAAACCCGCTGGAAGCCTGAGAAATTATTTTCAGACGTTCAGGTGAAGACGACGGCGCCGCTAAGAAAATACGGTCCAAACCGTACTTTTCTGAGGCCTCAAACCAGTCAGATGCCTCATCGGGGACCAGATCGGGTGTAATCAGGCCCGCGCCACCGGCGGCGGCCAATTCCTGAGCGAACCGGTCGATACCGCGCCGTAGCACGGGGTTCCAGTAAGTCATGACAACCACGACGGCATCGGTTGCCTGGGTAATTTCGCGAACAGCACGCATCAAATCATCGGTTCGGAAGCCCTTGGCAATAGCCTGAGCCGTTGCACGCTGAATCACTGGGCCATCCATGACGGGGTCGGAGTAGGGCAGGCCAAGCTCAATGATGTCGGCGCCGTTCAGACCCATCTCAATAGCTGCTTCAATGGACTCATCAACCGTGGGGAACCCTACCGGCAGGTAGCCAATGACTGCCGTTCTGCCCTCGGCCTTGCAGGCCGCCAAGCGAGCCGCTAGCTTTGAGTCCGGGTTGGGGGCAGGGAACACTCCCTTGCGCACCGAGTAACGGGCCTGGTCAGGATGGTAGATGTAGCTCATTAGGCACCTTTGCTTTCAGTCTGACTGACTTGCTTCTGCTCTGCTGCGGCTTCTTTATTACCCACACTCAGGCTGCTGGAAGGGATTGCTTTGCCCAGGCCAAACCAGGCCAGAGCGGTTTCCATGTCCTTGTCTCCTCGACCGGAGAGGCAGACCAGCATAGATTTCTCGGAAGCTGTTGCGGGGTCTTCCTCGGCCCAGGCACGGGCTAGGCGCAGGGCCCCGGCCAGGGCGTGCGCCGATTCGATAGCGGGGATAATGCCCTCGGTGCGGCAGAGCAGGCGCAGAGCGTCCATAGCCTCGCTGTCGGTCACGGCCTGGTAATCCACGCGGCCAATATCCGAAAGGTAGGCATGTTCTGGGCCTACGCCGGGATAGTCCAGACCGGCAGAAATTGAATGGGACTCGATGGTCTGCCCGTCCTCATCCTGCATCAGGTAGGTCATAGCTCCGTGGAGCATGCCGGGGCGGCCCAGGTTGATGGTCGCGGCGTGACGGTCAGTATCAAGACCATCACCGCCGGCCTCAAAACCGTAGATCTTAACCTCAGGGTCATCCAGGAAAGCGTGGAAGAGGCCGATAGCGTTTGAGCCACCGCCCACGCAGGCGGCAATACCGGTGGGCAGACCCCCGGTTGCCTCAATAAACTGTTGGCGTGCCTCAGCACCAATGGCATCGTGGAAGTAGCGAACCATAGCCGGGAAGGGGTGGGCGCCGGCGGCTGTTCCCAGCAGGTAGTGGGTGGTATCCACGTTGGAGACCCAATCGCGCAGGGCCTCATTGATAGCATCCTTGAGGGTGCGTGAGCCGGTTTGAACAGCGATAACAGTGGCACCAAGCAACTGCATACGGGCCACGTTCAGGGCCTGTCGCTCGGTGTCTTCCTCCCCCATATAGACAACACATTCCATGCCGAAAAGGGCTGCAGCTGTTGCCGTGGCTACACCGTGTTGGCCTGCCCCTGTCTCAGCAATCAGGCGGGTCTTGCCCATACGTTTGGCCAGTAGTGCCTGACCAATCACGTTGTTGATCTTATGGCTACCGGTGTGATTGAGGTCTTCACGTTTGAGGAAGAAGCGCACACCGCCGGCCTCAGCCGAGAGGCGGGGAACCTCGGTTAGCAGGGAAGGCCGGTTGGAGTATTCGGCCGAGAGGCGGCGAAACTCAGCCAAAAATTCGGGGTCCTCTTTTGCACGGTTAAAGGTTGCTTCGAGTTCATCGATAGCGGCGATGAGGGATTCGGCCATGTAGCGGCCACCGTAGTGACCAAAGTAGGGGCCCGGAGCGTTCTTGAGGCTCTGGCCGCTGGCGAGGAACTGGTCGGCGAGGGTTTCGGTCACTGTGGTTATCCTTAGGAAGTGGGTGGTAGAAGCAGGTGGGCGCGGGGCTAGTTACTGGTTAGTATCGAGGTAGTTACGGCGGGCGCTCTCCCCAGCGCCCCGAAAATCACGCAAGGTCTCGGTGGGAGTGCCCGACTTGACAAGTGCCTCACCTACCAGCACAACCTGCGCGCCGTGGGAGGCGTAATCGGCAACATCGGCGGGTGAAGCAACACCTGACTCGGCAACAATAATTGCATCCTGCGGGAGCAAGGGGGCAAGCTCCCCAAATATGTCCTTATTGACCTCAAGGGTCTTGAGGTTACGCACGTTAACACCTACGATGCGGGCGCCCACCGCGATAGCCCGCTGAATCTCTTCAGGGGTGTGGGTTTCCACCAGAGCGTTCATGCCCAGTTCGTGGGTCAGGTTCAAGAAGCGTCGGAGGGTTTGATCGTCGAGGGCCGCAACAATCAGCAGGATTAGGTCGGCACCGTGAGCCCGCGCCTCATAAATCTGGTACTCGTCCACCGTAAAGTCTTTGCGCAGAACCGGTATAGAAACCGCCGCACGAACAGCGTCGAGATCAGCAAGGCTGCCCTTGAACCTGCGTTCTTCGGTCAGCACCGAAATCGCGGCGGCTCCCCCGGCCTGATAGGCGGATGCTAACTGGGCAGGGTCTGGAATATCGGATAGCTCCCCCTTGGAGGGGGAAGACCGCTTAACTTCAGCAATTACCTCTACGGTCTGTTGGCTCGCGCCTCGCAAAGCGCTGTAAGCATCCAGGGCAGGAGGCTGTGCGGAGGCTCGTTCTTTGACAGATTCAAGCGGTAGAAGGGCCTGACGTGCCGCCGTATCTTGGCGGACACCGGCAATGATGTCATCGAGTACGGTCATAGGTGCCCCCTGGGGTTGTGTGCGCGGTGCGCTTTGTGGCATGCCCTTCTAGTATCACCCAGATGGACCGCAACATGCCAGGTGGGTTCACCGGGTGAGAAAGGCAAAGGACGCCGCGCAGGTGCGTGACGTCCTTGAAAGAAGTTACTGGTTTGCAGTAGCCATTTAGTGGTTGTACTTGGTGTGCTTACCGCCCTGGCCGTAGCCAGCAGAACGCAAGACAATACCCGCAACAACACCAAGGGCAATCACGGCGACACCCACTGTAAAGATGGGTGTATTAGCCAGGCAGAAGCCCACAGCCCCAATAATAGAACCGAGCATCATAATAATCATCATCGCCCAGGACGCGATGGTGCTGCCGTGGTTGTTATAGGGAAGGTCGGGGACCATCTCGACGGTATGCTGTGCCATGTAAGACTCCTTGATGTGTGTGGGTGTCCACCGGGTATGGGCGGGGCGCACCTATGTTTGGTATCTATCTTAGGAGATAAGGCGGTACTTTTCCGAAATCTTCAGGACTTAGTGTGTCCGGTGTTCCTCTTATGACGGCCAGAGCAGTTGCAGCGCTAGCGATTTGTGGGGTCATCCCCCGCCGTCAGGGAGTCCCAGGTATCAATTTCATCGGGGTTCTCGTCAGGGTGCGTGCTCCCCTGGCCCCTGGTAGAACGATCGTACTTGCGGCCACTCCTCCACTGAGAGCTAGCAGCAAAGGCCCAGATACCGCTCAGGGTGATCAGTAAGCCAGCCGCAAGACCCAGCCAGGGCATAGCAGTGAGCTCATAGCCATTAGCCGCCGCAGTTGTTCCCGTTGCGGCGCTCACCTGAGCCGCCGCCGCTGCCTGCGGGTCTGCCTGGACGCTATAGGCCGCTACCGCAAGACCAAGGCCCGCCCCGGCGATAAGGACCGAAAGTATCTTGCGCAAGCGTCGGCCAGCGATACGGAGCGCCACCGATGCCAGGAGCGCGACCAAGGCTAGGGCACTCACGGTTGAAGCGGCATCAGCCCCGGAAACATCAATCACGCTCGTATCAATGACCGTGGTAACTTCTGCCCGAATCCAGGTGGACAGTGTGCAAGCAAAGCCTAACCCAGCGGCCAGCATAGATCCGGCCATCACCCGGGATGGCTTAGCCCAAGCGGGCACGGTCTTTGCCCCGCTCTGTATTTGCTCAGACATCTAAGAAATCACCTCGGTGGATAGCGGAGCCAGTCCCGATGCTGTTAGCACAGCGCGCAGCGGAGCTGCGGCCTTGTTGACCGTTTCCTGGGCTTCGGAGGCGGGCTCAGAATCCATCACGATCCCGGCCCCGGCCTGGACATAGGCCCGCCCGCTCTTGAGCACAGCGGTGCGAATGGCAATAGCCATGTCCATGTTACCTGCAAAATCAAAGTAGCCACAGACGCCCCCGTACACGCCTCGGGCGCTGATTTCATACTCGTCAAGGAGCTGCATGGCCCGGGGCTTAGGGGCACCGGAGAGGGTACCGGCAGGGAAGGCTACCCGCAGAACATCGTAGGCGTTCATGCCAGGAGCCAGCTGAGCCTGCACTTCTGATGAGATGTGCATGATGTGGCTAAAACGTTCAATTTCCATGAACTGGGTAACCGAAACGCTCCCAGGAACAGCGATGCGTGAGAGGTCATTGCGTGCCAGGTCAATGAGCATGAGGTGCTCGGAGCGTTCTTTCTCGTCGGCCAGGAGTTCTTCTGCCAGAGCCAGGTCTTCTTCACGGCTGGCACCGCGGGGGCGGGAACCGGCAATCGGGTGGGTAATCGCTAGGCCGTCTTTGAGGGTCACCAACGCCTCAGGCGATGAGCCGACAATCTGGAAGGGTTCCCGGTCTGCGGTGGACTCAAAGTTAAAGAGGTACATATAGGGCGAGGGATTGGACTGGCGCAGCACCCGGTAAACATCGAGCGCATTTGTCTGATTCTCCACTTCAAAGCGCCGTGAAATCACGATCTGGAAGACGTCTCCATCGATGATGTTCTTCTTGGCTTTTTCGATTGCGTCAAGGAAGCCCTGCTCCTGCCAGGTGTGCTTGACGGTGGCAAGGCGGTCTTCAAGCTGGCCGATATCTGACAGGGTTGATACGCTCTCGGGGGCAGGCTGGGCCAGCTTGTCCATCATGGCGTACACCCGGGAGAGGGCATCGGCGTAGGCGGCGTCAACGTTTTCGTCGGTGCCATTGAAGTTAATAGCGTTGGCAATCAGGGTAACAGTGCCATCGGCGTTATCATGAACCGCCATGTCTGAAACGATATTGAGGGCAAACTCGGGCAGTTTAAGGTCATCTGCGGGGCCGCCTCTGAGTTTCTCCCAGTGACGAACAACATCCCAGCCCATGTAGCCCACCAGGCCACTGGTGAGCGGGGGCAGATTCTCAAAAGGTTCGGTATGGAGCATCTCAAGGGTCTCACGGATAGCTTGGACGGGGTCGCCCTCGGTGGGCGCACCGCTGGGTGTGAGACCCTGCCAGACAATTTTGCCGTCGTGTGTGGTCAAGGTAGAACGGCTAGAGGCGCCGATGAAAGAGTAACGTGACCACTGCTTCTGCTCATTGGCAGATTCCAGCAGGAAAGTACCAGGAGCCGGGGCACCGTCGGCAAGGACCAGCGACCGGTAAATACCGATGGGAGTCATGGCATCAGCTAAAACCCTGACCCGAACCGGAATAACCCGGCGGGTAGTAGCGAGTTGCCTAAACTCTTCAAGGGTGGGTTCAATGATTCCAAGATCCTGCATCTTTACCTCTGACAATACGTGGCGAATGAGAGTAGGGGGCGTTCCCTCAAGGGTCAGGGGAACCGCACAAGGTGCCCTGCGAAAAGGCCTAGTCGGGCCTATTCTACAGGCCGTGTTCCGCTGACGGCGGGTAAAACTCCACCCGCCTCAAAGCAGGTGGGGGTTCCGGTATGGCAGGCGGCTCCTACCTGGTCTACCTGCACCAAAAGTGCGTCGCCGTCACAGTCGATGCTGACGCTCTTAACGTACTGGTAGTGGCCACTGGTATCACCTTTACGCCAGTATTCCTGGCGAGAACGTGACCAGAAAGTTACCCGCCCCCCGGTCAGAGTCCGACCTAGGGCTTCATCATTCATCCAGCCCAGCATGAGAACTTCTTTACTGTCGAACTGCTGGATAATTGCGGCAAAGAGCCCATTCTCATCACGCTTGAGTTGAGCGGCAATAGCGGGGTCAAGCGAGGGCTGGGGGGCGGCGGTTTGAAGTGGTGTAGTCACCCAACTATCCTAACCGATAGGCCCCAAGCCCCTTTGCTCTCGCCCTAGGGTTAGGATAGGAAGCATGACGGCACTTTCTCCCTTAGAACTCGTAACTTCTGAACGCCAAGCTCTCTGCTTGGCACTGTCCCAAGCAGGCCCTTTGGCCCCTACCCTCTGTGAGGGTTGGGAAACCAGGCACATGCTGGCCCACCTACTCCTGAGAGAGTCGCAACCACTGGCCGCGGCAGGTGTTGTTGGCGGACCGTTAGCCGCCCGCACTGACCGACTAACCGGGCAACTGGCTGATGATTTGGCCGAACCCGAGCGATACGAGCAGGGTCTGGCGCGTTTTCAGGCTCTGCCGGGGTATTTGGGCATGCGTTCGCGCGCCCCTCAGCTCGACCTGGCCATGAACCTGCTGGAGTACTTTGTGCATACCGAGGACGTACGCCGGGCCGCCGATGCCACCGTGGAACCGCGCACCCTACAGGACGAAGTTCAGCAAAAGCTCTGGGAGGCTCTGCGAAAACGCGCTCGACTCATGGCCGGTAAGAAGTTCCCCCCTGGCCTGGTACTGGATGCACCGGGATACCGGCCCAGCGTCCACACAGTTATTGCTCCACATCCCGGTCAAAGGGCGCAGATTCTGACCGGCCAACCGGGCGAGCTGGTGCTCTACCTCTTTGGCCGGGAAGATGCCTCTCAGGCCACCCTCGCAGGTTAACTTGAGCCAGCCATTTTTTATGGCTGAACTTTCTTTAATCCTTTTCACCCTGTGTTTTAATCTCAGCGGTAGGAGTGGCGCACGTCCAACCCTACCGCTTAATCATGAGAGTAAAGTCTCTACAGTTGATGGCCTAGAGGCCCAGCATCTCTCCCCCACCCAGGGATCGTCCTTAGCCCTGTCACCCCTTAGCCCTGTCACCCCTTAGCCCTGCCACTCAAGCTCAACCTTATAACCCTCAAGAGAGGTCCCGGTGACCAGGCTCTGCACCTGGGATAAAAGCAGGCTCTTGGCACGGTCCCGGGCTCGGTCCAGCAGACCGTTTTCAAGGGCTTTGTCCTTGGCTTCTTGCTCTTTGCTAGCCAGTAACCCGGTCATATCCTCCACTTTTAGCTGGTTGAAAGGGTTCATGGACTGATCGTAGACGTTGACGCTGGAGGGGTCTATTTTGGTTTCTAGCAGCCTGACATCTGGGGCTCTCAGAGTGATTGTCTGTGACTTCTGATTCACTGCTACCTCTATAGCCTCAAAGTTGTCGATCCCAGCTTTGACTGAGCCCTCATAGGTGAAGATGACCTTCTTGTGTGCAAAGGGAATATTCAAGCCAAGAACCTTTGCGGGCTCATCAATGACTGCTATATCTGTGAAGTAGTACTTTTCTAGGCTGAGCTCTGCAATTGGTTCAAAGCCCTCCGACAATTCATGGTTGAGGTCATCTTTCTTAGGGAAGATAGCACTCACCGCTAAAACACCCAAGGCTACCAGCACTAGGAATAGGGCCAAGCCCCGTGTTTTCTTTTTCATGTGGGATATATTCCTCAAAAATCTTCCAGACTAAAGCCCGGTTTATACCTTAGAACTGAGCTCAGGATACTACCCATTGACTGCCGGGACAACCTGGGCGGCGGAGTTATTACCCGAGTCCTTAGCCCACAGGGTTGCCACCACTGTCACAGCGAAACAAGTAGCCATATAGAGGGAGGGCAGAACGATACTCCCCTGACCGAATTCAAAGAGTGCAGCAACGATCATAGGAGTGAAACCTGCAATCACCACACCGTTCAGTTCACGGGCCAAGGCAACGCCAGTAAAGCGGGTTTTGATGGGAAAGAGATTAACCAGGAAAGCACCCTGGGGGCCCGATGTCGTCGCCAAGACGACACCAAAAGAAATGGAGAGAGCACAGAAAATGAGCAGGAAACTACCCGACGTTAGTGCCGTAAACAGTGGGAAGGCAAAGATTAGTCCTGTGACTGATCCCAGGAGCATGACCTTACCAGCTCCCAGCTTATCGCCCAGGGCACCACCCACCGGTGATAGCACAACACCAAAAATAGTTGCCAGCATAACCAGCATCAGGGCATCGCTGCGGCTTAGCCCACCGTAGTTAATCATGACGGTAATCGAAACAATCGAAATGATGTAGTTATTGGCATTGTGGCCGGTAACAGCCATAAAGCCGATGAGTACCTGCTTGAAATTGGTGCGCAAGACATCTGCCAAGGGAACTTTGAGGGCCTCTTTCTTCTGCTCCTGCTGAGCCATAGCAGCTCGGTACTCCGGGGATTCCTCCAGCTTGTTACGGATAAAAATTGCCACTGCAAAAAGTACCGCCGAAAGCAGGAAGGGAAGACGCCAACCCCAGCCTCTAAAAGTTTCTTCCGGCAGTCCGCTCACCAGCATAAAAGCTAAAGTGGCCAGCAGGGAGCCAGCTGGTGGCATTGAAAGAACCAGAGAGGTCCAAAAACCTCGGCGCTGTACCGGAGTGTACTCAGCTACCAGCGTCAGTGCCCCCGTTAGTTCTGCGCCAGCACCTAGCCCTTGCAAGAGACGCAAAATAACCAGTAGAACCACTGCCCAGACACCGAGGTGCTCAGCTGTCGGTAAAAGGCCAATACCCACCGTAGAAATACCCATGATGATAATGGTCAGGAGCATGGCAGGTTTACGGCCCCGCCTATCCCCCAACCAGGCAATCAAGAGACCACCCAGAGGGCGGGCCACAAAGCCCACAGCAAAGGTGGCAAAGGCGGCGATGGTCGAGCCTGATTCCATCTGCCCAAAAAAGAGCGGACCGATGACCAAACTGGCTGCAGCTCCGTATAGAGCATAGTCATACCATTCAACCAAGGAGCCCAGCATAGAAGCCAGCAGTGCTCTGCGGGTATTAGGGTTCAAGTCTGCTTTGAGGGTAGCAAGAGTGCTCATTCTAAGGCCTCCAATCCAAACGGACGTGATCGGGAGTGAGCTGGTCAAGAGAGCTGATGCCCATGAGCTGTAGGGTACGTGTCATCTCTGCTCGGAAGATATCCAGCAGGCGGCAGACTCCTTCTGCCCCGCCGGCCATCAGACCATAAAGATAGGCCCGTCCAATCATGACACCGTCCGCTCCTAAGGCGCAGGCAGCAACGACATCTGCCCCGGACATGACACCGGTATCCAGCAGGACAGTGTAATCATTCCCCAGGCGCTGGCGGACTTCCGGCAGAGTATAGAGGGGCACTGGTGCCCTATCCAGCTGGCGGCCCCCATGGTTGGACAGGACAACACCATCAGCACCAGCTTCTACAGATAGCTGGGCATCTGATACTGTCTGAATCCCCTTAACCAGCAACTGGCCGGGCCACTGCTGCCTGAGCCAGGCAAGGTCCTCAAAGTTGAGGGTGGGATCGAACATATTGCCGATCTCTTGCACCGACTTGGTTCCCTCCCCAAAGTTGGTGAAACCTAAAGGCTTGGTGGTCAGAAAGTTGAACCACCACTCAGGCCGGTAGCTAGCGTTAATGACAGTCTTGGCGCTTAGCTTGGGAGGGAAGGTCATGCCGTTACGAACGTCCCGGTGGCGGGCACCGGTCACAGCGGTGTCAACGGTTACCATGAGGGTGTCATAGCCTGCCTTGTGGGCACGTTCAACCAGCTCAAAAGCCTTAGAACGGTTCTCCTTCCACAGGTAGAGCTGGAACCAGCGGCGACCGTCTGGTCCTGCGGCGGCAACATCTTCGATGGTCTCAGTTCCCATAGTAGAGAGGGTAAAAGGGATACCTGCTTGATGAGCGGCCTTCACACCTGCGATTTCGCCTTCGGCATGCATCATGCGGGTAAAACCTGTCGGGGCAATAGCCAGCGGCATAGCGGAAGGGGCTCCAGCCATGCCAGTTGATAGATCGACTTGGGCAACATCTCGTAGCACCCCCGGCTCGAAGGCCAGGTTGTCAAAGGCTTGACGTGCCCGCTGTAGTGACAGCTCTTTCTCTGCAGCACCATCTACATAGTCAAAAGGACCCTTTGGGGTGCGTCGTTGGGCTAGAGCGCGCAGGTCCCAAGAGTCGGCTGCTCTAGCTAGGCGGCGGGCCCGGAAATCTGTGGTGGGCAGATCGAACTTCATAAAGTCCTTGAGCATGTGAGCTGATGGAAGCTGGCGCCTTAGAGGTACCAGGTGAGGCGTAGGCATAATGACTCCCGGTTTCTTTCACGTTTGGGTATCAGATAGGTTATCGTGCTTGGCACCGCAAGCTAAAAAATCCATCTATTTTTTTAAAAAACTAGGGAAAAATAAATTATTTTATTTTTTCAGGCTAGAGGGTGTGCTTTAATATCTGTGGCGGCCCCAACGCCCAGCACCAGCCGTAACTCTAGCAAGCGGTACACAGTGCGAAGGGAATAGATTTTCTCTGGGAGCAGCCCTGACAGCGGGCTGGCTGGCATAGGAATACCGATAGACGGCGTAGCTAGAGTACGCAGGAATCGTTGTATCTATGACCGCTAACCGAAACTTTAAAAAACTAATCCGCGCCCGCATGCAGGAAACCGGGCTGAACTTTACCGCTGCCCGGCAGGGTCTGATCGATGAACTAGCTCAGCAGACAGCAGAACCCTCACTCGTAGCTCAAGCTGAACTCACCCACCAAACCGTGGTACAGCGCTTCTTCAAAGACGGGGTTCTCACAAGCTGGCCATCCAAACGCAGAACGCGGGCCCATATTCTCTTGCACCTGGTCACCTACTTTGAGCCGGGCCGAATCTACTCTGAGCCAGAGGTCAACGAGATTTTGAAAGCACTCTGGCACGATTTTGCGTTCATGCGCCGGGAGATGGTGCAATACGGCTATCTGGTGCGAAGCTCAAGCGGCAGGAGCTACCGGCTAGCTACCCAGCTTGCCGTGCGCGAAGGCACGCTCCTGCACGATGAGGCACCCGATTGGGAGGCTATCTGGTTGCCGGGTTATCTGGCTGAAAGGTAGGCAGATGACTCGCTCCACCCCTTTCAAACTGAAACTTGTCCTGGGTGCTGTTTTTCTCTCTTCGGTCAGTGAGTCCATGATCAGCATAGCTTTCGGGCTCAAGGCGGCCGCTGAGGGGCAGGCTAATCTGCTTTCAGCTCTCCTGCTAGCTTCCCTACTACCGCAGGTTCTTCTGGGTCTGTGGGGTGGCAAGCTCGCTGACACCGCTATCCGTTGGTGGTGGTGGCCGCTCGCCCTGGCCTTTCAGTCCCTTATCTATTGTGCGATAGCAGCATGGACCATCTGGCCAGCTATTATTCTGGGAACGCTCGCCGTTAGCACAGCTACCGCGCTGGTGGGGCCGGTAGCTCGCAAGCTGGCCACCCACTATTCAACCGATACCCAAGGCACAGGTTCTTGGTTGAGCATGATTGCGGGCCTTGCCGGTGTTCTGGGCCTAGCGGTGGGCGGCTTGCTGGTTGGGCAGGGGCTTGTTCAGGCGCTCCTGCTGGCCAGTTCACTGGCCCTCTTCTGTGTGGCCCTACTGGCTTTTGCGGTATCGACCCGGGACGCGCTGGTTGTGGAGGCGAGGGAAACCAAGGGCGCCCTGCTCGGTTTTAGGATATTGTCAAGCCCCCAGCTTCTGGGCGGGGCAGGCTTTCTTTTTCTGGTCTGTTGCGTTCTGGGAACATCCTTAGACGATGTGGTGTCCGTCTTTGTGCTGACCGGCTACCTGCATTTGAAGGAGACTGTCTTCGGTTTTGTTTCGGGGTGCTGGGCGCTGGGGATTATTATGGGCTCTCTTCTATCAGCTAAGATTCCGGCTCATCGCCCGGTTCTACCCTTGGTTGCCAGTGGCATGCTCATGGGTGCTGGTATTTTCAGTATTGCCTGGATTCTGCCTACGGCGCTGGGGGCGGCAGGAATCTATCTGGTAGCTGGGGCTGGCAACGGGATCTTTATCAGCCTCATGAACAGCACCATCATGAGCAGGGTAGCTGAGAACCAGCAGGGGCGAGCCTGGGCGGCCTACGGTTGGCTGGTCAAAATCTGCTTGCTCCTTGGCTACCTTGCCGGTGGCTTGTGGGGATCGACTGTCCCACGTGAGCTTATGCTGACCAGTGGCTCCATAGTTCTTGGGGCGGGCGCTTTCGCTCTAGTTATCCCCCGTTTGCGCGGGAGGGTCTAGCGTACCTGGTAGCCAGCCTCGCGGATTGCGGCTTTGACCTCGCCGATAGAGACTTCACCGAAGTGGAAGATAGAGGCGGCCAGGACAGCATCGGCCCCAGCTTCAATGGCGGGTGGGAAGTGCTCGGTCGCACCGGCGCCACCCGATGCAATCAGGGGCACCGAAACCACCTGGCGCACCGCACGAATCATGGGCAGGTCAAAGCCGGCCTTGGTGCCATCGGCATCAATAGAGTTCAGTAAGATCTCGCCTACACCGCGCTCGGCGGCCTCAGCGGCCCACTCTAACAGGTCCATGCCCGTGGACTTGCGTCCGCCGTGGGTTGTGACCTCATAGCCGCTGGGAGTCGCGTCAGATTTTTTAGCGTCCAAGGAGAGCACCAAAACTTGGGAGCCAAACCGCTCGGTAATCTCGTTGATGACCTCTGGTCGGGAGATTGCGGCGGTGTTGATGGATGCCTTATCGGCACCGGTTCGTAGGAGCCGGTCAACGTCCTGCACCGACCGTACACCGCCGCCCACTGTCAGGGGGATAAAGACCTGCTCAGCGGTTGAAGCCACCACATCAAAGGTGGTCTGGCGCTCCGATGAAGAGGCGGTAACGTCCAAGAAAGTTAGCTCGTCGGCGCCCTCGGCATTGTAGCGCTTGGCCAGTTCCACCGGGTCACCGGCATCGCGTAGGCCCTCGAATTTGACGCCCTTGACTACGCGACCAGCGTCAACGTCTAGGCAAGGAATCACACGAATAGCTACACCCACGGGTTAGCCCTTTCTTATCGGTCAGTCAATGTTTTGGTAGGCGGGCCTCGATGAGGAACCGCGCGGGGAGGTTACAGGCGGGCGGCTTGGATAGCGGTCACCAGGATTCCGCGACCGCCAATCTCATAGAGCTTATCCATCACCAGATTGGCGCTCTTGCGGGGAACCATTGAGCGGATAGCTACCCAGCCTTCCCGAGAGAGCTGTGAAATAGTGGGGGCTTCAAGACCGGGAGTGAGCTGGGTCGCCTGAGCAAGGTTTTCTTCGGCAATGTTGTAGTCAATCAGCACGTACTGGCGGGCAATCAGCACACCCTCTAGCCGGCGCTGAAGACGTTCAAGACCGGCATGGTCCTCCACACCTGGGCGTTTAATAAGCAGGGCCTCTGAGCGCATAATCGGGTCACCAAAAGGCTCAAGACCGGCGGCACGCATAGTGTTACCGGTTTCCACCACATCGGCGATAGCATCGGCAACGCCCAGGCGGATAGACGACTCGATCGCGCCGTCCAGCCTGACAACCGAAGCCTTGATACCGGAACGCTCCAGGTAGTCGGTCAGCAAACGCTTGTAAGAGGTTGCAATCCGCTTACCCTCTAGCTCTTTGGGGTCGCTGTACACTCCTACGGGACCGGCCAGGCGGAAGGTAGAACGGGCGAAGTCAAGGTTGAGGGCTTCTTCAGCGTGGGTACCAGAATCAATCAGCAGGTCCCGGCCGGTAATACCAACATCCAGGGTACCTTCGCCAACGTAAACTGCAATGTCACGGGGGCGCAGGTAGAAGAACTCCACATCATTTTCACGGTCCACCAGAACCAGCTCGCGAGAGTCACGACGCTGAAGGTAACCGGCCTCGGTCAGCATAGTAATGGCGGCTTGGGAGAGCATGCCCTTATTGGGAACAGCAACGCGCAGCATAGTCTATAGTCCTTTGCGGGTGATGAGATTTAGAGGTACTTGTAGATATCTTCGGGAGTCAGTCCCTTGGCGATCATCATGACCTGCAAATGGTAAATCAGTTGTGAGGCTTCTTCAGCACATTCGGCGTCGGATTGGAATTCGGCAGCCATCCATACTTCTGCCGCTTCTTCAACAATTTTCTTGCCGATAAAGTGTACACCGCGGTCCAGCTCGGCAACCGTGCCGGAGCCTTCAGGCCGGGTTTGAGCTTTTTCAGCTAATTCTACGAACAGGGTTTCAAAATTCTTCACGCCCTCTAGCCTACCGCGCCTACCACTCTCAGCCGTAACCGAATTAATACAATTTTGCTTTACTGCCCGATATCTGTCTGTGAGAGACAGGGTACGCATCATGAGTTACACATCAATAAGATAGGCATAAATCAACGCACCCTGCATTCCTCTCAGGAACCCAACATCCCATCTACTTCTGGGGGCAGGGAGTCCAGGTTTTCCCACCGGGGGCGTAACACCGAGGGCCGGTATAACCGGGATAAGGTTCTTGGGCAGGAGCAGGAGGCTCCTGTGATTGAGCCGGGTGCGGTTCGGGGTTCGGATTGGGCGCCGGAGCCGGTGGCACATACTGTTGAGCTTGCCGTTCAGCCTCAGCTTGCGCTGCCTGCTCAGCAGCAAGGCGTTCAGCCTCTAATCGAGCGGCCTGCTCAGCAGCTACCCGGTCAGCCTCAGCCTGCGCTGCCTGCTCAGCAGCAAGGCGTTCAGCCTCTAATCGAGCGGCCTGCTCAGCAGCTACCCGGTCAGCCTCAGCCTGCCTTTTTTTCTCGGCCTCGGCTTTCATATCCGCTTTCCGCTGGTCATACCGTTGTTTGGCTTTTGCTCTTAAGTGAACAACTTTATCCTTGGACTGACTCAATGATGCGGACCTAAGCAATGAAACCAAATACGTATGTGATTCATCGCCCACATTTTCATCTGAAAGGCTTATCAGCGAATCTGCTTCAGTGATGGCAGAACCTATTTCTTGTATACCTTCCGCCTTTTCAAGTGAATTGGTTACGTCGTTGATTTGGCTGGAAAGATTACAGCCAATTGACGTGTCAAAGAGTCCCCGTTGCTGGCTTTCAGCCTCCTGTTGAGCAGCAAGCACAGACTGGTAAAACTTAGAGTTAGGCTCAAACTTGACAGCCACACCCAAACCTTTGCGGGCTATTTCGGCGTTAACGAACTCACCTCCGTCTTTATAAACCCCAGCAAGCGTCCGCCCATATTTATCAATTTTTTCAACATCAAATTCAAGGGTCACACGGCTACCTTCAGGCAGCATCTCTTCCAGGTATTCAGTGGCTTCAGGCCCCAGACACTCGACGATTTTATTGGGGTGCTTTGTCTCTGGAGTATCGACATTCAACAACCTGACTCTTGTGTCTTGACCCTTGTAGGAGACATCAAAAGTGTCGCCATCGACGACCCTCTTCACTATAGCTGAATCATCTTGCGTGCTCGCCTCACCGGAAGAGCACCCAGCGAACCCTAACGATGCAATGGAAGCCAAAGCTATCGCTCTGAAAAAAATTACCTGTCTCAAGTCTTATTCCTTCTACGGTTGTGAACACCGACCCAATAGCCACTAGAAATTATATATTTACAAGTTACCCATCGGTATCTAGTTCAAGTATGACATGCGGTGGGCATCAGAGCTTGCAGGACTGGAATTCACCACAGGGCCATCATCAGAGGAGCAGAGAGCGTTATCTTTCCAAGAGCACTAAGCCGTATCTCTTTATTCACAGGAAAACTGACCTCATTAAGGGTATGAAAACGTTCAGGGCAAGAAGTTCAGCAGGTGCCCTCGGGCACGTCAAGCCCTGATAGGGAAATCTTCTAACTCATTTCTTGCGCATTGGTTGCGCTCACCAGTTTGCGCAGGGCGACCACGGTTTCTAATGCGGCGGCGGTAGCTTCATAGCCCTTATCCTCTGATGAGCCAGCAAGCCCCGCCCGGTCCAGGCCCTGCTGTTCGGTATGGCAGGTCAAAACACCAAAGCCAATAGGGGTCTTGCTCTCAACAGATACCTTGGTCAGACCGCTGGTCGCGGCATCACAAACGTAGTCAAAGTGCGGGGTATCACCGCGCACTACAACGCCCAGGGCCACAAGAGCATCAAACTTCTCCGCCAAGTGAGCGGCAGCTACCGGCAGCTCAAAGGTGCCCGGAACGCGCACGATCAGGGGCTCAATTCCCGCCTCCTGGGCCGCACGGCGGGCGCCATCAAGCAGTCCGTCCATGATCTGGGTGTGCCAGGAGGCGGCAACGATAGCCAGGGACAGCCCGGCGGTGTCCTGGGGGTTAATGGTGGGTGTAGGTGCTCCTGCGCCACTCATGGTGTTCTCCTTGCTTGGGGCCTTCGGTTCTGCCTGCTTAGGGGCAGGCACTCTCTTAGTTCTTGTTTTGAAGTCTATCGGCCATTGAGCCCTACAGGGCTGGGGCTAGGCCAGGCGGTGCCGCATACGGTCGCGCTTGGTCGCTAGGTAGCCCTCGTTTTCGGGGCGGGGTTCAACAATGTCAGGTACCAGTTCAAGCACCCGCACACCCAGCGCTTCCAGGGCTTCTGCTTTGGCTGGGTTATTGCTGAGCAGACGTATCTGGGTAAGCCCCAGGCTTGTGAGGACCGTGGCGGCCTGGGTGTAGTCGCGGGCATCTGCGGGCAAGCCCAGCTGAAGGTTGGCGTCCAGGGTATCTATCCCCCGGTCTTGTAGGGCATAAGCCCGAAGCTTGTTAACCAGCCCGATGCCCCGGCCCTCCTGCCCGCGTAGGTAGAGAACAGCCCCGCCCTGACGCTGGACGGTCTCTAGCGCCTGTTCTAGCTGGGGTCCGCAATCACAGCGGTAGGACCCCAGCAAATCGCCGGTAGCGCACTCTGAGTGAAGCCGGATGAGTGGGGAGCTCTCCCCCGTTTTCTCATTCCCGTCAGCATCAACGGCTGTGGCCAGCATGTGTTCGTTACCATCTGAAAATTCAAAGCCGCGCACAGCAAAAATACCCTGCGCAGTGGGCACCAGAACAGGGTCGCTGCTCTGGATCAGTTCAGCTATTTTACTGTTCAAAGGTGTCACGTTCCTCTAGGTAGCTCACGAGATCAGCGATTGAAATCATGGGCATCTTGTGCTGGGTGGCAAATGCGCGCAGGCCATCAAAGCGCATCATGGTGCCATCGTCGTTCACTACTTCTGCGATAACGCCAACACCCGATAGGCCAGCGAGGGTGCTCAGTTCAAGGGCGGCTTCGGTGTGTCCAGGGCGCACGCGCACGCCTCCTTCTACCGCCCGGAGCGGCAGAACGTGGCCGGGGCGGGTCAGGTCAAGCGCTCCAGACTCGGGGTTTGCAAGTACTCGTAGGGTGTGGGCTCGATCAGCCGCTGAGATGCCGGTGGTCACCTTGTACCGTGCATCGCAGGTGACGGTGTAGGCGGTGCCCTTAGCGTCCTCGTTGACCTCTACCATAGGGGGCAAATTGAGTAGGTCAGCACGCTCACCGCTCATCGGGGCACAAATCACGCCGGAAGTATAGCGAATGGTGAAGGCCAGGAGCTCAGGGGTGGCATGTTCGGCGGCAAAGATGATATCACCTTCGTTTTCGCGGTCTTCGTCATCTACAACGATCACGGCCCCTCCACGAGCGATTTCTGCGATGGCTCGTTCAACGGTATCGAGGGCCTCGGTAGGGTGGGCCGATGAAGCAGCCGGGACGGGGGCAGCTATACCCAGGCCCGGCACAGAACCGGAAACAGCCAGAATTCGCTGGACATACTTGGCCAGCGCATCGGTTTCCAGGTTGACGGTATCACCCACGGTGAGTTCGCCCAGGGTGGTTGCTTCAAGGGTGGCAGGAATCAGGCCCACTTCAAACCAGGTGGTGTCCGCCTGGGGTTGGGAAACAGCGGTGATGGTCAGGGAAGCGCCAGATACGGTAATGGAGCCCTTTTCTGTCAGGTAGGAGGCCATATCACGGGGTGCCCTAATCCGGATGGTCCGCCAGGACTCGTGGTCCTGAACCAGCACAACGGTGCCCAGCCCGTCAACGTGTCCTTGCACTAGGTGCCCGTCAAAGCGACCGTTGGCGGGCATACAGCGTTCCAGGTTGACCCGGTCGCCGGGGGCCAACCTGCCTAGGTTGGTGCGCTCTAGGGTTTCGCCCATCATGTCAGCAGCAAAGCTACCCTTGGCAATTTCCTGGGTGCGGGTGGCAGTCAGACACACGCCGTTGACGGCTAAGGAACCGCCGTGCTCAAGGTCAGCGATAAGATCGCCCGCCTTGATTGTGACCACCGCGGATTTGGGGCGGCCTGCTGAGTCGAGGACCGGTTCAATGGATTCTACGGTTCCTGTTGCGGCAATAATTCCTGTAAACATGAGGGGTCTTTCGGGCTGGTTGGAAAGTTCGGCTAGGTAAAAAGTCTTAGTGCGGGGTCTGAGAGGACGGTACCAGGTGGGTTGCTGTGTCGACGCCAAGCTGTCGCAGGGCTGGGGACATGCCCAGGTCATCGAGCTCCCAACGGGCCGCCCGGCTCAGGGTGTCGATGCCCAGCTCCCCTAGAGCAGGTTTCCCCGCGCCCAGGAGCAGGGGCGCCCGGTACCAGTAGAGTTCGTCCACCAGGTCCTGAGCCATGCAGGCAGTCAGCAGGGTGGGGCCGCCCTCAATCATGAGGTGACGGACTCCCTGCCTGTAGAGGTCTGAGAAAACCTCGGTTAGTTCACGCCTACGGTAGTGCAGGGCTTGACCTGCCGCTACCGCAGATTGCAGGTAGCTAGCGTCAGGCAGTGAGCTGCGCCCAATGACGACGCGCAGGGGCTGGCGCTCTGATAGTCGGCCCTGATGAGCACGGGCGGTGAGCTGGGGGTTGTCAGCCGCAACGGTTGCGGTACCGACAGCAATGGCGTCTACCCGGCTTCTCAGGGTGTGCCCGTCCTGGCGGGCCTCTGGGCCGGTAATCCACTGGCTGGTCCCGTCGCCGGCCGCGATAAAGCCGTCCAAACTACTGGCAATTTTTGCGGTGACGAAGGGGCGACCGGCTACCTGGGCCTGGAACCAGCGCCTGTTGAGGGCAAAAGACTCCTCAGCTAAAAGCCCAGAGCCTACCGTGATTCCCTGGGAGCGCAGGTAGTCTCCCCCACCTGCGGCCAGGTCGGTGGTGTCGCTGGAGGCGTAGATGACCTCGCTGATTCCGGCTTGGGCGATAGCGTGGGTACAGGGGCCGGTGCGGCCGGTATGGTTGCAAGGTTCTAGGGTAACCAGCATACGGGCACCGGTGAGGTCGATACCGGCTGAGCGAGCCTGGGCAATAGCGTGGGCCTCGGCGTGCGGGGTTCCGGCCCCTCGGTGCCAGCCAGTCACTAGATGGTGACCATCGGCGGATAGGATGACTGCGCCGACCAGAGGGTTGGCGCCCCGAAGGCCCCGCCGTGCAGCCGCAAGCGCCAACCGCATGGCCTGCACCTTGCCCACATGCGTCATTTTCGGACATCCACTGTGGGGTCAGGGAAGATAGTTTCTAGTTCCACCCGGTCTGCCTCGCGGTTGCGGGTTCGCCACCAGATAAAGAAACCGGTTAGTGTGAAAGCACCGTAGAAAATATACATGAAGGCGCTGGCGTAGTAACCGGCTGACCAGAGCAGAGGAACACCGACGATATCGACAGCTACCCAGACCAGCCAGAACTCAACCCACCCCTTAGCCATGCCGAAGGTTGCTAGCAGGGAGCCGGTGAAGATCCAGGCGTCGGACCAGACTGGCTCATAGGAGCCCAGCGCTCGGAATACCGGGGTCAGTAAGCCTGTTCCCAGGATCATAAAAAGCACCATAAAAATTCGTTCCCGGCCACTGGCCCAGCGCGGTGATACAGCTGACTGGTTCGCCCCCAGGCCCCTGCGGGTTTGGCTCCACCGGTACCAGCCCCAGATGGATACCGCGATAAACATGAGCTGTCGGCCTGCTTGGCCTAAGAGATTAGCAGTACCGTAGTCAGACCCGAAGACTGTGCCCAAAAAGACAGTGAGCAAGAGCAGATTACCTATAATGCCTACCGGCCAGGCCCAAACTTTACGGCGCATACCGCCCAGGGCAGACAGCAGGCCAAAAATATTTCCGAGGACTTCGCGCACCAAGAGTGACTGGTGATCGCCAAGGGCAATCTGTGCGTCGAAGAGCCACCGCAAGAGATCCATAAAAACTCCCGAAGCTAGTGGCTCCGGGAGAACAAAACCAGGTGTGCCCTGCACAGGTGCGCCAAGATAGTGCCTGCCAGGGCAGGTCTTCTTTGCACCCGAACGGGTACGGCAGACGGCACGGGGGCCGTCTCGACGGTTTGCTCGTGCTACCTTCCATCCAGACTGTACTGTCGGTACAGGAGTTTCACCTGTCAGGTCCCTACCCCAAAGGGGCTAAGGATTAGCGGACTATCACCGCCGGTTCGGATTTTCACCGGGTCCCGGAGCACGATGTTTTATTACTGTTCAAGTTATAGCACGTACGGGGCTGTCTTGGGTACCTGTTTGCTGACCGCCGAACTCAGCTCGACTAGGCGGCTCTAAACGGGCAGGGCAGATAAGAGGTCGGCTTGCTAGGATAGGTGAAGATTTTTTCTCTCCCCAGTGAAGGGTAAAGCCCATGAGCGATACAAAACCCGCTAACGTCCAAAAACGCGATACCACCTTTAAGCAGGAGCACGGGGCAGTTGCTCATCTGCTTAAGCGCAAGCCGGAACAGGCCATTGCCCGTGCTGTTCGCGGTGCACAGAAGCTCTTGGACGAAGCCCAAAACAAGCAGGCTCTTAACGTGCTCACTCTGGTCAAGCCCATTCTGGCCAAGCGCCCCGAGGCTGAGCAGACCGAGTACTGGATGATGCTGGCTACCATTCATCAGGCGATGGGTAACCCGTTAGCGGCCCAGCGGGCAGAGGAAAACATCAGGGCGTAGCACACCAGCAGGGAAGTCTGGACGCATGGGAGATAATCTACATCTATCTGTGGATAAGTTACCCCCGGAGGCAATAACTATGTCACAACCGAGTCATAAATAGCTTAGTTTTCCCATGTCACTAGCGCTTATGCGGCTCCTTGAGTAAGAAGAAGGTACAGCCTGTTTTGGTTGTATCAGATTCTTCTACCAGTGTTTAAGGAGCCCGCAATGACCGCTTCCCTGTTTCCTTCCGCCGCCCTAGGGTTTGCTCTCGTACTCAGCCTGAGCGGGTGCGTTCTTCAAGCCCCTCAGCCAGAGAAGACTGGCTATCAAAAAGCTGAGCAAAGCACCAGCTCAACCCCATCAGCCAGTTCAAGCCCCAGCCCCCAAAGCACGCTAGGGACCCAGCCCTCTGCCTCACCCCATAATTCAGCAGGCAGGGTGACTCCTTCACAATCAGTATCACCCCGGTTGCACGGCAAAACCACCGAAGGCCCCAAAACCGAGCTGGCCCCACCGGTAGCAGACCCCGGTGCTCGCCAACAAACCGCAGATGGGCTTTATCTCTTTGCCGAGCACTGGGCCGCAACCTTCAACTACGCGGTCGAGACGGGTGACTTCAAGCCCCTTGAAGATACACTTTCACCCAGAGTCAGCCCCCGGTGGTCAGAGATTATTGCATCGCGTAAGGACGTCTACACCATCAAGGGGTGGATTGAAGGCAACACGATGTCTATATCTCGGCTCAACTCTCCCCTAGCCGATGTGGGCAAGGGGGCCCAAGGTATGGTCATCAGCCTTGAGCTTACAGACGGCCTCATGCGCGGGACAGACCCGCGAACAGGAAGGGAATACACCTACGACATCGAGGGTGACCCCGCCATGGAAGTCGTATTTATTGCTGAGTACATCGAGGGCAACTGGAAATTCATTACCACCACCGAGGGCAGTAAACCTGGGCAGTAAAAAACTGAACCTGTGGCCTAGGCACTATGAGCTTGGGGGCAGTTTCTGAAGCAAGTCCTGGACAAACTCAGCGGCCTCTATGTCACCGGCCGCACGGTAGTGCTCTGTAGCTGCTCGCAGGTGTTCTTCGGCCCGCTCTGAATTCCCCTGCTGGGCAATAACCAGGGCTAGAAGCTGGTGAGTCTCCCCCAAGCCCACCAGGTCATTGTGTTCGCGGGCAAGGTCTAGTGCCTCGGTGAGGTAGTTCAGAGCTTGTTGCTCTTCACCGGTTGCCAGAAGCCCCTGGGCCATAGCACTACGTACCTGCACCATTTGCTGGGGCATACCAGCCTGACGGTAGAGCCCATAGGCGGTTTCTAAAAGCTCCTGGGCCTGGCTCTCTTGCGAACCGTAGCGCGCTAAACCCGCTAAAGCCAGGTAATTATGAGCCTGCCCTTGGACGTTACCGGAGGACTCGTAGCCGCCTAGCCCCTGAGCGTACCATTGCTTAGCTTTTTCAAGCTGCCCCAGCTCCGCATAGATTGAACCCGTTTCTGTGGCAAAATCCGGGAGTTGTTCGGCATGGGGTTTCTTCTCAGCCAGTAGAGTGTAAGCCTCTTTAACCTGCTCCAGAGCGCCATCAAGCCTGCCTAGATCGCGGTTAACCTCGCTTGAGATTTTAAGGGCAAGAATCAGGCCAAAGACTTCGCCGGCATTCTCAAACCCAGCGCTGGCTTCACGCAGGTCAGCCAGAGCTTCTTCCAGACGTTTCTGGCTGATTTTTTCCTGCGCCCGTGAGAGCGCAGCATCAGCTTGGGTCAGAAGGTGTGTTTGGCTACTCATTATTTTCCCTTCATTTATGCTTGCGGGCTGAGACTTGCCGCCCGGCGCAGCCCGGCAATAGCGGCGGGGATGTCGTCGGCCCCATAGACCGAAGAACCAGCCACAAAGCAGGTGGCACCGGCTTCTGCCGCGCGTAGGATCGTTTCGGTGGTTATCCCGCCGTCAACCTGTAGCACCAGGTCAGCGCCTGAGCCATCAATAGCGGCGGCCGCACGTCGAATCTTGGGCAGAGTAAGGTCCAAGAAGGGCTGGCCGCCGAAGCCGGGCTCGACCGTCATAATCAATAGCATATCCAGCTCGGTGAGCATATCCAGATAGGGTTCCACCCCGGTGGCCGGGCGCAGAGCCATACCGGCCTGTGCCCCGGACTCACGCAGGGTACGAGCCAGCTTAATCGGGGCGGTAGCCGCCTCAGCGTGGAAGGTCACCGATTCACAGCCCACTTGGGCGTAGGCGGGAGCCCAGCGATCAGCGTCATCAATCATCAGGTGCACATCAAACGGCACCGGGGAAACCTCTTTGAGCCTCTTCACCACGGGTAGGCCCCAGGTCAGGTTTGGGACAAAGTGCCCGTCCATCACATCGATGTGGGCCGCATCAGCTGAAGAAATAGCCTTGAGTTCTTCGCCCAGCCGCGAGAAGTCTGCACTCAGAATAGACGGGTGAATATGGCAGGTCATGAAGTCTCCTCGGTCAAGATGATGTGCTGTTTCCATGCTAGTGCCTTGAGCGCCTGAAGCAGTAAAGATAATCACCATCACAGTCTCAGCGGCCTGTATGTGTAGGGGCTTACAGCTCCCTCACAGCTAAAATATACTGGCTTCTTCTCGCAAAGGTTAGGAAAATGATGAACTCGGTTCTGCTTGCAGTACTCGTGATGCTTGTCCTCTCCGCGGCCCGTGTGCATGTTGTCCTAGCGCTCTTTATTGGTGCGCTGGTGGGTGGTTTGTTCGGCGGGCTCGGTTTCGATGGAACCATGGTGGCCTATCAGGAGGGCCTCTCCGGCGGAGCCATGCTTGCTCTCTCCTATGCCCTACTGGGTGCATTCGCTATGGCAGTGTCCAGCTCAGGGCTACCCCAGTTACTTGCTGGATCAATTATTAACCGGGTGGGTGTCCAAAGCGCTCAAGGAAAAAACGGCCTTGAATTTGCCGTCAAGTGGTTCCTTCTCGCGGGGATTTTGGCCATGTCCGTAATGTCTCAGAATCTTATTCCCGTGCATATCGCTTTTATCCCTCTGGTTATTCCGCCGCTCTTAGCTGTTTTTAACCGTCTGCATATTGACCGCCGTCTGCTGGCCTGTGTGATCACTTTCGGTTTGGTGACAACCTATATGTTCCTACCGGTTGGTTTTGGCGCTATCTTCCTCAATGACATTCTGCTGGGCAATATCAAGTTGGCAGGTATGTCCACAGACGGTATTAATGTCATGCAAGCGATGATGATTCCTGCCGCCGGTATGGTTTTCGGTCTGCTCCTTGCTATTTTCTTCTCTTACCGCAAACCCCGAATCTACCGTGATGTTGACATTGATTCTGCATCACAGGCTTCCCAGGAGATCAGCACATTCAAGGTCCTTGTTGCTCTGATTGCTATTGTTGCGACCTTCGCAGTGCAGGTTCTTATGCAGAGCATGGAGACCGAGGCTAACTCACTTCTGGTCGGAGCACTTGTTGGCTTGACAATTTTCATGGTGACCGGCGCGGTTGAGTGGCGCAAGGCTGATGATGTCTTTACGTCCGGTATGCGCATGATGGCGCTGATCGGCTTCATCATGATTTCAGCACAGGGTTTTGCCTCCGTTATCTCAGAAACCGGTGACGTTGAGCCGCTGGTCTCATTTGTTGCCGATGTCTTCGCAGGTAACAGGGCCGCGGCTGCTCTAGCTATGCTAGTTGTCGGTCTTATTGTGACCATGGGTATTGGTTCTTCTTTCTCAACCTTGCCCATTATCGCCACCATCTACGTGCCGCTGTGCCTTGCCTTGGGATTCTCGCCACTTGCGACGGTATCTATCATCGGTACCGCAGGTGCGCTTGGTGATGCCGGTTCCCCAGCCTCTGACTCAACCCTGGGACCCACTTCCGGTCTGAATGTTGATGGTCAGCACGACCATATTCGAGACACCGTCATTCCCACTTTCTTGCACTATAACCTGCCACTACTGGGCGCAGGCTGGGTCGCGGCCATGATTCTGTAAAAACCTTACCTCACGAGCTCAAGGGGCCGCTGCTACCATTCCGGGTAGCAGCGGCCCCTTTGCCATGCCTGCTGTAGTCTCTAAGAGCTGGCTGACTTGCGGGTTGTGAGCACCTGAATCAGGACAGGAATCAAAGAGAGCAGAATGATACCCACAACGATCAGGTCAACGTGCTCACGGATAAAGGCGATTCCTCCCAGGTAGTGACCTGCGATGGGCAGCAGGGTGCCCCAGAGGAATGCTCCGATCAGGTTCCACTTAACAAAGGTTGTGCGGGGCATCTCGTTGATGCCTGCTAAGACGGGGACGACGGTACGGACAATGGGGACAAAGCGGGCGATGACTACGGTTCGGGCACCGTATTTTGCAAAGTACTCGTGGGCCTTGTTGATGCGTTCATCGCCAATCATGCGACCAGCCCGTGAGCGCAGAACTGCCGGCCCTGTGCTCTTTCCGATCTGGTACCCGGTCTGGTCACCCACGAAACCTGCGGTGACGGTCACCAAAAGTAGGGCCCATAGAGGTGCAATTTTGGTCTCGCCGCTAGTCATGAGCCCTGCGATAAACAGGAGCGAGTCGCCGGGCAGGAAGAAGCCAATCAGCAGGCCGGTCTCGGCGAAAAGAACCAGCGCAATGCCAATGAGGCCGAACGTGGTTATGAGATGCTGGGGGTCTAGTAAAGAGGACATAGATTATAGCTTTCTAAAGTGAGGGCTTACAGACCTAGTTTTTGCGAAAGAGGGCAAAGAACATAGCGTCAGTCCCGTGGATATGGGGCCAGAGCTGAGCGGTGGTTGCGCCCTGGCCTGCTCCATCAGGGCTAAAGGAGGGGTCTTTCTCCCCTGCCAGTAGGCTTTGCCCCCGGTCATCGGTCAGGGCTACCGAGGTGAGTGCGGCCCCCGAGTCGAGCAGGGTCACGTCGGTCTTACGCAGAATATCGTGCACGATGCTCTGGGTTTCTGCGGTATGTGGAGAACAGGTGACGTAGGCAATCAGACCACCGGGTCGGGTGACTTCTGCTGCGGCCTGGAAGAGCGAGAGCTGAAGGGGCAGAAGCTCAGCGATATCGCGGGGGTTCTTACGCCAGCGAGCCTCGGGACGGCGGCGCAAGGCACCTAGACCTGAGCAGGGAACATCGACCATAACACGGTCAAAAAGTGCGCTGGCTTCTGCGCTACCGGGCATTTTTTTCTGCTGGCTCAGTGTGCTGGCAATTTCCCGGCCATCACCGGTGAGCACCGTGTAGGTGCCTTCCGGAAGCGGGGCCAGAGAACGGCGGACCAGTTCGGCCCGGTGCTCAGCAGACTCGTTAGCCACCAGGGTAGCCCCGCGCTGGGCCCCCAGGGCACCGAGTAGGGCGGCTTTACCGCCGGGACCGGCGCAGAGGTCAAGCCAGCGACTGTCTGGGCCCTCCAGTGGGGCATCAGCCAGAGCACGAGCTACCAACTGTGAGCCGACGTCCTGGGCCCGAACCACACCACTGCGCACTGTCTCTAACCGGGCTAGGTCGCCCGAAGCGTAGAGGGCAGAACCTTGAACGAGCTCACCGTCGCTCGCACCGGCGGCGCGGGCCTCGTCTAGGGTCCCCAGCCCGGGTAACTCAACCAGGTTCACTACCGGTGAGAGGTTATCGGCTTCAAGCAGTTGCTCTACCTCACTGGGCGCACGGCCGTGGGCAGCAAGGGCCTGACGGAAGGACCGGACGACCCAGGCCGGGTGGGACTTCTCCAGGGCCAGACGGGTCAGCTCGTCGGGTGCCTGAGAGGCAATCAGTTCGTGCCATTCCTCGGGGCTCCGTTCTGAGACCCGGCGCAAGACCGCATTGACGAAGTTGGCAGGGCCGGTACCGATTTCGGAACGGGCCAGTGCAACGGTCTGGTTGAGAGCGGCATGATCGGGCACTCGCATGGCCATGAGCTGGTGAACTCCCAAACGGAGGACCAAGAGAATCTTGGTACCGATTTTTTCCACCGGACGGTCAACACAGTGGGCCAGAATCGCATCATAGGTTCCCTGATTACGCAAGGTTCCGTAGGTCAGCTCGGTGGCAAAGCCAGCATCACGGGCATCGAGCCGTGCAGTGCGGATAGCTTTGGGCAAAACCAGATTAGCGTAAGAGTCCTCATGGGCTACAGCCAGCAATACCTGGTAGGCGACGGCGCGGGCCTTATCAGCTCTGCGGGCGCGCTGTGAGGGCGCGGCATCAGAAAAGACGCGGTCTTTGACGGCCTTCCGGTTGCGTTCACGGCCCTTAGCATTACGGCGGCTCTCCTTGTCGTGTGCGCTGTTTTCCTGTGCAGGACGCCCACGGTAGGAACCACTCGTGTTACCGGTCTGGGGCCCGGCATTTCGTTTGCCGCGGGAGCCGCGCGGGTTGGGGGTGCCGCCTCGGTTGGCTGAGCTAGGACGGCCTTTACCGTGACCGCGTGCTGCGCGGGGTGCGTCATGGGCACTCATACCAAAACTACTTTCTGATCATTGATAGCCGCGCTTTGGCCTCGTGCCCAGTCGGCGGCGTTCATCATCTTCTTCCCGGCAGGTTGGACCTGGGTAAGTTCAAGGCTACCGTCACCACAGGTGACAACGGGTTTCTTGCCCGCAAGGTGGACTGTGCCTGGTGTCCCTCGAGTGGGAGCTTCTGAGCGGCGAAGCATGCCAATCTTGAAGCGGGCACCGCCAAGCTCCGCCCATGCCCCAGGTTCGGGTGTTACGCCGCTTACCTGAGCTAGAATCTGGCCGGTGGTGCGGCTGAAGTCAATTTTTCCGTCGGCGATGGTGAGCTTGGCAGCGTGTGTTGCCTGCCCGGTTTGGGGCTGGCCGGTAGCACCCTCAGCGATGTCTGCAAAGGTAGCAGAGAGCAGGGCTCCGCCGGTAGCCGCGAGCCGGTTCAGGATATCACCGGCGGTATCAAACTCACCCACAGGTGTTGACTCCTGACGGAAGACCGGGCCGGTATCCAGGCCTGCCTCAATACGGAAAGTATTCGAGAAGATTTCGCTTTCCCCGGCCATCAGCGCCCGCTGAACCGGTGCGGCACCGCGCCAGTTAGGAAGCGCGGAAAAGTGGAGGTTAATCCAGCCGTGGGGAAGAAGGTCCAGCGCTCGCTGAGGGAGCAGGACTCCAAAGGCAACAACAGCCGCAATCTCCGCCCCGGTGTCAGCTACAGCAGCGTGAATCTCGTCGTCCCAGCGGCTGGCCTTAATAACGGGTACTCCCAGCTCCTGAGCACGCTGGGCTACGGGTGAGGGAGTAAGAACCCTCTTACGCCCCACCGGAGCATCTTCGCGGGTCAGCACAGCAACAACGTCGTGCCCAGCTTGGAGCAGGGCATCAAGCGGGGCAACCGCGAGTTCAGGCGTGCCAGCGTATAAAACCTTCATATCAACTTTCTTGTGAGGACCGACTAGATACCAAAGGAACCCGGCTTGCGCGCGGCCTTTCCTTGGCCTGCGCCCAGCGAACCGCCGAGGGCACCAAAAACCGATGAGGCCTGAGCGGCCCTCTCCCCTTGGACGGCGGCGGCTACCTCGTTGTAGCTAGACTGGCGGATCTTACGCCAGACGTTTTTCTTGTCTTCGCCCACCAAGCGATCAATAAACATAGTGCCGTGCAGGTGGTCAGTCTCGTGCTGCAGCATGCGAGCAAAAAGGCCTTGGCCCTCGTAAGTCACAGGCTGCCCCTCACAGGTAAGACCCGTAACTCGCGCCCAGTTCTTGCGCGGAGTCGCAGCAGATAAACCGGGAACGGAAAGGCACCCCTCGCCACCCTCCTGGGGTTCGTCCCCTATCTCAATCACCGGGTTAATGACGTGCCCTTCAAGCCCATCAATGTTGCCAAAGGTAAAAATCTGCTTGGCAATCCCCACCTGGGGGCCAGCTAATCCCACGCCTTCAACGGCGTACATGGTTTCGAGCATGTCATGGACCAGCCTGCACAGGTCCTGGTCAAAAACGGTAATGGGGTCACAGGGAGTGCGGAGAACCGGGTCACCTACGGTGCGGATAGTCAGAATGGTCATGAGCTCTCTTGGGCTAGGGTACAGGGGTCTATGAGGCAGCTTTACCGGGGTGCTCGGCAGAATCAGCAAACGGTGGCGGCACCAGGGGCATCAGTGACTCTTCGGTACTCTCAGTCAGCTCTCGGTTCAGATCCCATACTCTTTTGAGGGCACAGAATTTGAACCAGTTGCTTTTGAGTACCTGTGGGTTGGCTTGCTGGGGAACAACCTGGGTCTGGCCCACGGCTACCCCCATCAAGATGCTAGCTCCACCGTGTTTCCAAGGCTCCCACTCACCGTTTTCAGCGTCGATAAGAGCCTCTTCAGCTTTGAGCCCGGCCACCAGTTGCATAACGACCTTATCGTCCAGAGGCTTGACCCGACCTTTGCGGTCGGTGCCCTTGGTTTTATAGTCAATGATGCAGGTGTGGCCCGCTATTTCTGCTACCAGGTCAAGGGTGCCAGCATAACCCACTGTCTGGTTCCAGATAGTGACCTCGGTAGCTAAGGGTTGAGGGCGGTACTGTTCCCACCACTCATCAAAACGGTCAGCGTAGGCCTGCTCACCGTGGGCTATCAGGTTTTCACGGTAGCCTTCCAGCTCATGAGGCAGGCCCATGGCTCGTAGGGCGACCTGCTCCGCATAGTTGTGCACACGGTCCCCGCGGGCTGCGGCATCGTCTCGGTAGCGCTCTGATGCGCTCGCCGCGTCACGGATAATGGCAAATTTGAGCCCAGCGCTACTTGATGCTCGGTAGGCTCGCTGATCTTCAAGAGCAGCTTTGGCTGCCATGTAGCCATGCCAACCACTCAAGTCACTGGCCTGTTGCCCAATAACTGTAGTAATGGAAGGCACCAGCAACTCCCCGCCCACGGTGCGCGCATACATTCGACCGTGGTCGGTGGCCTGCGCGAGCATGGGAGTGGTCAAAGAAACGTCCTGACGTGGTGGGGCGGGGTTGGCGATAGATTCAGGCGCCGGGTACCTTGCATCAATCTGGGCTGCCGGCGCTCTATCGATTATACGCGCCTGGTCACCTCAATACGAGGGCACCCGTAGGTAAGCTCGGCTACCCCTATACTGCTTTGCTGCTGTCTTCTGGCTAAGTCCCCTGTTGATCACTGGGCATCAAAAAGCCCGACCTCCTAGGAGGCCGGGCTTCTCTTTGTGCGCGATACTGGGATCGAACCAGTGACCCCTTCCATGTCAAGGAAGTGCGCTACCGCTGCGCCAATCGCGCGTGGAGGTGAGGACGGGATTCGAACCCGCGTACACGGTTTTGCAGACCGTTGCCTAACCACTCGACCACCCCACCACACGCTCAGGCCGGGGCCTGAGTTGCGAAAACTAGTGTTTCCGAGAGAGCGGTTGACGAGACTTGAACTCGCGACATCCACCTTGGCAAGGTGGTGATCTACCAACTGAGCTACAACCGCAACTTGAACAACTATACACAAGGGCAGGGCCTGTTTCAACCTGGGGTGTTTGGGTTGGCTTGTAATGGAGAGGGGTATGGAAAAACCCCCGGCCATAACCGGGGGTTTGTCTGGAGCGGTTGACGAGACTTGAACTCGCGACATCCACCTTGGCAAGGTGGTGCTCTACCAACTGAGCTACAACCGCAGTTGCATTTCTATGCAGGGCTTCACCCTGTGCTGGATACGCAATGTATCTTGCGTGCGCGATACTGGGATCGAACCAGTGACCCCTTCCATGTCAAGGAAGTGCGCTACCGCTGCGCCAATCGCGCTAGAACCCTCGCCTGAGGGTTAGCGAGCGGTTGACGAGACTTGAACTCGCGACATCCACCTTGGCAAGGTGGTGCTCTACCAACTGAGCTACAACCGCATGTTTGCTGATTCCTTGGGGAACCGAACCAACGAGTAAATACTATACACGGTGTTTTGGTTTACGCAAAATTGTTATTTTGTGGTGTTGTTTGGCCGGTTTTTCCTTGATTTATAGGGGTTTTGGGCCGGTTTTCATGGGGGCGCTTTATTATTTTTATTCTATGGACTGTGCCACAGTTATTGGCGGGTTAGGATATGTTGCATTGTTGTGGTGGTGTCAAGGGAGGTTTGAGCTGTGCTACCCAGTCTTCTGACGGAGCGTTTGACCTTGAGGGCTTTACGTTTAGGGGATCTGTCTGCCCTGGTTGCAGCCTGCAGGGACCCGGAGATTGTCCGCTGGTGTGTGTCAATTCCGCTGGGATACACGGAGCAGGATGCCCTGGATTTTATCAGTTACTCACATGATGCTGCCCTTGCAGAGGCTGAGTTCATTTGGGCTATTGATGCCAGTGGTGTTTTCGCCGGGGTGGTTAGCTTATTCGATGTGTCGAGGTCTTCAGCCGAGGTTGGCTTTTGGCTTGCTCCCGATAGCAGAGGTCAAGGTTTTATGGCTGAGGCTTTGGGAGCGGTCACCGGTTTTGCACTGGATCCTTTGGGCTTGGGCTTGGATAGGCTAGTGTGGACTGCCCTGCAGGGGAACAGCTCCTCGGAGAAGGTTGCCCGCAAGGTTGGCTTTGAGGGTTTCCGCACTCTTCCTGAGGGCACGCCCGGTCGCCCAGGCTTTGATGGAGTTGCCCTCATGCAGACTGCGCGTCAGGCGGAGCTGACTCGCCAGCGGTGGGCTGAGGTTAGTTTCCCCGGCTAAAGTGGCCCCTGCCCTAGGCGCTCAAGAGCAAAAGCCTCGGCTCCTTCGCCGCCAGAAGGAACCGGGGCTGGTGTTTAAAGTGTGCTCTTCTAGGAAGCTGACTTCTGCCCTGCTGTGTGGCCTTCGCGGGCAAGAGCGGTTAGACGAGAAACGGCTCGGAAGTACTTTTTCTGGTAGCCGCCTGTCATCATTTCTTCGGTGAAGACCCTGTCAAAGGGAAGTCCGGAGGCGATAATGGGCAGGTCTTTATCGTAAAGACGGTCAGCCAGCACCACGAAGCGGAGGGCCACGGCCTGCTGGGTAATGGTTGTGACATTGCGCCAGGCAATAGCATCAAGCCCTTCAATAAATTGGCGGTAACGAGAGGGGTGAACCTTGGACAGGTGCTCAATGAGGTCCTCAAAGCTATCGATTGCAACGGTGCCAAGTGCACCAAAACCTGCTTCAACAGCGGCATCAAACTGCTCAGGTGCAAGGGGGTCCGGTGCCGGGTCAAGCCCGCGGTGGCGGTAGTCCTCGCCATCTACACGAATCACATCAAATTGGTCTGAGAGTACCTGAATTTCACGCTTGAAGTCTGCAGCGGCAAAGCGCCCCTCACCGAGTGAGCCGGGCAGAGTATTGGAGGTGGCGACCAGCTTCACCCCTGCTTCGGCCAGCTCACGCATGAGTCGGGACATCAGCACGGTGTCACCGGGGTCATCGAGTTCAAATTCGTCAATACAGACCAGCTTGTAGCCTGAGAGGGCTTCAACCGTCTTGCGGAAGGTGAGTGCACCGACCAGGTTGGTGTATTCGACAAAGGTACCGAAAGCTTTAGGGCCCTCTACTGCGTGCCAGAGGGAGGCAAGCAGGTGGGTTTTACCCACACCAAAACCACCGTCTAGGTAAAGACCTGGCTTACTGACATCCTTTTTCTTGCCCCCGCCAAAGAGCTTGCTTAAAAATCCACCGCCACTAGCGACGCCACCATTGATACTATCCCCGAAGGCTCGTAAGGCATCGACTGCCGCCTGTTGTGAGGGCTGCGCTGGGTCCGGGCGGTAGGTATCAAAGGACACCTCACCAAAGCGTTCTGAGGGGCGAAAACCCGCCAAAAGTTCATCAGCAGAAACCTGGGGGGTACGTTCGGTGAGGTGGGTGTAGGTGGCCACGTGCCTAACTTTCCTTGAGCGCAAGGGTGCGCGGGTTACATGTACAGCACCAGTGTAATGGGTGCGGGAGGTAAGGGCCGGTAGCGGTTAAGACTTTGGGGGGTGATGACACTAAGGCGGTTGAATTCTTCACAGTTCGTAGCGTTTTCCGCTGTCCGGCAGCTTCCGCTGGCGTGTTCCTTTTAGGCTAGTAAAGGTTAATCGGAAGCAAAAAGAAAGGGTTTCTCGTGGCCAAGGGTAAAAAGAAAGCCGGAGCATCTACTGCCGCAGTTGCTCTCTTGCAAGAAAGCGGGGTTGCCTTCACCATGCGCGAATACGAGCACGTCCAGGGTGAAACCCAGTTTGGTCTGGAGGCCGCTCAGAAGCTAGGCCGCTCCCCCGAACAGGTTTTCAAGACACTCATGATTAATCACGACAAAGATTTTGCGGTCTGTGTGGTTCCGGTAGCAGGCAAACTCAACACTAAGGCCGCCGCCGCCCAGTTAGGGTGGAAGAGCGCCAAGATGGCCGAACCTAAAGTAGCTGAGAAGCGTACCGGGTATGTTGTGGGCGGCATTTCTCCCCTGGGCCAAAAGACAGCCCACCCCACCCTGATCCATGAAACAGCCCAGCTTTTTGACACCGTTCTGGTCTCGGGTGGGCGGCGTGGCCTCGATCTTGAGTTGACTGCTGATGATCTGGTCAGGCTAACCGGAGGCTCCTACGCCGATATTGCGGCACCCTAACACCTCAAGAGATAGGAGGGGGCAGCCAGCCGCTGCCCCCCCCCCATCACTGCCTGAGCTTATTCTGCCGACTTAGCCTGATGTACTGGCAGGGTCAGCCCCAGCTTATCCCCCAGCCACTTTTCCACGGTGCTCTCCCAGAGCTCAGGGTCCACGTTCCACTCGCGGGTGTGGGGTGCCCCTGTAAAGGGAACAAAATCCACCAGCGGTGAAGCCTGCGCTAACTGTTCTGATGGCTGATAGGGCACGTAGGTGTCATCGCGGGAATGCAGAATCAAGGTGGGTAGAACAATATCATGTACACGGTTAGGCCAGGATATCTGTTCAAGCCGAATCGGCTCGTGCAAGCCGGTAAACCCGGTCAGTGCAGGGTGAGAAATCATGTGCACACCCAGCTTTCCTATCGAGAGGGGAATCTTGTTGAGCTGAGTATGGTAACGGATGAGTTCAAGCCAGTCCAGGGCGGGCCCATCAAGCACAAGGCCCCGGATAGCGCGGCGGTTAGAGGCAAGGTCAGCTGTTTGCATACAGATAGAGCCACCCATAGACCAGCCAAAGAGCACTACATCTTCAGCACCATGAGAAAGTGCGTAGTCGATAGCAACTTCAATATCGCGCCATTCGGTAAATCCTAGGCCGTAGCGGCCGTCTTCACTGGCCGGAGCTTCACGGTCGTTACGGTAGCTAACATGCAGGCTGGTAAGCCCTAGCTTTTGAGTCACTGTCAGTGAGCGCAGGGTTTCTGCACGTGTTGACCCCATGCCGTGAACCATCACAATCCAAGTGCTACTGGGGACTGCTAATGAATCAGATTCAGTAGCGCTATCAAGCCAGGCATTAGGGTGCACTACCCAGGCGGGGGCAGGACCAACAGGCAGGTTAAGCTCGATGTCTTGGTAGCGGTAGCCAGCCATCTGGGGGTCGGTGGCTACAACACCGGTGAGTCTGCCGCGTTTGCAGGTGGTGATATCGCCTCGATAGACCCCTTCGATGGACCGTACTACGGTCTGCTCGGTCGGCAGGTAGGAGATTACCTCGCCCAGCAGGGCGAACCCTGCTCCCCCGGCAAAATAAAACCCGTAGCGGCCTGGAGCCTGAGTCCGTTCCGTCGCGTCTAGGCAAATACTGGTGGGCTGTTGGTCTTCTATATTTTCAGCGGTTCCGTAGCCCACCGAATAAACACGAACATCTTCGTGGGGTGCTTTGGGCGGGACAACAATTTTGCGGGCAAAGTGTGTTGCCAGTCCTGCCGCCCCCAGTGCACCAGCCATAGCAAGGGTGGCACCTGCGGCACCAGCAACTCCTGCGACGGTAGCTAGAGTGAGGGTGCGCGCCGTTGAAGATGTGTCCTGCTCTGTATTCATAATGACCAGTCTAGGGGAGGTATTGCTACTAGCGGGAACGGCACACCCGTGATGTTACCAACCAGTAACCTTGTAAGGAATATCAGGGACAAGGCTGATGCCTTATTCCACTGGGTGTAATCTGGCTGAATATACATACTGTGTTATCGATATGGGTAAGGACTATACAAAATGTCTGAGCATCTACCGGGCCTAGGAAAAATCGCAAAAAACTGGAAAGAGGTTCTGACCCCTACTGAGTACGCTGTGCTCAGAGAGGGCGGTACCGAGCCTGCCTTCACCGGCCAATACTGGGATACCACCACCGAGGGTATCTACTCCTGCAGGGCTTGCGGCACCGAGCTCTTCCGGTCCAGCGAGAAGTTTGAGAGCCACTGCGGCTGGCCTGCCTTCTTCGAGCCCTTGGCAGAAAACCGAGTGCTTTATATAGAGGACCGGTCTTTGGGAATGGTTCGTGTTGAAGTGCGCTGTGCCGCCTGTGATTCTCACCTTGGCCACGTCTTTAAGGGTGAGGGCTACGATACCCCCACAGACCTGCGTTACTGCATCAATTCTGTCTGTCTCACTCTGAATGAGAAACCGCTTGAGCCCTAGCTTGAGAAACAGGACAGCAAGAAATATGTAAGCATGAGGTAATCTTCTACCGTTCAATCTCACACTCGCGACATAACCGGGTAACAGGGTTAGCTGACATAATAGTGGGGTAGTTTTCCACCGGGAGGGAGTTTTATTGTGGCGCAAACGGACAAGGTGGCAGCACCTTTAAGCGCCTCCACCGGGGGTTTTGAGATACCCGAGGGAATCACGATTCCCGAGGTTGTCTTTCTCGATGAACCCGACGGTGGCACTCCCAGCGTTATTACCACCGACCGTGGCCTGCAGAGAGTTGCCGACATCCTTGCCTCCCAGAGCGGTCCGGTAGCAGTCGACACCGAACGAGCATCGGGCATCAGGTACGGTCAGCGAGCTTTCCTGGTACAGCTCAAACGAGGTAACTCCGGGGTCATCCTCATTGACCCGGAGAGCTTCCCCCATCTCTCCCCCATCAACGAGGCCTTAGCCGGCGCTGAGTGGGTTATCCACGCCGCAAGCCAGGACCTTCCCTGCCTGGCAGAGCTGGGGATGCGCCCCGATGTGCTTTTCGATACCGAACTGGGCGGTCGTCTTGCTGGCTTTGAGCGGGTTGGCTTGGGCTATATGGTCGAGCATTTGCTGGGTTATAAGCTCGCCAAGGAGCACTCAGCGGTGGACTGGTCCCATCGGCCCCTGCCCGCGCAGTGGCTCAACTATGCGGCTCTTGACGTTGATATTCTGCTCGATTTGCGCGATGCCGTTGAGTCTGAGCTCAGGGCACAGGGCAAACTCGAACTGGCCCGGGAAGAATTCAACGCAGTTCGCGAGCGCACCGGGTTTGAGCAGAAACCTGATCCTTGGCGCAAGACCAAGGGCATCAGGGATTTGAAAACCCGCCGCCAGCTCACCGCTCTGCGTAATCTTTGGTACGAGCGTGATCACCTTGCGCAGAAAAAAGATGTGGCCCCCAAGCGGCTGCTTCCCGATTCGTCCTTGATTGCTGCGGCGCGTATCATGCCGCAGACAGTTCCAGCGGTGTTGGCGATACCGGGTTTTCAGACTCGTTCCCTCAAACGAGAGGCTCCCCGCTGGGTCAAGGCCATTACCGAGGCGAAGAAGGAACCCAGCCCGGTTCCTTTCACTCTGCCTGCGTCTGGGCCGCCGCCGCTGAAGGCCTGGGAGGTTAAGAGGCCGCTTTCCGCTGAACTGATTGCAGAAGCTAAGCCCCTTGTTATTGAGATCAGTGAGCAACTCGGTATGCCTCAAGAAAACCTGCTGACCCCCGATATCCTGCGGAGGCTGTGCTGGGACCCGCCTGCGGGTTCGGGTGAGCAAGAACTTAGGTTAGCCCTGCTTGAACTTGGGGCGCGTCAGTGGCAGATTGAACGTGTAGCGGGGCATCTAGCCAGGGTATTCACCCGGGTCAGAGCCCAACACTCACAGTAAGGATTGTACCCATGTGCACCACATGCGGCTGTCAGAATAAAGAAGAAAAACCCATTGTTGATGCTCCCCAGGAGCTAGCCGCGAGTAACCTTTCAGGGTTTTCCCGCCGCACAGCGATTATTGGTGCTGGTGGCCTGGGGGCAGGCGCGGTTCTGCTCTCTGCCTGCGGCTCCAAGGATGGCCAAACACTCACCGAAAGCGACGGTCGCCCTGCCGAACCAACCGACATGGCCGCCACCAGCGACGTACCGGTCGGCGGGGTAATTCAGGCTATAGCAAAGGGGAGCGTCGTCATGATTAGCCAGCCCACCGAGGGCGCTTTCCATGCCTTCTCATCGGTCTGCACCCACCAGGGGTGCCAGCTCAAGGCCTTGAAAGATAAAAGTATTTCCTGCCCCTGCCACTCCTCAGTTTTTTCGCTGGAGGATGGATCTGTCCTTGGTGGTCCGGCTGAGACTCCGATCGCGGAATTCCCGGTCGAGGTTAAAGACGGACGTATCTGGGTCGGCTAAGGCTACCGGTAGACAATAGAAAAACTAAAGCGGCTCTTTCTTCTGCTGAAGGAAGAGCCGCTTTGAGTGTCCCTGCGCTGGGATTTGGAGGGTTAGGAGGTGTGTTTAGGCCGTTCGCCCTCTGTTCGCGCGAAAGGCACCATATCGCCCGAAAGCTGAGCCAGAATATCGGCGCTAATTTTTTGAGGTGTCAGCCCCACTTCCTCAAGAATTTCACCGCGCTCAGCGTGCTTGATGAACTCGGCGGGCAGACCCAGCTCGTTCAGTGCTGTGTCGATACCAGCTGCGCGCATTTCCTGGCGAATCCGGGAACCTACGCCACCGGCTCGGACGCCGTCTTCAAGGGAAACCACGATGCGGTGCTCCCCTGCCAGCTCAATAAGGCTGGCAGGTACAGGCATGACCCAGCGGGGATCTACCACCGTTAGGCTCACCCCCTGGCTACCCAGCAGTTCGGCTACATCAAGCGCTAGGCGGGCAAAAGCACCCACGCCAATCAAAAGCACGTCGCGCTGACCGCTTTCAGCGTGAGGCTCCCCTAGCCGCCTGAGAATATCGGTCCCGTCTGCGGTCCGTTCAAGGGCGGGAATATCGGGGCCTACTGAGCCCTTGGGGTAGCGCACAACCGTAGGAGCATCGGAGATAGCCACGGCTTCTCGCAGTTCCTCACGCAGGGTCACTGCGTCACGGGGAGCTGCAAGATGCAGGCCCGGAATAAACTGCAGAAGAGCCAAATCCCACATGCCGTGGTGGCTGGGGCCATCGGGGCCGGTCACGCCGGAACGGTCCAAGACGAGGGTTACACCAGCCTTATGCAAGGCAACGTCCATGAGGAGCTGATCAAAACCACGGTTGAGGAAGGTGGCGTAGAGGGCAATGACAGGGTGCTGGCCGCCGTAGGCCAGACCCGCGCTCATGGCAAGAGCGTGCTGTTCAGCGATTCCTACGTCAATCACGCGGCCCGGGTGGGCCATAGCCATAGGTTTGAGCCCAACAGGAATGAGCATAGCGCCGGTGATTCCGACAATGTCCTCGCGCTCATCGGCAATATCTTTGATTTCCTGAGCAAAGATACTGGTCCAGGATTTACCAGAGGACTTAGCTAGGGCTTCACCGGTATCAGGGTCAATCACCCCCACAGCGTGGAACATATCGTCTTTATCGCTTACTGCCGGGGCGTAACCGTGGCCTTTCTCGGTCATAGCGTGAACGATAACGGGGCCACCATAGTTTTTAGCTGATTCTAGGGCTTGCTCGATTTCCTGCAGATCATGGCCGTCAATCGGTCCCACGTATTTCATCCCCAGGTCTTCAAAAATGCCACCGGGCACCATGACGTCCTTAATGCCCGCTTTCATGCCGTGCAACCCACGGTAGACCATCTGTCCCAGGGGGCCGCTCTTCTGAAGTTTGGTGCGGGCAATATCGAGGGTGCGCTCGTAGCGCGAGTCCAGGCGAACCTTATCGACCTTATTCTGAAGTTCATGTTTCAGGGCAGCCAGGTGGTTAGCGAACCCACCCACGGTCGGCGCGTAGGAACGACCGTTGTCGTTAACAACAATGACGACCTTGCGGGATCTATCAGCCGCTATATTGTTGATAGCTTCCCAGGCCATGCCACCGGTTAGGGCACCATCGCCGATGAGGGCAACAGTGTAACGGTCCTTTTGGCCGGTGAGTTGGTAGGCGCGGGAAACACCGTCAGCCCATGACAGAGACGACGAAGCGTGTGAGGACTCAACGATATCGTGCTCAGACTCAGCCCGCTCAGGGTAGCCAGCGATACCGCCTTTCTGGCGCAGGGTCGAAAAATCTTGCCGACCGGTAACCAGCTTGTGGACATAAGACTGGTGCCCGGTATCAAAAATGATGGAGTCCTGCGGTGAATCGAAGACCCGGTGAATCCCAAGAGTCAGCTCAACAACACCGAGGTTGGGGCCAAGATGCCCCCCGGTCTGAGAGACATTGGCAACCAGATAATCGCGGATTTCCTGAGCCAGCTCCGTCAGCTGCTGCGAGCTCAAGGAGTTCAGGTGCCCCGGCTCCCGGATAGTTTCTAGTAATCCCACGATGTCTCCCTCACAACCTGACCGGCCGGCTGAGTCTCCTGGTAAGGAGCTACGGAGCGAGCCAGTGGTTACAGTCTCTGGTGTCTTGCAGTTAAGTAACTTTACCCGCTTGGTGGTCGTTTAGCGATTCGCGTTGTGAGAGCAAAAGCGCCGTTTTCATTTCAGCTAAGTTACAGGCCGCGTCATTTCACCCTAAGAGACCAGGGGGCGTATTAGTATCATTACTCAAGACCCAAATGTGTGACAGCACACATTACTTGCTATATTTGGGGTGAATCATTACGCAGTTAGCTAGCAGCTGACCCCGCACGAACGGATTTGTACACATCATGACCGCATTCATCACCTGGCTGAACGAGATCATTTGGTCTCCAGTGCTGGTATATCTGTGCCTGGCCGTAGGCGTCTACTTCACCATCAGAACCCGGCTCCTCCAGATTCGCCAGATTCCCTCTATGCTTCGAGCTACCTTCAAGGGCGAGTCTTCGCAAGATGGCGTTTCCTCCTTCCAAGCACTAGCCCTGTCGCTGGCAGGGCGTGTGGGTACAGGTAACATCGCAGGCGTGGCAACTGCTATCGCCTTTGGTGGCCCGGGTGCCGTCTTCTGGATGTGGGCGGTTGCCTTCCTGGGCTCTGCAACCTCCTTTATCGAGTCCACCCTAGGGCAGATCTACAAAGAACGCGATAAGGTCACCGGTGAATACCGCGGCGGCCCCGCCTACTACTTCGAAAAGGCCTACCGGCACACCAAGTACTCGGGGCTTTTCAAGGTCTACGTCTCTCTCTTTGCTTGCGCTACCGTGCTAGCCTGCGGCTTCTTCCTGCCCGGAGTTCAGGCTAACGGTATCGCTACCTCCATGCAGGGCGCTTTCCCTCAAATTCACCCCTGGATGACTGCAACCGGTATCACCATTCTTCTTGCCTTTATCGTGGTGGGTGGCGTCAAGCGTATCGCGGCCTTTGCCTCAGTGGTCGTTCCTATCATGGCCGTTATTTATATCATTCTCGCAGTCATTGTTTGCTTCATTAATATTGGCATGCTGGGGGACGTCGTTAACCTCATCTTTAGCTCAGCATTCGGCCTGCATGCAACCTTCGGTGCCATTGTGGGTACTGCTGTTGAATGGGGCGTCAAACGAGGCATCTACTCCAACGAAGCAGGCCAGGGCACCGGCCCCCACGCTGCAGCTGCCGCCGAGGTCAAGCACCCCGCATCCCAGGGCTTTGTTCAGGCTATGGCCGTCTACATTGACACCCTCTTCGTCTGCTCTGCTACTGCTTTCCTGATTCTTTCAACCGGCATGTACCGGGTCTACCAGGGGGGATCAGCAGATACCCCCGTGCTTGCAGAAGGATCGGGGACGCTAGATCCAGAGGCAACTGTGGGGCCAGCCTTTGCGCAATCCGCCTTTGATACTCTCTTACCTGGAGCCGGCACCATCTTTATCGCTGTATCGCTGGGGTTCTTTGCCTTCACCACCATCATTGCTTACTACTACATGGCTGAAACCAACCTGCGTTACCTGACCAGGAACCTCAAAAATGAAACAGTTTCTAATGGTCTCCTACGCTTGTTACAGCTCCTCATTCTGGTTGCCACAGTAGTAGGTTGCGTCAATAGTGCTGGTGAGGCCTGGGCCCTAGGCGATATCGGTGTAGGGCTCATGGCTTGGCTGAACGTCGTCGGTATTCTGGTCATTCAGAAGCCTGCGCTGCAGGCCCTGCGTGACTACGAACAGCAACGCAAGCAGGGCCAGGATCCCCTGTTTGATCCGCGGGCTCTTGACATTAGAAACGCCGACTTCTGGGAGAACTACTACGATGTGAAAACCGGTGCAATCCCGGTTCAGAAGAAGTAGGCTCCAAGCCGGCTACAACCGTAGAGGCTGTTTTCCTCCCCAGGCGGGAGGAAAACAGCCTCTTTAATTTTTAAAGAGAACCAGTAGGCGGGGCATATAGCGCCTAGGAGGCTTTTATCCTTGCCAAAGTAAAACACACAGCGGCGCTCAAGAAGGCAATAAGACCTAGAAGCAGTGCGGGCATACCAAGCGAAACCAGAAAATCTCCTAGGAGAAAATGTTGCAGGGCATCGTGGTCACCCGTAGCATCACGCGAGGGTTCCCTGGCTAGCATCCCGGGCAAAATATAGGTCAGGCTTATCCAGGCCGACATCCAAGAAGCAATCCCCACTTTAGCCAGATAGCGCCCTGCACCCAGTGCTCCACCGGCTTGAGGCCTGTTGAGAAGCCGAGTACCGCTGACAAGATACCAGGCAAGGGCCACAAGACACAGCGCAAAGAAGACCCAGCCCAGGGCTACGAATATCAGATAGGCCGACAATCCGCTAGCTACCCCACCGGTGAGCGGTACCAGCAGGAAGGCATCCACAAGCCCCGCTACTATCAAGACAAGCCCCAGCCACAGAACGACAGCCGGCCCTTCTCGTGATGCGGGACCTGCGCTCACTTTGTACTGTGAATTATTCTGGGTCATACCGATAGGCTACAGTAGCTACCCGCAGTTTGGATATAGAGGAGGGCCTGCCCCACGATAGGTAGAGCAGGCCCTCCAGACTAACTGGCTAGAGCCAGCCTAGGTTGCGCGCTGGTTAGGATCCGCGCACCAGGTTACGCAGAACATACTGCAGAATACCGCCGTTGCGGTAGTAGTCGGCTTCACCGGGGGTATCAATGCGTACTACAGCGTCGAACTCGGTGACGGTGCCATCTTCGGCAGTAGCGGTGACCTTAAGGGTCTTGGGGGTAGTCCCCTCGTTCAGCTCGGTCAGGCCGGTGATATCGAAAGTTTCGGTACCGGTCAGGCCCAGTGAGGCGTGGGATTCACCCGCAGGGAACTGCAGGGGAACAACACCCATACCGATCAGGTTAGAACGGTGGATACGCTCGAAGGACTCAGCAATAACAGCCTTGACGCCCAGCAAGGTGGTGCCCTTAGCTGCCCAGTCGCGTGATGAACCGGTGCCGTATTCCTTACCGCCCAGTACAACCAGCGGGATACCCGCAGCCTGGTAGTTCTGTGCAGCATCGTAAACGGTAGTCTGCTCGCCGCCAGCGGTGAAGTCGCGGGTGAAACCGCCCTCAACACCGTCCAGCAGCTGATTCTTGATGCGGATGTTGGCAAAGGTACCGCGAATCATGACCTCATGGTTACCACGGCGTGAGCCGTAGGAGTTGAAGTCCTTACGCTCTACCCCGTTCTCAATCAGGTAACGGCCAGCAGGGGTATCTGCCTTGAAGGAACCTGCAGGTGAGATATGGTCGGTGGTCACAGAGTCGCCCAGCTTCAAAAGAACGCGAGCGCCCTTTATGTCCTCTACGGGGGTGATCTCCATGGTCATGCCCTCAAAGTATGGGGGCTTGCGCACATAGGTTGACTTTTGGTCCCACTCGAAAGTGGAGCCGGTGGGAGTGTCCAGGGCCTGCCAGCGCTCGTCACCGTCAAAGATGGTGCCGTATTCCTTGGTGTACATGTCGGTATCGACAGAGGCGTCGATAATCTGCTGTACTTCGGCGGGGTCAGGCCAGATGTCCTTGAGGTAGACGGGGTTGCCATCTGCGTCGGTACCCAGGGCATCGTTCTCGAAGTCGAAGTCCATGCTACCGGCCAGGGCGTAGGCGATAACCAGTGGCGGTGAAGCCAGGTAGTTCATCTTGACGTCAGGTGAGATACGACCCTCAAAGTTGCGGTTACCGGAGAGTACCGCGGTGACGGACAGGTCATTTTCCTGAATGGCCTCGGAGATTTCTGGTTCCAGCGGACCGGAGTTACCGATACAGGTAGCGCAACCGTAGCCTACAACGAAGAAGCCCAGCTTCTCCAGGTCAGGCAGGAGGCCAGCCTTCTCGTAGTAGTCAGTGACAACCTTGGAGCCCGGTGCGATAGAGGTCTTGACCCAGGGCTTAGCTGTCAGGCCCTTGGCTGCTGCGTTACGAGCCAGTACACCGGCGGCCATCATGACCGAAGGGTTCGAGGTGTTGGTGCAGGAGGTAATCGACGCAATCGACACTGCACCGTTCTTGAGCTCGAACTCGCGGCCATCGGCCATTGAAACGGCAACGGACTTAGCGTCTTCGCCAGAAGCCGCGTAGTTCTTAATATCGTTTGCGAACTGTTCCTTGGCATCGGTGAGCTGGATACGGTCCTGGGGGCGCTTGGGCCCGGCGATGGAGGGCACCACGGTGGACAGGTCCAGTTCCAGGTACTCGGAGTACTCGACCTCTGCTGAGGGATCGTGCCAGAGACCCTGTTCCTTGGTGTAGGCCTCAACCAGTGCAACCTGCTCTTGGCTGCGGCCGGTCAGGCGCAGGTATTCCAGAGTCTGCTCGTCGATGGGGAACATGGCCGCAGTTGAACCAAACTCGGGGCTCATGTTACCGATGGTGGCGCGGTTAGCCAGAGGTACCTGGCCAACACCGTCACCGTAGAACTCAACGAACTTACCGACAACACCGTGCTGACGTAGCATCTCGGTGATGGTCAGAACAACGTCGGTTGCGGTAGCACCGGCGGGAATAGAGCCGGTGAGCTTGAAGCCAACGACGCGCGGAATCAGCATGGATACGGGCTGGCCCAGCATGGCTGCCTCAGCTTCAATACCGCCAACGCCCCAACCCAGAACGCCCAGGCCGTTGACCATGGTGGTGTGGGAGTCAGTACCGACAACGGTGTCGGGGTAGGCACGCAGGACGCCACCTACTTCGCGGGCCATAATGGTGCGTGCCAGGTACTCGATGTTGACCTGGTGCACGATACCCATGCCCGGGGGAACGACCTTAAAGTCATCAAAAGCGGTCTGGCCCCAGCGCAGGAACTTGTAGCGTTCGCCGTTGCGCTGGTACTCGATATCCATGTTGCGGGTAATGGCATCAGCGGTACCGAAGTTATCGATCTGAACGGAGTGGTCGATGACCAGTTCAGCAGGTGCCAGGGGGTTGATTTTGGAGGGATCTCCGCCCAGCTCCTTGACAGCCTCACGCATGGTAGCTAGGTCAACGACACAGGGTACGCCGGTGAAGTCCTGCATGATAACGCGGGCAGGGGTGAACTGGATTTCGGTGTCCGGTTCGGCGCTGGGATCCCAGTTTGCAAGAGCCTTGATGTGGCCCTCGGTGATGTTGGCGCCGTCTTCGGTGCGCAAAAGGTTTTCTAGGAGAACCTTAAGAGAGTAGGGCAGTTTTTGCGAGCCTTCTACTGCCTTTAGACGGAAAATTTCATAGTCGGTTCCGTTGACGTTCAAAACGCCCTTTGAACCGAAGCTGTCCACAGTGCTCATATGTGGGACTCCTCTCGACACTGTCTTATGATCGGCTCCCCGCTTCCGGTACCACTGCGTCCGTGCAGTGGGTGTGTGATGCTCAGTGTGAGCCGGAAGGCGTAAAGCCACTGCATCTTAGTGTACCCCGTATCACGTTGTTCACATATTTTGAAGACAAAGCGTTAGTAAATGTTTCGTCTACATATTTCAGGGAGAGCTCGCTCATCCCACCCCGGACACGATTTTTTCGGATTTGGAAAAGAAAAAGTACCGTTAATATATTGCACCCTTGTACCTGAACAGAGTCATGATTGTTTCTCATGGACAACCGCGCTGGGCTTTATCTAGGCCGTCGGGCTAGTGCTAACTACCTATTACGGCTTGTATACTCTCTTGGCGGAACCCGTTAATGGCCTACCCGGGCTACGCCACCACCAAGATTTACAGCATGATGAAAGAAACTTACTAGTTTAGCCTCACTATCACAGTGATGTGGGGCCTCACCACTGCACTTCTCTTAGTTGCTCTGCTGAAGGCGCGCAAGTGGTTGCGAGGTATAGCCCCCTACTACACAAAGCACGCTATCCGGTTTATATTCCCCTGCTGTAGCTCCCATTTGATTCCTTCTCTTTTTGAGCTAGCAGATGGGAATAGGATTGGCCGACGCTTTCGTAGCATCAGCATACAACACCACAGCTATTCCATTTGGAGCAGCCATCCTAGTTCTCGGAGTTTTAGGTATCTACGGCCTGTTTGCTCCGACTCACTCTCATACAGTCAGTTCAGCTTCCAGGACGCTGGATAAGAAAACCTGTTCTTGTTCCTCCATCTTTTGAGCAAACTCTGTTGATGAGCTAACCTTTTGGGGAATAGACAGACCCACTTTTTCGACAAAAATATCGCGGCTTCTGTGCAGGTTCCCTGCCATCGTTGAACCACCATTAAGTCGATAGAGTGAATTTTTTTCCCTAGTATCTAGCAGATTGCAGGGATATAAAAAGAAACCCTTGTCAGCCTCGAAACGGAACATATACGACAGAATTTGGTGAAAATCTGAACCATTAATGTTTCTTTGGGGCTTATATTTAGCGTCTGCAACAACAGGTGCAGATCTATCTTTCCCAATAAAGTCAGGGAAGATCGACCCTGTCAGCCCTCCTCTTTCGGAAGTAAAAAGATGCTCCCTCCCTACCCCAGCCTTATTAAGCGGGTGGTAAAAGTATTCACCGATGAGGGTATTAACATATTCTTCCCATAGCCAAGCCCCATCAAAGAGTACTCCATGAATCTTCATCGGACTGTCTTCAAGTCCATGTCTAACCTGCTTCAGAATGAACAGGCAGATGCGTTGGAGCAATGAGTATTCATGGAAATAAGCGTGCCGGATTGGAAGCCTTTCAGCATGCTGGATAACCCGCATCCGGTCTGCCCTCCTGTAGGAGGGGGTCACTTCTATAACTTTTGAGATTTCCTCATGGGCGGTATCCAAAACCATGGACAGGTGCGGTTTAGTTTTTAAGAGCTCAATAGTGTGGCGAACAAGTTGCGTGAGCGGATTATCTAAGGTAAATTCCCTTTGCTTGTAGGCAACTCGGCCGGTAAAGGGAGTATTGATCCGTATGTGTCGAGCTAAATCCAGTCCCTCACGAACACTAGAGTCATTATATTCTACGGTCTGATAGCTTTTATAGACCCCTTTTCGCAGTGAGGCTTTCAGAGATTGAGGAAACAGGAAACTCGCAAAATCATAAGTATTTGTGCCATCCCCACCAGCCGCAACTAAATTGAGCAGATTTGGAATATCTAAAACCTTCGCCAGCATGTAATGGAGGAAGTAGTCCGTCTCTAAGGGACTAAACCTCGATGCAATCACAAGCTGTTCATCATCCACTTGCACCAAGCCCATCAGATTCCCAGTCTGATACTGAGTTTTTCCTTTAGACTTCAACACGACCTGTTTACTGGTCATATCTTGAGATTGTGCCATACTGCCTGGAAATAGAAGGATTCCCTGCCTCTCAAGAGAAATCAGTTCTTGGTCGGCAATCAAATCGATAACCTTTGGAATACCATCGACGGAAGCTGCTAGGAGAGTAGAGTTATCTGTGACCCTAATTCTGGTTATCAATTTCACCCAATTCACCAAAATATGCAGAGCGTAGAGATCCCATCAGCTCATCTTCATTATAAAGACCCCGAATATACTCATACAGTATGGGTTCAAGATAATCACTCCACAGAAGGTCAAAGCTCCCAATCTCTTTGACTTTCAACATATACGCTGGCCCAATGTGATAATTACGGTTTAGCCCCTCAATCGTTTCAATCATTTGATTAAGACGACTAAGCCTGTTAATTGCATCATTAATTAGAAAATCATCTTCAAGTTGATTAAGGATATCTATTTGTTCTTCAGCTTTGATTTCGATAAACCTAAATCTACGACGCATCGCAAAATCAAAACTATCAACAGATCTATCAATATCATTCATAGTGCCAATAATGTAAACGTTCTCGGGAATATAAAATGTTGATTCCTTATTTGATGCCAGGTTAGAATACTGAGTTAAAACCCTTCCCGCAGGGCCGCGGTACCCTGGATCAATAGCAAAAAATAACTCACCAAAAATCTTGGATATTTCACCCCTGTTGATCTCATCAATAATGAACACGTAATTTTTGAGAGGCACCGACTCAACTTTTGTAGCTTCACTCTCCACATCACGACCCACTATCTTTTCATAAATGGAGTACAGGTAAGAGTCTCCTTGAGTCTTATTAAATCGCCCCAGGTAAGTGGATGACTCTGTAACCGTGGAAAAAATCCGTTCTGATTCCAGAAGCCTCTTAAGCTCAGATAGTTTAACCTTGACACTTCTAGATATTTCATTATCGGGAATCTCTACCTCAATGACATCAGAGGTAACGTTGGTAATTCTAAAACGATTACCACTTCGAGTTGCTAGAGTTTGAACTTCAAAATCGATTGAGTTCAAGAAGCTCGTTATTCTCTGTTCTGCCTCGATTTCTTTTACTAGCTCCGAACTAGATTTTGTAGAGTCAACGTAGTTTTTACGAGCTCTACCGATAAAGGCCTTGAAGATACCGTCCTTTAGCTCAAACCCAACGATGCCATCTTCTGCTAGCACAGGACGTAGCCCCTCAACAAAATCTGTATAGTCATAGCTAGGGTGGAACTGTACGAATTCGACTTGCTCAAGTTCCCGTTCAGTAAGCTGGTTGTAATCTTGTTTTTTACCTTCGCTAATAATTTGTGCAGCAAGTTGCTTAGCTAGATACGACTTTCCTGTACCAGGGGCACCACGGAAGATGATGTTTCGAGATATTTTAAGTGCATGGGCATAGGCACTATATGCAGTGACTGATTCTTCTTGAGGAGCATCTTTCTCATTTGGGGTTCCTTTGTCTTGGTACTTCAAAACAAAGGTATCTCCAGGTTCACCAAACCGTTCAAGACACTCTTTCGCAAAAACTAGGGTTGAAAAGATATTCCAGCAGTAGAAGACTAAAGTGCGTCCATCTCTTGTTTTATACTGAACATATTCGATAGTGTTCCGGTATTTCCTAAATTCTTCGATACTAAAATACAACCCACGAAAAGGCTCCTGAGTGCCATATCGGCATACTGGGAAACTCAGACGTTCTTCATCATCTAATGCGAGAATCTGGTCTTCAAAAATCTGTGCGGCTAGCCGTGGTAACGTCTGATTTGAGATGCTCCGTTCATAGAGCTGTCGATCTCGGGTGGTTACATCACCCTGGGCACTTTCAAAATAGACCTCTACGGGCTTATAGTAATCCCCAGCCCAAACATTTTCCATTGTGAACTCAGGTTCTGTTGAGGTTACGTCTTGAGCTGTTATTCTGAGCGTATAGATATTTTCCTGCATACCTTAGGTTCGTCCCCTGTCTGAGAAAGCAGTTTTAGCTTTATCTTAGAGACCAGCTTGTAAGAGCGCTAGGTCTGACTCGCCACGAAGCCATCGAATCAATAATAAGCACGTATGCAAGTCCCTATGTATATTGCGTGAACAGGTTCCTATGTATAGCTCAGCCATGTGCGTGGATTTACTGCACCTTTTCTCGCTTAGAACTCTGGGCACGGTAGACTGGATAGTCCATGTGTTTTACCTTCCGAAACTTAGATTGAGGTTTGAATGGCACGCCGCACCGCAACAGTGCATGATGACTACCCCACCGACATCACCGAAAACATTGTCGACATCGATGTCACCAGCGAAATGGAAACCAGCTTCCTGGAGTACTCCTACTCAGTCATCTACTCCCGCGCGCTTCCGGATGCCCGCGACGGCCTCAAGCCCGTCCAGCGCCGGATCCTCTACATGATGCAACAGATGGGTCTGCGCCCCGACAAGGGCCACGTCAAGTCAGCCCGCGTCATTGGCGAAGTCATGGGTAAACTCCACCCCCACGGCGATAGCGCAATCTACGATGCCATGGTGCGCCTGGCCCAACCCTTCGCTATGCGCCTACCCGTAGTCGATGGCCACGGCAACTTCGGCTCCCTGGACGATGGCCCGGCGGCCTCCCGCTACACCGAAGTGCGCATGGCCCCCGCCGCACTGGCCATGACCGCTAACCTCGATGAAGACGTCGTAGATTTTGTACCCAACTACGACAACCAGTTCATGCAGCCCTCCGTCCTACCGGCGGCCTACCCCAACCTGCTAGTTAATGGGTCCTCCGGTATTGCCGTGGGTATGGCCACCAACATGGCCCCGCACAACCTCCGCGAAGTCATTGCCGCAGCTCGGCACCTGCTCGAACACCCCGATGCCAGCCTCAAAGAAATCATGAAGTTTGTTCCCGGGCCCGATCTGCCCAGCGGTGGCACGATCGTGGGAACCAGCGGTATCAAGGATGCCTATGAAAAAGGGCGAGGTATCTTCAAGACCCGCGCCAAGGTATCCATTGAACGGGTCACCGCCCGCAAACAGGGCATCGTCATTACCGAGCTCCCCTACCTGGTTGGCCCCGAAAAGGTCATCGAAAAAATCAAGGACGGGGTTAACTCTAAAAAGATTCAGGGCATCTCTGACGTTGTTGACCTGACTGACCGCAAAAACGGCCTGCGCATGGTCGTTGAAATCAAGAACGGCTTTAACCCCCAGGCTGTTCTAGCCGCACTCTACAAGCACACCCCGCTTGAAGACTCTTTTGGCATCAACAACGTTGCCCTGGTTGACGGCCAGCCGCAGACTCTGGGGCTCATGGACCTACTTCACGTCTATGTAAATCACCGCATCGATGTGGTCCGCCGCCGCACCGGCCACCGCCTGGGCAAACGCCAGGACCGCCTGCACCTGGTGGAGGGTCTGCTGGTTGCCATTTTGGATATCGACGAAGTCATTCAGATTATTCGCACTTCGGACGAAACCGCTCAGGCTCGTACCCGGTTGATGGATATTTTCGACCTGACAGAGATTCAGGCCAACCACATCCTGGAGCTGCGCCTGCGCCAGCTCACCAAGTACTCCCGTCTTGAGCTTGAAAAAGAGCGTGAAGAGCTACTGGCTGAGATTGCCCAGCTCCAGGAAATCTTGGCCTCCGATACCAAGCTCCGCGCTCTGGTCTCCGACGAACTCCAAGCTGTAGCCGATGAGTACGGTACCGACCGCCGCACCAAGATTGTGAGCAAGGACGAGCTGGCCGATGCTGTTGCGGCTCTTGCCGCCAGCGCTTCTAAGGCCAAGAAAGAGGCCGCGCTGTCCCTGGAAATTGCCGATGACCCCTGCTGGGTTATTCTCTCTACCTCCGGCCAGCTGGGCCGTACTCGAGGTGTCAAAGGCCAGCGCCAAGCGCTTGTTGACCCCGGCAAGCGCCTCAAACACGATGCTTTCCTATCGGTGGTCCCCACCAGCGCCCGGGGTGAAATCGGTGCGGTAACCTCTCGCGGTCGCCTGGTGCGTGTACCGGTCATTGATATCCCGGTTCTGGAAGAAAGTTCTGGCGCTCCCCAGCTTGCCAGCGGTGTTAAGGCCGCCGAGGCTATTTCTCTGGCACGGGGTGAAAAGCTCATCGGCATGGTTCCCCTCAACGCTGTTGTAGCTCTTGCCACCGAACGCGGTGTCATCAAACGGGTCAACCCCGATTACCCGCTTAACGCCACGGAGTTTGAGATTATCAAGCTCAAGCCCAAGGATACGGTTGTGGCAGCCGCTGTATGCGACTCCAACGATGCTGTGCTGACTTTTGTTACCGAACAGGCCAAGCTTCTGACCTTTGATGCGGGCAAGGTCCGCCCCCAGGGCCGTACCGGTGGTGGTATGGCCGGTATGAAGGTTGCAGATGACGATAAGCTCATTGCCTTAGGTGTTACCGCCCCCACGGATACCGCGCACGTTGTCACTATTACCAATGGCAGGGACGAGGGCGCTACGGCCAAGGTTACGGAGCTCACCGAGTTCCCGCAGAAGGGCCGTGCTACAGCGGGTGTACGGGCCCACCGATTCCTCAAGGGTGAAGATGCTCTTGCCCTCGCCTGGGTAGGTCTTGGCCCTGCCAAGGCGGTCTCTACCGCCGGTGTTGCGCGCACCCTGCCCACAGAGTTCGGGCCCCGAGATGGCTCCGGTGTCCTACTGACCCAGGGGATTGATGCGATTGGCCCTAACTACCAGGCTGTCACGGAACAGAAGCTTCCGGCCCAGCCTGCCGTCAGCCAATCGGTTGAGCAAGACCCAGTGGAGGTAGCTGAGGACCCCGGTAGGCCCACGGCTACCCCCCTTATCGACCCGCTCTTCTAGAAGAAGCAAAACTTAGCATCTGGCCGGGCCTATCTCATACCAGATAGGCCCAAAGGTATTGAGTGGCTCAGGAGCAGTTGCTAGAATCCGTGGGAGAGAAGCGGGCAGTAGCCTCCTAGACCCACTCCAGCTGGCAGGCCCAATGATTGTGCTCCTTAAACTTCAGTGACTCTAGCGCAAGCTCACCAGGGTGTCGCAGGCCTCTATGTCCTCTGCCCTGTGCGAGACCAGCACCACAGCGGGGAGCTTGGTTTTGCCTTCGAGAGCTTGTCCGGGGTTGCGTTTTGTCCCCCTGGCTACCTCATTGATCAGGGCCACGGCAGCGGGGGCATCCAGGTGAGCGGTGGGCTCATCCATCAAGAGCAGAGGAGAGTCCACCAGCAGGGTACGGGCAATAGCGATACGCTGACGCTGTCCACCCGACATGTAGGAGCCACCGGCACCCACCGGGGTGTTCAAACCAGCAGGTAGCAAACGCACAAAGTCGCCTAACCCAACACGGTCCAGCACCTCGTACATTTCTTCTTCGGTGGGGCGTTCATCGGCTGCCCGCGCAATCGCCAGGTTATTAGCAATGGTCGATTCAAAGATATAAGCTGACTGCGGGCACCAGGCCGCATAGCCACGCAGTGACTGCGCATCAAAGATCTTGCCGTTGACACGAATCTGCCCCTGTTCCGCCGGCAGGAAGCCCAGGAGTGTAGCAAGGGCGGTAGTTTTACCTGAGCCAGACGGCCCCGTAATACCCAGCCACTGCCCCGACGATACAGAAGCACTCAGCTGCTTGAATACCGGCTGATTCATATCGGGCCAACGGGCAGAAAGCGAGTCAAGTTCCAAAGTAATGGAGCTGTGTGCAGACCTGTTCTTTGCACCCACCCCTGGATCACCCAGGATGTCACGGATTTCACCGGACCTAGCGGCTTCAACCTCGTCCTTGTGGTGAACTACTTCAAAGTTAGCTCGAGTACGTTCCACAAGAGCCGCGAAGGCAGGCCATGAACGTACCGCTTCAAGGTGACCAGAGGTAGTCTCGAACAGCCCGGTCATCATCAAAACGACAAGAGCGGCAAGAGGAGCGGTGACCTCACCGCTTTCCACAGCAGACCATACCGAAGCCAGCACAGCGAGGGCAGCGCCCCACCAGGTGACAACCATCAGGCCCTGGCCCAAGCCAACAGCTCGTGAACTTCTCAGCTTGGAAGCTGTGCCGGCACCATCTTGGCGAGAGATTGCCAGGGCAACGGTCTGGTCTAGCCCGTTATTGTGCAGGTCGCTGGCAGCATCAAGTGCTGAAACACCCAAGCGGAGCATAGCCGAGGTTTCCCGGCGCGCGACAAAGTCTGCGCGGGCATCGGCCCTGAGAACGAAAGCAGGGATGACCAAGGTTGCACTAAGTGTAGCGAGGACAACGGGAACGACTGCCTGCGGGGTAGCCCAAGCGGTTACTCCCACGACAAGTACCATCACTATAAGGTGTGATGCCACGGGCAGGATAACGCGAGGCATGGCATCACGCAGCTCATCGATATCTCCCACCAAACGGTCCAGAATCTTGTCACCGCGGAGCAGGGAACGCACTGAAAGGACGGTTCGCCCGGCGGCATCCCAGGCACTGACCCGGAGCCTATTGGCTGCATCGAGGACCAGGTTATGGGTGCGCAGGCGCTCAGCGTAACGGCTCGAAGCTCGGCCCAAACCAAAGAAACGGACACCCGTCACGGCAAGAAGAAGATACATCATAGCTGGCTGTTCAGCAGCACGAACAATCAGCCAGCCCGACAGGGCGGTCAGGCTTACCGCAAAAACAAGGGTAAGAACCGAAAGAAGTACAGGTACTACCGCCCTTGGTAGGCTCAGGCCGGTAATTGAGCCCAATGTTCGCAGGGTTTTGAAGATACCGGGCTTGCGGCGCTTTAGCTGAAGTGAGGCAGACGCAACCGGCACAGTAGAGGGCTCTGAGTCAGCCAGCTGGCCGTTCTCAAGAGCGGTCGCAAGTGATGCCAGAGCAAATTTGCCGAGGCTATGAGCATTCTGCGCTCGGAGTTCCCAATCCACCCCGTGCGGCTTGGGGGTGGCTTCGAGGACATGATTCGTTGCGGCAGCAAGTTCCGTGTCGTGAGTGACAATAATCAGGGTTGCCCCGGTTTCCTGAAGCGCTGCAAGGGCGACGTTCACTTTGGCCGCTGATACTGGATCAAGGTGAGCTGTTGGCTCATCGATCAGGACTGTGACACCTTGCTCTTGTGTCTGGAGCATAGCTACCCGCGCAAGCGCACGCGCAATTGCCAGGCGGCGCATCTGGCCCGAAGAGAGGGACTCGGGCGGAAGTTCGGCCAGGTTACCCAGCCCGACAGCCTCGAGGTACTGCCCAAAGTATTCACGGTCCTCATCGGTAAATTTGATTGACTCATCAAGTAGCCCAGCTGCGTAGTTGATGCCATCGAGGGCACCCTCGCCACGGGTCACAGTTGCGTAGAGGGCTACTTCTGCCAAGGCTGTAGAAGCAATGAAAGTAGGTGATTGGCTAATCCATACGGTGTTACCCAGGCCAGAAACCAAGCCCTGCACCTCAACGGGGCCGGTTGCGCCTGTTGGGACCAGCCCATTGCGCAGGGCACCGCCCAAGACGGACAGTAGCGTGGTTTTACCACACCCTGAGGGGCCGGTAATCGCAGTCGTTGTTCCGTGGACCAGGCTGAAGTTAACACTCGTCAAGGTTTTGGCGCGCCCCGGGTAGGAAACCGATAGCTGACGAACCGAAATCACATCGCCAGCAGGGGCAACCGTGGCGGGTGCTATCGGCTGGTCGATAATGGCCTGTGCTCGGCGGAGGGAAGCAATTCCTTCTTCCGATTGGTGGTAGGCGGTGCCGACATCACGCAGGGGCTGGTAGCACTCGGGGGCTAAGAGTAGAGCGAAGAGAGCGACGTCCAGGCCCAGGTTGCCCTCAATCAGGCGCAGACCAATGAGTACAGCAACAAGAGCTACGGAAATAGTCGTAATAAGTTCCAGCGCAAGGGAGGAAAGGAAGGCACTGCGTAGGGTGTACATGGTTGCTCGCCGGTAGCGCTCCCCCAGTTCACCCAGCGCCTTTGACTGTGCCCGTGATCGGCCCAGGCCAACGAGCACGGGCAAGCCCTTGACCAGCTCAACGATGTGGTCGGAGAGGCGCAGCAAATCGCGCTGAGCGCGGGCGGTGTCCTCCTGAGTAGTGCGACCAATAAGCACCATGAAAAGCGGAATGAGGGGCAAAGTGCACACAATGACCAGGGCTGAAACCCAGTCGTAGATAGCAATGAAGATCAGCAGCAGAGCCGGTATGACCGCGCTAGAAACAAAAGCTGTCAGAGTCTTGGTGTAGTAGTCGTCCAAGGAGTTTAGTCCGCGTGACAGGAGCACTGCTGTTGCGCCGGTACCATCGGGGGTGTCCATACCGCCGGTGGCCAGGACACGTCGAATCATCTTACGGCGGATGACCGTTTTAGCGCCGGTGGCAGCTTTCTGAGCATAAAAGGTCAGTGACCAGTCGGCACCAGCTCGAATCAAGAGAGCCAGCAGACCTGTGAGTGAAAGGGAGAGCAAGCCGGGTTCCATGAAAGGGCTGGCCCAGAGAATACCCGTGAGTTGGGCCTGTCCATTACCTGCAAAAATGGCAAGCTGTTCCTGGTGCGCACTTGAGTAGGTTGCACCCTCGTGAAATACCGAGTAGGTCATGCGAGCCAGCAAGGTCAGTGCTGTACCCAAAACCGCTGCAAAAATAACCAGTGCGAGAGTCTTCACCGCAGTTAAGACCGCGAAGACAGTGAGATTTCGCCTGGCGTGGGGCCCCAGTGGGGGCCGTTTGCTTGAAACGGGAGTCTTCATAGGCTGTGGTGTCCTTGGTGCCGCGAACATTTGTTCATCATTCTAGTGCGTTCTTATGCCGCTACACGGCAAGCTTTTTAGACTACAGCTAGTGGGTATAGGCACACATCAAGACTGATTCCGCCCACAAGGGGGGGGTGCTGGGGGTAGTCTCCCAGCCCCCCCTCTTGGTCAACACCCAACAGGTGGTAGCAAGGGTGTAGATATGAGTGGATGTTCGAGTTCTTTTTAGAGGCCCCTTGTGTGAGCACTAGTGCGGGTAGGCTGCTGGGCGAGTTCAGTAACATCGTGCGCAGCAGGAATGCTCTCAACCAGCAGACGCTTGCGGAATACCCAGTAGGTCCATCCCTGGTAGACCAGCAGGATAGGAATACCACAGGCCGCTACCACAGACATGATTCTCAGAGTGTACTCGGAGCTCGATGCCTTGGTAATGGTCAGGTCAAAAGCTGAATCCAGGGTTGAGGGTAGGACCTTGGGGTAAAGAGCTAGGAAAACCGCCAGAATAGCGAAACCGATAAAGCTGGCGTACCCGGCAAATGCCCGCCCCTCATAAGAACCAATAGCGCCCAGCCAGCCAGCCCCTAGCGCAATAAGGGCTAAGCCTGTGAGCAGGTAGGACACCATATTGCCTGTGGTTACCTGCATGTACAGGACCCAGAGGATAGCCGGGAGAGCTAGGACGGGCGTCAGCTTGACCAGCGCTGAGCCAGCACGGTAGCGAACATCCCCATCGGTTTTGAGGGCTACAAATGCCAGGCCCATCAGTAGTGACAGCCCGACCATAGAGAATCCGCCCAGAAATACGGCTGGGGTGACCCAGGCAAAGGCGCCGCCTACACGGTCGCCGTTAGCGTTAAGGGGTAAGCCCATTGAGGTTGTGGCCAGCAGTGCCCCCACTAAGAAGGCAATCAAGAAAGATCCCAGAGTAATGGCGGTATTCCAACCGGCAATCCAGCGCTCGCTCTTCTTCTTGCCCCGGTACTCAATAGCCACAGCGCGGAAGATGAGTGCTAAAAGAGCAAGGGTCAGGGGAATATAGAGAGCCGAGAAGAGAGCAGCATACCAGAAGGGGAAGGCCGCGAAGGTGGCGGCACCTGCGGTCACGATCCATACCTCATTGCCGTCCCAGACCGGTCCGATAGTGTTCAGGAGCAGGCGGCGCTCTTTTTCGTCTTTGGCAAAGAAAGGGCTCATGAGCATACCTACACCCAGGTCAAAACCGTCCAGAATGATGTAGCCCACCCAGAAGAAACCAATGACGGCGAACCAGATGGTGGGTAGAAGAGGCTGGTTAGCAAAAAGCTCAAACATGGTGTGCAAGCCCCTTTCCTAATAGGCAAAAGCGAGGACGTCTCGGTCCTGGCTGAGGTCAGTTTCGTGAGGATCTTCTACCAGCTCTGGCATGGCTGCTACAAGGCCAGCCTTGACGTACTTAGCTAGCAGGTAGATTTCAACCACCATCAGCACACCATAGACCAGGCCCAGTGAGATCAGGGAGAAGAGCACTTCAAAGCCGGATACTCCCGGTGAGACGGCGGCGGCGGTGAACATCATGATGGCGGGGTTACCTTCGGGGTTGGGGGCAACGACGAAAGGCTGACGGCCCATTTCGGTGAAGATCCAGCCAGTAGCATTAGCACCAAAAGGGGCGAGGATACCGGCAATAGCCAGGTTTGATATCCAGCGGGCTCCGGGCACAGTACCTTCCCCTTTCTTGCGGGTGACCCACAGGACGTAGAGGAAGGAAAGGGCGCTGATACCACCGAAGGTAATCATGCCGCGGAAGCCGTAGTAGGTAACTTCCATGAGGGGTAGGTAGTTGATTTCGTTGCCTGCACGGTCACCGTAAAGTTCTGGGTTATCGGGCAGGTGAGTGCCGTAGGTTTGCTGGTACTGAGGGAGCAGGGTATTGATACCGGCGACATCGGTAGTGAAGTTGTTGTAGGCCAGGAAGGAGAGCAGGCCGGGAATTTCGATAACGGCTTGTACCTTATCGCAATCCTGGGCGCCGGGCGAGGAGAGGGAGAGCAGGGAGAAGCCTGTCCCGTCGTGGCAGGCAGCTTCTGCGGCGGCCATCTTCATGGGCTGTTGCTCAATCATGAGCTGGGCCTGGTGGTGGCCGGTAAAAGCTGTACCGATAAAGGCCGCGAAACCAACGATTGCACCGATGCGTAGTGACTTGAACCAGACGGAAAAGTCAGCTTTGTCGCGTGCGCCCTCGATGCTCTCGCCCACAAGAACCCTACCGTTTTCGCCCATGGTGTCGATGCCGTCCTGGCGGCGCTTCCAGAGCTTGTACCAGGCAATACCGACCAGAAAACCACCAGCTACCTGGAGAGAGCCGAAGATAGCGTGGGGGTAGGCAACCAGGGCAGTGTTGTTGGTGAGCACTGCCCATACATCGGTCATGACGGGGCGGCCGTCAACCAGTTCGACGCCCACGGGGTGCTGCATCCAGGAGTTAGCCACAATGATGAAATAGGCCGAGAGCCAGGAGGCGGCTACTGCCAGGAAGAGGCAGGTGGCGTGTACTTTGGGCTTGAGTTTGTCCCAGCCAAAAATGAAGAGGCCCAAGAAGGTGGATTCGACGAAGAAGGCCAGCAGACCTTCCATGGCCAGAGGCGCACCGAATACGTCGCCTACGAAGCGTGAGTATTCGCTCCAGGCCATGCCGAATTGGAATTCTTGGACCAAGCCGGTGGCCACGCCCATAATGAAGTTAATCAGGTAGAGCTTGCCCCAGAACTTGGTCATTCGCTTGTATTCGTGTTTCTGGGTGCGTACGTAGGCGATGTAGAAGCCGGCGACAACCGCGCCCAGGCCCAGGGTCAGCGGCACCATCATGAAGTGGTAGACGGTGGTGATACCGAATTGCCACCGCGCTATTTCGAGGGGGTCCATGAACAATCCTAAAGGTGGTGTGGGTGGAGGGCTGAACTATCCCTGTTTGAAAGACAACCCAGCAGTCTGGGCAGGTAGGCCCTCTTTGAGTAACTTGCTTTAGAATAACTGACCTTGATGAGCGCTAACTTAGGGTGTATTTGACCCGAAATAACAGTGATTTGACGGGCATGAAAAGGTCATTTAAACGCTAAGGCTCCCGCTGGTATGAAATCCACCAGCGGGAGCCTAACCTTCTACTTATCCCTCTTCAAGGGTTTGAGGGTATGGAGCATAGTCACAGGCCTGAGCTTTCTTCTATCGAGGACCCAGCAGCCCCAAGGAGGCCACGGCCTGTTTCTCCTCAACCAGCTCAGCGACAGAAGCCGCTATGCGCTTTTGAGAGAAATCTGAGTGTTCTAGACCGTGAATAATCTCATACACCCCACCGGTGCAACGTACCGGGAATGAGCTAATAATCCCTTCGGCTACCCCATAGGAGCCGTCCGAGGGCACAGCCATAGAGGTCCAGCTCTCCCCCGTTCCCAGCACCCAGTCATGTACATGCATGAGGGCAGCATGGGCCGCAGAAGCTACAGAAGAGCCCCCTCGTACCGAGATAACCTCAGCCCCACGGTTGGCGACCTTGGGGATAAAGGTGTTCTCTACCCAGTCCTGGCCCAGTCCCTGCTGGGTCAGCAGGTCCACAGCAGACCGTCCGGCAACAGTCGCGTGGAAGAGGTCCGGGTACTGGCTAGCTGAGTGGTTACCCCAGATAGCAACTCCCTCAATCTGATCTACAGGGCTGCCAGTAGCCAAAGCCAGCTGAGCGACGGCGCGGTGGTGATCCAGACGGGTCAGAGCGGTAAATCGCTCCAGAGGCACATCGGGAGCGTGGCTGGCGGCAATGAGCGCATTGGTATTAGCAGGGTTGCCCACGACTGCGACCTTAATGTCATCGGCCGCACGATCGTTTATTGCCCGGCCCTGCACGGAGAAGATACCGCCGTTAGCCTCCAGCAGGTCAGCCCGTTCCATTCCCTTGGTGCGGGGGCGGGAACCAATCAGTAAAGCAAGGTTTGCGCCCTCAAAACCGGTATTGGGGTCATCGGTGACGTCAATTGATTCCACCAGGGGGAAGGCGCAATCGGCAAGTTCCATCGCGGTACCTTCTGCCGCTTTGAGACCGGCAGGTATTTCAAGTAGCCGCAGGCGGACGGGGGTGTCAGCGCCCAGCATCTCCCCCGCCGCAATACGGAAGAGGCTGGCGTAGCCGATCTGACCGGCTGCGCCGGTAACGGTGACAGTAACGGGGTGCTTCATTGTATGTGTCATGCATAACACTTTACCCTGCGCCGGGCATCAAGAGGCTTAGGCGTCGATTGCTGTATGGTCCAGCTTATGGGCGCCGCTGATAATAAAGTCCTTACGGGGCGCAACCTCTGAACCCATCAGCAGGGTAAAAGCCCGTTCGGCGGCTTCAGCATCTTCCACCCGCACGCGCCGTAGCATACGCTGGCGGGGGTCCATGGTGGTTTCTGCTAGCTGGTCAGCGTCCATCTCGCCCAGCCCCTTATAGCGCTGGATAGGTTCCTTATAGCTCTTACCCTCAGATTCTAGCCGGGCAAGGAGCTCGTGCAGTTCCTTCTCGCTGTATGTGTAAATCATCTCGTTGGCGGTCCCGCGCTTAATCACCTCTACCCGGTGCAGGGGCGGCACAGCCGCATAGACATGCCCTTGTTCCACCAGAGGCCGCATATAGCGGTAGAAGAGTGTCAGGAGCAAGGTGCGGATGTGGGCACCGTCCACGTCCGCATCGGTCATCATAATGATTTTGTTGTAGCGTTTCTGCTCCAGGTCAAAGGTACGCCCCGACCCGGCACCAATTACCTGAATGATGGCCGCGCACTCGGCGTTGGCCAGCATATCTGTCAGGGAAGCCTTCTGGACATTCAGGATCTTGCCTCGAATAGGGAGCAGGGCCTGGTAGTTGGAGGAACGGGCCAGGCGGGCCGTCCCCAAAGCCGAGTCGCCCTCAACGATAAAGAGCTCGGACTTTTCAACGTCGGTGGAGCGGCAGTCCACCAGCTTGGTGGGCATAGATGAAGTTTCCAGGGCATTTTTGCGGCGCTGGGTTTCCTTATGAACTCGCGCGGAGATACGCGATTTCATTTCGGCAACGACTTTCTCGCTGACGGCGGCGGCCTGAGTTTTTTCGCCGCGAGCGGTTGAGTTGAGTTTGCTAGCCAGTTCCTTGGCAACAACCTTAGAAACAATCTGGCGCACAGCGGGGGTGCCCAGAATCTCCTTGGTCTGGCCCTCAAACTGGGGCTCCGCCAGGCGCACAGTCAGCACGGCGGTCAGGCCTGCAAGAACGTCGTCCTTCTCGATCTTGTCGTTACCAGCCTTAAACTTGCGGGCATTATTGGCAATGTGCTTGCGGAAAGTTTTCAGTAGACCCTGTTCGAAGCCGGTCTGGTGTGTACCGCCCTTGGGGGTAGCAATAATATTGACGAAGGTCCTGAGTTTGGTCTCGTAGCCGGTGCCCCAGCGCAGAGCAAGATCGACCTCGCATTCCCGTTCAACCTCAGTGAGCTGAGAGTGCCCCTCTGCATCGAGGACGGGGACCGTTTCGGTAAAAGTCTCGCTACCGCTAAAGCGCCAGATATCGGTAACGGCCTGGTCCTGGGCCAGGTAGTCCACAAACTCCGCGATACCACCGTCATGTTGAAATACTTCTTCGTGGGTTTCGTGCTCACCGGGGGTACCGGGCAGGCGGCGTTCATCGCGCACGGCAATACGCAGGCCTGGAATCAGGAAAGCAGTCTGGCGGGCCCGGGCGGCCAGTTCGCTGTAGCTAAAACGGGCGTCCGGAGTAAAAATCATGGGGTCAGCCCAGTAACGCACACGGGTACCGGTCACACCGCGTTTGGCCTTACCGATAATCTCAAGAGCCTGATCAGAGGGCTTGAAAGGAGCCTGCGGTTTGGGGGTCCGTCCGTCCTCGAAGATACCGGGTACCCCGTGTCTAAAGCTCATTTGGTAGGTTTTGCCGCCCCGGTCCACCTGCACATCTAGACGGGAGGACAGCGCGTTGACCACCGATGCACCAACACCGTGCAAGCCCCCCGATGCAGTATAGGAACCACCACCGAACTTACCGCCAGCGTGGAGCTTGGTATAGACCACCTCAAGGCCAGATAGGCCCGTGCGGGGTTCTATATCGGTGGGTACACCACGCCCATCGTCCTGCACTTCAACGGAACCGTCCTTGTAGAGAACAACCTGAATTGACTGGCCATACCCGGCTAGTGCCTCGTCTACAGAGTTATCGATAATCTCCCAGAGACAGTGCATCAGGCCACGGGAATCGGTAGAGCCAATGTACATGCCGGGGCGCTTACGAACAGCTTCAAGGCCTTCGAGCACAGATAGGTTGCGCGCGGTATAGGTGTTTGCGGCCACGGAACTCTCCTGGGATTACGGGTGGGGCGTGCCTATTTAGTTTAGTACACGCCCAGGTAGGGGCGGGCTGGCTTCGGGGCGGGTGTCGTTTAAGTGCTGTGGGCGAAAGGACAAGCTTTAAGGCACCGAAAGTGGTTGTATGGGAGTAAACCAACTTATATTGAAAAGGAGCTATCGATGGCTACTACTCTTGAAGCCCGTGAACTCACCACTGCCGACCGTTGCGATGCTTGCGGTGCCCAGGCTTATCTGCGAGTAGTACTGGCATCGGGCAACGACCTTCTCTTCTGCGGCCATCATGCCCGTCAGAAAGAAGATGCTCTGCGCGAGGTAGCTAGAGAGTGGGACGACCAGACCGAGCGCCTCAGGTAAGGTTCCACAAGCAGAATCAGATAAGTACCCATAAAGCTGCTTATTTTGCTGGACTGAAAGTGGATCAATCCCTTGAGAACCAGTATCACACCCCAGCCAAGTACCTATGGCGGGTATGTATCTTCTTATCTTCAAAAGGTGAGATACATACCCGCCATAAGTTTACTTGCGAGTAAAGACAGCAAGAGCTTCCACATGGTGGGTGTTGGGGTACATATCGAACCCTTGCACAGAGGCCAGCTGCCACCCAGCCTGGCCTAGGTAGCCGGTGTCTCGCCCCAAAGCAGCAGGATCACAGGCCACATAAACAATGGTGGCGGGGTTGAGCTCGTTCACCTGCTCCATGACCTTTTTACCTGCGCCCTCGCGGGAGGGGTCGCAGATGACAAGATCGGGTGTGGGAAAACGTCCGGCCAGCGCCTGAGGGCCGAGCTTGCCCAAGACGGCTGAGACGTCACCGCGTTCAAGTCGCACACTGGTACGTTCTGATCGGTGGGTTCGGGAGGGACCTTGGGCAGCAAAGTTGGTGCGGGCGTTACGGTGAGTGGTAGCTGACCCTTCTACTGAAAGAACCGTGCCCTTATCCCCTACCGCATCAGCCGCTAGGGCGGTGAAGAGGCCAGCTCCTGCGTAGAGGTCGTAGACTGTCATGCCCTTTTTCAGCTTGGTAGCTTCAAGTACCGCATTCCCCAGTACCTCCGGGGCAGAACGGTGAATCTGCCAGAAGCCGGTTGCATCAACCAGCCAATAGAAATCTTGGGCATAGACAGTTGCCGTTTCAAGCAGCTCGGTGTTCCCAGCACCCAGAACTACCTCCTGGGGCTTGGTGCCGCGTTTGCGTCCACCCTGCTTTTCGGGGCGGAAGATGAGAGTAATTTGGCGGTCTTCCAGCGAGCCCCACAGCTTGCGACACTGGTCTTCGATTGCAGGGGCGACGTCGGTAGGTCTTGTCTGAGCAGATACCCAGAAAACCAGGGTCACCATGTTGCTGGCGGAAACTGCTGCATCGAGCCGAGCAAGGCCCTCCAGGGTGAGCTTGTGAAGCTCAAGCTCTTGCAGACGGATATCGGCCAGGGGGAAACTCTCAAGGGGGACAGGTTCGGAGGACGAGTGCCTGAACATGGCGATTTTCCCGCTCTCCCGTTCAACGGTGTAGTGAACGCGGGTCCGCCAACCGAGGTCTGCTGGGCCCTCACCCTCAAGGGGTAACTCCTGCACCTGAAGCTGGGTGATGAGTGGATGCTCAGCCGAAAGACCGCCCAATCGTACCAGCTGTTCAGCCAGTACCTGGCGCTTGTAGTCTCGCTGGGTAGCGGGTAGCAGGTGCCCGTATTCCATTCCTCCCAGAGGGTTCTCCTGGGCGAGCGCATCGGCTGGTTCCCAGGGGTGGGGGCGGCGGTGGGGTGAGGGCTGGTCAACAGCGATAACATCAGCGAAGAAGTACCGCCCCTTGGGACCGCGCCCGGTAATCCGCGCCAGCGCGGTCTCGCCTACAACCGCGTGGCGCACAAAGACAACACGCTCACCAACTCTAGCCACCATGGCACCGCCGTGTGCCGGCCGCTCGGGTGTTACCTGCACGAGGCTACCTATGTCGAAGCTGGCGGTGTCTGTGGTGGGATTTTGCGTGTTCATATGTTCTCGTATCAGGAATAGGGCTCATGGCAGGTGGCCAGTAAGCCAGAAAAGGGGAAGGCAGGCTCAGTCATTTATTGTTCGAGTTGCCATGGGACTGACGCTACCACTACTCCGGGCTCATGGCGTAGCCGACCCCTGAGTTTGTGAGCTGTTCGGCGGTGCAGGAACCTTTGCCAGCGGTGTGCCACCACATATTCAGGCAGGTAAATCACCACAACATCGCGGGGTGATTTTTGCCTCCGATGATGGATGTAGTCGAGCACACTTGCTACGGGATCGCGGTAGGGCGAATCAAGAACGGTCAGGTTAACCGGTAGTTGCAGAGCGTTCCAGGTATCGATGTTCTCGCGGGTTCGGGCCTCATCAACGTTGACGAGCAGAGCTTCAACAGACGACGGGCGCGAGGCCCGTGCATAGGCCAGAGCCCGCAAAACGGGCTTGCGTACCCGCTCAACATACACCAGGGCGTGGACGCGGGATGGTAGGGCGCAGTCACGCGCTAGTTCTTGGAGGTTACCGTCCAGGTCTAGTTGCTGGTCGATACGCGTGTAGTGTTTGTTGATTTTGCTCATAGTCCAAGTCAAGAAAAGTATGAGAAGGGTGGTAACCCAGGCTCCGTGCGTGAATTTAGTCAGGATAATGACGGTAAGAACGATGACAGATGCGCTAGCGCCAATTGCTGTGATAGCTATATCCCGCCAGATATGCTGTCGTTTTTTACGGTCCAGGGTGATACGTTGGGCTTTCCACCTGTTCCGTAGCACAGCGTACTGGGTCAGTGTCATGGCAGTAAAGACACCTACGATGTACATCTGTACAAGCGTGTGGACATCGGGCCCGACCACCGCTACCAGGAACATAGCGCTAAGGCCTAGGGCAAGCACACCGTTGGCGTAAAGCGAGCTGGAACTGCGAGCTGAAAGTTGCACCGGTAGGTACTGTTTGGCTGCGATAGTTGTTGCCAGCATGGGGAAGCCGGTAAAGGCTGTCATAGCGGCCACAATCAAGACCCCTACCGTTGCAATACCCATCAGGACGCTTGCCAGCTGGTGGGCAAAAATTGCTTGGGTAATCTGGAGCAGAACAGGGACCTGGTGGAAATCGTCCCCTGCTGGTTGACCGTCAATTATCAGGAGGTTGGGGTCAATCGCAAAAACTACACCTGTTTTTTGGGCTAGATAGAGCACCCCCAGCAGAGAGACCGCTGAAAGCCCACCGACAATCATCAAGCTGATTGCGGCATTGCGCTGGCGTGGCGGTGCAAAAGCGTTCACCGCATTGCTGATGGTGTTAACACCGGTAAGAGCCACAGAGCCGGAGGCAAAAGCCCGGAGCAGCAGTAGCCCCATACCGGTTTGGGTCGTAAGAGTGTTCATTGCGTCCTTATCGCTAACTAGCCGGTAGGAGGCTGAGGAAGCTAGGCCTAAGTCACCTGAGCTATCGGCAATGATGCCGCAAGCAATAAGGCCGGTCAGAAGAATCAAGAAGAAATAGGAGGGGAGGTGCGAGATTCCCAGCATAAATTTAAGCCCGCGCAAGCACAGAAGGGTTACTAGCGCAATGAGTGAGCAGGCAATGAGCCTTTGGTGCCCCAGAATTGCGGGGGTGATGGACTCGAGGTATTGGGCTGCCGATGAGAGAGATACCGCGACCGTGAGGATAAAGTCCACCATGAGGGCCGCGCCCAGAAGCATTGCCGCACCAGTTCCCAAATTCTGGTGAACCAGGGCAAAGTCGCCTTTCTCCCCTACCCTATTGATGTTGTACCGGTAGGTTCCCACCACGATCAGGAGGATCAGAGCAATTCCCAGTCCCACAAAGGGTGAGTAGACGAGGGCACCGTGACCGGCAATGAGCAGAGTGAGCAAGATTTCATCGGGTGCGTAAGCAACAGACGACAGCCCATCTGCACCAAAGAGCGGCAGGGCACGGCGCTTAGGCAGATTGCCTTTTTTTGCGTGTCTACTGGTGACGGGCGCACCAAGCACTAGGTGGCTGAACACACTCCGAATATTCTTCACAGGTAGTAACCGTAGTCGTTTGGCGCCTCAAAGAACAGCCGTACACACCACATTTTCTGTGCACACAATAGCTCGATTGCCCGCGAACAGCCCTTAGCCCATGGGTTCGGTGCTCTGAGGGGCGTAGACTAGGGTGAGGCTTCGGCATGTGGCGGAGCCAGTTTGTGTTCCCTATACGATGTGATGAGGTGCGGTGTGCCCCATTTTGTAATTATGGGCGCGGGGCGTGTTGGAGTCATGCTAGCCCATACTTTGGAAGACGCCGGTCACTCGGTGGCTGTTATCGACCAAGACGACCGCTCTTTCCGCCGCCTGCGCAAAGATTTTGCGGGCAAGAAAGTTACCGGTGTCGGCTTTGATCGAGAAACCCTCAAGCGAGCTGGAATTGAACATGCCTACGCTTTTGCGGCTGTGTCCTCTGGAGATAACTCCAATATCATTGCCTCGCGTGTGGCTCGTGAGACCTTCGGCGTTCGGCACGTTGTTGCCCGCATCTATGACCCCAACCGTGCAGAGTTTTATCAGCGTCTAGGTGTTCCCACGGTGGCAGCTGTTCGGTGGTCCACTGATCAGGTGCTCCGCCGTATCTTGCCGGAGCAGGCTATGGCTGGTGACTTCCGTGAAGCCTCAGGCCGCCTCATGCTGGGTGAGCTCCAGCTCCACGAGGCCTGGGCTGGTCATGCCATTACCGAGATTGAACAAGCAGCTGGCGTGCGAATGGCCTACATTACCCGCTTTGGGGAGGGTATGCTTCCCACCCCAGAAAGCTCCTACCAGCAGGGTGACACTCTGCACGCTATGATGCGCACCGAAGACATCAACGATATCGTGAGGATCTTAAGCGAGCCCCCTGCCCAAGACAGCGAAGGTGATCTGCAGTGGAAGTAATAGTTATTGGTGCAGGTTCCGTAGGTTCATCGAGCGCCCGAGAACTTCTTTCGCACGGGCACTCGGTTACTGTTATCGATATTAAGCCCGAGGCCATTAGCCGGAGCGATATTCAGCACGCCCACTGGGTTATCGGTGATGCCTGTGAGCTATCGGTTCTGCGTCAGGCCAAGCCAGAGAACGCCGACGTAGTGGTCGCGGCTTCTGGCGACGATAAAACTAACCTGGTAGTTTCTCTACTTGTTCGCAGTGAATTCGGGGTTCCCCGTACCGTAGCCCGCGTCAATAACCCCAAGAATGAGTGGCTTTTTGACGATTCCTGGGGTGTGGATGTTGCGGTATCCACCCCGCGTCTGATGACCGCCCTGGTAGAAGAGGCCGTAGAGGTTGGTGACGTGATCCGCCTGCTGACCCTCAAATCAGGCAGTGCCACCCTGGTCGAATACACCGTACCTGCCAATCATCCCATTATCGGGCACACCGTTAACAACGTGCAGTGGCCCTACGAAGCCACCCTGACCGCTATTCTCCGCGATGGTTCCCCCATAGCGCCCAGCGGCGATGATGTCCTAGAAGCAGGTGACGAGCTCTTCTTTGTGACCACCCCTGCCGGTGAGGACGACATCCGCGCCCTCTTCAGCTAGAGGCAGTTTCTCTTACCAGTAAGGCCCCCGTTCTCTGTCAGATCGGGGGCCTTTGGCTTGGGGACTTGCCCTACATGTTGGGCACAATCTCGTAGCGAGGGTTATACATGGTGGGTGTATCTTCTCTGGTGCTAAGCATGCCGGAGACCCGCAGATAGCCACCCGCTTCGATACCCGGGACCTGGTGCTGGCCCAGCCAAATCAGGGTCAGCCTCACCCCCGGTTTCAGCGGCGGAAAATCAGGAAAAAGGACACGTGAAACAGCCTTAGTCACACTAAAACGACTAGTAAAGCCTGTTTCGGCATCCAGCACCGAAATCTCACCGGTTGGGGTATCCTCTGTGGTGCTGACATCGGCAGTGTCATCCAGGTCTTCACCGGTTTCTGCAATGGGCATACCCGTCATAGGGTGTGTTTTTGCCGGAGGAAGCGGCCTAGAACGTTCAACGCCTAGCGTCACCTCAAACCGGGGGCTCATCCCGGCATGGGATATGCGAACGAGTTCTACCCGGCCAGCAACGCGTGCTCTGAACCGCTCCGGGTAGTCTTCAAGACGGGTCACCGTGCCCTGGTGTTCAGTCTCGCCCACAGTGCTTAACCGATCTCGGTGATTTCAGGGCCGCGGCGGGGAACTTCCAATGAAGGCTTAGATGAGTCCCCTTCATGGGCAGCCGCCTGCTGTTGGGCTGCGGCTTCCTGAATATTCTGGGGAACGCGCATGGGGAGCAGGTCGCGGGGAGCCATGGGTTTGGAGCCACGGTTAACAACAATATTCCGGAGCACTTCTTCAAGCGCGCTAGCGTCCTGCCCAGGAAGTACAGCCTTGCCTGAGAAAACACCGCGAACAAACCAGCGGGGGCCATCGATGCCTACAAAGCGGGCAATTCTAAAGCCCTTGCGACCGTCGGGCAGTTCGGCAGGTACACGTGTGATGAGCTGACGCCCAAAAGCACCGTCGGAAAATTCTACCTGGCCGCCCTGTTGCCGAACACTCTCGGAGAGCTCATGACGGATATCCTCCCAAATACCGCGACTCTTGGGGGCAGCGAATGCCTGGACCTGGAGTGAGCCTTCGCCCATCTGCAGGGTCACAGCGATCACCTGCTGAGATTTTGTATCTGCTTCAAGTCGCAGGTTCAAACCGGGGTTGCTCTTGATGAACAGGCCACCTAAGTCAATGTACTGATGGCCAGTAGACTTTTCGGAGATATCCCAGGGGCCGTCCTCACGGCTAAAAACAACAGGGGTATCGTCACTCGTCGGGCCGGTAGCCTTGTCAGCTGACTCGTCGAGTGCAGCCTCCTGCTCGGGTGAAGGGTTCTCAGGCTCTTCTACCTTCTCGGCATCTGCCCTCGCGACCTCTTCCTGCTTTTTCTTGCCAAAACCAAACATTGACTCTCCTGGGTAAAAGTTTTACTGATAACTACTGTACGCCGGTTGAGCCAAAGCCCGAAGAACCGCGTTCAGTTTCATCAAGCTCATCAACCAGGCTGAAGATGGCTGTCTCAAAACGCTGGATGACCAGCTGGGCAATACGGTCACCACGCTTGACCGCAAAGCTCTTCTCACGGTCGGTGTTGAGCAGGCTTACCATCAGCTCACCCCGGTACCCTGAATCGACTGTGCCGGGCGCATTCACAATGGTGATTCCGTGCTTAGCAGCCAGCCCTGAGCGGGGGTGCACTAGCCCTACATATCCCTCGGGCAGGGCGATAGCCACACCGGTAGGGACCAGGGCGCGTTCCCCAGGGGCAAGGGTCAGGTCAATGCGCGAACGCAGGTCTGCTCCGGCATCTCCCGGCTGCGCATAGGTTGGAGACTCAAGCCCTTCATCGAGCATCTTGATTTCAACATGTATCTGATTCATCACCCCTATACTGTACCCGGCATAGAGCTAAAAGTGATTCTCCCCAGAGATCAAGGACTTAACTGACCAAGAAATTGGTTTCACCGGTTTCAGGTTGAAAAAGGCACATCAGCCCAAGTTCCTCTTCTATCTCGTAGACTTGTGAACGGCACTTATTCATCAGGATAGGTGACTCCCCACCGAATATTTAGCAAAGGAAACCATGTCTGCTAGCCCCGCTACCGTGCTTTATAAAGAACGTCTTGCTCCCGGGGTAGGTCTCTGGCTGGGATGCCTAGGAGCTGGCCTTGCTTCCTTCCTGGTGGGCGCTCCCATCAATATCGCCGCCGGTATTGTAGCGGGTATCATTGTTGCCCTGTCGGTAGGTGCCCTACTCTATGGGACCTCGCCAACTCTAGAAATTACAGAGTCGGCTGTTCGCTTTGGCCGTGCCCGTATTGAACGCGAATTTGTAGGACGCGCTGAGGCTTTCAGAGGTGAAGACGCGCGAGTTGCCACTGGGCCTGCGCTTGATGGCCGCGCCTACATGTGCTTCAGGGGCTGGATTACTTCCGTTATCCGGGTGGAAATTACCGATCCTGCTGACCCCACCCCCTACTGGATCGCTTCAAGCCGTCACCCCGAAAAAATTGCAGAAATCCTGAACCAGGGCCTAGCCGCTGACCAAGACGCCTCATAAGCTCTCAGCTGCGCGTGCCTGGGGTTATGCAAGGCACTAACCTTTCTAGGTCAACAGATACAGAAAGAGCCGGATGCAATCAGCGCATTCGGCTCTTTAGTTACTCGTTCTTAGGCTAAGGGTTAGCTCTCGCATTCGATGCAGAACTTGAAATCGCCCTCTTCGCGGGCAATCTGCGAACGGTGACGCACCAGGAAGCAGGAGCCGCAGGTGAACTCGTCCTCCTGCGCGGGCAGAACTACCACGTTCAGTTCCTCGTTAGAGAGGTCAGCGCCGGGGAGCTCAAAACTTTCGGCTGCTGCGTTCTCATCCTCATCAACAGCGCCTGACTGCATTTCTGAGGGGCGTGATCGCAATTCCTCAAAAGACTGGTCTTTGCTGTCTTCATCCTGCTTGCGAGGTGCATCGTAATCGGTTGCCATATTTTCTCCGTAAACTGTGCGAAGGGTAGATACCCCAGGGTCGGTGAGGTACCTGCACCTCGTTGGGTCACTCCGTTAGCGCCGGTCTAGGCAAATCCCATAGGCCCTCAGAGTTGATGAGGTGACGGGTAGAATTGTTCACCATTAGTTCTCAGATTGCAAGTAGAACGTTCATGTTCTGGCACAGCGAGTCACAAACTGGCTAGAAGCGCCAGGCGCATCATTCAGGGCATCTCAAGTTGTGCTTGAGATTAAGAGAATAATCCTGAGATATGGCTGTTTTTTCAATCTTCCGCCCCATGAAAGGCCACTTTCTGCCTCAAGCACAGCTTGAGACGGTAATCTTTCAAGTAAGTGTAAAGATTGAAGAAGCGCGTTACCCCTCTGGTAACGCCAGTTGCCCATAAAGGAGACCGTGTAGTGCCCGAACTGCGCCTAACTGGCATCCACGACGATGGAGAAAATCTGGTCCTCGAATCAGCAGATGGCACAACCTATCTGTTGCCTATTGATCAAAACCTACGCCAGAGCATTGCCCGCGCCCGCCGTATTAATCCCCTCCGAGGGGGCAGCAAGGGCACCTTCGGACCCCGAGAGATTCAGACCCGTTTCCGCCAGGGTGCAACGGTCGAAGAAATCGCCGCAGAATCAGGATGGGAACCTAACAGGGTTCGTCGTTACGAGTGGCCTATTGTGGCTGAACGTGCCAATATCATTCATACAGCCCGCTCTGTCATGATTTCGCCGGCTCCGGGCCAGGGCAAGAACGCTCAGAGCCTTAACCAGCACATTGAAGAAGTCTCGGCACGCTTTGGCTTTGAAGAAGCACCCATGGATTGGTCCACCTGGCAGCAGGAATCAGGTCAGTGGACTGTCTCCCTCGATATTTCACTCAGCGATGATATTTTGCCTGAGCTTCCGAGGGCCGTTATGTTCCCGGCACGCTGGAACTTTAACCCTGCTAACCAGAGTATCTATGCCTCCAACGAGGCCGCTTACTTCCTCATGGGCCGTGACCACTCGCACGACTCCCCCATTCCCGGACTCACCCCTTCTTCACCTCAGGCACCGGACGCTACTACAGCTCAGGAAGACGAGAAGAAGGCTCCCGGTTTGGGTGTTCAGGTAGCACCTCCTAAGGTCACCCCTGTTCGTGTGCCCCAGAACAAGGAGCAGAACGAGCTCCTTGACGAGCTATCGTCGCGCCGTGGTGTCCGTTCCTTTGACCCAGCCAGTGAGCGCAAGCTGGCAGACTTGTTGGAACGAGCCCGACGCGGTTCTCAGTCGGTAGGTGAGCTCCATGACCTGCCTGCCCCCGATACCCAGGAAGCCGCTGAAACTAAGGTACCTAAAGACCACACTGCAGTTTCTATAGCAGATGAGTCTGTGGCTGAGCCTCAAAACGGTGCCCCAGAAGAAAACGGGCAGGAGAATCTTGAAGCTTTGGAGCAGGATACAGCTGCTGAAGAACAATCGGCTGAGGCGGATCTGAGCGCTACCTCCGAGCACCAATCTAATGCTGATTCAGAAGATACCGACCATGCTTCTCAGGCAGTAAGCGATGACCCTCAGGCGCTCCCTGAGGGTTCGGAGCAATCAAGCGATGAAAGCGATGCAGATTCTGGCCCTAAGGCTAAGCCTGCACGCGGTAAGAGGACCAGCGTTCCAAGCTGGGATGACATTATCTTCGGTAACCAGCGCCGCTAGCCCAGGTCACCCTTATCTTGCACGGTCCTTGTGCCCTAAATACCAGGGCACAAGGACTTTTTTGTGCTGACTTATAGTTTCCCACCCCGGCATGGCTCGTGAAGGGTTACAAGCGCCACTGCCCCAAAAACCCGTAAGACAACGTAGACTTATATAGACACCCGTACCCAGAGTTCGCCCGACGCCACCCATACCCCAACTTAGGCGCTCGGTGGGGCATAAATATTTGATGAGGAAAATTTGCCTAACTCATATCCTAAAGATTCCAGCACTGCCGGTGAGCCCGATAGCATCACCGAACCTCTGCCCAAGGTTGAAAACCCTGGTGAGACTACCCCGAGTCTTGATTCTGAGCCGCCAGCTGCATCGGGTGACGCTACTGATGTCTTGACCCTAGCCAATGGCTACGAATACGTCACGGCCGACAGCGGCTCACAGCGTACAGAAATTGATATTGAAGACGACTCACTGGCCCTCGGCCTCATGAAGAACGGTGATGAGTTCGAGAAGCTAACCCGGCGCGAGCGCCGTGCTGACCGCTCTGCTGAGCGCGCAGCGGCCCTTGAGCAGGCTGAGAAGGAACAGCAGAAGCTTGCCTTTGCCGCCGAGCGGGACCGTTTAGCCCCGGTGGGTCCTCTGATTCAGGAGCCCGCTCAGCGAAAGCTTGGTTCCAAGGTTTTCTTTGTAGCTTCTGCGGTTCTCACCGCTGCCGCCGCGGTCCTTGCTTTTGCTTTGCTGTTGCCAGGCCAGGGTAGCAGCTCGCAGCCGGCTTCAGGCACCTCGATTGCCCCCAGCGGTGACAGCCCCACGACCTCGGCACCCGCAACTCCTACCAGTACTTACCCGGCACCGACCCCCAGTTTTAATACTCAGGAACCAACCGTCACTGAGCAGCAAGCTCAGGAAAACGCTGTCCCTCCCGGTACCGTCCAGTACGCAACCACCGAGCCTGTAGCCGAGGCTACAGTGCAGGAGACCGCGCCTGAACCCCCTGTTACGCTTGAGCCAGCTCCCACCGAGGCGGAAGAGGCTACCTTAGAGCCTACTGAGTCCCCCAGTGATCCAGCGGAGATTACTCCTCCGGCCGACGCTTCGCCTATCGATGAGCCCAAACGCCCCATCGAGACCACGGTGCCGGGCCCAGACGCTGGCAAGGTCATTGATGAGACACCGCTACCGCCTCCCTCCACCGCACCTATTGAAGCCCCCACTGCAGCGGCGTCTTTGGAAGAACCTACTGTGATTGCTAGTCCTTAGTGTGTAAAGCCAAAAGAATTAAGCCCCGTCCTCTCGCTAGGGGTGGACGGGGCTTTACTGCGCTCTGGTAGGAGCTTTAGCCGGTGGGGAGCATAAGCAGAGGCACCTGTGTTTCCTCTGCTGTAAGTGACCCGTGTTGCCCTACCATCTGCAGGGCGTGTGGCTTATAGTGCCGCATATCGTAGAGAGCAATGGGCTCCCGGGCTGCTACCACAATATCCCCAATACGTGCCCGCGCGGTGTCGCTGATAGTCTCCCCAAAGTAACCGGCTTGGAACATCTCTTCTGTCTCAACCACCCAGGCTTTTTCTCCCCAAGATTCCCCCCAACGCCCGAGTGTATCTTGGATTGCAGCTGGGCTCTTATCTTTGAGATAGAGCTGAACCATGCGAGGCTCCCCCGCCGTCAGTTCAATATTCTCAAGGAGCTGGTTGTCCCCCGAGTAATCGATGCGCGCTTCTGGTGCTATATCAACCATGCCGTGATCTGCTGTGAGTAAGAGCAGGACGTGGGGTGGCAGGCGGCGGGCTAAGGATTTGAGTGCTAGATTCAGCTCTTCAAGCTGTTCAAGCCATTGGGTAGAGTCTGTACCGTATTTGTGACCGGCCTGGTCAATTTCTCCCCAGTAGAGATAGACCAAGGACGGCTTGCGAGAGTTCAGCAGGCTTGCCGCTAGGGTGGTGCGGGCCGCGTAACCGGCGGCATGCACAAAGCGCCCACCGCGTAGCCCCGCCTCACTCAGGCCCGATCCGGCGTATTTGCTGAGTGATACCGTAGCAACGTCAAGGTGGTTCTGGTAGCGCTCAAAAACTGTGGGGTAGGGTTGCCAGTCGCGGGGTGAAACAGCTTTATCCCAGCCAGAAAGCTGGTTCATCACCCTTCCGGTTGAGGGGTTCTTGACCTCATAGCCTGCCATACCGTGGTAGCCAGGTGGGCATGCGGTGCCTAAGCTGGTCAGCGAAGCCACCGTTGTTGAGGGAACCGCTGAGTGAAGAGGCCCAAGTTGCCTAGCACTTTTAAGGAAGGGGGCGTAGGAAGCGTAGCGGTTCAGCAGGGATTGACCCAACCCATCAACCATAACCAGGCAGACGCTCCGGTAACGGTTTGGGTCTGCCCCTGCAGCTTTGAGGCGGTCAGCAAGGCCCAATAAGTCATGACGTCCCGGACCGTAGAGGGGGTGGTCATCAGGTTGGAAGGAGCCCTGGCCTGTGAGGCTGCCGCATGATTCGAAGAGGTCGCCCACGTTGTGGCTTTTGTAGCCCGGTGTGGGGGGTAACTCATAGCCGCAAAAATCTTTCACCTTAGCGCCTCCTTCCCAGGTTCAGGTGGGCTGAACGCAGGGTACGCGCGAAGCGCCGAGCCTTTTCGGTGGCTTCTGCCCCATCTGCTGAAGTGCTGATGCGGATGAGCATATCTTCTCGAGGCACTAAACCTGTGTAGCCGTGGTTAGCGTCGCAGCTCGGCTCGGCGCATTCGGCGGGTTGGATATCCAGCCTGTGCGACCCCGTCCATGCAATTAAGAGTGATACCTCCGAGACAGGGTGCCCAGGTGCATAGTCTTGGGGCTGGGGGTAGCTGTAGCTGACCGTCAAGGTGGTCAGTTTGCTGATGTGAAGGGTCTCAACCGAAACGTGGGCGAGTACCTGTTGCCCCTCATCATCGAGGTTTTGATCATCAAGATGCGCAACAAGTAGGTGCTCCCCCGCAACCACTAAGACCGTAATATGCCGGTGGACTTCGTTCTGATCGAAGTGGGTTTCCACCTGCACCAGGTGGGCGGTAGGTTCTAGTCCGTCAAGTGCTTCAGAAACAGTATCGAGTACAAGCTCGGGGTAAAACCCTGCCTTCTGAATATCTTGGGTGAGCGCGGTTGCACCCCTCATATCATTCACGGTGGTCCTTATTCCAGTGAGCCTAGTTCCTGCTCCCCCTATTCTAGGGTATGCCAGCTATACAGTCGTCGGAGGGCTGACCGTTTTTAGCTACTCATGGCACGCCGTACTGAGTCGGTACGCTGGGCAGACTGGGCAAGCTGTATGCTGGCACCCACTACCGTCATCGTATCGGGTGACAGCAGAATTGGGTTGAGTTCCAGGTGCGCAATTTCTGGGTGGTTGTCTTTGAGTAGCGCTACCCGTGCGCATAGGTCCTCTAGCAAGTCGGTTCTCGCGGTGTGCCTGTTCTCGGGGTCAAATAGCTTACTGGCGGCTTTGGGCGATCGAACCATCTTGTAGACGTCCCGCTCGGTCAAAGGTGGGATACGGTGGGCCCAGTCATCGAGAAGGGCGGTGGCATCACCAGCCATACCAAAAGAAACAACCGGGCCAATCAGCGGGTCTTCCACAGCTTTGAGGACGGCAGTTTGGCCTGCGGGTACCTGCTTTTGGAGGGCTAGGTCAAAATGTCCGTAGGGTTCAAGTGTTCTGTGCATCTGGGCGATTTCGCTTACCAGGTCTTCGTCGCTTTCTATGCCGAGTCTTACCCCTCCCAGGTCAATCCGGTGGCGCAGGAAGCTATCGGTTGTTTTGAGGACTACGGGGTAGCCGCCGGCTTGGGCCGCAGCAGCAATTGCTTGCTCTGGGGTATCAAAGCGGTATTCCGGAAGAACGCTAATCCCGTAGTGCCCGAGTAAACGGGTAGCCGCAAGGTCATCAAGTGTTACCGGTCCGGAGCTGCCTGCCCCAGCTTCAGCTTGTAGGTGGGTGGCAATATCTGCGGCAGCGGCTTTGGGGCTGATACCTTCGGGCACCGCCAGAGCACCGGTTTCTTTATCTCGCCATTCCACATAATCCATAACCGCACCGAGCGCCAGAATTGATTCACCCGGTGATTCAAAGCAGGCAAGCCCTTCCTGCAGGCAGGCGGTACCCTCCCCTTCGGACTCTTGCTCTTGGCTGTGGGCTGTTTCACTCCAAATGCCGCGTAGCGTCGATTGATCGCTCAGTGCTCCAGGGAAAGAAGCCAGGATAGGTTTACCGCTCTGCTGACCTGCCCGATGAAGTACTCTCGCCACGTCCTGCGGGTCAATTGATTCACCCGTAATAAACACGCCGATGACAGCATCAACCTCAGCAGATTCAAGGGCGCTGGTTGCCACGGCCTCCAAAATCTCAAGGCCATCCTCTGCCTCATCGGTTAGCCTGAGCATAGTTTCGGTGAGAGTAACCTCGATACGCAGCTCTTCGGCCCGGTCAGCGACAATCTGCCCCAGGGCTGAGGCATTCGAAAGAATAGCTAGCCGCCTGCCAGCAGGTAAAGGCTGAGAGACCAGAATCTGGGTGACGTCGAGCGCCCGCTCAATGGTTTCAGCGCGGATAACACCGGCCTGCTTGAACATAGAGTCCAAGGCGGAGGGTGGTGTTATGGCGGTGCGTCCGGAGTGACCGGGCGGCAGTTGCTGGCCGGTTACCGCATTTTTGGCGAGCACAACCGGCTTGGCCCGTGAGAGCCTTCGGGCAATACGCGAGAACTTTCGGGGGTTGCCAATGGATTCAAGGTAGAGCGCACATACGCCGGTGGCGTCGTCATCTTCCCAGTACTGCATAATGTCATTGCCAGAAACATCTGCCCGGTTGCCTGCAGAAATCAGTGACGAGACACCGATGTTACGCCGCACTGCGGAGTTAGAAAGAACGGCACCGATAGCTGAGGACTGGCTAAAGAGCCCCAGGCTCCCCGGGCCTGGATCTTGTGAACTGATAGTGGCATCTAGCTGAACAGCGGGGTTGTTGTTGAGCAGGCCAAATGAAGCAGGGCCAATAACCCGCATCCCGTGGCTCCTAGCCAGTTTGACCAGGGCTTTTTGGCGGGCACGGCCACGCACGCCATCATCTGCATAGCCGGTAGTGTAGATGAGTACGCCCCTGGCTCCTGCCTGGCCACAGGCCTCAACTACGGTCGGCACATCTTTGATGGGCACAGCAATAATGGCTAGGTCCACGTGCTCAGGTACCTGGGTGATGCTCTCCAGAACAGGGATATCTCCGGCGGGGTGTGCGGCTTCGTTGACCCCGTAAATTTTGCCCTTGAAGCCCCCTTTGACCAGCGTCTTAAGAACTTTGTGCCCGGTTCTTTCCCAGTTATCGGCAGAACCCACAACAGCAAGAACTTGGGGTGCTAAAAGCTCAGCAATGGATTTGGCTTCTGCACGGTGTTCACGGGCTTCCATGACACCTCGTGAACGGTCTGTGGGGTCAATATTGAAGTGAACCATGACCAGGCCATCTTCAAACTCGCGAGTAATCTCGTAACCAGCATCCGTAAAGACGTTAAGCATCTTACGGTTTTGCGGCAAGACCTCCGCGCTGAACCTATCAATCCCGCGTTCGTGGGCCGCAGCGGCCAGGTGTTCCAAGAGGATTGACCCGATCCCCCGGCCTTGGTGAGCATCGGAAATCATAAAGGCAACTTCAGCCTCAGCTGGGTCGTTGGTGCGGTCGTACCGCCCGATACCTATCATCTCCTCGCCCAGCATCATCACAAAAGCGACCCGGTTATTGTGATCTACCGTGGTGAAGCGGGTAAGTTCTTTGTCGCTGAGTTTGGGCTTATGGGTAAAGAAGCGAAGGTAGATGGTACGCTCAGACTGCCCTGCGTACATCTTCTCAAGGGCATCACGGTCTGTGGGTAGCACGGGCCGGAGGTTAGCTGTGGCACCGTCCCGCAACACCACATCCGCTTCCCAGTGTGCCGGGTAGATGAAGGGGATCTCATCGGTGGTAGGGTGCTCAGGGTCAAGAGGGGTAAAGCCACTGCTGGTAGTCATGGGGCGCTCCTGGTGGGTACATGTCAGCTTCTAGCCCCGCTGTCATAGGGCCAGCTTATCTCCTATACTAACCCGAATGAGTTCTATCACACAGGCTCAAATCTTTTCCCTAGCGCCCCTGGGGCAATGGACCGCGCAGGCCCTTGTCAAGATGGCTTAACCTCTAATAGGTGTTAGCTTCTATACAACGCTGGATAGCTGCTTCGTCGCCTCGGTAGATGTATTCACAGTTAGCGGCCTCAGCTGAGCTCAGGAACCAGGAATTAAGCAGGAACATGCCCACGGTAAGTGGCAGGCAAAGAGCACCCAGGGCGATACCGCCCCATGCGAACCCGGAGGTCTGGCCCGCTAACTGCGTCTGGGGTGAGCGGGATTTAGACCGCAGGGCCTGGATCCCCAGGACGATAGCGCCCACAGCCGGAATCAGGGCAGCAAGAGCCAGGATCCCGGCCAGGAAAACAACCAGATAGCTGGTAACGGCAGCAGAAAAAGACATCACCGCAAGGTAGTAGCCTTTGCCTCTCTTGTCCCGGACGAGAGCACCGTAGGGCTTGCGGAATTGGGGTGGGACCAAAAACTCTTGGGGTTCGCCGGGGGTCACAAGATCGAAAGCGGGCACAAGCGGTACCTGTGGAGGAAGGTTCCCTACTGCTCCCGGGCGTGGGGGCAAGTTCGGTGCAGGGTTCTGAGTAGTCACAGCTTGCTTCTCGCTTTCGCGGGTTGGTTATACCGGCATACTTAGCTTATCAGCTCTGCAGTTTATGACAGCGGTCTTTTGTAGCGGCCAGCTAGGCTGAGACCCTGGCTATCATGACAGTTTAGAAATGAAGGTAAAAATCTAGCACCGGGGCGCTAGCACAGGGCAGAAAAGCCCTCAAGCTAGGCAAATGCTTGTCAGCATAAAACCTAGCTCAAGGGCTTCAGCTGTACCCAAACTTTTTGCTTGTAGTACAAATGGTGGAGATGCGGGGAATCGAACCCCGGTCCGATGTGGCGTCAACGGGTCTTCTCCGTGCGCAGTTTGTGAAATCGGTGTTTTCGGCTACCTTGCTTGCGCAAACACTTACAAGGCCTAACCTATTCGTATAAAAGTCCCGGCAACCCCTACGAAGAGAGTTACCAGCAGTGGCCTTTTAAACTGATGGTAGGGACTGAGCTAAAGGCAGGCTCAGGCTACCAGACTGCATCGCTGGGTTAATTAGGCAGCGAGTGCGAAGTCAGTGCGCTTAGATTCTGCACTTATTTTTTTGCAGAGGGCGTTTACGAGATAACCCTGCATCCTCGGCACGCTTCATCCATCTCAACTCACATCGTCGAAACCGATCATCCCCATATTCTTTTATCAAAGAACCCTAAGTTTGATGTTCCCGCTCCTCGCTCGGGCCGCAACCCATACGAGCGATGACAGGCCACCGATCTCAGGGTCCTCATACTATCACTGGTATTACCTCGCTGTAAAGGTTCGATAAATGCTAGGAGTTCTGATATTCACCGCTAGAATAGTCGAATTCAAGACCCAGCTGTTCATTGAGGCATTGCTCTAGCTGGGTCTCATTATCTGTGTACTGCGAGCAATTCTCCATAGCTGGTCCGATGGCAGCGAACATCCACCCAAAAAGAATAAGCATGAGAATAGAGATGAGAAGACCTAGGGCTCCGGTAACAATACCGGTAATTGCAAACCCTTTTCCTCCACCCCCGGTCTTGGTTTTGACCAAGGCCACAATACCCAAGACAATAGCCACCAAAGCAAAAATGCCACCGATTACTGCCCACCCTGAGATAAAGCCGATGATACCCAGCACCATAGAGGCGATAGCTAGCCCTTTTGGCTTATTGGTCTCAGCAGCAGCGTACGTAGGATAGCCACCGGCAGGGTACTGTGAATAGCCATATCCCGGAGCAGAATAATTGGGCTGCTGCTGGTTGGCTGCCGAGGTATTACCGTACTGGGGCTGGGATGATCCGTAGCCGGTATCCCCCTGTGCATTGGCCTGAGCTTGGCCATAACTATCTGAGGAGGTTTGCCCCCCACTGGCTTGCTGACCATAGTCAGTTGCAGGCTGGCTGGTAGCTTGCTGATTGAGTTCAGCGTCAGCTCCGTTGGTGCCTTGGCTGTTGCCGTACTGGCCGTAGGGGTTGTAATTGTTGTTGTTTCCGGTTGTCATGGTGTTCTCTCCAATATGTTTTCTTTAGCCGAGGTTTTTATAGCGCATAGCCCGCTGGGCTTCCAGGTTATCCTGGCGTTCCTTGAGAGCCTGGCGCTTGTCGTAGTCTCGCTTACCGGTGGCTAGAGCTATTTCTACTTTAGCCCGCCCCTTGCTGAAATAGAGTTTGAGGGGTACCACGGTATAGCCGCTCTCGCGCAATTTTTGGGCAATCTTGTTAATCTCGCTGCGGTGAAGCAGGAGCTTGCGGCGGCGGCGGGCTGCGTGATTGGTCCAAGAGCCCCGCCCGTACTCGGCAATATGGATGCCTTCAAGCCACAGCTCATCACCGTACATCTGGCAAAAGCCGTCGGTGATTGATGCGCCGCCATCGCGTAGAGATTTAACCTCGGTGCCCATGAGCACTAGGCCAGCTTCCCAAGTTTCTACGATGTTGTAGTTATGGCGGGCCCGGCGGTTGGAGGCAACGGTATGGTTATTGGGGTCTTCTTTGGTTACTTTTTTCTTTTTTGCCACGTCTTACTCTTCGTTCTTTCGTGTCTGTCGTTGCCCGGCGCGCCAGCGCACTCCGGCATCGATAAAACCGTCTAAGGCACCATCAAAAACAGCGCTGGGGTTGCCTTCTTCGTAGCTGGTGCGGAGGTCTTTGACCATCTGGTAGGGGTTGAGCACATAGGAGCGCATCTGGTCGCCCCAGCTTGCTTTCACATCCCCTGCCATTTCTTTTTTCTGGGCGTCTTCTTGCTCTTTGCGGAGCAGGAGCAAGCGGGACTGCAGCACCCGTAGAGCCGCGGCTCTGTTTTGGAGCTGTGATTTTTCATTCTGCATAGAGACCACGATTCCGGTGGGAATGTGTGTCAGGCGCACAGCCGAGTCTGTGGTGTTCACCGATTGGCCGCCTGGGCCCGATGACCGGAACACATCAACCTTGATTTCAGAGTCAGGGATGTCGATGTGGTCGGTCTGGGCAATCAGCGGGATAACCTCAACAGCGGCAAAGGAGGTCATACGCTTGCCCTGGCTATTAAAGGGCGAGATACGAACCAGTCGGTGGGTTCCTGCCTCAACCGATAGCCGCCCAAAAGCGTAGGGAGCTTTGACCTCAAAGGTCGCTGATTTCAGGCCGGCTTCTTCAGCGTAGGAGGTATCCATGATTGCTGTTTCAAAGCCGTTCTTCTCCGCCCAGCGCAGGTACATGCGCATGAGCATTTCAGCGAAGTCTGCGGCATCAACTCCGCCAGCTCCTGCGCGGATTGTAATAACGGCTTCGCGCTGGTCGTACTCCCCCGATAGCAGGGTGATAACTTCGAGCTCTTTGAGCTTCTTTTCAATGGCGCGCAGCTCTGTTTCGGCTTCGGCCAGGACTTCGGCGTCTTCTTCGTCTTGGCCTAGGCAGACCATGATTTCTAGGTCGTCAATGGCTTGTTTGAGGTTGATGAGTTTATCGAGTTCGGCCTGTTTGTGGGATAGGGCTGAGGTGATTTTTTGGGCGCTTTCTGGGTTGTCCCAGAGTTCGGGTGCGCCGGCGGCTTGGGAGAGTTCTGCGATGCTTGCACGCAAGTGCTCAACATCGCTGACCTCTTCGATGGAGGCGTATGTTGAGCGCAAGGTTTTGATCTGGGCAGAGAAGTCTAAAGTAGCCATGGCTATTAACAATATCGGAAACCCTGAACGGGCGCTTGGTTTGGGGCTAGTTTGTAGCAAAAGGCTAGCTTTCTCAGAGCCTAAAACCTATCAGCTGCTACCTCTTATCAGCTACTCTGAACCTTCCGGCTCCTTTTCCATTGCCTTACCCAGTCTGGGTGTTCAACTAGGCTTTTGGTTCTTTGCCCTTGCTTTGGCTCAGTAGTACGAGGCTTATACCAAAAGTCACAACCCCAGCTGACTGTCATACCGCCACCGAACTTGATCACTGTTCCTAGAATTTATCTGCTGTTAGGTAGGGTGAGCCAAAGCTTATTCAACGCCCATTTGAACTTGTGTTTTTGCCAGAAAATCTCCCAGATGCCGTTTATCTTTTCTGAACAGGGCCATAAAAATCTGCTGGCGGGGTCAGATGGTATTTATCTCCCGGTCTATTACTTATTGGTGCTTATTCATCAGGGGTAGGTCAGACCGTCACACAGCCAAGTTGCTGGCTTAGGACTGGTGTGCCTTGTGAGCACCAGCGAACCAGAGGAGAGGGTCAAGAAAGAGCATAAGCCCGGTATACCTTATGAGTAGTCCTCATAGATTATTGCCCTTGGGTAGCTCGTGCCCGCGCTTTACCAGTTACCGTTATATTCACTCCGTCGGGTACAACAATGGAGAGCAAGGGTGGGTGGGCACTTGCGGAGAGAACCACCACAGCTGTGTTGTTACCCGATACACCGGTACCGGGGGTCAGCGCAAGATTAGAAAAATCACCGGCCGCTCCGCTCTCGGTGAGGAAGGTCTGAGTAGTGCTGGTGACAGTAGCGCTGTTAAGGTGGATAAGCGCCTCGGATTCCGAGGCCGCAGAGATCCCTTCAACCCTCTGAGCCGCCGACGTTGCAGCCTGATCTGCCAAAGACTGAAGTCTATGCCGCTCCAAATAGACAGAACTTACCCCCACCACAGTTGAGGCCACCAGGAGCAGAACCAAGCATAAACCCACGATAAAGATGAGAACACTCCCCCGCTCAGATTCCGATCTGGTGCTTCTGACAAATGGAAAATACTGAGCTAGTGCCCTATGCCCCTCTTCTGAGCCCCCGGTCTTACCTGAGCAGAAAGCTGCCCTGGTCAAGACTTTGACAGTGCGCAGAGCGATCATGAGTAGTTTCCTCCCCAGCTAATGGCCCGAGAGGTCATATTAGCCATAGTCGGTGCCCCTGCCCAAGGAATCAAGGGCAGATCAACTTGAACCGTAACATCAACCGTGACTCGTTCGCCCTGCGCACAGGTGTTTTCGCAGCCCAGCCTAGTAGTGATGTGGTTACCGTCCAGCCCAAAGTCACTTGCTGCCATGACGGCAACTGAGCTAGCGGTGCCCTGACTTCTTTGGTCAGGAGGCAGTTGCTGAATGACCTGAAGTGCTTGGGCGCTGGCATTAGAGGCCGCAAAAGCTGCTGACTGCATGGCAAAAACGGACAGTAGAAAATACACAGTAGGAACCATGAGCAGGGCACCGAGCATGATGAACTCGATCAGTGCATTGCCGGCTTCATGGGAGCGCTCAGGTCCAGAAGCACAACAGCCCTCTCTTAGCAGGCCTAACCTTCGCTCCACACGGCGCCTACATTCAGTCACCCTGAAGAACAGCATGTCCGGTCACCTCCCATGTCCCGCCCAAACCGAAAGGTCCAATCACAGGAATTGGCGCAGCAACTCTGATTTCTACAGCATCTGCCCCCTGCCACTGGGTCACAGAACTAGTCACGCTTGTGGAATAGCTCTCAGGTAAAACGCTATAGAGAAGCTCGCGAGTTCTTTCTTCACCATCACCTGGGGTGCGGTCAAGCATGGCACCATACCGTGCGCCCTGAGAGGCGGCGTCCTGCACCACGTTTTTGGTAAACATTGCAAAAGCTATTTGCAGAACACCCAAAAAGAGCATGAGCACCATAGCTGAAACCATCACGAATTCAGCAGGGGCGTTCCCTCTTTCCTTCTCTCGAGCTAGCGATGACATGGTAGGCGCGGCCTTAGCGATTCATCATGGCCATAGCATTATTAAACATGCTGATCAAGGCATCCTGAGCGACGACCAGGATAGCTGCAACTAAAATTGCGGTCATCATGGTAACCATGACCCAGCCCGGAACGTCGCCGCGTTCAGTGCCATCCTTGGTGTCAAGGGGCGCAAATACTGCAAGCAGAGCCTTGATGTAGGTGTCGGTGAGTAGCTTCTTCATAGTGTTTCTCCTCTATGGGTCTGCCCTAATAGGCAACTGGTGGATAAGGTCTAAAAATTAAGGTTCAGGAGTGATATCCCCGGGAACATGGCAAAGAGTACAGTGAGGGGGAGGATAAGGAAAACAACTGGGGCCATCATGCCGATTTCTTTTTTCCCAGCTGTCTCCATGAGCTCCCGCTTGGCGTTATCGCGGACATCTTGAGCCTGGGCTCTCAGCACATCGGCAAGCGGCGTGCCTCTCTCGATAGCGACAACCAACCCATCTACAAAACGGGCAAGAGCGGCTACTGAGGTTCTTTGAGAAAAGTTTTGTAGTGCAGAGACTAGAGGCTCCCCCGTACGAGTCATGGCAAGAATCTCTTTAAACTCCTGGGCAAGTTCTCCGTTGGAACTCCTCACCACTCTTTCAAGTGATCCTAGTGCTGATTCACCGGCAGTAACGGAGAGGGCCATAAGTTCAGCAAGTGCTGGGAATTCGGCCAGCATCGCTTTTTCCCTTTTCTTAATTTGCTGACTTAGCCAGTAGTCCCGGCCAAGATAGCCACTCATTCCTGCCAAAGCAATAAGAATAAGACCGGGGATAAGTCCGATTTTCCCCTGTGCTGCCCCCAAGGCCACAAGACATGTGCCCATCATGAGAGCAGAAAGGCACCAAAGTACCTGCTGAACCCGGTATTCAGCGATAGTAAGGCCACCCCCGAGCTGATCTATTCGCTTTTCTAGACCGGCCAGGTCAAAGCTTGAGCTGCCGACAGCTTTATAGGCTTTCTCAACCCAAGGCCCCAGCAAGCTCATGCTTGCACCGTACAGCCCCTCAGGTAATGTCGCATAGGGTTCAGAGCCCCGGTTATTGCGTAGCTCGGCAGCCCGAAGTTGTGGCGCAATACGATCAGAAAAATCTTCAGTTCGGTGCCTAGTAACGCTTGAATACACAAGCCACATTCCGGTAGCGAGCAGCATAGCTAGAAGCAGTGCGGAGTTCATAGTAGAACCCTCTTTTCTTCAGGCAGAGCGCCAATCCTCATCATCAAGCGATAGGCAATAACTGTCAGAGCCAGGCCCCCACCCAGCACCGCAAAACCGGCAAAGCTGTTATAGATACGGATAGTGCTGGGCTGGGTTGCCATCAGACAAAGAATCACCCACGGAGCAACACAGGCTAGACGCGCCGCATTGATTGTCCACGATTGCCTAGCTTCAAGCTCAGAACGCGTCCTACTATTCTCACGTAAGAAGCTAGATAAAGTTCCAAGCAATCTACCCAGGTCGGTACCGCCCACCTCACGCGTTACTTTGAGTGCCTCGATAATATTGTCAGCTGTTGGGTCACTCAGCCGGTCTTTCAAACGGTTGAGAGCTGGCAGGAATTCACCACTTGCACGATAGTCAGAGGCAAAAGAAGCAAATGCTGGACGCAAAGGTTCTGGGCCTCGATACTGAAGCTGCATAAGGGCATCTGGTAGTGACATACCGGCGCGAATAGCGGACCGGAGATGATCCACAGCGTCGGGCCAGAGATCACGGAGCTGGGCCTGGCGCTTATTTGCCCGGTGCTTGACCATCATGCGAGGTGCAAAAAATCCCACAAGCCCTGCCAAGAGAGACAAGGGAATCAGTGAGGTGAGCGCAAAGATAAGAACAAGACCTAGAAATCCTGAACAGGTGGAGAGCGAGTAGAACATGCTCATCGTTACCTTTTCAAGATCAGCCTGCCGTAGGAGCTGCACGAGAGCTGGGATTGGACGAGGCTTTTTGGCTTTGGGCGGCAGGTCCCAAAACGACATATAGGTTAGCAAGCCGCCAAACCCAAGGCAGATACCGAGAAGAACACCCATCAGTCTGCCTCCTCAAAGTTAAGAAGCTGGTCAGGCACAAAACCCGCATAGTGGAACTTCTCGGGTGAAGGAACCTCAGAGGCCACGCATATCAGTCTGTCACCATCACGTTTGAACAGAGTAGTTGTTTCGATAACCCCGTTCTCAACACGGTTACCAATTGCGATAATTTCCCGGACCTGCCTTTTACCATGCAGGTCTCGGGTACAGTGAACAACGAGGTCAAAGCAGGATGCAACGGTCGGAACGACAAAGGAACTTGAGATGTTCTCCCCCGCAAGAAGAGGTAACGTACACATCTTGGTAATTGCATCGCGTGCTGAATTTGCGTGAATCGTGCACAGACCCGGTAGACCTGAGTTCAATGCTATGAGCATATCGAGTGATTCGGCTTCACGGACTTCACCAATAATCAGCCGGTCAGGTCGCATACGCAGTGCTTCCTTAACCAAACGTCTGAGCGGAATCTCCCCTTGGCCTTCGAGGTTTGGCTGGCGGCATTGCATATTCACAACATCGCGTAGCGGAATCTTTAGCTCAAAGATTTCCTCACAGGTAATAACGCGCTCGCGCATACCAATCGAAGCAGCCAGGCAGTTCAGCATGGTCGTTTTCCCAGACTGGGTAGCCCCAGAGACCAGGACATTAAGGCCGCTAGCAACTGCCGCATCGAGAAACTTAGCAGCGTCAGGGCTCAAAGACCCCAGCTTAACCAGGTCAGTCAATCTAGTCGCCCGGGCAATAAATTTCCGGATGTTGATAGACCAGTGTTTTCTGGTGACATCAGGAATAGCAACATGCAAACGGGAGCCATCTGGTAAAGAGCTATCAACAAACGGAGTGCTAAGGTCTAGGCGGCGCCCAGAAGTTTTAAGCATCCGCTCAACCAAAGCCCTAATCTGTTCTTCGCTGAGGATCAACCCGGTGAGCTCCGATTCGCCGGCACGGGCTACAAAGACCTCAGTTGGTGAGTTAATCCAAATCTCCTCAATGGACGGATCATCAAGATACTGCTGAATTTCACCAAAACCGCAGACACGGTCAAACAGGGTATTAACAAGCTGGTCAGTTCCTTCAATCCGGGGAACCAGCCCACGCACCATCTGTTGCTCATAAGACCGCAGCGCCTTGTAGATAAGCTCTTTCGCTTCATTCTGCTGGGCTAGCGGGTCGATATTGCTCTTGCGGATTAGCTCACGCACATCAGACTCAATCAGACGCTCGGCTTCTGTGAGACCCATGAGCCATCACCTGCGCTTCCTTGCAACTCGTTGCTACGTTCATCAACAAGATACAGTTGATTAGTGTAAACAACCAAAGCATTTCTCAGCTCACCTGTGGATAACCCGCATCAGGCACAGTCCTAGGAAAGCAATTAAAATTTGTAAGACGTAGCTGACTAGGTGATACTCGCGGTTCAGCTAGTCAGGCCTCCCGCCCGCGCCATCCCTTGTGTGTGACGTAATATTTTGGCACACAATATGTTACTCACTAGTAACAACACAGAAAGGTGCCCGCAGGACATAGATCCTGCGGGCACCTTTACCAGGGCAGTCGAGCTACTGGTTCTTGGCTCTCATGAACTCAATAGCCTGGTCAATCGGGCCGTCAAACTCCTTAGTACCGTGATCCAGCACGACACCGCGCTCACAAATCTTAGCCACCAAATCAAGGTCATGGCTGACAACCACCAGGGTCTTACCCTCGTCACTGAGCTCCTTAATCTTGGCAATACACTTCTTCTGGAAAGGCTCATCACCCACCGCAAGAATCTCATCAACCAAGAAAATCTCAGGGTCCGTATGCACAGCCACAGCAAAAGCTAGGCGCAGATACATACCCGAAGAATAGAACTTGACCTCGGTATCAATAAAGTCACCAATCTCTGAGAAGGCAACAATCTGATCGAATTTCTCTTCAATCTCTTCCTTACTCATGCCCAGGATAGCGGCGTTCAGGTAGACGTTATCTCGCCCGGTCAGATCCGGGTGGAAACCAGCACCTACCTCAATCAGGCCAGCAATACGTCCCCCAGCCAAGATGCTACCCTCATCAGGGTGCATCACCCCAGAGATTAGCTTGAGCAGAGTCGACTTACCCGAACCGTTATAGCCCAGCAAAGCTATGCGCTCACCCTCACGGACCTCCAGCGAAACCCCGTTGAGAGCATTAAACTTCTCGTTGAGGTCCCCTTTACGGCCCTTAATCAGCCAAATAAAGGCCTCCTTCATGGAGCGGGTATGCCTTAAGACAAAGCGCTTAACCAGCGAATCGACTCTAATCACAACGGGGGCGTCAGGAGCGACCGGTGGCAAATCAAATTTACTTACATCCACATGAATCAGAGCTCCTGAGCAAAGTTACCCTCAAGCTTGCGGAAAAGCGTATCGCCAATCCACAGGGTAACCAGTGAAATAAGAAGTGCTATAGGAACCCAGAAAGTCAGCAGGTGCGGGGGAATCTGGGAGGTTGGCAGTTGCGCGGCGTCAGCCGATAAGGTCGGCATCCAGAAGGCGTAATGGAACAGCTCCACCGCAACAGTGAGCGGGTTCATCAGGTAGACGTTTATGACCCAGGGATAGAGGCTATCTCGCACCATGGTCCAGGAGTAAAGCACCGGTGAGAACCAGGTTGCCACCATCAGGAGCATATCCACAATATTCTCTGAATCGCGGAAAAATACATTAGCGACACCGAAAATAAGGCCTAGCCCGGCTGAGAACAGCATGATGATAGCCATACCCACGAAAGCGGCGCCAATCTGCTTGATGTCAGGGCTCCACCCAGCGAAGAAACAGGCAGCTAGAAGGACCACGATCTGAGGCACAAAGTGAATCAGCGCTACCCAGACCGTCGAAACAGAAAAGAGTTCACGCGGAAGATAAATCTTCTTAATCAGAGCTCCGTTAACCACCATTGCCTTGGCACCGTTACTAAAGCCCTCCGAGAAGAAGTTGATAACAATCATGCCTGAGAACAGGTAGATAGCGTAGTTCTCCATGCCCCGCTCAAGCCCCAAGAAAAGGCCCATGGCAACATAGAAAACACCGAACTGTACACCCGGTTTGATATAGGACCACAGGATGCCGAGAACGGAGCCTCGGTAACGGACCTGAATTTCCTTATCAACCAGGAGTTTGAGCAGATAACGGTTATGGAAAACATCTCGTAGTCCCCTCCCGCGCCCGGGGGGCGATAGGGGAACAGTCTTTATATCACTCATCGGGTCAGCTCAGACTCCGTATGCTTCTCAAAGGTCTTAGCCCAGGCATCATAGGACGCTACCCGGTCAGCAGCTTCACGGTACTGTCGACTGAGCTCAGCCCAGCCGCTAAAGAGCTTGGCATGCAGTTTGGTTGCTCGGGCAAGATTCTCCCGGAGCTTCTTGGGGTCACGCTGATACCAGAACACACCGGTTCCTTCAGCATTGGTTACCAGCAAGGAGTCAAACTTAGAAACAGTCCACCAGCGGTTCTCTGAGTAGTTCAGCTGAATCTGCGGGTGTTTCTTAGCTAAATCATCAACCGGCTTGAAAAGCTGACGACCAACCGTGGAGATGGTCCAAGGGATCAGCTTCTGGTAACCCGGTGAGCTAAAGTTACGACGCCCCTTGAAGGGAGGCTTAGTGGTCTTGGGCTGAGGATAATCATCAAAATCCGACTTAAGTTGCGCGTCCCTGAACTCCTTGACCTTGCCACGGATAACAGGCAGACGTTCGCTCAGTGAGGGATGCAGATGCTCGGGTCCAGATAGCAGATCCTCAATGGCCATCAGGCGACCTTCCTCAGTGTAGTACTGCATGGAAAGAGCGTGCTTGACGTCCAAGAAGAGGGACTCACGCAAAACAGACCCGCCCTTTTCAAAAGGTGAATGAATCAGAGCGGTAATCAAACGGTTACGCTCGTGGAAATAAGCCTGCCAGCCGACAGAGTCGTCCTTATCCTGCCACGAAACATGCCAAAGGCCCGCACCGGGGAAGGATACGGTTGCGATACCAGCTGCTTTCGCACGAAGACCGTATTCGGCATCGTCCCACTTGAGGAAGAGGGGAAGCGACAGCCCAATCTGCTTAATAACATCGGTAGGAATGAGGCACATCCACCAACCGTTGTAGTCAACGTCTACGCGACGGTGCATCCAGTGGGTGCTACGCAGGTTGCTCTTGCCCAGATCATGTCCCAGGGACATGTCATCGTGCGGCTTGTCGTAGAAGGTTCGCCAGGGGTTAACAACCTCTCCGAAAGCGTGCAGAACAGAGCGGTCATACATATCAAACATATGACCACCCACAATGGTGGGATTCTTACAGTAGTCTGCAAACGTAATAAGTCGCAGGATAGATTCAGGCTCCACCACAACGTCATCATCGAGTAACATGACGTAATCGCTGCCATTGTTGACAGACTCAAACATGCCACGGGCAAATCCACCAGAACCACCCAGATTAGCCTGGTTGATGATGCGGAACTTACCGGACAGAGGCTTGACGACCTCTTCAAAGTCAGGGTGATCTGATACTTTTTCGGTGCCCTGATCCACAATCAAGATTTCCTGAACAGTCTCAAGAGCATCAAGGTTTTCGCCCAGTGAGCGAATGTTATCGATGCAGTACTGGACCTTGTTCATGGTCGTAATCTGAACGGTAGCTTTACCGCCGTTTTCTCCCAAACGAGGAGTAATAGCACCGCACCACTCAGCCTCAACAAGGGTGAGGTCTTCTGTGGTTGCGCTCAAATCAAACCAGTACCAGCCGCCGTCGCCAAAGGGGGCAAGCGACAGTTCAAACTCAGTCTTTTCAGGACCAGAGAGAACCTTAGCGTCAACACGTTGAATGACGCCTCGGGCGTTGGACTTGTAAACCACAACCATGCCTTGGCCGGAAGTTTCTAGGCGCAGAGTCACCGATTTGAGCGGTGTCCAACGGCGCCAGTAAGAAGCCGGGAAAGCATTGAAATAGGTACCGAATGAAACAGTCTTACCGGCGCCCAGATGGGTCGAACGACGGCTCAGCATATCCGGAGCAGAGCTTTGGGCAGAACCATAGTTTGCCCCTGTATTCTGATCCTGCCGTGCTGTAGCTTGAGCAATTGTTTTGCTGGCATCACCATCTAGGCGGGTGGGTAGCTGAACGCCGGTTGCGCCGCCACTATCGATGTAGAGCGGGATAACATCGGTTTGAACAGCCTCGGGTAGAATTACCCGTTGCAAAACACGCAACTGCGTAGGTGAAATTTGAGTAGTTGTCATCATCGTTTTATCTTAGGCGTCGATACCGCCAGAAACCAGTTTTTCACCCTTTTCAAAGTGGGGACGTAGCTTGTTGTCGAACATGGAGAGGGCTGCGCCGATTGCCATGTGCATATCGAGGTACTTGTAGGTACCCAGGCGTCCGCCAAAGAGGACGTTCTGCTCGCCGCCAGCTAGTTCACGGTAACGCAGAAGCATGTCGCGGTCAGCGTTGGTGTTAATCGGGTAGTAGGGTTCGTCGCCCTTTTCAGCGAAACGTGAGTATTCACGGTGGATGACGGTAGCTTCCTTGGTGTAATCACGCTCGGGGTGGAAGTGGCGGAATTCGTGGATACGGGTGTAGGGATGGGTTGCATCGGGGTAGTTCATTACAGAACAGCCCTGGAAGTCCTCAATATCGAGCACTTCTTCTTCGAGGTCAATAGTGCGCCAGGAGAGGTTGCCCTCTGCATAGTCAAAGTAGCAGTCGACCGGGCCGGTATAGATAACGGGTACTTGGCCGAGTACCTTAGAACGTGAGTATTCGTGGCCTTCTTCAAAGAAGTCAGTATTGAGGTGAACCTCAATATTGGGGTGAGCTGCCATGCGCTCGAGCCAGGCGGTGTAGCCGTCTACGGGCAGGCCCTCATACTTATCGTTGAAGTAACGGTTGTCGTAGTTATACCGCACCGGTAGACGGGAGATGATTGAGGCAGGAAGGTCAGCTGGGTCAGTCTGCCACTGTTTTGCAGTGTAGTGCTTGATGAATGCCTCGTAGAGGGGGCGACCAATCAGGGAGATGCCCTTATCGTTGAGGTTCTTGGGGTCAGTACCTGCTAGTTCGCCTGCCTGTTCCTGAATGAGTGCCTTAGCTTCTGCCGGCGAGTACGCTGCATTGAAGAACTGGTTGATAGTACCCAGGTTGATGGGCATGGGGTAGACGATACCTTTGTGGTTAGTGTAGACACGGTGGGTGTAGTTAGTGAATCCAGTAAATCGGTTGACGTATTCCCAGACGCGCTCGTTGGAGGTATGGAAGAGGTGGGCACCGTAGCGGTGAACCTCGATACCGGTACGTTCTTCGTTCTCGCTATAGGCGTTACCACCGATGTGGTGGCGACGGTCTAACAGGGCTACTTTAAGACCGAGTTCGGTTGCAGCTTGCTCTGCGATGGTCAGGCCGAAGAGACCCGAGCCTACGACTACAAGATCAGCGTTCACTTACATACTCCTTGTTAGGGGCTGCACTGTCTGGTGACAGTGGAACCGTGCTCTGCTACTACAGCGTAGAAGCGTACTGGTCGTACCAACCCGATTATTGGGTAAATACAGTCACTTACAAAATTACCGGATAGCGGTCTGTCTCGCTCACAAACAGGCTGGGAAGTCTGTGTGATTATTCCCCATTCTCACCGCATGGGGCTGTGAGACTGAGATGGCTGGCTCCGAAAAATTTTTTATGCAGCGGGGAGTCATAACAATTGATGCGGGTTGTTTCTCTGTTTTCTTTCCTTGTCATGCCACATAATCTGGTGTTTTATACGGAGCCATGGAGCTTTTATTACATGTTCAGCAACCTCAGGGAAACAGATACAGAGTTATCCGTTTGCACTGCGAGGGGAAGGTGACTGGCGAAGACTGCCGCAGAGGCCTTGCCTCCCTTTGGGGGAGCTCTCAACAAGCCACCTGGTTCATTGCGGGTAAAGATATACGTGACCTGATCCCTGGCCAGCCGCCCTTGATCAACCGAGCTGTACTGACAACAGCACCCCATGCAAATTTGAGCGAAGTTACCCCAGATGCTGAAGCTCCTCTATTTGAGCTTAGGGTTCTGCACGGCCCAGATTCACAAACAACCTTCCCTCTCACACGCGGGAAGTGGCCAGTAGGTCGCCAGGCTCCGCTCCTGAGAATCCAGGATCCTGCGCTCTCCCCTATCGAGGGATATTTTTTGGTTCAAAGTACCGGTATCGTCTACCGAGCCGATCACCTTGAGCAGAAAATAAACCCCGGAGAAGTATTTCAGCTAGGCTCCAGCATCTGTTCGATAGACCCCTGGGATAAGCAACCCGTATTATTCCGGGACCCGGAGGAAGTCGAGTTAGATGTTCCTGCCCCCCGTTCCAAACTAGCCTTGGTCCTCATGGCTGTTCTGCCCATCGGAATAGGTTGCCTCATTGCTTGGTTCACAAAACTCTGGTTTATTCTACTGATGGCCTGCGGCTCTTCGCTCCTCATGGGGATTCATGCCTTGTCACAGGGGAAAGAGAGCGGCAAGTTTCGCCGGCTAGTTGCCGAAGCGGTCACCAATGAGCAGGCAGCTATCCAAAAGTTTCGTGGCGTCAGGTACCTAGCCCAAGGCTCAGGTATCGCCCTGGGCAGAGGAACCAGGAAAGCACGTATTCAAGGAAAACACCGGGATATAGCGGCTGTTCCCCTCCTGTCGAGCACCCCCTGGCTATGTTCTGCACAACAGCTCAGTGATGTAGCGGGGTCGCTACCTACCGCAACCCAACGCTTGGCTCTATGTCAGCTGATCAAGACAGGCCTACCGATCTATGTTCTGATAAGAGGACAAGAAAACTCTGAGTATCTCCGCTTGGTTGAGCCCTTAGTTACCTTTGAACACGTCCAGCTCATCGATTCGGGTCAGCTGCCGGGGCTACAGAATGGTTTGCTTATCTGTTCGACTCCTGTTCCTGATACGTCTGACGGTCTTATGCAATTTGTTCTAACGCCCCAAGCTAGCACCCGAATCCTACAAGTGCCCGGCTGGGACAAGCTATTTTTGGACGGGATTTCTACTGAAACATATACCGCACTTCTCTCCCAATCCACTGGTAGAACTACTGCCTCACGGGCCCTCCAGACAGCTGACTCCGCAACCTCAGAGATACCTTTTTTTGCGCCCCCTGCCTGCCAAAGAAATCTGCCTGAGAGCTTTCCGACTCATGACCAAGATTTATCCATGTATGTTGGTCAAGACCTCGATACCCACCAAGATCTTGCGCTAGGCCTTACAAGACATGGGCCTCATTTTCTCTGCGCTGGTACGACGGGATCGGGTAAGTCTCAGTTACTCCGTACTATGCTCTGGTCCTTAGCCCTTGGCAATAGCCCACGACGGTTGTCTTTAGTCTTGATAGATTTTAAAGGCGGTGCCGGTCTTGGACCGCTCGCATATCTGCCCCACACCAGCCTTTTTATCTCAGATTTAGAAACAGCGGCTCTCCAGCGGTCCCTCAAGTACCTGAAAGCTGACCTCACAAAACGTGAGAAGCTTTTTCGTTCTCTTGGAGTGAGCTCATACGAGGACTACCAATCTTTACGGTTTGGGCAAAAGCAGTACCCAGAATTCCCGGAGGTCATTCTGTGTATTGATGAATTTCGAATGTTAGTGGACAGTTTTCCCGACATTATGAATGAAATAATGCGCATAGCCACCATCGGACGTTCCCTGGGTTATCACCTCATCTTGGCAACACAACGCCCTCAGGGCGCTATCTCACAGGACATCCGGACTAATATCTCAACGGTTCTTTGTCTCCGGGTGAATTCCAGTCAAGATTCTTACAACATTCTTGAGTCTGATGATGCTGCTACTTTGCCAGCCAGTAAGCCTGGCAGGGGCTTCATAAAAGATTCGGAAAGTAGGCTCATCGCCTTCCAAGCACCGTTGCTGACCGGATTTTACAGCCCTGACAGTAGAGCGCACTGCTCAGCAAGTTTTGTGCTGGAAGAAAATAAGGGGGCATACACAGGAGCCTGTCCCATATCAGACCAAAACTTGAGTCAGTTCAATGCACAACTAGAGCAGGTCTATGGCTCTTCTGCCTATACACCGGTGCTTCCCGAACTTACCCCGACCACACCACCAGAAACCGATCACCAAAACCTTTTTGGTGTTGACCTGGGAACTTTCGAGATACCAGAGAGCAGTTACCAAGGCCGGTTCTGGTGGTCCTCAGAAGACGGCCCTCTCCTGATGGTGGGCAACCCCATTGATCGGGCTGAACACCTGAAAAGCACCTTGATCCAGGCGGCGGATAGAGGATACGCCATCGTCTGTTGCACTGCTTCTGAGCAAGGTGCGCAAGAGCTGCGTACAGCCCTTGGCTCATCTGAGGCAATCAGTATCTATTCGCTTCAAGATTTAGAGTTTATTCGGTTCATCTTGGCCGATATGGCCCAAAATTTCCCGCACAGAACCCTGCTCGTTATTGACGGGTTAGATAGCTTTCTTGAGAGTCTTATTCGTTACCCGCTCTCTGAATCTCATCTCCTTGAGATTCTGCAGCAGGCAGCACATCACCAGATTTTGACCTTATGCACTTCCCTTGCTGTTCCTCGAGGAAAATGGCAAGCCCTCTTCCCCTACCTCGCTTTTACTCAATCTGCGGTAAAAAATGACCCTACCCGTTCCACCAGTAAAACATACAGCCTTCCAACCGCAGGGCAGTTTGCTCTTGAAGGGCCTCTTATTGAACAACACGGTGGTCCGAAGGTGGAAGCGGGGACGCTGTGCTGGTCACTGGCACCAAGTGGAAAGGAGAGGTTGGCTACTGTCGCTTTATCAACCGGGCTTTCCTCCCGCTGGAAACAGCTCCCAACTCTTTGCACTGTCGCGGATGTAAGTCTCAAAACCGATAAGCCCAGGAAGAGGCTCGCGATAGGTCTGGATCGTTGGGGAAAAGTCGCCACTCTACCAGAGACGCGAGGAGGTTTCATGACTATTAGCGGTCCTCGGGGATCAGGTAAGACAACCTGCCTCAAGGCCCTCGCTACGCTCAACCGTAGCTACCCCATGGTGTACATCCCCGCTGGACCAAGCATCAAGGTCGACATTCTTAGGGAGACCATCGATAGATTCGAGGACTCCAAGAGACACCCAGTACTGCTCATTGATGACATCGACAAGCTTAGCCACGATGTCCAGCATCTCGTACTCTCACGAAAGGAAGATTTTGAGCTGGTACTCGTGGCCTACACGCCCTGGCCCCGATGGAGTAGTTCGCCCATCCTATCTGCCCTTAATGGCACTGCCACAGGCATCGTTTTACAACCCGAAATCGCTACAGACCTTAGCTTCTACCCTGGACATGACCTGCCTCTTGACCTCAAAACGATGGGAAAGGTGCCACCGGGTAGAGCCGTTATTATTGAGTACTCAGACTGCTACCCAGTCCAAGTTGCGTTTACCGAGGGGTAACAGTCACATAATCAACGGTGGATTTTGCGCATACCGCAAGAATAACCACACCGCTCAAGATAGCCGCCCCAGCCCCGATGAGTAGCTGACCGCCCAGAGCGGTTTGTATTCCGATGATAAAGGCAAACAGTTGCCAGACCAGGACGAGAGGTTGCCCGAATCTACGCCCCTGTAGGAGAGCATATGCCCCTACTGCCAGCGCTAAGGTAACCATTAGGTAGAAAGCGGCGATAACTAGCGTGGTTCCCCTATCTGCTGAATCCATAATTCCTAGCCCAGTCCTAGCAAGAAAATAGATCACCTGTCCCAACGATATTGCAAGGGTAATTTTCACGCTCAAAGGTGCACCGTGAAGAAGCTGTTTCATGCTGTGAGACTTTCATGGCTGATCTGGTAAGTACTATTTCTATCTAGGATAGGCGGGCAGGAGTGTTTACCCTCACGCCGCAACACCAGTTCAGAGCTCTCTGTGAGATTTACCTCAGCTCATCACTGTTATTTTCGCCAACAACCTCTTGTCTGACGGTCTATATCGTGGGAAAGTTATTGAGGTTCACGTTTGGCTCCTTAACCTAAGGAGCCAAATTTATTGTTTAGTAGCTGGTGGTTCAACCAGCATATTCCGGTACACCCTGTAGGAGAGCATGCTAATGGATTGGCGAAGCCGTGCTGCTTGTCTCGAGAAAGATCCCGAACTCTTTTTCCCAGTAGGAAATACCGGGCCCGCTCTACTTCAGATTGAAGAAGCCAAGAACGTCTGTCGCAGCTGCACTGTCATGGATACATGCTTGCAGTGGGCTATCGAGACTGGCCAGGATTCTGGTGTCTGGGGCGGTATGAGTGAAGACGAACGACGTGCCATGAAACGTCGTGCCGCCCGGGCCCGCAGGGCATCCTAGCGGTTCTGGCACTCAAGAAAACCTATCAGGGGAAGCCTTTGACGGCTTCCCCTGAATTTTTTGGCCCGCTAGGAGATGAGAGCGGTGATAGTCACCTGTGTCCCTCCCTCAGGTAGGCGCGACCAGTGAATCGAACCGTTTAACTCACTAGATACCAGAGTCTTCACAATCTGTGTTCCCAGCCCCGTTGTGCTGGCCCCTTCTTCAAGTTCCCTAATCTTTGCGCCGCTGATACCTGCACCCGTATCTGCGACAGTTACAGTTAGCCGGTGCTCCTGGTTATCGCTGTAGTGATGCTGGCAGCGCAAAGTAACCGTTCCAGTTTCTCCAGCCAGCCCATGCTCGACGGCATTTGCTACTACTTCGTTGATAACCAAGGCAAGCGGAGTTGCGATCTGGCTCGGTAACCGCCCAAAGGGCCCTTTGACAAGTGTTTCTACCTGTTGTCCGGGGGATGCCAGCTCAGCGGCCAGCCGGAATTGACGACCAATGAGATCATCGAAGTCAACGTCTTGCGTAAGCCCCTGAGAGAGGGCTTCGTGTACGAGGGCAATAGTTGCCACGCGACGCATAGCCTGCTCCAGCCCCTCTTTGGCTTCTTGGCTGGTCATTCTACGAGCTTGGAGACGAAGCAATGCAGAGACGGTTTGGAGGTTATTTTTTACCCGATGATGTATCTCTCGAATAGTTGCATCCTTTGACATCATCTCTAGCTCACGGCTTCTTAGCTCGGTGACGTCTCGGCAGAGCAGAACCGCCCCATAACGTTCCTCTCCCAGCCGTGAAAAGCGCCGAAGGGGTATCGCCCTGAAACTGACATTTTTTCTGTGCGCTTTAATTTCAGCCCGCCAGGGCATTCGGCCGGTAAGAACCAGAGGCAAGGTTTCGTCTGCTTTTTCTCCTGCTGGTAAGAGCGAACGAGTAACCTCTAGAAGGCTTTTACCAATCATGTCGCCCGAGAATTGGAGTCTTTTGTATATCGAGAGGGCGTTAGGTGATGCGTAGCTTACCCTCCCGTCGGTATCAAGCATCATGAGCCCATCGCTGACTCGAGGGTTACCGTGTGCAGTACCGACCGGGGCTGAGAACTCCGGCCAGGCACCTCGCGACACCATCTGGAGTATATGGTGCGATACGTCACGATAGGCCCGCTCAGCTTTTTGGCGTTTGCGGGTACCCAGGCTTTCCCTGTGGACAGAGAGCAAAGCCACCGGGCGGTTATTTCTAATCAGTGGGATGAACTCAGTCTCAAGAACAATATCGGTCAGGTTGTTTTCATCGTTTAGCGTTTTGGGGGTCTGGCTATTCCAGCTCGCTATTGCCCGTTCACAAAGTGACTTGTGGAGGGACCTGCCTACCAGATCTGAATGAAAGACGGTATGCGTGGTGGATGGTCTGATTTGAGCGAGGCTAACAAAGCTTGCTTCAGATGGTAAAGACTGTGAGAGCGCGAAGAATCCTTCAATACTCTCAGGATCGGGGACCCACAGCATGAGGTCGCAGTAACCGGTATCAGCGATGATTTGCCACTCGTTTGTGAGCAGATGAAGCCACTCAATATCACCTGGCCCATAGGCACCACTCCGTTCAAGGGTTTCTGTCAATGACATGCTGTGTGGCCTCCTGGCTTGGGTCAAAGCCTACGAGCTGGAGCGCGAACGGCTTGGGAACCTAAAAGATAATCTCTTCTTTTCTACCACGTTCTGTGAGGAACCCCCATTTTCGTCAGGGGTAGGCCCTGGTTTAAGCCCCAGGCGTGCCCGTGTAATTGCTTGCAGGTTATGGAGCTCCTTGGCGAGCTGAGAAGTCGGGGCCACCTCAAGAATCGTTTTGCCGGAAAGACGGGCCTTATCGGCTGTGCCAGCATCCTCAGAAATCACAAGGTCGATAGGGTGTGCTGGCCCAAATCGCTGCCATGAATGGTCTAACGCTAGGCGCGCAGAAGGTCCTATGGCTTCTGAGCGAACACGGTTGAAGACAATAGAAATATCCTGAGGATTTTCTGGTTGAACAGTTTGGATGAGCTGGTCATAGGCCTTAATCAGTCGGGGTACACCCACAACATCTGCTAAGCCAACCAACACAATTCCGTCAGAGTCTTGAAGGCTTACTAGGCTTGCTTCGTTGCGTTGCGGAGCGATGGAATCGAATGAAAGCGCTTCGTCTTCTTCCAGGCAAAAGGCTGTATCGGCGATGACCAAGTCATACTTCTGCAAGAGGGTTTCGTAGACCTTGGCAAGGCTGGTTCTTCTAATTTCAGCCCACCGGTCTGCCCTGTTGATGCCGGTAACAATGTCGAAGTATGAATCTTTGTGGCGGACCGTTTGGACCAGTTCCTTGAGATGCCTTTCTTTAACGGGCCCTCTCTCTGCCTGGTGGCAAAGCTGAGCGAGACTGGAGTAGTCATCGGTGAGCCCTAATACTGCACCGGCTGAGGCACCGTAGGTATCGGCGTCCACAAGACAGGTCTTATAGCCAGCTTCTGCGTAGGCTGCTGCCAGATTTGTGGCAAGCATTGTTGTCCCTGGAGCACCGAGCGGGCCCCAAACGGTGAGAAGCTTCCCTGGCAGGCTCTCGCTACCCGCCTCTTCCCTTATCTGAGCCTGTGCCCCTGGTGCCTGGGTCAAGTCTCTGACTTGTTCAGGGGGGCAGTCAGCTTGTGGGGCCTCGGTTTCTTCCAGCAGGATTTTGACAGAACGCTCAATTGCTTCAACTATTTCTTGTGTATCTGCCAGAGAGTCAACGATAGTTACATTATCTAGGGAGGGCGGCGCATGAGTATCTGCAACAATGCACACTGATAGTTCCATCTGATGCAATGAGCTGATCAGGGACTGGGTCATCTCATGAGCCTGGGTAACGACTAAGACAGCGCGAGCTATTCCACTTTGTGCAATGCCCAGCATCTCGCCCATATCATGAACGTGTCGCACTACACTGACGTGGCCTCGCTGGGATTCGATGGCTGAGATAAACCTGCCGCCCTCATCCGCTACGACGATAATCGGAATCTGCATCATTGGCGGCCGCTTTCATAGGCCGAAGGAACCAGGTTAATGACAGAACCATCGTTTGAGGCTCCCAGCACCTGCGAGAGATATTCGTTATTGACCCATACTTCGACGGCAGAGCGACCGGTGCCTCCGATAATTGATTCTTGGGCTGTGACAGAATGAATCTCAGCCCCCTCGACAATAGGTTCCGGATCACCGAAAGAGTTTGAGCCTTCTTCTTTGCGGGATACCCAGATATCAACTCTGTCGCCTGCAGAAAAGCCAGATACAGCGTACTGATCGAGCAAAAGGGTCACGAGTCGCCGCCCCTCACTGACTTCAGAGGAGACGGCATTGGGCGAAAGGATTTCACCGGCTTTCAGAGGGCGTGTGGCGACAAGCCCCTCAGCCAAATCTTGCTCAGCTGAAATATATTGAGGTGCGGCATCGCCCAACCGAACTTGAACGACTTGCACGTTCTCCCTACTAATCCGGTCACCTATGCCCAAGTCTTTACTCACGGCATAGTAAGGTTCAGTCTGGTTGGTAGCACGGATAAGGCCTACTGTAGCTAGAATTGAAAGCACTATGATGAGCACACCAACAAGTAGCCGGGGATCTCTCAAGCCAGGTTTCTTAAAACGCGGAGCGGTCTGTTCATGAGCCATCTGGCCACCTCCGTCAGCTAGGTACGAAATCTATTGATGACAGTAGTTTTACTAATCAGAGGTATAAAACAAAGTTCAGAAGGGTTTTTACCTCAAAGTTACGCAGAAAATAAGATGTTTTCCACAGCCTTTGCTTTTCACCCCTAGATACCCCAAAATGCACTAAAATTTATCAAAGACATCATTCTGTTGGCACCTAGCGCAAAGGTTTCTCTTCCATGGCTCAGCAACGCTTTCTCACCCTGACCGATGTAGGCGAGATTCTCAACATCACCCCTAGTCAGACTCGCGCGCTGGTTCGCTCAGGGGAGCTTAAAGCAATTCAGATTGGTGGGCGAAACCAGTGGCGAGTTGAAAAATCAATGCTGGAAGAGTACATCAAGGAACGCTATGCCATGACGGAAGAGTCAATACGCTCCGGGCAACCGGCCCAGGAGGACCAGCTTCTCTAAAGCTTGCACTAAAGGGTTAGCTACCAGCAGCTACCCTCACCGCCGCAATTGATGTAAATGGAATAGTCCGCACAAACGAGACTTTCTTTCCTGATGCCTGAGCCCTTGTAGCAAAGAGCTCGCAGTAATCTGCCCCCACAGCTGAAATGTGCCCCTCCGTGGTCAGACCGGCAGATCCGTTGTGTATCACGATAACCTCACGATGCCCTTTAGCGAGAGCCCGCAAGGCTGAACCGATTGTTAGTTTTCGAGAAACAGATTCAGCCTCAACATAGGACTTATTATCGCCACCTTCCCACCAGACAATTTCCTGAGTGCGAATTATCAGATCACCTGTGTCGGTTGATAGCTGAATCCACCCCAATCCAAGCCCGATGAGTTGCCCTCGCCACGTATCTCCCGTGCCACCGTGCACAGACAGGGCAACCCCCAGCTGGGCAGCCAATCTATCTGCGCAGGTAACTTTTGAGCGCTCCATCATGCTCAGTTCACGCGCATCTGCCTCGTAGTCGCGCACTCTTTGTGCCTGTAGCTGCACTTCAAAGTCTCGGAATAAACGATCCAGGCTGTTCATGTACCGAGGATATCCCGAAGTCAGGTCATAACAGAAATATAGTGAAAAAATTTGCGAATACTCTTGCCTGAACATAAAACATCAGTAAGATAAATCATAATTCATCAAATGACATCAAATGACATGATTTGGGGTGTAGTGATGAGATCCTATGGTTTTCGCCATCTGCTGGCAGCGGCGGTACCTCTGCTCTCGATGACAGGGGCACTGACCGGTTCCTACCTGTTTTTCACATTTATAGAAGCGGCCGAGGTACCGGCAAAAGCAGTTACTGCAGAGACTTGGTCCCAGATATTCATGACCTTGATGAGCACTTTTGCCTGCGGCTTGATTGCTCTGTGGTGGTCTAGTAGCTATTTTCTCTACATTTACCGGCTCATACTTTTTAACTTGAGAATCAGCACTCGCGCCCCCTCCTTTCCTCGGTGGGCACCCTCAGCGCTTAAGGTACTCATCAGTGGCTCACTCAGCGTCAGCCTCATCGCTGGTCCCCAACAGGCGCAGGCTTTAACAGCCGATGACTCAAGCATCAGTGTTAGCCAAACCGCTGAAACCACACCAGCTATTATCTCCGCTGAAGGGCAGGACAATATTCCACCTATGCCAGAAGAATATGGGGAAGGCGCATACTCAGCATCTGAGCACGGCGCTCCTTCATCATCGATAACACCGCTGTTTGCCTCTTCAACACCCCCAAAGCCTGTGGCGGTTACCCTGGCCAGTAGTCACTCCAGGCAAACAATCTCACCGCTCTTCGGTGGATTGACATCGACCAGCCAGCAAACTGAGACCTCCCCACCAGAACAAAACGGCAAGGCAAATGCTGGCTCTAGCCACTACAGGGTCAAACCGGGTGACTCGCTATGGTCAATAGCAGAAAACCATATGCCAAAGACAGCAAGCGGAGCAGAAATTCTCCACTGCGTTCATGAGATACAAGGCCTCAACAGCAATCTGATTCCAACCCTTGACTCATATATCTTCCCAGGCCAAGAGATAATACTTCCCCGATAACCCTCAGCTAAGGAGTAAGACCATGAAAACAGCATTCCCAGATCGTGAACGACCCCAATTCATTGTGCTTGAGGCCAGCGATTACGCAAAAAATTATGCTCACTACTTTGAGAAAGGTAGAGCCGCTACACCCTCTCAAGACCTTCCCTACATCAGTGAAGAAGAATCAGCCGTTGAACGATTAGGCGTTCGCATCGGCACAGCCTGTGTTGAAGTGTTCATGGGCAGGCGTCCGCTACACCATCTTTCACCGTGGATGACAGCAGGATGCTACCGAACCATCTCTCAGAATCTTTCCAGAATACAGCCTGCAATAGCTCAAAAGCTTAAGGACTACCCTCCCATCGAACCCCACCGCGCTCCAGCTTTGATCCGCCCCCGGAGAGTTATCGTCCAGAAAGTATCTCCACAGGCTTACGAGATTAGCCTCCTGGTAACCGATGGCTGTCGCACAAGAGCAGTTGCACTCAGGGCGGAACGGAAACGTGGACAATGGAAGATTAGTACCCTGCTCATTGCCTAATATATTTCCCCTATAACAAAAGCCCTGGTACTCCTTGGAGTGCCAGGGCTTTTCAGTAGGCCTGAGTGTTAGTCGAGGTAGTCCCGCAAAACCTGTGAACGGGAGGGGTGGCGGAGCTTGGACATGGTCTTAGACTCAATCTGGCGGATACGCTCACGTGTCACACCATAGACCTTGCCAATCTCATCAAGGGTTTTGGGCTGCCCATCAGTCATGCCAAATCGCATAGCAACAACGCCAGCTTCGCGCTCTGACAGGGTATCAAGAACCGAGTGTAGCTGCTCTTGCAAGAGGGTAAAAGAAACAGCATCGGCGGGTACCACAGCTTCGGAATCCTCAATGAGGTCACCAAATTCCGAGTCTCCGTCTTCACCCAGAGGGGTGTGAAGCGAGATAGGCTCACGGCCGTATTTCTGGACCTCGATGACTTTCTCGGGGGTCATATCTAGCTCAGTTGCAAGCTCTTCGGGGCTGGGCTCACGGCCCAGGTCCTGAAGCATCTGACGCTGAACACGGGCGAGCTTATTGATGACCTCGACCATGTGTACAGGGATTCGGATAGTACGTGCCTGGTCAGCCATAGCGCGAGTAATAGCCTGACGAATCCACCAGGTTGCGTAAGTCGAGAATTTAAAGCCCTTAGAGTAGTCAAACTTCTCTACCGCACGAATCAGGCCCAAGTTACCTTCCTGGATGAGGTCCAAGAAGAGCATGCCACGCCCGGTGTAGCGCTTAGCCAGCGAAACAACGAGACGGAGGTTAGCCTCAAGAAGATGGTTCTTGGCACGACGTCCGTCGTGGATAACCCAGCGCAGTTCTTTCTTAAGCTGGGGGTCCATATCGGGGTTCTCTTTGAGCTTGTGCTCAGCGTAAAGACCAGCTTCAATACGCATGGCAAGATCAACTTCTTGCTCTGCATTGAGCAGAGCGACCTTACCGATCTGCTTAAGGTAGTCCTTGACCGGGTCAGCTGTAGCACCGGGTGTTACGACACGGATTGCCGGGGCATCGTCTTCGTCGTTGTTGGTCAGAACGAATCCGGACCCCTTAGCAGCAACTTCTTCCGCTACCTTTTTCTCTTCTTTAGTCACTGAATCGGTATCATCCTCGTCGTTCTCTTCGTCGAGGTCATCACCGAGGGCGACATCGTCAAGGGCAATATCATCATCCAAGACAAGGTCATCATCGTCAGCAGACTTCTTGCCCTTTTTTGTTGTTGCTTTTTTAGTTGCAGTTTTTTTGGGCTTTGCCGTGGTGGTAACAAGAACATCGTCCTCGTTATTTTCTACGGCCTCTGCTTGCTCATCAGCCTTTTTTGCCTTGGCGCGAGTAGAGGTTTTTTTAGCGGTGGCCTTGGTTGCAGCGGTGTCGCTGCTTGCTTTCTTGCGTGCGGCTGGTGACACAGAAAACCTTTCTGAGCTAGTTGACCGTAGCGAGTGTGATGCGGTGTTCGCGGTCAAAACACCTAAGACCCTGTCAAGTAGGTCCGGTAGATTTACAAAAATATCTCTAGCTTCAACAGAATGCCTTTGGATTTTATTCCAATATATTTTCTTGAATCATGCGGCCACACTACAAGCGGGGTCAATAGTCAAGTATGACATGTTTTAGCCCTACTAGCTAAGCGGCGCGATACTTACCAGCAGATTTCTTGTATTAGCGAACAGGGGGCGCTCCCCCAGGCTGGGTAAGCCACATAGGAATAGTGCTGCTGCCCAGCAGGCTCTTCAAAAGAAGCGGGGAAGACTCCAGGTATTTTTGATCTGCACTTTCAAGAAGGTAAGAGGCTTCTGTCGAGTTCCCCCGGAGCCATTTAACCCAGGCTTGGCTCGCAATCAGCATAGATTCACACTTATGGCAAGCGATATTTTCGAAAAGGGCGCACAGCCGCTCCAGAGCTTCTAGCCTGCACCAATGAGGGGGCCTTTCAAGGGATCCTGAAAGCACCCCGGCAAAATGGGCCCCTGCTTCGTTGCTGTCGGCAGGCTCACGCATGCCTTGAGCGCTGAGGGTAGGGCTTATTCTCTCAAGATCAAAGGCTGACAGAGTCTGCGCCGAGGGTAACAGCCTTCTGCTACTCTTGCCTGCATCATCAAGAAAGAATTGAATATATCCCTCCATCAGACCCAGTGCTGCGAGAGTGTGCGATAGATCTGTGCAGGCAAGGTAGACCAAGTAATGCAAGGTGGCTGAGTTCGTCAGCGAAGCTACAAGATAGCCGGCTGCATCAGGCGGAACCGTTGTTCGAATACGATCGCCTAAAGTGGAGGGAAGTAAATTGTTCTCTTTCTCTAAGCGGACAGAATCAGCGACAGTTCCAAGCAGGCTATCCCAGAGCATCAGCTCTGCTTCTGCTTGAAAAGGCTCCAGCGGGTTAAGGGTTTGCTTCATCTCGACATACCGCACAGCAGCAGCCTCTGCAGAGGCCAGCCACAGTTCTGTTGTGTGTGGATGCTGAGTATCTAACGGGTTCCATTTTTTGAGGCTAAAAGCTTCATGCGAGCTACTGGATACAAGGGATCCTCGTGAAACAAGTTCTGCATAGACCGGGCTAGAAAAGATATCGTTTGCCCACCCTACAGGCTCCAAGCCACCGGTTTCAGGGTTGACCGACCAGTAGACAGTTCGCCCCACCGCGATGACATCAAGCACCTCAAGATTATGCCTCGAGCCAGTGCTCTGAATGGGTTCAAGGTAGTAAATAGCTCGCTCAAATAATTCTTGATCACTCTCAGTTATCGGCCCAGCAGGCTGGGTTAAAGGAGTGCTTGGGCATGTGCTAAGCAAGCCCCCGAACATCAGAACAAAGATCCTCTGAAGGCGCTCGTTGAGAGCATTCAGCCTTGGAATAGAGCTGAAGAGAGTATCTAAATAGTCCTCCGCTGGCATTTCAAACGGGTCGGCCATATCGACCCTTATCAGCGGTCCGACCCCTGAGCTTTCTGCAACCATGAGAACCAGGGAGTCCTTAGGCCAATACCCTAGAAGGTGAACACAGGTTGCAACGACGTCTCTCTCAGTCCGAATACGAGAAGTTAAGGCTGAGGAACTGCTTATGTGAGAAAAACTGTTCATGCCCCCCAGTGTCAGTGTTATACATGGTACAGAAGAAGCCTCAAACAGTCTGTGGAAAAGCTCATCGAGGGTTTCCCCTGCACTGCCCCGATGTGCAAATAGAGAAGCCACAGAAAAAGAATGAACCAATGTCGCGCCTATGAAGAGCGTGGACATCGCAATCCACAGCTCGCACAGTACCTGGCATAAGTTCCCTAGAGAGGCCCCAGCTGGCCTTGACCTGGTTCATGACCAGAATCATTGCTCAGCTGCGCCAGGTAGGCCTCGATTTCTGCGCCAATTTCATCCCGGGGAGGAACGCGCCCGGCCGCTCGCTCAGACAAAGGTAAAGCGCTGAAACCCCTGGACGCGTTGGCATCGTAAGATTCTTCTAGGCGGTGAATCATCATTTGAATTTCAGGGTTAGCACTTGCTTGTTCATCAATCTGGCCCTGCACATTAAGTGAAAGCTCCCGCAAGCGGTCGGAGGGCAGGCTCAGCTTGGCGGCAAGCGAAAGGTGTTCCATAGCGACCAGAGCAGTCTGGGGAAGCTCAGATTCAGAAAGGTACTGGGGAACATTCACAGAGAAACCTGCTGTACCAATACCGGCTTCGGTCAAGGCTACCTCGAGCAGACTTGACACCGAACCCGGGACGAGAGCTTCAGGCTGGAAGGAGGATATGCCGGCAGTCAAATCTTTGCGTGAGCCATGGGCTGTCACAGGAATCGGGCGTGTGTGGGGGACCGGCATAGGGAATGCAGTCACAGATAGCGCGACCGAAACATCGAGTCGCTGAGCAAGGTCAACGATATTTGAGGTAAACCTCTGCCAGAGAAAATCAGGCTCGGTCCCGGTCAGCAGCAGGAATGGCTTACCCAACCGATCTTCTACAACATAGAGCTTGAGCTCGGGCAAAACAGGGTTGGTATAGTGGTCCTTCTTAAAGGTGATGCGAGGTCTGCGGGAGCGGTAGTCGTGGAGCCTGTCAGCGTCAAACTCGATGACGGGAAGGCTATCAAGTTCGTGCAGAAGGACTTCGCCCAGGTGCCCCGCTGTTCCACCGGCGTCCTGAGGGTGTGATAGGGCAACCACCAGGGGCAGGCCTTTAAGGCGCTGGTTCTCAAATACTCCAGCGTGGGCTATGTATAGCCGCTCATCGTGTCTCATGCTCTGCCCCCTTCGCCTAAAGGTCCATTCTTGTGTTGAGACTCTATAGTACTCCAGCCTCTCTAATACCGGCTGTGTATCTTGCAGTAATAACTGTTGTCGGTGAAGAGATATTCCTCATCCACACCAGCATTTCACAAAAATGTCACAAATCGCCCCAACCGACAGAGCTGTTAGCCGGCTCCACGGTATCTCCAGCGGGTTATCCACGGTACACATTGACGGTTTTTTTGCCTACCCTTATTAACTGAAGGAGCACAAGAAAAGTCGCTTTTCCCGCGGCCTCTATGTTCTCACCCCAATATCTAAAGGAGAATTCTGTGAGCCAATCACATGATTTGTCATTTTCCGTTTCCTCAACCGACCTTGATGCGCTCGAGGCAAATGTTCTAGTTCTCGGCGTCTATTCCTCTGAGGAAGGCCCGGTTCTTGCATCCAACCCTCTTGGCGAAGAAACCGCTGAGGGTCTCGAAGCAATCCTTGAGGACCTGGGGGTGACCGGGGGCCAGGACGAACTCGTTCGCCTACCCGGTTTTGATGAAGCTGGAGCAGACCTTGTTGCTCTCATCGGGCTTGGGGTAGAAAACGACCAGCTCGCTAAAAAGCTGAACAGCCTCCGCTATGCCGCAGGTTCAGCAGTTCGCCAGCTAGCTGGCAACGAGAATATTGCCCTTGCCCTAGGCGTCACCACCCCTGATGAAGTTGCCGCCGTGGCTGAAGGTGCCGCCTACGGAGCCTTTTCAGATGCTCAGTTGAAAGCAAAAACAGCAGAATTGGTCAAGGCACCGGTAGAGGACATCACCATTGTCACCGATCTTGACCCTGCAGAAGCCGAGCCGGCACTCACCCGTGCCCTGATTCTAGGCGAAGCTGTAGATCATACCCGCCGTCTGGTGAATACTCCCCCATCCCACCTCTACCCCGCAACTTTCGTTGAGCGAGCCTTAGAGCGTATTGAAGGGCTGGAAAATGTCACCGCAAAGGTCTGGGACTACGACCAGCTGGTAGCAGAAGGCTTTGGCGGAATCGCAGGTGTAGGTCAGGGCTCAGAACGCAAGCCTCGCCTGGTTGAGGTCAAATATGTGCCACAGGGCGCTACTCAAACCGTAGCAATAGTAGGCAAGGGTATTACTTTTGATACCGGCGGTATTTCCCTCAAGCCCCCCACATCTATGACCACTATGAAATCAGATATGGCAGGTGCAGCTACAGTCCTCAACGTGGTTGCTGCCGCATCAGAACTCAACATTCCGGTGGCAGTCAGCGGTTATCTCTGTCTGGCCGAGAACATGCCCGGTGGCAACTCGATCCGCCCCGAGGATGTCCTGACCATGCGTAGTGGCCACACCGTTGAAGTCATGAACACCGATGCCGAAGGACGCTTGGTCATGGCAGATGGCCTTGCCCTGGCATCTGAATCTGAGCCCGACGTCATTCTGGATATTGCCACCCTAACCGGCGCCCAGCTTATTGCTCTCGGTGTGCGTACCGCAGCAGTTATGGGCCACGATAATATCCGGGCCAAGGTAGTTGAAGCAGCTAGCGCCGCTGGCGAAGACTACTGGCCCATGCCCATGCCCGAGCATTTGCGAAAGTCCCTCAAGTCCCCCGTTGCTGACCTTCAGAACATCGGTTCCAGGTACGGCGGAATGCTTGTTGCAGGCCAGTTCCTTGAAGAATTCGTGGGTGAGAAAGATGGCGCCAAGATTCCTTGGGCTCACCTCGATTTTGCTGGGCCTTCTTTCAACGAAGAAGCACCCTATGGGTACACACCTAAGGAAGGTACAGGCCATTCCGTTGCAACCCTCATCAAATTTATTGAGGCCTACGCCTAAGCGGTAAGTATCGTTGAGCATCCCGGTTACCCTTCACAAAGGTAACCGGGATGTAATCGTTAACACCTCATGACGTGGCGTCCACCATAATATGAACATGAGCCTTTACCCCTGCCCCCAGAGATTCATAGCCCATTCAAAGGCTCAGCAGAGGCCCGAAAGGCTATCTACAAGGGGTCCTAGAGCAAAAGGCTAGCTCCCTGGGTGCATCAGGACCCTCAGTTTTAGTCACGGGGCACATAAGTCTCATCGGCGCAATAGTGGAGCTGTGCCCCGACAAGCGATAAGCTAGAAAATGACAGTAGATAAGGGGGCATTGTGTCTCCGCAAACCCATGTAAGGGAGCGTCAACGTGGCCGACTCGGCAACAACAGAATTCGATATCCTCATCCTCGGTGGCGGTAGCGCAGGCTACTCAGCTGCACTTCGAGCTGTACAGCTCGGTTTCTCCGTAGGTCTCATCGAAAAAAGCAATCTGGGTGGCACCTGCCTGCACACCGGTTGCATTCCCACCAAGGCTTACCTGCACGCAGCAGAGCTCGCTTCTGAGGCAAAGCACGCCTCACAGTACGGTGTTAACACCACCCTTGAATCCATTGACATGGCCAAGGTTCGTGACTACAAGGACGGCATCGTTGCCGGTAAGTTCAAGGGCCTAACCGGTCTTCTCAAGATGAAGAAGGTCACCGTCATCGAAGGTGAAGGTAAGCTCACCGGCCAAGACACCATCAGCGTTAACGGCACCGCCTACAAGGGTAAGCACATTATCCTGGCCTCCGGTTCTGTTTCCAAGACCTTCGGTATTGAGATTCGCGATCGCGTTCTGACCTCAACCGAAGCGCTGCAGATGGATTACCTCCCCAAGAGCGCAATCGTTCTGGGCGGTGGCGTTATCGGGTGTGAATTCGCCTCCATGTGGAACTCAATGGGCGTTGACGTCACCATTATCGAGGGCCTACCCCACCTAGTACCCAACGAAGATCCCTCCATCATTAAGGTTCTTGAGCGCGAATTCAAGAAGCGGGGCATCAAATCCTCACTGGGCAAGTTCTTCAAAACTGTTGAGCAGGATGCCAACGGCGCTAAAGTCTCCCTCGAAGACGGCACCACCTTTGAAGCTGATATCGTGCTCGTTGCTGTAGGCCGTGGCCCCAACACCGAGGGCTTTGGTTACGACCAACAGGGCCTGACCATGGACCGTGGCTTTGTCATTACTAACGAGCGACTGCACACCGGGGTAGGCAACATCTACGCTATTGGCGATATCGTCCCCGGTGTCCAGCTAGCGCACCGTGGCTACCAGCAGGGCCGTTTCGTTGCTGAAGAGATTGCTGGCCTGAACCCACAGGTGGTTGAGGATCTCCATATCCCCAAGGTCACCTACTGCGAACCCGAAATTGCCTCAATCGGCTACTCACAGCCCAAGGCTGAAGAGAAGTTCGGCAAGGAAAACATCGAGGTTACAGAGTACAACCTGGCCGGTAACGGTAAGTCCTCTATCCTTGGTACCGGCGGTCTGGTCAAGGTTGTCCGTGAAAAGAACGGCCCTATCATCGGTGTTCACGCTGTTGGCAAGCGCATGGGCGAGCAAATTGGTGAGGCACAGATGTGGGTTGTCTGGGAGGCTTTCCCCGAAGACGTTGCACAGTTTATCCATGCTCACCCCACTCAGAACGAATCACTCGGTGAAGCAGCAATGGCCTTGGCTGGCGCACCGTTGCACGGCTAAATAAGCTTCAGGTAGGTGGTCGCTCCGCACCCGTGAAGCGCCACCTACCCTTTCAATATTCCATCACGTACAAGGAGACCACGAAGGACTATGTCCACTACCGTTGAACTGCCCGCACTGGGCGAATCAGTAACCGAGGGTACCGTTACCCGCCTACTCGTTGAAGTTGGCGAAACAGTTTCTGTCGACCAAGCTATCGTCGAAGTTTCAACTGACAAGGTTGATACCGAAGTTCCCTCACCCGTTGCCGGTGTTGTTGAACAGATTCTCGTTGAAGAAGACCAGGATGTCGAAGTAGGTGCTCCCCTGCTCGTCATTGGTGACGGCTCCGGCGCAAGCGCATCTGCTCCTGTAGCTGCACCTGCCCAGGAAGCTCCAGCAACATCCGCTCCCGCAGCTGAATCCGCTGCACCTGCACCCACTCCTGCGGCTCAAGCCCCTGCAAGCTCCGCTGAAGGCGTTGAGGTTACCCTCCCCGCGCTGGGCGAATCAGTTACCGAAGGCACCATCACCCGCTGGCTCAAAGAGGTTGGCGAAGAAGTAGCCGTTGACGAGGCTCTGGTTGAGGTTTCCACCGATAAGGTAGATACCGAAGTTCCCTCACCCGTTACCGGTACCCTGCTTGAAATCCGCATCCAGGAAGACGAGGATGCCGAGGTCGGCCAGGTTCTGGCCATCATCGGTAGCGCTTCATCTGCTGCCCCCGCCGCCTCAACTGATGAGCCTCAGGCCCCTGCAGCCGACGAAGCCAAGGTAGCTGATCAGGCGCAAGCACCTGTAGCTGTTTCTTCACAGGATGAGGCTGCTGAGGCTCCTGCTGTCGAAATTCCCTCCGGCGAGAACGGCGAAGCCTACGTCACTCCCCTTGTACGCAAGCTGGCGAAGCAGGAAGGTATCGACCTTTCAACCATCAAGGGAACCGGCGTTGGTGGCCGCATCCGCAAGCAGGACGTATTGGCTGCTGCCGAGGCTAAGAAGGGCTCTGCTGCAACCCCCGCCGCAGCACCCGCTCCCGTAGCTGCGCCAGCTGCTGCTCCTACGGCCCCTGCTGCCCCCAAGCCTGCAGTCTCCTCAAAGCGTGGCACCACCGAGAAGACAGCTCGTATCCGCCAGACCGTTGCCAAGCGCATGGTTGAGTCGCTGGCAGTTTCAGCTCAGCTGACCACTGTCCAGGAAATTGACCTCACCCGTCTGGTTGCTCTGCGCAACAAGGCTAAGGCTGGTTTTGAGGCTCGTGAGGGTACCAAGCTGACCTTCCTGCCCTTCTTCACCAAGGCAGTTACCGAAGCTCTGCAGCAGTTCCCCCAGTTCAACTCCTCAATGAGTGATGACTTCAAGGAAATTACCTACCACGGATCCGAGAACATCGGCCTAGCAGTTGACACCCCCAAGGGTCTGCTTGTCCCCGTTGTTAAGGATGCCGGTGACCTCAACATTGCCGGTATCGCAAAGAAGATCAATGATGTAGCCAAGCGTGCACGCGACGGTCAGGTTGCGCCTGAGGAGCTCTCCGGCTCAACCTTCACCATCTCATCAACCGGCCAAACCGGCGGTGTCTTCTTCACCCCGATCATCAACCAGCCCAACGTAGCTATCTTGGGTATCGGCTCAACCAACAAGCGCCCCGCTGTGATCCAGGACGCTGATGGTAACGATGTCATCGCAATTCGTTCGCTAGCATACTTCTCACTCACCTACGACCACCGCGTCGTGGACGGTGCAGATGCTGGTCGCTTCCTGGCTTTCCTCAAGCAGCGACTTGAAGAAGCCGCTTTTGAGGCTGAGGTCGGCCTCTAAAAACAGGTGGTGACTGAGTAAGGGACATCTAACCCCTTTACTCGCCCAGCTATTGTTTGAGGGTGCTCCCCCATCACATGATGAGGGAGCACCTTTTGTATACCCCCTGTTTTCCTGGGGTAACTGACATAGGTGCCGACCAACACACCCCTTGCTGTGACATACTGTCGATAAAGAGCCCGGTATTCCGTAGACTAAAGAACATGTCTATTGCTTTTTCAATTCTTCTGTTTCTGCACATTATTGGTGCTTCACTAGTGTTTGGCCTTTGGGTAGCAAACTTTAAGAAAGCTGTCGTCCTGCCCGGCCAATTCCATGCCGCGCTCTTGCAGCTTGTTACCGGTTTCGCTCTCTACTTCATGCAGATGGCAGAAAATATGCAACTCAACCACATGATGATTGGCATAAAAATGGTGATTGCCCTGGTGATCGCTGCCGCTGCATTCGTAGGTCAGAAGAAGTACAAGGCCGCTCTTGCTCTTGGTACTCCTGAATCAGGTAAGAACATTGCTCTTGCCCACACCGTTGGCGGTCTTGCGCTGATTAATATTGCTATCGCAATTTTTATCCAGTACCCACAAATCTAAATCACTGCCTGTAATCTAAGGGCATATCGAATTCGCCACTAGAGCGGTACGCATCAACTGTGTACCGCTCTATTTCTTATTCGCTTACAGTGCTTGAAGCCTAGCCTTCGTTGGCAGTAATAGGTTTTGCTGATTCTATTCTTAGCCCTTGACTAGAGGGCTGTAGTGACAAGCTGACTTTCTGCATAATGCGTTCTCCATCTCGGGTCATACCTAACCGCGCTAGTTCCTCGTCGCTCCCCTTAGGGTTGTAGCCGCGAGCTTCAAGAACCGCTATTACTGTGTAGCTACCCTCCTGACCGGCAGAAATTTCCTCAACGGACACTACTTGGGACGACATCTGGCTGAGATCTCTTGCTCCTTCTTGAGTCAGCATATTACGGTCATTGTGTTCTAATTCAGAACCGGGTAAGGCATAGTCCTGAACGCGATCGCTATTGCCAGAAGATAGAACTTGGCTTCGCAGGCGGATGAGTTCGGCTGTTTGTTGGGTAATTACTTCCTGGCGATCACCGCTGATACCACTCACCGGTTCGGAAGGTTTCTGTAATTCTGGCTCCTTTGTTGGTGATAGCGTGGATGGGCTAGTCGGTAGTGACATTTCCTGTGACTGAGTTTCCTCTGCGGCTTGTTCTTGCGGGCTAGCGCTGAGACGGTCCTGGATCCACGGTAAGAAAACAGATATACACGCCCCCAGCGCAAGAACGATAGCCGCCAGAAGCGCTATAGCAACCCCCTGCTTCCCCGATTTCCATAAGGTGATACCAGCCCTTGATGAGGACCGTCTATTCAGTGTTTGGGGCTGCCCGTAGACTTTCGGTGCCCTCCTCATGCGGGTTTTAGGCTTGTTGGTCATCGGCTCAGTCTCAGTCGCCGTGTAGGCAGGGAGCCGGCTTAGGACGCTCTCGTTGGCACTCAGATGGAGCTCTAAGGGGGCAGAATCCGCAGTCAGGTCAAATAGGGCGGCAAGATCGGTCAGGCTCGGCTGATTTGCTCTCAGGTCAATAGCATCTTCAAGTGTTTGAGCAAGAGCGTCGCTGGCCTGAGGTAGGCTCAATAGAAGTGGCGCCCGGAGCCTTTGTGCCTTAGGTTCCTTGCCCGTAAGACAGAACCAGAGAATAGCGGCACAGGCGGCAATATCCTCTGCCTTTTTGGCCTCTTTGGCAGTATCGGGTGAAGTTCTGAGATCAAGGTCGGGCGCTAGAACTTTAAGCTCCCCCTTAACAGTGAAAACACAGTGCTCTAACCTAAGGTCTCGGTAGGCAAGCTCTTGCTGGTGGAGATATGTTAATGCCGCAGTCAGGGCCTTAGCTACGGTGGTAACTTGGGCAAGTGGAAGCTGGCCCCGGGCTCTGCAATAATCCGCTAGAGTACCTGCTTCAGCTGCCTCATACCAGATATGACCTGCACTAGGTGAGCTGGTTACTGCATCTACTCTCAGGACGGCAGGGTGGGTAGGTAAAGAGCAGAGCCGCTCAGCTGCTTTCATTGCGGCGGTTGCGCTCTTTGAATATTGAGTCAGTGTGTAAGGCCCTGCTTGTATCTCAAGCTGTCCTGCTGTCTGATAGCCACAGTCAGCAATCCAGGTAGAGTGGGTCGGCCCGCTTTCAAGGCGATATCGGAGGATGACATCGGTCAGGCCCTTGAGCGCGCTGTCAGATGCAAGGGGTTCCTGCTCAGGGTGAGATGGTGCGTCTTGTGGGTGAAGAGATGCTTGGCTTTTCATGTTCTAGACATACCTCACATGCAAGAACCCATTAAAAAGTTATCCACAGAACAGACATTTATACTAGTCAGAGATACATTAGTTGGCTGTGGATAAAAATTCACAGTTGGTCACCAAAAACTTAAAGCCACACTTAGGCTAGCTATTTTTAGAGTCTGACTAAAAGGACTACCCTAGAGGGTATGGCACTTTTGTTTGAGCGGGTCGGCTTTGCACCCCAGTACATTGACTATGAGACGGCGCTTCAATACCAGCGCAAGACACACGAAAAAGTCGCTACCGGCCAACAACAAAACACCGTCCTGCTCCTAGAGCACCAGGAAGTTATTACCGCTGGGAAAAGAACCGAAGACCATGAGTACCCTAGCGACAATCGAGTTCCTGTGATCAAAATTGATCGTGGTGGCAAACTGACCTGGCACGGCCCCGGCCAGCTCGTTGGATATCCCATCGTCCAGCTGCCCGAACCCATTGACGTGGTCAGGTACGTGCGAGTCTTAGAAGAGGTCCTCATCAAGGTCCTTACCGGGCTCGGTATCACCTGCCAGCAAATGGAAGGTCGCTCTGGTGTCTGGGTCCGGGGTGACGGGGCACTGCTACCAGACAAGAAAATAGCCGCCATTGGAATTCGAGTCTCAAAAAACACCACCATGCACGGCTTTTCCATCAACTGCAATAACCCCACTGACCCTTTCGGGGCTTTCATTCCCTGCGGAATTACAGATGCCGGGGTCACCACGATTAGTGAACAGCTCGGGCGGAATATTTCTCCAGCAGATATTGTTGAGCAGGTTGAAAAGGAACTCGACCGCTACGCCAACCAGCTAGCGGCATCTTTCGTTCCCGCCACCTAGCCCTCAAAGGGGTTCCCCTCAAAACCTTAAGCCCCCACATAGACTTAACGATGAGACCAATCTACAAAGGAGATTCCTCCACATGAGCGCCCAGCCTGACGGCCGCAAGCTACTGCGCGTTGAAGCGCGCAATGCAGAAGTACCTATCGAGAAGAAGCCCTCATGGATTAAAACCAGGGCTAAAGTAGGCCCTGAATATCAGGAGATGATTAACCTCTCCCGCGGTTCAGGCCTGCATACAGTATGCGAAGAAGCAGGTTGCCCCAACATCTATGAGTGCTGGGAAGATCGTGAAGCGACCTACCTGATTGGCGGCTCTGAGTGCACCCGTCGCTGCGACTTCTGCATGATTGATACAGGTAAGCCGATTGCTATTGACCGCACGGAACCAATTAAGGTAGCCCTCAATGTCAAAAAGATGGGCCTGCGCTACGCAACCGTCACCGGCGTTGCCCGCGATGACCTTGAAGACGGTGGTGCCTGGCTCTACGCCGAGACAATCAGGCAGATTCACAGGGTATCGCCCACTACAGGTGTCGAAATACTGATCCCTGACTTCAAAGGCAAAGAAGAAGACGTCCAGCAGGTCATTGATGCCCAGCCCGAAGTCTTTGCTCACAACCTTGAGACAGTACCCCGTATTTTCAAGCAGATTCGCCCCGCTTTCCGCTACGAGCGCTCACTCGATGTCATAACCCAGGGCAAAGAAGCCGGCCTGATCACTAAGTCCAACTTGATTTTGGGTATGGGGGAAACTAACGAGGAAATCTATGAGGCCCTCTGTGACCTACACGATGCAGGAACAGACCTTATTACCCTGACGCAGTATCTACGCCCCGGCCCGCTTTTCCACCCCATCGAGCGTTGGGTCAAGCCGACCGAGTTCCTTGAACTTTCCCAAATGGCCGAGGAAATCGGTTTCTCCGGTGTCATGGCTGGGCCCATGGTTCGTTCTTCCTACCGTGCCGGTAAGCTCTGGGCCCGCGCCATGAAGAAGCACGGCCGCCAGATACCTGAGCACCTCTCGCACATCGACGATGAAGGCTTTGCCATGCAAGAAGCAAGCTCACTGGTAGCAGCTGGCGCGTAAACCAGGCTTCAGGGTCTCCCCAGCCGTTAGCTTTATCATCCCATTTGGGTGCCTGCCGGCTTTATCGGCGGGCACCTGCCGTATAGAATGGGTAAGTTACGGCGCTCTTATCACTTAGATAGCTAGGGCGCCCGGTTCTCGACTCACGAAGGATACACAGTGGCTGAATCTCGTGGCAACACCCGCGAAGAAAAGAAAAAGGCAGGCGCAGAGCGCCGCGCTAAGCGTGGCCCCGGCATGTTTGCCCAGATGAAGCAGGTCTATGGTGTGACCCGCCAACAAGACCCCAATATCCCCTGGATTTTGGCGCTGATTTTCTGTGCAACCGTCCTTGTTTTCCTGCTCATCGGTATTCTGCTGAAGAACTGGATTACTTTCCTTCTGATCGGTATTCCTTTCGGCATCCTCTTCGCAGTGATTGTTCTTTCTCGCCGCGCAGAAAAGGCCGCCTTTGCTCAGCTTGAGGACCGCCCCGGCCGCGCAGGCGCTGCTCTCTCAACCCTGCGCCGCGGCTGGATTTTTGAGCAGCAGCCCGTTGCAGTGAATAAGTCACAGGATGTTGTCTTCCGCGCTATTGGACGCCCCGGCATCGTTCTGGTGACCGAGGGCCCCACTAACCGCGTCAACGGCCTGGTTCAGAAGGAAAAGCTCCGCTATAAGAAGATTGTTCCTACCGTACCCGTTCACGTTATCAACACAGGTACCGCGGAGGGTCAGGTAGAGCTCAAGCAGGTCACTAAGGCAATGAACAAGCTACCCAAGCACCTGACTCAGCAGGAGATGCACCAGGTTTCTAACCGCATTGATTCCATCTCCAAGCACAACAATATGCTCAGTGCGATCCCCAAGGGCGTTGATCCCCTGCGTATGCGCCCCAGCCGTAAGGGCATGCGCTAGCACCATTTGGCTTGATATATAAAGGCCGGGTTCTTTAAGAACCCGGCCTTTACCGTACCTACCGATCTTCTTTCTGCTTCTTGGAGCCCTTCCACCAGTTGACCACAAAGACATAGAGCAACAGCGCCAGGGTTATCTGCATCATGTAGCGATCAATGGTTTTGAGAATAGGCTGGATTCCCTCACCAAAGGTAACGCCCAGGTACAGGTAGAAGCACTTATTCAGCAGGGCGAGAATATAGATATAGACACCGATGACCATACCCTTGATCTTGCGGATACCGGCTATAGCTACCAGCAAGGTAGCGGGAATAGGCGAAAAAGGGATAAACCCCAGGAGAAGGCTCACCAGTAGGTGCCGTTCCACAAAGCCCTCCAGCTTGCGGTACCAGAGCGGTGTATGGCTGGCGAAAATCCAATTGATAAAGTCTTGGCCCCAATGCTTACCCATAAAAAAGTAAACGGCCATGAACTTGATATGGCTCAGAGCTGTCACCGTAACCAACACAGCCCATAGAAGGTACTGGTGGGGATTCTGGGCGGCGGTAATCAGAACTCCCAAACCGGAGCCGGTCAAGAGCGACAGAACCCAGGGATGCTCAACCAGCAAGAAAGCCCGAGTGGGTATAATCGCCAGGGAGAAAATCGTCATGAATCCCAGTAGGGACAGCAGAATCTTATCGACCTTGCCTGGGGAAGTCAGGAAAGGGGGCAGAGCTGGGTCATGTTCTCTTTGCATGCTAGGGTTTTTGTCTTCCCTTATGGAATCATCTGACATATCTACACCATCTAACGAATAAGAACCAAAATGGTATGACGTGCACGGTCGTGAAGCCCCCGTTGGTCAGCGTCCATGATCAGGACAGGAAGAACCAGCATCACCATGCTCTGGCGGACGAGAGCAGAGAGCCACCCGGCAGGTTTACCGTCAAGGCTCTGAACCTGCATTCCCATGACAAAATGACCTATGCTATGCCCCATGAAACCAACGGCAGAAACCATGTAAAGCCAGAAAAAAATGAGCTGGGCAATATCGAGAGAGGCTAGGTTCGCACCGGGGAAAACAAACTTCCCCAGGAGGAAGAAAATACCTTTAATGAGGTACCAATCCATACAAAACGCAATCAAGCGGCTCAAAGGGCGGGCAATTGCTCCCCTGCCAGAACGGGGGCGCCCCATATCCTGCCCCGGGTAATCCATATGGGTGGGGGCACCGTCAAGCCATGAACCTAAATCTTTTCTTGATACCACAACATCTAACCTTACCGGCTTAAGAGCAACTCCCCTACCCAGAAAAGTCATCTATGAGATACCACGGTCACCCAAGAGCACTGACCGCTTTCCTAGAATGAAAGAGAGCTTAGCCAGCTGCAGGAGCCCTTAACACGCCTGCAACTTGGTGCTCAGGCTGTTACACAAGCGAAACAAAGGCGACACTTGAGGGCAAAAAACTAGCTCTAGGCTAGATACAACATCCAGGTGCCCACCCATGGGGCCCCGGGGTCGATATATCTCAAGGAGAACACCCAATTATGTTCACAACCTCACAGGAAGTCATAGACTTCATCACCAAGGAAGACGTCAAGTTTGTTGACATCCGCTTCACCGACCTTCCCGGTGTCCAGCAGCACTTCAACATGCCCGCAAAATCCATTGATGAAGATTTCTTCACAGTAGGCCAGATGTTTGATGGGTCCTCTATTCGGGGCTTTCAGGGTATCGCTGAGTCCGATATGCAGCTCATTCCCGATGTAGCCAGTGCCTATGTTGATCCCTTCCGTCTTGAGAAGACCCTGATCATCACCGGCTCCATTGTCAACCCACGCACCGGAGAGCCCTATCACCGTGACCCCCGAGGTGTTGCTGAGCGTGCTGAAGAATACCTCAAGTCAACAGGTATTGCCGATACCGCTTTCTTCGCCTCAGAAGCTGAATTCTTCGTCTTCGAGAACGTCCAGCACGAGGTGACCCCCCAGTCTGTTTCCTTCAAGATCGACTCCGATGAAGCTCCCTGGAACTCAGCTAGGACCGAAGATGGCGGTAATCTGGGTAACAAGACACTGACCAAGGGCGGCTATTTTCCTGTCTCTCCAGTCGATAAGCAGGCCGACCTACGCGATGCCATGTGCGTAGCCCTCGATGAAGTTGGCCTCGAAGTCGAGCGTTCTCACCACGAGGTTGGCGCACCCGGCCAGGCAGAGATCAACTACAAGTTCTCCACCCTGACCCAGGCTGCAGATGACCTGCTCAAGTTTAAGTACGTCATCAAGAACACCGCCGATGCCTGGGGCAAGACCGTCACCTTCATGCCCAAGCCCGTCTTCGGTGACAATGGTTCAGGTATGCACTGCCACCAGTCACTCTGGCTCGACGGCGAGCCCCTCTTCTACGATGAGCGTGGCTACGCTGGCCTCTCCGACCTTGCCCGCTGGTACATCGGTGGTCTGATTGAGCACTCCTCATCAGTTCTGGCTTTCACCAACCCCACCGTAAACTCCTACAAGCGCCTGGTTCCCGGTTACGAAGCACCCGTGAACATGGTCTACTCGCAGGGTAACCGTTCAGCCGGTATCCGCATCCCCATCACCGGTTCAAATCCCAAGGCTAAGCGTCTAGAGTTCCGTGCACCGGACCCCTCTTCAAACCCCTACCTGGCTTTCGCTGCCCAGCTCATGGCTGGTCTAGACGGTATCCGCAACCGCATTGAACCCCCAGCGCCGATTGACAAGGACCTCTACGAGCTGCCCTCTGAAGAAGCAGCAGATATCAAGAAGGCTCCTGCCAACCTCGAAGAAGCCCTGGCCGCTCTTGAAGCAGACCACGACTTCCTGCTCGCCGGCGATGTTTTCACCGAGGACCTCATCCAGGCATGGATTGACTATAAGCGCACCAAGGAGCTGGAGCCCCTCTCACTGGTGCCGCACCCGCTGGAGTACCAGCTGTACTACGGTGTCTAATCTGCCGTAAACTGGTGCCATAAGCCCAGGGTCGCGCTCCCACATCCACAGATTCTGTGGGTGTGGGGCGCGGCTTTTGAGTGTAAAGACCGATAAGTTCAGAAGAGATGAAAACATGAGCAAGCAGAGTTCAATTCTTGAAGGACGTAGCACCATCTACCGGAACGAAGTCTTCCAGACCGGCCTCATGAGCCAGCTATTAGACGGTATCTACGACGGCGATATGACAATCGGTGAGCTCCTGGGGCACGGCAATTTTGGGGTGGGCACCTTTGACGGTCTTGACGGTGAGATGGTTGTGCTCGATGGAACCTGCTACCAGATGCGCTTTGACGGCTCTGTGTCCTTAGCGGACCTGGACCAGAAGACACCCTTTGCGGTGATTACTAACTTTGTTCCGGCAATTAAGCGGGATTTACCCCGCAATCTTCTCCGTCAACGAGCAGCCCAGGTGCTTGATGATTTCACTCTCTCAGATAACTACATGTATGCCATCAAAATTGTGGGCGACTTTGAGTGGGTACGCACCCGAACCGTCAAGAAGCAGTCCAAGCCCTACCCCAAGATGGTTGATGCGGTAGAAGGCGAGGACATCGTCCAGTTTGATGATGTTACCGGCACTATCGTTGGGTTCCGCACCCCTATTTACGAGCAGGGTATCGGTGTGCCCGGGTGTCATGCACACTTTATCAACGATGAACGCGATAAGGGTGGGCACCTTGTAGACTTCAAACTCCGCAGTGCGCATGTAGAAATCTGCCCGGGTACCGGGCTCCGCCTGCACCTGCCGCTCAACGAGGCTTTCTCAAATGCAGATCTCTCCCCCGAAGATTTGGCAGACCAAATCTCGAAAGCAGAGCAGCACTAGCTACCCCTGCTTCTCGACTATCTGGCATAGTTCCAGGCTTTGATAGCCCAGTTGCTGGTTGATAGCTCGCATTGCAAGATCATTGCGATCAACCCAACTCACCAGCCCCGTAAAATCGGTGCCCTTAGGCTCAAGCTGACGGTGGTTGGCTATCTTTAGAGCAAGGCCCAGTCCCTTGCCTCGGTAGTCGCCCATCATCCTGCTCAACCGTTTCGCTTCCCTGAAGCCGGTACATTAAGGTGTAGCCTGCCAGTCGGCCATCCGGCGCGCAAAACGCGGTCATCCATAGAGTCAAGACGGTCGATATGTACAGTAGCCACACCATTGTGCTCAGTCACTACCTTCTTCTCTTTCCGCGTGGTGTCTAGGCCGGGTAGAACAGCTTCTCATAGACAGCCCGAGCCTGACGGGTGATACGCAGGTAGTCATCTTCGAGTAAGCGTGCCGAGTTCGGTTCATAGCCGCACCAACGCGCAATGGCCTCAAGATCAGATCGGGTTGTCGTTAAAGTATCTGAAGCCCGGCCCGTCCTCAAAACATTCAAACCACGGATCTTCGAGGCAAGTCTCCAGGCCGAACTCAGAAGCTGAGCATCGTCCTGCTCAACAATTCCGGCCTCAACGGCGGCAGCCAAAGCCCCCAACGTTGAGGTCGTTTGCATACCCTGAACCCGGTGCGCGTGCTGAAGCTGAAGGAGCTGAACCAGCCACTCAACATCGGTTAGACCACCCCTGCCCAGTTTGAGCTGACGAGTTTTATCGGCCCCACGAGGCATACGTTCGGTTTCCACACGCGCTTTCATACGCCGAATCTCAGTCACCTGCGCAGCCCCAAAAGTAGACGGGTAACGGTAAGGAGCAATCAGCTCCACAAAAGCCTGCCCCACCGTCTCAGAACCAGCAAAGGGGCGGGCACGCAGTAGAGCCTGGAACTCCCAGGTATCGGCCCAACGTTCGTAGTACTCCCGGAATGAGTCCAGCGAGCGCACCATAGCCCCCTGTTTGCCCTCTGGCCGCAAGTCGGCGTCAATCTCGAGCACTTTCTCGGCACGAATCGGCGGCTTGGTCGGCTGTTTGAGGAGCTGAACCATGCGGTTAATGAGTTCGGTGGCTTCTGCTTGGGCTTCACGTTCGTCTGCTCCTGGGCACGGAATATGAACGTACATGAGGTCTGAGTCTGAGCCGTAGCCAATTTCGGCCCCGCCTTGACGGCCCATTGCGATGACTGCTACATGGGTGAGCGGTTCTCGGCCCTCAGCGTAGAGTTCGCGTTCGGCAATAGCGAGCGCTGACTGGATAGCCCCTCGATCGATGTCGGACAGACCGTGTGCGACTTCCTCAGTGGTGGTCAGTCCTAGCGCTTCACCCATAGATAACCGGAGGATTTCACGGCGTCGTGCCATGCGGACGGCACGGATGGCATCCAGGGGGTCGGTGTGCCGGGTGAGCTGGGAGCGTAGTTCACCAATGATGACCTCGGTGTCTCGCGGTTTGAGGTCCTCGTCTCGGTCAAGCCAAGCAATGGGTTCGGGGGTATCTTCCAGTAGGTCAGTGATAAAGCGTGAGCTGGAGAGTAGGGTGCATAGACGCTCTGCTGCGGCGGGTGAGTCTCGGAGCATACGCAGATACCAGGGGGTACCGCCAAGGGACTCACTGATACGGCGGAAACCCAGTAGGCCAGCATCGGGGTCTACTCCCTTGGCGAACCACCCCAAGAGTACCGGCATGAGCGTTCGCTGAATTTCGGCAGAGCGGCGTAGGCCTTTGGTCAGGGCCTCGATGTGCCCCATAGCGCGGCGGGGGTCCTTGTAGCCCAGGGCTGCCAAACGGTCTTGTGCGGCTTGGGGGCTGAGGGCTACCTCGTCCTTGGATAGGTGAGCCACCGCGGCAAGAAGCGGACGAAAGAAGAGCCTTTCGTGGAGTAGCTTAACCACCCGTTTGATTTTTGCCCACTGTTTGAGCATGTCGGCTTCGGTCAGCTGGTTGGGGGCTAGTGGCGAGCTCATACCCCTAGCTAGGGTGCGTCGGTCCTTTTCTTTGGCGGGCATGAGGTGGGTCCGGCGCATATAGAGCAGCTGAATACGGTGTTCCATGACCCGGAGGGTGGCATAGTTTTCGGCGAAGTCAAGGGCATCTTTGCGGCTGATATAGCTGGCCTTTGCTAGTGCACTCAGAGAGTCGGTGGTTGTCTGAGTTCGGACGCTCTCATCGGTTCGACCGTGGACTAGCTGGAGTAGTTGAACCGTGAACTCTACGTCGCGCAGCCCTCCGGGGCCAAGCTTAATCTGACGGTCAACTTCAGCGGCAGGGATATTATCTGTCACCCTGTGTCTCATGGCCTGGACGGATTCCACGAAGGAGTCCCTGGCCGCTGACTCCCAGACGAAGGGGCGCATAGCCCTCGCCCACCGTACCCCCAGGGCAGGGTTGCCCGCTATGGGGCGGGCTTTCAGGAGGGCCTGGAATTCCCAGTTATCCGCCCACCGTTTGTAGTAGCTGGTATAGGACTCTACGGTACGGACAAGCGCCCCGTCTTTACCCTCGGGGCGGAGGTTGGCGTCGACCTCCCATAGGGCCGGTTCTGGCGCTGGTGCCATAATTGCTTTGGATAGAGCCTGAACGAGCTCAAGGCCCACCTGTGTCAGGGTGTTCTCATCTAGGGGGGTGAATCCCTCTGGAAGGTCTGAAAGCGGTGCGTGTGCCACTGCATAGACCACATCAACATCCGAGATGTAGTTGAGTTCCCGTGCACCGCACTTACCCATACCGATGATCGCCAGTTCAACTGCGGCAACAGTGTCCTCTCCTCGCGCTGCCGAAACCTCGGCGCGAGCAACGGCCAGTGCTGCTTCAAGAGCGCCCGCTGCCAGGTCAGCTAAGACATGCCCCACAGTAGGCATAAATTTGACCGGCGCGTAGCTGGTGAGGTCGTGGATAGCTAGCTCGGTGATGTGCCGGCGGTAGGCTATGCGAAGCGCGGTGTAAGCCTCTTTTCCCGTCAAGCTTGCTTTGGGTGTATCAGAATCAGGGTCCGCTCCTACGGCCTTGAGCAGGTCCGCCCGGTACACGGTGTCAAGCGGGGCAATGGGGGTCAGGAACTCATTATCAGTTTCCGGTAGCAGCGACCGGGGGAAATCTTCATAGGCTAGCTGCTTATCCTCAATCTCTAGCAGGTCTGTGTGCTCTGGGCGTCGAATAAGAAACTCCCCCAGTGCTTCTGAGCCGCCAAGTAAGCGGTAGAGAGCGGGGGCATCAGCACCTCGCCCTGCAAGTTCTGCTACCTTCGGCGCTCTCTCAATCAGCCTCACCAGCGCAGGCAGAGCAATGTCAGGTGAAGGTGCCAACCTCAGACCCTCAAAAAGTTTATTACGGTCGACCCTTGCCAGTTCGGGTGAATCCAGCCAGCGAGCGCTCTTGGCAGCATCGTAGAAACCCAGTGCTGCCATCTCACTGATGAGGCGCACATGTGCCTTGCGTTCTTCTTCTGCGCGGCGGGTAACGTCATCGGGGTGCGCTGAGGTAGTTTTTGGGGCTGTCACCGTGTCTTGCTCCTTGGGCTGTTGGGGTTCTGCTAGATACAACAAGGCAGGCGTAGCGCCCTAGTAGGGGCTACGCCTGCACAGCCTTGTTAGAGGATACCGAGGCTGGTCTTAAGCTCGTAGGGGGTTACTTCGGCACGGAAAGCGTTCCAGTCACGGCGCTTGTTACGCAGGAACTGCTCAAAAACCTGCTCGCCCAGTGTTTCGGCCATAAATTCTGATTCTTCGGTGCGGTGGATTGCATCGTAGAGAGATGAGGGCAAGGCGTGGTAGCCCATGGCACGGCGCTCCGCGCTGGTCATTGCGGAGATATCTTCCGTAACCGCTGCCGAGGGTAGCTCGTACTCGTTCTCGATTCCCTTCAGGCCAGCCGCCAGGATAACGGCGTAGGCCAGGTAGGGGTTGGTCGCCGAGTCGATACCGCGGTATTCCATACGGGCTGACTGCATCTTGTTGGGCTTGTAGAGCGGCACACGGACCAGGGCCGAGCGGTTGTTATGGCCCCAAGAGACATAGGAGGGTGCTTCACCGCCGCCCCACAGCCTCTTGTAGGAGTTGACGAATTGGTTGGTGACCGAGGTGAATTCGGGTGCATGCTGCAAGACACCGGCGATGAAGTGCTTGGCGGTGCGTGAAAGCTGGTACTCGGCTCCTGCCTCAAAGAAAGCGTTGGTATCACCTTCAAACAGGGAGAAGTGGGTGTGCATGCCGCTACCGGCGTGTTCGGTAAAAGGCTTGGGCATGAAGGTCGCATAGATACCCTGGGACAGGGCGACTTCCTTGATGACGGTGCGGAAACTCATGATGTTATCTGCGGTTTGCAGAGCATCGGCATGGCGCAAATCAATTTCATTCTGCCCCGGCCCGGTCTCGTGGTGGGAGAACTCTACTGAAATCCCAATTTCTTCAAGGGTGCTGACCGCTTTGCGGCGGAAGTCCTGCACGACTCCCCCGGGGGTGTGGTCGAAGTAGCTTTCAGAGTCCACAGGCTCGGGGAAGCCATTGGGTCCCAGTTCCTTGGATTTGAGAAGGTAGAATTCGATTTCCGGGGAGGTGTAGCAGGTAAAGCCCATGCCTGCGGCTTTGGAAAGAATTTTCTTAAGGACACCGCGGGTGTCCGAAGCACTGGGTTCGCCGTCGGGGGTGAGAATGTCGCAGAACATGCGTGAGGTGGGTTCGTCGTCACCGCGCCAGGGCAGCACCTGGAAGGTTGAGGGGTCAGGCTGTAAGAGCATGTCTGACTCGTAGACACGGGAAAGGCCCTCAATGGATGAACCGTCAAAGCCGATTCCCTCATCAAAAGCGCTCTCAACCTCAGCCGGGGCAATCGCCACCGACTTGAGCTGGCCTACAACATCGGTGAACCAAAGACGAACGAAACGCACGTTGCGTTCCTCAATAGTGCGCAGAACAAACTCTTGCTGACGATCCATGTAACCTATCCGTTCGTGTCGCTAGCGCTACCTGCACCCCGGTGGGCAGGTTCTTATTCGCTACCTTCCAACTCTAGAACTTTGTGTTTCCCTCTGCCTACCTGGCACGCGCACAAACTAAGGAACCGTAACCAGTTTTAAACATTTCTTTCACCGACTGAGAATACGCGCCCTCAGGTCGTTTGCGCGGTCGATCCTGCCACTAAAGTTAGGGGTATGCTCAACGAAGAAAGTTCTCCCTACGGCTCACAGGCTTCCGCCCCGGCCGCATCTGCTCAGCAGAATTCAGCAGGTAGTGTCCTCGATGTTAAAAAGGTGCGGACTGTTCACCTGCGCCAGGCCAAAGAAGCTGGTGAAAAGTTCGCTATGCTCACCAGCTACGATACGCTCACCGCTACTATCTTTGACCGCGCCGGTATTGAGGTTTTGCTGGTGGGAGACTCCGCTGGCAGTAACGTCCTGGGGCATGATTCCACGCTCACTATCACTGTTGATGAAATGCTCCCACTGGTGAAGGCTGTATCGTCAGCCGCCCAGCGCGCCCTGGTGGTAGCTGATTTGCCCTTTGGCTCCTATGAACAGTCACCGCAACAGGCGGTTGCTAGCGCAGTGCGTTTTATGAAAGAAGGCGGTGCGCACGCCATCAAGATGGAGGCAACTAGCTATCACACCGAGCATGTTAAGGCCCTGGTTGCGGCGGGTATCCCTGTCATGGCGCACATCGGTTTTACGCCCCAGTCTGAGCATGCCCTGGGTGGCTATCGAGTGCAAGGGCGTGGTGATAGCGCAGAAGCGCTCATAGAGAGCGCGCTTGCGCTTACTGAGGCCGGTGCCTTCTGCTTACTCATTGAGATGACGCGGTCAGACATAGCGGCACAGATTGACCGCGCAGTCCATATTCCGGTCATCGGCATCGGTGCAGGATCTGATGTAACAGGTCAGGTTCTGGTCTGGCAGGATGCTTTCGGGCTACGCCAGGGCAAGATGGCTCGGTTTGTTAAGCAGTACGCCAACCTGTACGACACTCTGTTGGAAGGTGCCCAGGCCTACCGCCAGGACGTGCGCTCAGGGGCCTATCCCGCACCCGAGCACAGATTCGACCAGTGATTTTACTTAAAGTGTAGGGGCCGGTAGCACAGGCTACCGGCCCCGACTTTTATGGTTTTACTTGCCCCAAGAATTTTTGCCTTCATCCCAGGCTTCGTTACGTTTTTTAGCTGTTTCCATAGCGTGCTCGGCTTCTTCGCGTGTAGCAAAGGGGCCCCACAGCTCAGTGATTTTTGACTGCTGGCCCTCTTCTACTTGCCCGGTACGCAGATTGTAGTAAAACTCCGTGGCATGGGGACCAGGTGTTACATTCTCAAGTGACATGTCTTCCTCTACATGTAGTGACAGACGAGAGCATCGTTCTGCTTCCCAACCATCCTATGAAGGCCCTGGCCCCTTGGCAAGAGTCACACTTCTTTGAAACACCATGGAGTAAGCCACCAAAGCGGTTTAAGAGAAAGCAAGGAATGCCAGTAAACCCTCCAAGAGTGAAGAGAAAAGCTTGGACGCGACCTAGTGTGGCAAAAGTTTCCTTGCCTGGCACCCATCAGACCCCATCGAGCATCAGGAGAGGGGCTACGATTTATAACATGTCGACAAATTCTTCTAGCCATAATCTTCCCGCTCAGCCCGGCAAAGCACCTCTTGGTTGCCTGGTGCCCGGCACAGTTACCCCCATGCGCCCGGTACCGGCAGGCATTGAACGCCCTGAATATGTAGGCAAGCCTGAAGCCGATGAAGGTAAAGGCTCCAACTTCTACACGCCCGAAGAAATTGAGCGGGTGCGAGCCGCTGGCAAGATTGCCGCCGGGGCAATCGTAGAAGCCGAAAAAATTGCGGTTCCCGGAACCACCACAGACCACATCGATGTTTTAGTGCACGAGTACATCTGCGACCACGGTGCCTACCCCTCAACCGTTGACTACCGTGGTTACACCAAGAGTGTCTGCACCTCATTAAATGAGGTCATCTGCCACGGAATCCCCGATTCAACCGTTCTTGAAGACGGAGACATCCTTAACCTCGATGTCACCGCTTACCTCGATGGCATGCACGGCGACACCAACCGTACACTCTTGGTCGGAAATGTTGATGAAGAATCGCGTCTGCTTGTTGAACGCACCGAAGAAGCCCTCAACCGTGCCATGAAGGCTGTCCGCCCGGGACGAGAAATCAATGTTATTGGGCGAGTGATTGAGAAATACGCAGCCCGCTTTGGCTACGGTGTAGTCCGGGACTTTACAGGCCACGGTGTGGGCCGTGAGTTCCATTCTGGCCTAATCATTCCCCACTACGATGCCGCCCCCGCATACAACACCCTTATCGAAGAAGGCATGATTTTCACAATCGAACCCATGCTGACTTTAGGCACCATCGAGTGGGATATGTGGGATGACGACTGGACCGTCGTCACCAAAGACCGCAAGCGCACCGCCCAGTTTGAGCACACCATGGTTGTTACCGCCGACGGTATCGACATTCTAACTCTTCCCTAGCCTCATCACCTTCAAGGAGTAGGACATGGCAGAAGCAGGCCACCAGATTCCCGAGCCCACCCCGGCTGACCTGGTCATCGGTATCGATATCGGTGGTACCGGTATGAAAGGCGGGATTGTAGACATTCGTACCGGTTTACTGGTCGGTGACCGTTTCCGGATCCCGACTCCCCAGCCAGCAACACCAGAGGCCTGTGCAGGTGTAGTAGCCCAGATCGTTGAAGAGTTACAGGGGCGCGATCTGGCACCGCTCTCAGATTCTGCAATCGGAATTGATTTCCCTGCCATCATCAAGAACGGTCTTGCTCTCTCGGCTGCAAACGTTGACCCCAGCTGGGTTGGAACCAACCTCGAAGAAACTATGAGCAAGGCCCTGGGGGGCCGCCTGGTCTATGCCCTCAACGATGCCGACGCCGCCGGGCTAGCAGAAGCCACTTATGGCCAGGGACGGGATAAGGACGGCCTGCTTGCCCTGATTACTCTGGGTACCGGAATTGGTTCCGCGCTCATTAACAACGGTCAGCTTATTCCCAACACAGAACTCGGTCACCTCGAGATTGATGGGCAGGATGCTGAGACCCGTGCATCAGCACGTGCTCGTGAGGTGTATGAGCTCTCTTGGAAAAAGTACGGCAAGCGGTTGCACCGCTACTTCTCACACCTTGAGATGCTCTTCTCACCTGACCTGTTCATTATCGGCGGGGGCATTTCTAAGAATCCTGAGAAGTTCATGCCTTATCTTGAGGGGAAGCTGCGTACTCCAATGGTTATGGCAACCCTCCGCAATAACGCTGGCATTGTTGGGGCTGCGCTGTGGGCTGGTGGCATGCCCAGCGAGCACAAGCGTAGAGCTTCCGCGAAAGCCTAATACTGCCCCCTAAAGCAGTGGTAGCAGGCAGTGGCCACCAGCTGAGATATGCAGCTGGTGGCCTCTTCTTTAGACAAAACCATCTGTGAGCATCTCTCAGGAAGCACCAAGATTGCGTCAATTTAAGTCGTACCATGCCGCTGGGAAACTCATTCTGTCTCAAAAAAAAGAATTTTTGATATCGGTATCGGCGGTTCGTGCCATTTTTGCCTCTACCCGCGAATTTGAAATTAGTATCGAAGTATGGCACAAAACGAACGTCCTGAAATTTCAGTAGCAAACTTCCGCGCTTCTTTGTTGGAACATCTTCAGTTCACAGCAGGAAAAGATCCGCAACATTCAACTATCTTCGATTGGCGCATCGCGCTTTCGCACACTTTGCGTGACAGGGCCGTTGAGCCCTGGTTTGCCTCTACACGACGCACCTGGGACGAAGACCGTAAACGTGTCTACTACCTTTCAATGGAATTCCTCATCGGTCGCCTGATGGAGGACCTTGCAATCAACCTGGGTCTGCGTGAGACTGCTGAAGAAGCACTCAGCGAGCTTGGCCTTGATTTTGAAACCGTGGCCAAGGCTGAGCCTGATGCGGCACTTGGCAACGGTGGTCTTGGCCGCCTGGCAGCCTGCTACCTTGAATCAATGGCAACTGTTGGTTGCCCCGCTTACGGTTACGGTCTGCGCTACGAACACGGCCTCTTTGAACAGAGCTTCCTAGACGGTCGCCAGCAGGAGAACCCCGAGAACTGGCTCGCTAACGGAAACCCCTGGGACTTCAACCGGCCTGAGTCAGTCTACGGCGTTGGCTTTGGCGGCGAAATGTACGAGGAAAATGGTCTTCTGCGCTGGGAGCCCGGTACACATGTGCAGGCCCAGGCATTCGATACCCCCGTTGTAGGCTACGGCGGCAAGTGGGCTAACACCCTTCGCCTCTGGGCCGCAGCACCCAACGCCGAACTTTTTGACCTGGGTAAATTCAACTCCGGTGACTTTGTAGCCGCCGCTGAGCCCGAAGCTCTTGCTCGTAGTCTCAGCCGGGTGCTCTACCCCAATGACACCACCGACGGCGGCAAGCAGCTCCGCCTGTCACAGGAATACTTCCTGACTTCAGCATCTGTTCAGGACATCGTGCGCCGCCACCTAGCAGGCCATTCCTCCCTGGAGAACCTGGATCAGCACGTAGCAATCCAAATGAACGATACGCACCCTGCAATCGCAGGCCCCGAGCTCATCCGTATCCTCGTCGATGACCACGGCTTCGGTTTCGACCGCGCCGCAGATTTGAGCAACCGCGTTCTGGGCTACACCAACCACACCCTTCTGCCCGAAGCACTGGAGCGTTGGACCGTTGGCCTGATGCGTAACGTGCTACCTCGCCATCTCCACATCATTGAGCGTCTCGATCAGCAGTTTGTTGAGCTCCAGTCAGGCTCACCCCACCCAGTCCGCCTCATCTCAGGCGACCAGGTCAATATGGGTGACCTAGCTTTTACAACCAGCCACCGTGTCAACGGTGTGTCTGCCTTACACACCGAGCTCGTCCGAACTGAGCTCTTCCCCGTGCACAATGCTCTGCACCCCGATCGCATCCTGAATATCACCAACGGCATTACTCCGCGCCGCTGGCTCAAGCTAGCAAACCCCGCGCTGGCTGAGTTGATCACCAAGACCGTCGGTGAAGGCTGGGAAACTGATCTCGAGCGTCTCAAAGAACTTGAAGCATACGCAGATGACCCCGAGTTCCTCCATGCCTTCGGGCAGACTAAGCTCGCAGCTAAGGAGCGTTTCACCCGCTGGATGCGCGAAGAGCACGACATTGATTTACCCACTGATGCTTTGTACGACTCACAGGTCAAGCGCATGCACGAATACAAGCGCCAGCTCCTGAACATCCTTTGGACTATTGCGCATTACCAGCGCATCAAGCGTGACCCGAACGCTGGCTGGGTACCTCGCGTCAAGATCTTCGGTGGTAAGGCTGCCCCCAGCTACCAGACCGCTAAGGACATCATCAAGCTCATCAACGATGTTGCGGATCTTGTCAATAATGACCCCGAGACAAACCACCTGCTCCGTATCGTGTTCCCGCCGAACTACAACGTTTCCATGGCAGAACGCCTCATTCCTGCTTCTGACCTGAGCGAGCAGATTTCAACTGCTGGCATGGAAGCTTCGGGAACAGGCAACATGAAGTTCGCTCTCAACGGCGCGCTTACCATCGGTACCCTCGATGGCGCCAACGTCGAAATCCGTGAGCATGTTGGTGCAGAGAACTTCTTCCTCTTTGGTCTGACCACCGAGGAAGTAGCTCAGCTCCGTAGCCAGCCCGGTCACTCACGCCTAGCAATCGAGAAGAGCCAGGCTCTTAGGGACATCCTTCAGGCTGTAGCAGAGGGCACCTTTAGCCCCGGTGAGCCTTACCGTTTTGGTCAGCTGGTCGATGATATGTGGAACAAGGACTGGTTCCTCGTCGCCTCTGATTTTGATGACTACGATCGTGCTCAGCAAGAGGTTGAGGCCGCTTACCGCGATTCAGCTCGTTGGAATCGCATGGCGGTATTGAACATTGCCCGTATGGGTTACTTCAGCTCCGACCGTTCTGTGCGCGAGTACATGAGCCAAATATGGGGAATCGACCCGGCCATTTAGGCTAGACCGTTACTTTAAGGAATCTGGAGAAGCCTTATGGCGATCACCAAAGCAGAAGCTCTAGCCCTCACCACAGGGAGGAACCGTGATCCTTTCAAGGTTCTTGGCCCCAGTGAAGATGGCAAAGAACTAGTTGCACTCTTCCCAGGCGCTCTGAAGGTCTGGGCAGTCAACGATACAGATCAGAACGAACTGATCCGCCCGTGGGCAAATATGCCAATCTTTGTGGGGGAGCCTCTCCCCTACTACCGATTACGCATTGAGTGGACCGGTGGCCATATCGAAGAGCGTCAGGACCCATACCGCTTTGCACCCGTACTGGGTGCACTGGACGAGTACCTTATCGGCGAAGGCCGACACGAGCAATTGTGGAAGGTACTCGGAGCGCACCCCCTGGAGCATGAGAATATCCCAGGCCTGCATTTTGCGGTATGGGCCCCGAACGCTCACCGCGTCTCCGTAGTGGGTTCCTTTAACAGCTGGAACGGCATCACACACCCCATGCGCCCACTGGGATCTTGCGGTGTATGGGAACTCTTTATCCCCGGTCTTGGCGAGGGAGAAGTCTATAAGTACGAGATTCTAGGCCACGACAATGAGCTGTTACCGCTCAAGGCCGACCCTGTCGGCTTCGGGGCCGAGGTCCCCCCGGGAACTGCCTCTATCGTACGAAAGCTCGGCAAGCACACCTGGCAGGACGAAAAGTGGTTGCAGAGCCGGGCGCAGCTGCACGCACAGGATTCACCAGTCAGTGTCTATGAGGTTCACCTTGGATCCTGGCGGAAGGAAGGCTGGCATGATCTCATCGACTATGTAGCTGACCTAGGGTTCACCCATATTGAGGTACTACCCATTACCGAGCATCCTTTCGATGGTTCCTGGGGCTATCAGCCCATCGGCATGTATGCCCCTACCTACAGGTACGGGCTACCTGAAGATTTCCAAGCTTTTGTAGATCAGGCTCACCAAAAGGGACTCGGAGTTATTGCTGATTGGGTACCGGGTCATTTCCCCACCGATGAACACGGCCTCGGCCGGTTTGATGGCACAGCCCTCTACGAACACGAAAACCCCCAAGAGGGTTTCCACCCCGACTGGAACACTTTCATCTACAACTATGGTCGCCCAGAAGTAGCCGGGCATCTGCGTTCTAACGCCATCTACTGGCTCAAGGAATACCATCTTGATGGTTTAAGAGTGGACGCTGTGGCGTCGATGATTCACCGCGATTACTCCCGTAAAGCAGGTGAGTGGGTACCCAACAAAGACGGTGGACGAGAAAACTACGAAGCTATCGATTTCGTACGCCAAACAAACGATGCCGTAGGTCGAAACACCGAAGGCACAATGATGATTGCGGAAGAGTCCACAACCTTCCCCGGCGTCACGCGAGAAACCCAAGACGGTGGACTCGGGTTTGACTATAAATGGAACCTCGGCTGGATGAATGACTCTCTCAGGTACTTTGGGCTAGACCCCAGTTACCGCAAGGACCATTCTGATTTGCTGACCTTTGGCATAACCTACGTATTCAGCGAGCGCTTTATGCTCCCCATCAGCCACGACGAAGTTGTCCACGGTAAGGGTTCGCTCTATGGGCGGATGCCCGGAGATCATGCATCCAAACTTGGAAATATCAAAGCCTTTTTAGCCTATATGTGGGCTTACCCCGGCAAAAAGCTTCTCTTCATGGGCCAAGAATTTGGCCAACCCGGCGAGTGGAACTACCAGAGCGAACTTGAGTGGAAGGTCCTAGAGGACCCAGGCCATCTGGGGGTTCAGTCACTGGTACGAGATCTAAACAGCCTTTACCGGCAACAGCCTGCCCTCCATCGCAGTGATTGCGACCCGCACGGTTTCCAATGGCTCCTTCTTGATGCTCTTGATGAACAGGTTTACGCCTGGTTACGCCGCGGAGCACCCCAAGACCCCCACATTGTGGTTGTTATGAATATGAGCCCGACTGAGTATGACGGCTTCAGGGTTCCCTTCCCGATAGCTGGACGTTGGCTTGAGGTTCTCAATACCGACTCGGCCCACTATCACGGTGGCAACCGTGGTCATGGTGGTGCTATTGAGACAGAACCCGTCCCCATGGGCAACGAAGCTCAATCAGCTCTGGTCAAACTTCCACCCTTTTCAGTTATCTATTTTGCAGAGGAACAATCATGATTCCCAACACCCCTCCCAACAGCCCAAGGACCGGCAACCACCGCCTCTCAAGTCAGGCCATGGCCTTCGTGCTAGCTGGTGGCCGTGGCAGCCGTCTTGAAGAGCTCACTGACCGTCGCGCCAAACCCGCAGTCCATTTCGGAGGAAAGGCGAGAATTATCGACTTCCCTCTCTCGAATGCCTACAACTCAGGTATTCGAAAGATGGCTGTGGCAACCCAGTACAAGGCTCATTCACTGATTCGCCATATGCAGCGCGGCTGGGGTTTCTTCCGTGCTGAGCGTAATGAGTACCTTGATATTCTTCCTGCTAGCCAGCGTGTCTCTGAGCATCAGTGGTATTTGGGCACTGCAGACGCTATCTACCAGAACATCGATATCGTTGATGACTACCAGGTAAAGTACATTGTTGTTCTTGCAGGTGATCACATCTACAAGATGGACTATGAGATTATGCTGCAGCAGCATGTTGATAACAAGGCCGCTGTCACCGTTGGTTGCTTGACTGTCTCGCGTGAGGAAGCCAGCGCATTCGGTGTTATGGCTGTTGATGAAAATAGCCGAATCGTTGACTTTTTGGAGAAGCCTGCTAATCCTCCGAGTTCACCGGATAACCCGGATGAGTCCTTGGTGTCTATGGGGATATACGTGTTCGATTGGGCTTTGCTGCGTGAAATCCTGATTGCCGATGCGAATGATCCCGATTCCACGCACGACTTTGGCCATGACATTATCCCGCAGATCGTAAAAGACGGAAGGGCTTACGCGCACCGGTTTAGCGACTCATGCGTCATGAGCGGCCTTGAGACTGAGCCCTACTGGCGCGACGTGGGTACCCTGGACTCCTTCTGGCAGGCTAACCTGGATTTGACCGCCCACATTCCGCCGCTGGACTTCTACGATCGCACCTGGCCTATCTGGACCTATGGTGAGATTACTCCGCCCGCTAAGTTTATTCATAATGAGGGTGCCCGCAAGGGTACAGCGGTTCAGTCTCTGATTTCTGGTGACTGCGTGATTTCAGGTGCTCAGGTATCTAACTCTCTGCTCTTCACAGGGGTCAGGGTTCATTCTTTCGCTGAGCTGGATCAGGCTGTGGTACTCCCCCATGTAGATATCGGTCAGTCCGCTAGCCTATCCCGTTGTGTCATCGACAGCGACGTGCGCATCCCTGAAGGTCTCGTTGTAGGTAAGGATCCTGAAGAAGACGCCAAGTGGTTCCGCGTCACCAAGAACGGGGTAACTTTGATTACCCAACCCATGCTTGAGCGCCGTGCTGCGGCGCTGGAAGGTTAGTGGTAGGTATGGCTGGGCGCGTGAAACGTATACTTTCGGTTGCTTCCGAGTGCGCACCGCTGATTAAAACTGGCGGACTCGCAGACGTTGTGGGTGCTCTGCCCGCAGCTCTGGAGCCCCTTGGCTGGTCCTCCAGGGTACTCCTTCCGGCCTACCCTGGGCTATTGGACCGTATCGAGCGGGGGGTTCGAGTCTGGCATGATGATGACCTGTTCGGTGGCCCTGCAAGAGTGGTGCGAGGCAAGATTGACGGGTTAAAAGTGCTCTTGCTCGATGCGCCGCATCTTTTTGCACGCCAAGGTGGCCCCTACTCGGCGCACGGGCATGACCACCACGATAACCACATCCGTTTTGCTGCCCTCAGCTGGGCGGCAGCACAGATTGCCATGAATGGCACCACCGACAGCTGGAAGCCTGACCTTGTGCATGTTCACGACTGGCAGGCTGGGCTGGTGCCTTCCTACCTCAAGTATGCGGGGGCCAATATCCCCACGGTCATGACGGTACACAATATCGCCTTCCAGGGTGTTGTGGGTGCTGATCAGCTAGACGCTATGCGGCTGCCGACCTGGGATTTCACACCTGATTCACTTGAGTACTATGGTCTTCTTTCAACTTTAAAAGCAGGCATGGTTCATGCGTCGCATCTGAGCACTGTCAGCCCCAGTTATGCGCAGGAGCTCACCGACCCAGATTTCGGTTTCGGCCTTCAAGGTGTTGTTACGGCCCGCCGTGACCGCGGTGAGCTCTCCGGCATTATCAACGGTGTGGACACCACAGTATGGAACCCCGAGACTGACCCCGAAGTTGAGCCCTATTCCGCTGCTCAGCCGGAGGGCAAGGCCCTTAACCGTCAGAAGCTACTCAAAGAGTTCAATCTGCCGGAGCCTACCGGGCCCTTGGCTGTTGTGGTTACCCGTTTGACCTACCAGAAAGGTATTGACCTGCTGGTAGAGGCTCTCCCCAGTTTCTTGGATCGGGGGGGCGCGGTGGTTGTTCTGGGTTCTGGCGACGCGGAGTACGAGAGTGCCCTGATGGATTTGGCAGCTCGTTACCCGGATCGTGTGGGTATTCGAATCGGTTACGACGAGGCTTTAAGCCACCGTCTCTACGCCGGTGGGGATATCGTCTTGGTTCCCTCACGCTTCGAGCCCAGCGGTCTGACCCAGCTCTACGGTATGCGCTACGGCACTGTACCTGTTGTTGCGGCAACCGGTGGCCTGCGCGATACTGTGAGTGATGCTACTCCCGAGCGTCTGGCTGACGGTACCGCCACCGGCTTTACCTTTGGTGATGCTTACCTGGGTGGCAGGATTGATGCCGGTGCTTTGAGCTTCGCTCTAGGTCGCGCTTTAGACCTCTATGCAAATCCTCAAGCCTGGTCGAAGCTGCGCTCAACTGCCATGGATCAACCTGTTGGTTGGGAGCACTCTGCCCAGAAGTACTCGGAGATGTTTGATAATCTCATTGCATGAAGGTAGAAATTTGGGCACCTGGAGCTAGCAAGATATGGTTTTGTGTATTCGATGAGCAGGGGCTTGAAACCCGGCATGAGCTAACTCATCGCGACGGTGAGTACTGGGTAGGCGATATTGCTGGTTTACAGCCCGCAGACCGATACGGCCTGAGGGCTACCGGCTGCGACCCCATATTCAACCCGGATAAACTTCTGCTTGACCCGTGGGCTCAGCATCTTGATGCTCCCCTGCGCTGGCACCCTCTGATGGCAGTCGATGCCGAGGGCGACAGCGCAGCTGTCATGCCCAAGTGCATCCTGGCTGATCCTCTGCCTGAAGGACCGGATCCAAGGCTCAACCGCCCCGGCCATACCTGGGAGGAACTGGTGATTCTTGAGGCCCACGTTAAAGGTCTCACGGCTAAGCACCCCGATATTCGGCCCGAGATTCGTGGCAGCTACGCTGCTTTAGCGGATCCGGCAGTGCTCAAGCACTTGGGCGATATCGGCGTTAACGCCCTTGAGTTGCTGCCTGTCCAAGCTTTTATTGACGACCAATATCTTGTTCGACGTGGCCTAGTAAATTATTGGGGCTACCAGCCGGTGGCTTTCTCTGCACTTGAACCTCGTTATGCCTCTAAACACCCCAACGGGCTAGAGGCAGATGCAGAGTTCAGGCAGGCAGTGCATACTTTGCACGAGCACGGGATTGAAGTAATTCTTGATGTTGTTTTCAATCACAGTGGTGAAGGCGATCAGAGGGATTCCGTGCTGTCGATGCGCGGGCTCAACGATGCCGGTTACTATATGCGCAACTCCGATGGGTCCTATGCCAACGTCACCGGCACCGGCAACACCTTGGCGGTTCATAACCCTCAAGTACTGCGGCTCGTACTCGATTCGCTTCGCCATTTTGCTCAGCGCTACGGTGTGGACGGGTTCCGTTTTGATCTTGCGAGCACCCTGGGCCGTGATGAGACTGGGTTCTCCTCTCAAGCGGCTTTCTTCCAGGCTATCGCCCAAGACCCAGTGCTCAGGAAGCTCAAGCTGATCGCTGAGCCTTGGGATACCGGTTCAGATGGCTATCAGGTCGGAGGTTTTCCTCATCCCTGGCGTGAGTGGAATGATACTTACCGTGACGGAGTACGTCAGGCTTGGAGAGGAAACGGTGAAGCTGTAGGCCAGCTCGCTTCAGCTGTCATGGGTAGCGCCAGGCAGTTTGACCATTATGGGAGGCCAGCGACATCATCGATTAACTTCGTATCAGCGCACGATGGGTTCACCCTAGGCGATATCGTCAGTTATTCCCAAAAGCATAACGAAGCAAACGGTGAGAATAACAAGGACGGCCACAGCGAAAACTACAGTGACAACTTCGGTGTAGAAGGACCTACCGACAACCCAGATATTGCATCAGCCCGTCAGCGTCGCATTAGGGCAATGCTTGCTACCCTATTCCTTTCGCAGGGGGTGCCCATGCTGCTTGCCGGTGATGAGCTGGGGAATACACAGTTTGGTAATAACAACGCCTACTGCCAGGACAACGAGATCACCTGGATTGATTGGGAATCCGCTGATCGCTCCTTGATTGAATACGTTGGAAAGCTCACTAGCTTAAGGCGCCGTTTCCCTGAGCTGCGTCAGCGGGACTTTCTGCACGGTGAAGAGGTTAGCTGGTGGCGTTCAGATGGTGTACCCACTCAGGACCATGACTGGCTCAGCCCAGACTTTAAATGCTTCCAGGTAATGATAGAAAACATCCTGATGGTCTTTAACACCGGTGGTGAAATAGACCTGAAGTTACCTCCACACCCTGAAGGCAAAGAATGGCACCTTGAGCTTGCATCGGATGAATACCTACCGCAATCGGTTAGGGTCTACTCATAAGGCAAGGCTTTGGAGATAGTTTGATGGATTCATTCAGCGAGGCACACCGAGTATTGTTGGGTGTGCCTCGTTCTGTGTCTACAGCAGGGTGGGTTGTTGGCATTCTCCTGCGTCTGCCTCGCGGAGGTTAGCGATAGCGCGCTCAAAATCATCAAGGCTCTCAAAGGCCTGGTAAACGCTGGCAAAACGGAGGTAGGCTACGGTGTCGAGCTTTGAGAGCGGCTCAAGGATAGATAGTCCAACTTCATGCGCGTCAATCTCAGCTAGACCCTTGGCTCGGATGTTCTCTTCGACCTCTTGAGCTAGCTTAGCCAGGTCATCCTCCCCTACAGGCCTGCCTTGGCAGGCTTTTCGGACACCAGAAATAATTTTTTCTCGGTTGAAGGGCTCGGTCACACCTGAGCGCTTAATGACCGAAACAGCCGTTGTTTCTACGGTAGTAAAGCGTTTACCGCAATTGTTGCACTGACGGCGGCGGCGGATTGCTGAGCCGTCGTCGGTGGTGCGTGAGTCAACCACACGTGATTCGGCTTTGCGGCAGAAGGGGCAGTTCATAGTGGTGCCTCCTAGCGGTTAGTTCCCGGTTGGGTACGGACGGTAATTGCCTCACCGTGGGCAGGTAGATCTTCATCGATAGCTAGGGCAACGATATCGTCGCCAATTTCGGCCAGGGCATCTGCGCTATAGTCGATGAGCTGTACGGCCTTCATGAAGACTGAGGTGTTCAGGCCGGATGCGAAGGAGGCTGAGCCACCAGTAGGTAGCACATGGTTAGAACCTGCCGCGTAGTCGCCCAGCGGTACCGGTGAGTAGGAACCAATGAAGATGGCACCAGCATTGCGGATACGACCGGCCACTTCAGCGGCGTTCTCGGTGTGAATCTCCAGGTGTTCAGCGGCATAGGCATCGGCCACCGAGATAGAAGCTTCAAGGGTATCGGTGAGTACGATCCCCGATTGAGGGCCCGAGAGTGCCGTAGCCACACGCTCGGCGTGCTTGGTGGCTGCCGCACGGCGGTTGATAGTCTCTTGGACGGCCTTGGCAAGAGCCTGGGAATGGGTGATGAGGACCGAACCAGCGTTGGGGTCGTGTTCTGCCTGTGAGATGAGGTCAGCTGCTACGAATTCGGGCTTAGCGGTTTCGTCGGCAATCACAGCAATTTCAGTTGTACCGGCTTCTCCGTCTACCCCAACAACACCTTGGAGCGCACGCTTAGCCATGGCCACAAAGATGTTGCCGGGGCCGGTGATGGTGTCTACAGGGTCAAGGTACTCCCCCGCGTCGTCTAGACCGTAGGCCATGGCGGCAAGGGCGCCGGCGCCACCAATCGCCCAGACCTCGGTGATGCCGAGCAAGCCTGCGGCTGCCAGGATGGTGGGGTGAGGTAGGCCGTCAAATTCTTTCTGGGGCGGGGTGCAGAGCACAAGGGACCCCACTCCTGCGGCCTGGGCCGGGACGGTGTTCATGATGACCGATGAGGGGTAGACAGCCAGTCCACCCGGGACGTAAACGCCGGCGCGGCGCACGGGGGTCCAGCGGTTGGTCAGAACAGCGCCGGGTGCTACCTCAATGGTCTGGTCGGCGGGGCGCTGGGCTGCGGCAAAAGCACGGGTGCGCTCGATAGCAACTTCCAGGCCCTTACGGACGGCAGGGTCCAGGTTTTCCAGGGCCCGGTCGATAGCTTGCTGGGGTACACGCAGCGCGCCCTGTTCTACACCGTCAAAGCGGGCGGCAAGCTGGCGCAGGTAGTCGGCACCGTCTGACTGAACCTTCTGGATGATCTCCTGGACGGTGGTGAGCGCGTTGCCAAGGTATTCGTTAGTCTGGCGGGGAACAAGGCGCCGTAGTTCTGCGTAGCTGTGGGTTGTCCCGCGCAGGTCAATGGTGCGCAGGGTGGGGGCGGGTGTTTCCCCTGAATTCTGGGTATTCTCTGATGTGCTCACAACCCCTATTTTAAGCCACCCGTCAAGCATAGAGGCATCTGTGACGCGGGCAAGCCCCTATGAGGTTTCTGTCTACCGAAATCCCCTTCAAATGCTGATAGATAATGACCAGATTTTCTGGGCTTTCAAACCCACCACACCTGTTTTCTCTCAAAAAAATAAATACTCTTAAGCTATCGGTGATTACGGGGAGAAAGAGGTCGGGTATAGCCAGCCCACAAGGAAGGAACACCACAAAATTCCTGAAAAAGCTCATTTAGAACAGGTTTACCCAGCTCGCAACGCAGGTAGATATCATCCAGTGATGCGACGATATCGGCAATAGATTGGGGATCAAACTGCCCTACCAGCCGTTTTGCCCTACCCCTCACGTTGTTAGGGGTAGCACCAGCATCAATTACAGAGTGATTCCAGAGCCTACTATGGTGTGCACCACGATTTCGCAGATAGACCAGTGCCTTCACTCGGGAAGAAAAGCCCCTTTGACCAAGACCAATCTCTGATGCAAGCCTCGTATGAAGGTTACCACTTGCACCTCGCTCGATTATTTTAGACAAAGTTCCAAAAGAAAAAGCTTGTACAGCTGACCAGATAGGAAGAGTTGAATACATCTCCCCTGTGGAAGATTGTTCTTCCTTGTATCGAAGAATATAGGGTTCTAGACTCCTACTGATATCCCTTAGACAAGATTCCACGACTCGGTCGCAAGTAGCCAAATAAAAGCTGTCTTCCAGGTAGTTTCCATATGGCGAGTACTCTTCAGCTATCACTTTCGCAACTTTTGTTCGTAACATAAGTTCTACCGCAGTCAGTTGCCGGCTGAGTCGATAACGTATAGCTGCATCGGCTTGATAGATGTCTAGGATAGTTTTCGAAAGAGGTTCCTTCGCTGAAGCTATCGTTGCCATCATGGGGTGCTTCCTGAAAATAGCGTGCATAGCCTGAAAACCGATAGTAGCTATCGGTTGCCAACAGTTGCCTGCAAGTGGTCTCATCCTCGATCATCAGGCCACGACTTTTGAGTAGTTCAAGCTGTTCTTGGACAGATAGGCTAGGCTAAAGGGTTTTTGCTCCAGATTGTTAAAAGGCCCCTCCCATTTGAGCATCCAAGAGAGGCTTGGGAGGGGGGCTATTACCTAAAGGCTACCACAGCAGTTATGGCTTACCTAGGCATCCAAGCAAGTTGGGCCTAGCAGTACCTTGAGGTCCCCGAAGAGCGCTGGGTTGGGGTTCACGCGCACATCGGCACCCAGCCGCATCAAGACCCGTTTGGTGCGGGTATTAATCGCAATGCGCACCTCAGATTCACCCCTATGGTTGCGCAGGATATCGCGCAACTGCCCCAGGGTTTGCTCGGTGGCCTTGTACTCAGGAATCACAATGGTAACCGGTCCGCTAGCACCGTCAGCTGAAATCTCAGGGATGTGGAGCTCCTGCGCGCTCAAGGTAACTGTCCCATCATCACGGCGTTGCAGACGGCCCTTAATGGTGCAGATAAGATCCTCCGCCAAAATACCGGCAATCGGTTCGTAGGCACGGCCAAAGAACATGACCTCAATCGAACCGGTACGGTCTTCAAGTTCCAGACGGGCGTAGGGGTTACCGGAGTTCTTGGCAATACGCCGGGAAACGCTGGTAACCATACCCGCAATGGTCACGATAGCCCCATCCGGTTTTACAGAATCCTCAGATAGCAAGCCCTGAACGGTTGAATCTGAAAGCGCATCCAGTGCATCCTCCAGCCCGCGCAGGGGGTGATCAGAAACGTATAGGCCCAGCATTTCGCGCTCAAAGTTGAGCTTATCGCGTTTCTCCCACTCGGGAACATCAGGAATCTGGACGGTCAGCTCGCTGGCCGGGTCATCGTCGTCCAGGCCAAGGCCACCGAAGAGGTCAAACTGACCTGCGGCCTCCTGACGCTTGACCGAGACGGTAGCGTCAATGGCCTCTTCGTGAATCATGGACAGCGGCCGGCGATCATGCCCTAGCGAGTCAAAGGCACCGGCTTTAATCAGGGAGTCCACGGTGCGCTTATTGCAAACCACCATGGGAACCTTGGACAGGAAGTCATTAAAGTTCTCGTAGCGGCCCTTTTCCTCACGCGCTTGGACCATGGCCGAAACTACGTTCGCGCCTACGTTACGAATTGCGCCCATACCAAAACGAATATCATCACCCACAGGTGTGAAGTTCAGGGCAGACTCATTAACATCCGGCGGCAGGACCGTAATCTTCATGTGCCGGCACTCATTGAGATAGACCGCCAGCTTGTCCTTATCGTCGCCAACGCTGGTCAGCAGAGCCGCCATGTATTCCTGCGGATAATGGGCCTTCAAATAGGCAGTCCAGTAGGACACCAAACCGTAAGCCGCAGTATGCGCCTTATTAAAGGCATAGTCAGAGAAGGGAAGCAGAATGTCCCACAGGGCCTTGACCGCTCCCTCAGAGTACCCGTTATCGAGCATGCCCTGATGGAAGGTAGCGTACTGCTTATCCAGTTCTTCCTTCTTCTTCTTACCCATAGCACGGCGCAGAATATCCGCCTCACCCAGCGAGTAGTTAGCCACCTTCTGGGCAATGGCCATGACCTGTTCCTGGTAGACAATCAGACCGTAGGTGGTGTCAAGAATTTCTGCCAGAGGCTCTTCCAGCTCTGGGTGAATAGGGGTGACTTCCTGCACACCGTTCTTACGCAGAGCATAGTTAGTGTGCGAGTTGGCACCCATAGGGCCCGGGCGGTACAGCGCCAAAACCGCCGAAATATGCTCAAAGTGATCGGGCTGCATGAGCTTGAGAAGCTGGCGCATAGGGCCACCATCTAACTGGAACACGCCCAGAGTATCGCCACGAGCCAGCAGCTTGTAGGACTCCACATCGTCAAGTTCAAGGGTTTCCAGGTCAAGATCAAGGTCACGGTTGAGTTTAATGTTCTCGATAGCATCAGAAATGATAGTTAGGTTACGCAGACCCAAGAAGTCCATCTTGATGAGCCCCAGGCCCTCGCAGGTGGGGTAATCAAACTGGGTAATTACCTGGCCGTCCTGTTCGCGGCGCATAATCGGGATAACGTCTATCAGGTTGTGGCTGGACATAATAACGCCCGCCGCGTGCACACCCCACTGGCGTTTAAGCCCCTCAAGACCCTTAGCGGTCTCAAAGACCTTGGAGGCATCAGGGTCGTTCTCAATCAGGTCACGCAGTTCCTGGGCATCGTTATAGCGCTTATCGTCGGGGTTATAGACGTTGGCAAGCGCAATATTCTTACCCATCACATCATCGGGCATGGCCTTGGTGAGGCGCTCGCCGGTGGAGAAGGGGTAGCCCAACACACGGGATGAGTCTTTGAGGGCCTGCTTGGCCTTGATAGTACCGTAGGTGACAATCATAGCCACCTTATCTTCGCCGTACTTCTCGGTCACATAGTGAATCACTTCAGAACGGCGGCGATCATCGAAGTCCACGTCGAAGTCGGGCATGGAGACGCGGTCGGGGTTGAGGAAGCGTTCAAAAATCAGATCGTGTTCCAGCGGATTCAGGTCGGTAATACGCATAGCGTAAGCCACCATGGAACCAGCACCGGAACCACGCCCCGGCCCCACGCGGATACCTTGAGACTTAGCCCAGTTAATAAAGTCAGCAACCACCAGGAAGTAGCCGGGGAAGCCCATCTGGGTAATAATCCCGACCTCGTACTCGGCCTGCTTGCGCACCTCATCGGGGATACCCTTGGGGAAGCGGTAGTGCAGGCCTCGCTCTACCTCTTTGACGAACCAGGACTCCTCGTTTTCCCCCTCGGGAACGGGGAAGTTGGGCATGTAGTTAGCCTTGGTGTTGAACTCAACGTGGCAGCGTTCTGCGATTTCCATGGTGTTATCGCAGGCTTCGGGGAAGTCACGGAAAAGTTCACGCATCTCAGCCGGGGATTTAAGGTAAAAGTTATCGGCGTCGAATTTAAATCGTTTGGGGTCCTGCAGGGTCGAGCCGGACTGCACACAGAGCAGAGCGGCATGGGCTTTAGCGTCCTCTGCGTGGGTGTAGTGCAGGTCGTTGGTGGCAACCAAAGGCAGCTTGAGTTCTTTGGCCAGCTTAATGAGATCGGACATCACGTTCTTCTCAATGTCGAGACCGTGGTCCATAATCTCGCAGTAGAAGTTCTCCTTACCGAAGATATCCCTAAAGTCGCTGGCTGCCTGGATCGCTTCCTTGTACTGGCCAAGGCGCAGACGGGTCTGAATCTCGCCGGAGGGGCAGCCGGTGGTTGCAATCAGGCCCTTACCGTAGGTCTGGAGTAGCTCCCGGTCCATACGGGGCTTGTAGAGCTGCCCTTCAAGCGATGCCAGCGAAGAAGCGCGGAACATGTTGTGCATGCCCTCGGTGGTCTCTGCCCACATGGTCATGTGCGTATACGCACCGCCACCGGAGACATCGTCACGACCGGAGTTCTCGTCGCCCCATTTGACGCGGGTCCGGTCCTGGCGGGCGGTGCCGGGAGTCAGATAGGCCTCAACACCGATGATGGGTTTAATCCCGGCCTGGTTGGCCTTGTTCCAAAAGTCGAAAGCACCGAAGAGGAAACCGTGGTCAGTTGTTGCTAGGGAACCCATACCCAGTTGTTTGGAATGCTCGAACAGATCGGTGAGTCGGGCCGCACCATCGAGCATGGAATACTCGGTATGCACGTGGAGGTGGGTGAAGTCTGTGCTAGCCAAAGCGCTTTTTCCTTACGAGATAGAGTCTCAGGGAGGGGGAGGGATCGGTGTTAGGGGCGGTCAGAGCCAAAGTTGCCCTGACGCAGGGCATCCAATGCGTAAGCGAGGTCTTGCGGGTAGGGGCTCTCAAACTCCACCTTTTCCCCGCTCGTGGGGTGGGTAAACCCCAGGCGGTGAGCGTGAAGCCACTGGCGGGTAAGCCCCAGGTGGGCGCTCAAAGCGGGGTCAGCTCCGTAGGTGAGGTCACCGGCGCATGGGTGGCGCAGTGCCGAAAAGTGCACACGGATCTGGTGGGTGCGGCCTGTCTCCAGGTGTACCTCAGCTAAGGACGCCGGCCCAAAGGCCTCCACTACCTCGTAGTGAGTCACCGCAGGTTTTCCATCTTCGTTGACGGCAAATTTCCATTCGCTTCCGGGGTGACGGCCAATAGGCGCATCTATTGTGCCTTTGAGCGGATCGGGGAGGCCCTGAACCAAGGTGTGATAGACCTTGGTAACGGTCCGTTCCTTGAAAGCCTTCTTAAGTTCAGAGTAGGCACGCTCATTCTTGGTGACCACCATAAGGCCGGAGGTGCCCACGTCCAGGCGGTGCACAATCCCCTGGCGCTCAGCCGCACCGCTGGTGGCAATCTCAACACCTGCGTGCTTAAGTGCACCAAGGACGGTGGGGCCGTGCCAGCCCATGGAGGGGTGGGCAGCAACACCGGTAGGTTTATCAACCACCACGATGTCATCATCCTGGTAAATCAGGCTCAGCCCTTCCACATGCTCCGGTTCAATTTCAGTTAGGTCACGAGGGGGCGTACCGGCAACAGTGATTGTTGCGCCTGCGGCGACCTTGGAAGATGCTTTAGTTTTGATGCTGCGGCCTTTACTGTCGGTGAGAGTTACTTGGCCATTTTTGAGCCAGTTACTCACTGTGGCCCGGGAATAACCGCTGAGTGTGGCTAGCAAAGAGTCCAGGCGCAGGCCAGCCTGTTCAGCACTGACAATACATTCGATGTTTACAAGCTCACTCATTCTAGGCTTCTTCTTTCTTCCCCTGTACGGTGGTTGCACTGATTTCACGCTGTCCATCGAGCCGGTACCCCAAGAAGGTTAGAAGAACGATGCAGGCCATGGACATGCAGATGGCTGCATCCGCGATATTGAAAATAGCGAAATTGGGCACTGAAATATAGTCGACAACATGCCCCCTACCGAAACCCGGTTCCCGGAAGAGACGGTCGTGGAGGTTACCCACTATGCCCCCCGCTAAGATAGCCAGCAGGATTGTCCAGACAAGAGCACGGGACCTCATAATCAGGACGGAAGTGACGATAGCTCCCACCGTTGATATCACCGTAAAAATCCAGGTGGAGTTCTCCCCCATAGAGAAAGCAGCACCAGAATTTAGGTAGAAGCGCCACCAGAGCAAGCCATCAATCACAGTGATGCTTTCACCGGGCAGCATGGTGCTTTCGACGATATGTTTAACCCACTGGTCAGCGCCGTACACCACAGCAAACAGAAACCAGACAAGAACAGCTTTAGCTACACCAGAGACTGTTCGCACGGGAACCAGTCTTGTATTTTCGTTGAGTGATTGCGCCACTACTGCCTCTCTGCCACCTTGGATAAAACTGCCTTCTTAGCTTATCGTGTTCCCACCATAACCAAGGACAGCACGAATTGTTTTAAACATGACAGGCGGCACCTCACTAAAGTGAGGTAGCCGCCTGTTTGTGAAAGGCTAGGCCTTTCTACTGCTGGTTATTGCTAAAGACTCCGCGCTGGCCGAGGTTATTGTTCCCGCCACCTTGCGAAGGGGTGGGCTGGGCTGCAACGGATGCCTCGGACTTAGGTTCAAGTGCGGGAGTTTCTTCCAGGTTGGCAAGTTGCTTGCTCAGGTAGTCACGCAGTGTTGTGCGGTACTGGTTCTCAAAGGAACGCAGCTTGGCAACGGATACCTCAAGTTCCCCCTTGGCCTTCTCAAGGTTGCCAAGTACAAGGTTTGATTTGTCCTGAGCTGCAGTAACGAGCTGGGTTGCCTCTTCGCGCCCCTCGTTGATGAGGCGGTCACGTTCACGCTTGCCCTCAAATACGTAGTCGTCGTGTACCTTCTGAGCCATAGCCAGCAGGCCGGTAGCACTGCTGGGCGATGCAGAGTGATCTGCGGGGCTGGCAGCAGCGGGTTCAGCAAGGGCAGCAGCGGGAGCAGGAGTTGCTTTAGTCTCAACAACGGGCTCGGGTTCAGCTGCAAGAGGTGCACTTACCTGCTGGGTAGGAGCAAGCGAAACCTTAGCCTCAGCTTCTTCAAGCTGACGCTTCAGGCTGGCGTTTTCGGCGTTCAGTCGACGGAGTTCGATAACGATCTCGTCTAGGAAATCGTCAACCTCTTCTGGGTTGTAGCCTTCCTTAAACTTTGTCGGTTGAAAGCGCTTATTAATAACTTCCTCAGGCGTAAGTGCCACGGTCGTTCACCTCTATTTTCTAATCTTTTGCTTCGCCCGTAGTGTCCCCGGTGCGCAGGTTCGTATGCTGATATCAAGCTTTTAGGTGATAGCTAGCAGGCTAGCTCATCTTGAGCGCTGTGAAACTTTTTAAAGTTGCTTGGCGCTAACTTAACGAAGCTCGAACTTTCAGAGCGCTGAAAGCTCGGGTAGACCCCTATTTACTACAAGATAAAACTACCTGGCAAATGTAAAAGTCGCAACATTTGTAGCGGGTATTACCTTTATCTGGCCTACAAAGTAGCCGTTGTGCTGGACATTTCTAGGTCTTTGCTCTGGTCTTATATTGAGCTTCACGCAACTAGCTGTCTGACTAGTGGTTTTAAGAAAAGCTTGCTGTCAAAGAGATCAGAAGCTGGTAACCAATAAACAGGGCCATCAACAGAATCATAAAGCCAAGATCCAGGGAAAATGATCCAAGGTTCAGGGGCTTGATGTAGCGCCGGGCCAGGTTCATGGGTGGATCTGTTACTGAGTAGACCAATGATGCCAAAATCAAAGCTAAGCCGCGCGGTCGCCAGTATCTCGCAAACATCTGCACCCAGTCAAAGACTAACCGCACCATAAAGAGCACGATCAGAAAGTAGACCAGGACTGCTAGGACAGCAAAAATGTAACCCATGTAAGGTCTCTTGACTAAATCTGGTTAAAGGGAGTGGCTTCGTCGCTGTCTAGCGCAACAGGTACCTCAACACCTTCAGCGCCCAGAACCTCAAGGTTGGCTGGGGTCAGCAGAAAAACTTTGTCAGTCACACGCTCGATGTGGCCGTTGAGTGCAAAAGCAAGACCTGCTGAAAAGTCGATTAGACGCTTAGCGTCGTTATCCCCCATATCGGTCACGTTCATGATGACCGGAATGTTTTCGCGGAAAGACTCCCCAATAATCTTTGCATCGTTGTAGGACCGAGGGTGAATCGTGGTAATGCGGCTCAATTCTTCACTGCTTTCTTGGTTGGGTAGGGCTACTGCTGTTTGGCCGGAGTGGGAGGATTGAATAGGAAGAGGCTCCCAGGAGTTCCCCTCTTCGCTGGAAAGATCTTCGGGATTTTTTGAGTCAACATAGCCTGCCCGGTCACTTTGGTGCCGCGAATTCTCCGGGGAGATTCCCCGCAGAACGTCACGTTCAGCTGTTTCTGCATAGACAGTCTCAGCGGGGCGATCCGACTCGTAGGCATACTGTTCGTATCGGTCATCAGCCTCAAAAACGGTTTCTTCATAGACCGTTTCGGGGTGACGGTGGGCTTGATCGGCCCTGTCGTCATCGTGCTCAACTTGACCCAAGCCTAAATAGGCCATGGCCTGATGTAGTGTGCGAGCCATCTATGCCCTCCCTCTGAACGGCTACATATACCGCTCTCTGCGGTATTTTTGCCTATGTTCCAACAACCTTTTACAGTACCAAAAACTCCGCCTTATTTCGTGCAGGCCAGCCACAGCATTGCCTTCCTATTCGCGGTGAAATTAGGCACTTGGCCGGGACCCCATAATTTTCGATCCCACACGAACTGTAGTTGCCCCCCAGTATATAGCCGCCTCCAAATCTTGACTCATACCTGCTGAAATCTCAGTTGCTTCGGGGTGTCGCTCCTGTAGTTTTTGGGCATAGCCGTAGAGCCGTTCAAAGGCTGCATAGGGGTCCTGCCCAAGAGGGGCCACCGCCATCAAGCCGCCCAGAGTCAGCCCCGGCGAGTTGCTGATAAGCTCAGCCAGCGACTCAATATGGTCAGGAGCCGCACCGCCCCGATACCCCTGGGCAGCCTGCCCAGCAGTGACAAGACCCGACTCTTCAAGACTTACCTGGATCAGACAGCGCAGGCCACCATGCTTCATGCCTGCGGGCGCTTGACATTCCCCCGCTTCATACCGTGCTAAGCGATTACCGTATGCCTTGGACAAGGCTGTCACAAGCTGTGCTCGGTCTACTGATTGAACCTCCGTAGCATACTGTACCGCTGACTTGGCTTTGTTGGTTTGGAGCTGCCCGATAAAAGACCAGTTCAACGGATCCGCGGAGCCAGTATAGGCAGCCAGTTCCTGTGCCTTAGCGGCGGCCTCCTGGTCCCGGTTCTCCCCCACGCGCCGCACTCCCGCATCATAGAGTGCCGCCACATCTGAGGCCGGGAAGAACTTTGTGACCACTACCAGCTCAGGAAGTGGGTCAGAGCTCACCCTGGCCCCACCGGCCTGTGCGGCGGCCTGCTCAATAGTTACCCGGACGCTAGCTAACCTCCCGGCAAGATCAGATGCTCGCTCCGCGCCGTACACCAATCCCATCTCGATACTCCCGATTCCTTGAACTCTAATTCTTCTCAATCCAGACTAGCCCAGCAATGCGCCCGGCAGGCTCACCGTTGAGGGTGTGCCCTCGGTGCGAGAAAACGTCATGGTTTTCAAAGGTACAGGCCCCGAGCTGGCTAGAAACAGCCCCCTCCCCTAAGAGCTTGACAAGGATAGCGCCTGCTCCAGCAGGCAAGTCCAAAGCAGGTGTCCCCCAGCTGGTCAGAGACTCCACCTCGGGCAATAAGTTAGCTGACTCATCACGCATCTGCTGGGGCACTTCGTAACATTTTCCGCAGATTGAGGGGCCCAGCCAGGCCCTTAAACCCACGGCACCTCGAGCTTTGAGGTCATCAACCTCACGCTGAATTACCCCGTCCAGCAGCCCCCTTCGCCCAGCATGGGCTACACCAATGATGGGGCTACCGTTGCGACTATCTTCACCGACAAAAACTATGGGAATACAGTCAGCAACCATGATAGCCAAGGGAACCCCCTGGCTAGAGCTTGCAGCATCCGCCACCGGAGCCAGCTCCAGGAGCTGGTCAGGCTCAGAACCCTTAGATACGATCCTTGGCCTCGAATCAGCATCGAAGATATCTGTACCGTGCACCTGGTTGAGGTAGATAAAGCCCTGCTCCCTCGCCCCGCCGAGTAGTTCACTTTCCAACTCCCGCCTATTCTCCAGAACTTCTTCAAGGTTCTCCCCCACATGTAGGCCTAAGTTACCAGCCCCTATCGCTGTAAAGCCGATGTGGACCCTCGATCCATCTGAGGTGTGTGCAAGGTGTTTAGAAAATAACCGCGCAGAGGTTGGAGGCATGACTGTCCTTTGTTCACTGACCATCTTTTAAATGCAAAGGAGGGTGAAAGCTGTTTCCAGCTTTCACCCTCACATCTCTTAGTCCTGCACTAAGCTACCGGCTACCGGGGCTTACTTGAGGAAGTCGGGCACATCGAGGGTGTCACGACGAGTTGCCTGAGTATCTTCAACAACGGGGGGAAGATCAACGTCAAAACCTGCGTTGGTGGGGATATCCGCACCGCTGCCGTTCCATGCGTTAGGAGCAGGTGCAGCACCAAAGCCATTGCCGGGAGCCACTGGAGCAGCTGAAGCGTTGCCGAAGCTCTGCTGGGTGCGAGCGGCCTGGGTGTTAGCTGCGCTGTTGTTGTTGGAATTGGTCTCGGGGTTTACCGAATCAAAACCTGCAGCAATAACGGTCACGCGAGCTTCATCGCCCAAGGCATCATCGATAACGGCACCGAAAATGATGTTTGCATCGGGGTGGGCAACCTCCTGAACCAGGCGTGCGGCTTCGTTGATTTCAAAGAGGCCCAGGTCAGAACCACCCTGAATCGACAGTAGAACGCCATGCGCACCGTCGATAGAAGCCTCCAGTAGCGGGGAGGCGATAGCCAGCTCAGCTGCCTTAACAGCACGGTCTTCACCCGATGCCGAGCCGATACCCATAAGTGCCGAACCGGCACCTTGCATAACGGACTTAACGTCTGCAAAGTCAAGGTTAATCAGACCGGGGGTGGTGATGAGGTCAGTGATACCCTGTACACCCGAGAGCAGAACCTGGTCAGCCGACTTGAAAGCGTCGAGCATAGAAACGTTGCGGTCTGAGATAGACAGCAGGCGGTCGTTAGGAATGACAATGAGAGTATCAACCTCATCGCGCAGTGCTGCGATACCGGTTTCTGCCTGATTGGAGCGACGACGACCTTCAAAAGTAAAGGGGCGGGTGACAACGCCAATGGTCAGGGCACCAAGAGAGCGAGCGATACGGGCTACAACGGGAGCGCCACCAGTACCGGTGCCACCGCCTTCACCAGCGGTGACGAAAACCATGTCGGCACCCTTGAGGACCTCTTCGATTTCCTGTTCGTGATCCTCAGCTGCCTGACGACCAACATCGGGGTTAGCGCCTGCACCAAGACCGCGAGTCAGCTCACGGCCTACATCAAGCTTGACATCGGCATCTGACATCAGGAGCGCCTGAGCGTCGGTGTTGATGGCGATAAACTCAACGCCTCGCAGACCAACCTCAATCATGCGGTTGACGGCGTTGACACCGCCGCCACCAATACCGACGACCTTAATAACTGCCAGGTAGTTCTGGGGAGTTGTTGTATCCATGGATTCCCTACTATGTTTACTGTTTTCAGAGCAAATCAACCTTAGATTTAAGGTTGAATTTGGCACAAAACTATTGATTCAATCAATGAAAGATTATCAACTTCACCCAACAATGTCGCCCCAGTTTTACCTCAGGCCTTATTTTTCTCAGAAAATCTCTAGGTAAAGAACAACCTTAGGTAAAAGTTGAAACTATTTGACGGTGGGGACAAGGGGACTTGAGACGTCATAGGTTTGGACCGCAGTTTCTGCACCCACAGATGTCATCAGCTGAACTAAAACCTTAGCTTTAAGTTCACTTTCGTCTGGAGTGCCCCATACGACCTTCGTTCCGTCTACCATCTCCAGGGTGATAGTCGAAGCGGAATCGGCCTTAGCTTCCGATACCTGCGACAGGATAGAGGTCGGCAGAGCGGCCAGCACTGTTGTTACGGTATGGAAGGCCCCGCTCCCCAGAATCTCGAGCCCGCCACTGACCAGAGGAACCCCAGCAGCTTCAACAGAAGGAGCTGTACCAAGCTGTACACCCTCGTTATCGACGAGAACAAAAATCCCCTCATTATCAACAACTGCAACCGGAACTCGTTCACGAAGCTGGACAACTAGCTCATGAGGCGGTTTAGCTTGCAAGGTAAGGCCGTAAAGTACATTCTCATTACCAATAAGCGAAGCTACCTCAGACTCTGTAATTTGGGTCATCGGCACACCCTCAAGTTGCTTGAGTTGCTCTTGGATAGTTGCTTCATCAAGCAGAGAGGCTCCCTCCACCTTGATAGTGCGGGTTGCCAACAAAGGTGAAAAGAAGACAAGGCCAATAAATAGAGCTGCAAGAGCCAGCAAGGCCAAACTTGCATACAGCCAGTTCTTCCAATTCCAGCGATTCTTTCGCCGTGAGTTGAGGGCAATAGGGGCAGGTTGGTTGCCCCCATCCTCTGCGATGACAGGATCAGGAGAAATCTTGCTATGGTTTTGACGCCATTGAGCAAATTTGCTGTTCTCTGAGAGATCAACCAAATTGTCATTCGACTCTTCGAGCTGTGCAACCTTGGAAGAGTTCAGCCTAATACGCGGTTTACCTGCCTTACCTGTTGCCGAAGAAGTAGCTTCATCAGCTTGTGGGCCCTGATTGCGCTCCTCCACTAGCCCCGCACACTTTCACGATCAGAGAGCTTGTGCACGAGAACCTGACTAAGGTTCGTTACATCCCCTGCGCCCACCGTCATAATGATGTCGCCCGGTAAGGCCGCGGCGACAAGGGCATCTAGTGCCTCATCGACGTTAGCAGCATAATGGACCTCAGAGAACCCCGCATCGGTGATCAAATGGCTGGTAACACCCTCAATGGGCTGTTCGCGCGCCGGGTAGATATCTACAACGTATGACCGATCAGCTTGAGCTAAAGATTCCGCAAATTCACGAGCAAATTCTTTGGTCCGCGAGAAGAGGTGGGGCTGGAAAATAACATAGAGGTTATGCCCCTCAGCTACTGTCCGCCCGGTTTCTAGGGCCCTATGCACTTCGGTGGGATGGTGGGCATAATCGTCAAAGACCTTCACACCGGCCGCCTCACCGCGTAGCGTAAAGCGACGGTCAGTGCCCGAAAATTGGCTGAGCGCACCAACCGCGGCTTCAGGGCTCGCACCTGCTATCAGAGCGCACACAAATGCAGCTGTAGCGTTAAGCTGGTTATGAATCCCCGGGACGGGAAGGGTCAGAGTAATATGCCCGCTGTGAGCTTTATGGGCTACTGTAAAATCCCACACAAGGTTTGATGAGCATTCGGTGCCTTCAGAGGTGATACCTGTAATCCGCACCATGGCGTCTTCACTCTCCCCGTAAGTCACAACATGCACTCCAGCTGCAAGTGCGCGCGAGGCAAGCAAGGCAGAACCACGGTCATCGGCGCAGGTCACAAAGACTCCACCGGGAGCCATAGAGGAAATAAAGCGATGGAAAGCCTCAAATACCCGTTCATCTGTGCCGTAAAAGTCGAGGTGGTCGGGTTCTGCGTTAGTAATCACCGCAATCTCAGGGCGGTAGCGCACGAAAGAACCGTCAGATTCATCGGCCTCTGCCACAAACCAGGAGTCCGGCCCTGCCGCCCCCAGGTGGGCGTTGGTGTTAAACCCGGCAATAGTTGACCCAACAGCAAACGAGGGTGCCAGCCCCAGACCGTCGAACATCACAGACATCATAGAGCTGGTCGTAGTCTTGCCGTGGGTGCCCGCCACAGCGATAACCTGTGAATCACGCATGGTGGCCGCAAGTGCCTCTGAACGATGAAGGATACGCAGGCCCCGAGCGCGGGCCTCCGCCAGTTCCGGGTTAGTTTCCTGGATAGCGGTTGAGATGACCACGGTATCAGCGCCAGCGATGTTCTCAGCAGACTGCGGGACCGAAACTTTGGCCCCCAGTTCCCTCAAGGAGGCAAGAGCCGGGCTTTCTGCCTGGTCTGAACCGCTCACGGCCATACCGGCGCTCAGCATCAAACGGGCAACAGCAGACATGCCAGCACCACCGATACCCACAAAATGTACTGCCCCTAGCTCAGAGAGCACAGGCCGTTCCGGGAAAGGAGGGTTAAGAGGTGCCGGAAGATCAATCGAAAGATCCAGCAATGAGTCAGTCATGCGCGAGCCGCCTTCAATACTTCTTCTGCCATCACCTGCGAGGCATCACGGATGCCGTGCCGGTAGGACTTTTCTGCCATGTCGCTAAGTTTAGCCTTATCTGCAAGAAGCGCCGGGACATTAGCCCGGAACCAGCTAGCAGTGAAATCTGAGTCCTTGACCAGTATGCTGGCACCCGCAGATACCAAAGACTGCGCATTTAGGGCCTGCTCGCCATTACCGATAGGCAGAGGCACAAAAATTGCGGGCAAACCGACAGCTGCAATCTCGCTGACGGTTGCCGCGCCGGATCGCACAATCATCAAATCCGCTGCAGCATAAACGTCTTCCATAGATGTCACGAACTCCACCTGGCGGTACCCGGGTGCCTGCCTAAGCTCACCGGCAGCATCTTTAAGCGCCTTATCGCGCCCGGTGATATGGAGCAGCTGGTAACCGGCAGGCTGAACCTCATCGATAATCTCAGAGATAGCACGGTTGAGGTTCAAAGCGCCGAGCGATCCACCCGTGACAACCAGAGTTGGTCTATCGGGGTCAAGCCCCAGACGTTCACGTGAGCCTTTTTGAGCCTCTGGCCGGTTAAGAGAGGCAATGTTCTGGCGCATCGGCATACCCACAGTTCGCGCCCCGGCAATGGGGGTATCGGGGAATGCAGTGGCCACCAGGGCAGCTTTCCTAGCACCGGCTTTGTTGGCCAACCCGGGCTTAGCATTTGCCTCATGAATAACCACAGGAATATTTAGCTTGTGGGCAGCAAGGTACATGGGTGTGCAGACATATCCACCGACACCGACCAGGACGTCCGCTTTGGTATCGCGCAGGATGCTCTCCGCCTGCTTTAGGGAACCGCGAAAGCGCAGGGGGAATTTCAGAGCTTCGAGGCTGGGACGGCGGGGGAAAGGAACCTTAGGGATAAAGCTAATCTCAAATCCAGCTTCGGGAACCAGGGTAGCCTCCATGCTGTTTTCGGTACCTACCGTAAGAATCCTTGCCTCCGGCTCACGGTCTTGGATAGCCCGAGCGATAGCAAGCATAGGGTTAATATGCCCGGCAGTTCCGCCACCGGCAAGCACGACAGTAGGTGCATGGGTCATAGGATATTTCACTCCCTTAGGGTTCAGTTTCGCCCCTTAAGTTTACGCGTCATGGGCTCTTGGCACACTTTGAGCGCAAAGGGTTCAGTGTAACCTGCCCTTATTTTTTGTGATTAGGTAAATCTCGTGCCTTGCGGATGGTACGCAGGCCTTGAGGAACTTTCCGCTCTTGTGGGGCTAGGCGCTGAACATGGGCGCTCCCCTCAGCAGGAGCCTGTTTTACCTGATGCTGGGGTTTAGGAGCTGGTGCAGTGGTGCCTTCAGCGTTTGCTGGAGGCCGTGTGGCTGAGCCAGAAGCCTGAACTGAGCCAGAAGCCTGAACTGAGCCACTCTGGTATGAAGCCGGCGGCTTCTGCTGAGTCCGCTGAGGACGAAGGGGTTCACCGGTGTTTAAGCGCGGTGCAGTAGTCGCTAGCTTTTGGCCTCCAGGCACAGGAGCCTGCCCCGGCCTTCTTGTCTGCTGTCGCGGTACCGAAGCCTGGCTCGCACCCAGAGCTGACGCCTTTCCTTGCGAGCGGTTATGACTTTTACCATTGGGGCGAGCCTTGCCTCCATCAACGAGGGCGTTCCACCGGTCCAGGAACTTTTCAAGGGTCCACCCGGCACCATCGGGGTCCTTGGCTAGTGCAATCTGTTCTCGAGCAACCACACGCCCAAGAGCCACGCGACGGGCATCGTCCTTTTGCTTCTTGGCGTTTACCAGGCCGGTACGTTCCCCCACAATCGGGTTAAGTGGGGTCTGCCGGGCGAAGGCAATCAGCACGCCCACACCAAATAGCACGGAGACCAGAGAAGAACCACCGGCAGAAATGAAAGGCAAGGGCACACCAATAACGGGCATGATGCCAACGACCATGCTGATGTTTAGCAAAGCCTGACCGGCTATCCAGGTGATGATGCCAATGGTCGCGTAACGGATAAACAAATCTGAAGAACGCAAAAGAATACGCATGGAGCAGTAGATGAGGGCAGCGTACAAGAGAATCAGAGCTACCGCGCCCACCAGCCCCAGCTCTTCACCGATCACAGCAAAGATGTAGTCGTTGTGGGCCTCGGGAAGGTAATTATATTTCTGACGAGACTGGCCTAAGCCAACCCCCCAGAACCCACCGGTTGCCAGCGCTGCCAAGCCTGAGTTTGCCTGATCACAGGTTGCTTCCTGGCATTCGCTCCAGAAAGAAAAGGTGTTAAGGATACGCTCGATACGGTTAGGGCTGGTTACTACCAGAGCAAGAGCCCCAATCAAGAGTGCCACAATGCCGATGCGGACCGTTGAAGGCGACGGGCGCGCAGCCATGAAGATAGCTCCGAAGAACATAACGTAAATCAGAACCGTCCCAGCGTCGTGACCGGCCAAAATGAGAGCCACGACCAAGCCAAACCCCAGGATCGCGGGAAAGAGCGCTTTATAGAGCGCCTGACCAGTTGTCCCCCGGTCAATTCTGCCCTGGCGGGAGTATACGGAGGCTAACCACAAAATCATCACGGGCTTGGCGAACTCAGAAGGCTGCATACTGAAGCCAAAAACATTCAGCCAGTTGCGATTACCGTTAACCACACTTCCAAAAAACATCACGGCAACGAGAAGGGCAACAACAACCAGCATCGCGAGGTTAAGTGCGAGAGGGGGCCTATAAAACCTAACAGGTACCAGGAACCCCACAATCAGCATGAGCAGGATGCCAACCGCAGCGAATACCCCCTGGGTGCTGGCCTGCCCATAGGGAGTGTGCCCCACGGAAATCTGCTCCACACTTGATGCCGAAAGAACCATCATCACACCAAAGATAGATAGAACAAACGCAGCAACAGACAGGACGATGGGCACATCGGTCAGCACCATCGAGCCCAACCGTGTTTGGGCCTGCTCCCAGATATCCCGGACCTTGGTGATCAAACCGCCCAGCCGGCTCTGCTGATTCTTCGATGATGGGGAGGCTGTAAGGTTCATGCTCCGGTTCTCTTCTCTTCAGTCAGGTGGCACTCACCCGGCGGGTTAGATGCTGGAAGAAGAGCACCGAGACGTATCGGTGCTCCCCCTGTTAGTACTAAGAATTAATCTGGTTCACAAGATCTGCTACCGCGTCGATGAAGGCATTGCCTCTATCGGCGTAAGAAACGAACTGGTCCATAGAAGCCGCTGCGGGGGCCATAAGAACCGTGTCATTCTGGGCTGAGAGTTCGTGGGCTTTAGCCACAGCAAGTCCCATGACGGCTCTTCCGTCACGAGCATCAGCTAGGAGCGGGCTCTCAGTCATGTTATAGACGGGCACTGCCGGTGCCTGCTTAGCCAAAGCTGAAATCAGGGCAGCGGTATCGGTTCCGATGACCACAACGGCTTTGAGCCTGTCCTTATGTTCGGCTACCAACTCATCGTAGGTAACTCCCTTGGAAAGCCCCCCGGCAACCCAAATCACGGGCGTGAAAGAACTCAAAGACGCGTTGGCTGCGTGCGGGTTGGTGGCTTTAGAGTCATTGACCCAGAGCACCCCGTGAGTATTAGCCACAAGCTGGATACGATGAGCACCCGGCTGATAGTTCAGTAGGCCCGCTTTGACCTCCTCGGGAGAGATCCCGGCAGCTCGTGCCAGGGCAGCGGCGGCCAGCGCGTTCTCCACCGTGTGTCTGGTGGGGAGCTGCCCGGTATCGGCAACCTCTGCCAGCTCTAAAGCCTGGTTGCGGCGGTCATCGAGGAAAGCACGATCAACGAGTAAACCGTCAATAACACCGACCATAGAAAGCCCGGGGGTATCAGCCCAAAAACCGATAGCTCGTGCGCCCTCAACTACGTCAGCTTCTTCAACCATCTGAACAATTTCTTGCTGGTTGGCGTTAAAGATGCAGGCAACCTGAGTGTTCTCGTAAATGCGTGCCTTATCGGCCAGATAGTTGGCGTAGCCTTGGTGCCAGTCCACGTGGTCCTCCGCCACATTCAGCACAACTGAAGCGAGCGGTGACATGGAGTAGGTCCAGTGGAGCTGGAAACTAGAGAGTTCAACAGTGAAGAAGTCGTAATCAACCGGGTCACGCAGGGCATCGAGGATAGGTGTACCCACGTTGCCCACCGCGATAGCCTTGTGACCTGCCGTTTGCAGAATTGATTCAGTCATGCCAACGGTGGTGGTTTTGCCATTGGTACCGGTGATACAGAGCCAGGGTGCTAGGGTTCGCCCCTGCCTCTCACGCAGTCGCCAGGCAAGTTCAACATCTCCCCAGATTTGGATTTTCTGGCCTACAGCATCGGCCAGGATGCCGATGGTAGGGGCAAGCCCGGGTGAGGTCACGACGAGCTCTGCTGGCTGACCGTCTACCAGGGGAAGCGCTTCCATAGCGTCGGGCCCCAGTACAGACCCGGCAGAACCAACAATCGCCAGGGTGTCTGCTTTGCCACGGGTGACCTCGTTATCATTTCCATCGACGACAACAACACGAGCTCCCAGTTCAATCAGGGTGTCTGCTGCTGAGAAACCGCTGATACCAAGACCCGCCACTACAACACGCAACCCAGCCCAGTCAGATTCCCAACGGGTTAGCGATTCAAGTCGCTCGTAGCCGTACACGGGATTAGCGTTTGTTGCCTGCATTAGAAGGCACCTCCGTTGATAATAAGCCAGTCGCCGTAGAAAATACCGAGGGCTACCGCTACAAAGAGGCCCGCCAGAATCCAGAAGCGGATAACGACGTTGACCTCGGCCCAGCCCTTCAATTCAAAGTGGTGCTGGAGGGGAGCCATACGGAAGATGCGCTTACCACCACTGAGCTTGAAGTAACCCACCTGCAGAATAACGGAGATAGCAATCGTCACGAAGAGCCCAGCGATGATGGGCAGGAGCATCTGGGTGCGGGTAATAATGGCGAAAGCAGCCAGTGCGCCACCCAGGCCCAATGAGCCGGTATCTCCCATGAAGATGGTTGCCGGTGAGGTGTTCCACCAGAGAAAGCCGATGAGGGCACCAATCAGTGAAGCGGCAAGAACCGCCATTTGGCCGGAATCAGGAACCTCATAGCAGACCCTGTCCAAGGAGCCGGGAACGCACAGGTGCTGAGCCTGCCACATAGAAATCAAAAGGTAGCCACTGAAGACCATAATGGCTGCGCCGGTTGCCAGGCCGTCTAGACCATCGGTCAGGTTAACCGCGTTAGTGGTTGCCGTGGCAATCAGATTAGCCCAGATAATGAAGAGAATCATGCCAATAAGAGGGCCAGCAAAAGCCAGGTTCAGCCAAGAGATATCACGGGTGAAGGATAGGTGGTAGCTGGCAGGTGACCAGCCCCGGTCATCCTTGATCAGGAGAACACCTACCGCAAAAAGCGTGCCGATGAGCCCCTGCAGAATAATCTTGCCCTTAGGTGTCAGGCCTTCGCTTTGCTTCTTCCAAATCTTTGAGAAATCGTCAATGAAACCCACGCCGGCCATGCCCAGCATAAGGAACATGGTCAGTAAGACCGAAGCGGAAGGGGCCTGCCCCACGCCTGTCAGCAAGGGGGTCAAGGCCATGGAAAGGAAGAAACCGAGTACGGTGGCTACCATCATCACCACACCACCCATAGTGGGGGTGCCGCGTTTAACCTGGTGTGATGTGGGCCCGTCTTCGCGGATGAACTGTCCGAATTGCTGCTTGACCAGCCATTGGGTATAGACCGGAGTCGCTGCAATCGAAATGATCAGGCCCAAAGCCGCAGCCAACAAGATAGAAATCATGTGGTGTCTTTGCCTTCCCAGTTATAAGTTGTCTGAAGTGTTGGTGGCAGAAGCAGTTTCTGCACCACTGAAAGAGTTTAGCGGTTGTGCAAAGTCACCGGCGCTCTTCCAGGGCTGATTTGAGCCTTTTGAGCTCACCGGTACGGTGAGGTTGCCCTCAAAGTCTGCAACCTGTTGGCCTAGAATGCCCAGGCCAGCTCCATTTGAGGACTTGAAAAGTACAATGTCGCCTGGTTCAAGCTGGCCTTGCAAGAGTTCGAAGGCCTCTTCGCCGGTAGCAACCCAGGTTGCCTCATTCCCCCAGGAACCTTCCAAATGGGCGGTGTTATATATCGGTTTAGCGATCTCGCCCACTGCAATTAGTTTGGAGATGTTGAGTCGTACAGCGAGCTGGCCGATTCGGTCGTGCTCGGTGAGGCTCTGCTCCCCCAGCTCCAGCATGGCTCCCAAAACCGCCCATGTTCTGTTGGTGCCGGGTTGCCGGCCCAAAGAAGCAAGAGTTTGCAAGGCTGCTGTCATGGATTCGGGGTTAGCGTTGTAGGCATCGTTAATGACGGTTACGCCATCGGCCCGGTCAGTGCGTTGCATTCTCCATTTAGAAGCTGCGGCAGAGGAGATAAGGTTCTGCGCAATGACGTCGGTTGGGATACCAGCTTGGTAGGCAAGGGTAGCTGCCGCTAGCAGGTTGTAGACGTGGTGCTCACCGATGAGCTGGGATAACACCTCATACCTCTGCCCATCAGGGAAAATAAGCGTAAATTTAGGTTTGCCTTGGGAGTTCGTGCTCAGGTTTTCCGCAATCACACGTTCCTCGGTTACCCCGGGGTTGGACGTGGTGGTCAGCTCAGCTTCTCGACCCGCCACACCAAAGTAAGTCACGGGTGTACTTGCACGGTTAATCATGCGTCGTACCCTGTAATCGTCAATGTTGAGTCCCAACCCATGACGAACACCTTCAGCCATTTCGCCCTTGGTTGCTTCGATCTTATCGACGCCCCCAAATTCACCGGCGTGAGCGGTACCAACCTTGAGGATAATTCCGTAGTCAGGCTGAATCATGTCAGTCAGGTAGCGAATGTTGCCGACCCGGTCTGCCCCCATTTCAATGACCAGATAACGGGTATCTTCCTCCGCACGGAACACGGTCAGTGGAACCCCCACCTCACCGTTGAATGAGCCGACTGGTGCCACGGTCTTGCCCACTGCTCCAAAGATAGCGGCCAGGAGGTCCTTGGTCGTAGTTTTACCCGCTGAACCGGTAATACCCACCACGGTTACCTCACCACGTTCACGCAGACGAGCAAGGATGAAGGCGGCCAGCTGCCCCATCGCCAGGACAACGTCATCTACGAGTACTGAAGGGTAGGGAACCCCAGCTTCGTCCTTGACCTCGCGCTCCACCAGAGCCAGCCGTGAGCCCGCAGCAAAAGCCTGGGGTAGGAAATTGTGGCCGTCAGTCACTTGACCCGGCTTAGCTAGGAAAAGGCAACCGGCAGTGACTTGGCGGGAGTCGGTTGTAGCTGAGGTACACGAAATAGCAGCCGCCTCCGCTTCGGATAGGCCCAATAGGGTTCCTCCCACAGCGGCGGTAATCTCAAGGGCAGACAGTTCAATCATGGGTTTACCTCAAGCTACTTCTGTTCGTTCTGATAAGCGGGTAGGACGCTGTAACCAGCGGCCAGGAGCGCACATGCTGTTTCGACTCGGTCATCGAGTTCAAGGTCTGTTCCAGCTACGTCCTGAGCCACCTCGTGCCCTCTACCAGCAATAAGGATAGAGTCTTCGGGACCGGCCAGTTCAATAGCCCGGGTGATAGCGGCTGAACGAGGCTCGATATTGAACACCTGCTGAGCTCGGGCCCCGCCTTCAACGGCGGCCAAGGCACCTGATTCAACGGCCTCACGGATCGGGCCAGGAGCTTCATGGTGCGGATCATCGTCGGTCACGATTACGATGTCGGCGTAGGATGCGGCAATCTGCCCCATGAGAGGCCGTTTGGTCTGATCCCGTTCACCGGTGGCGCCGAAGACGATAATAATCTTGCCCTTGGGATTAGCTGGTTCGATTGCTTCAAGAGCCCGTTTAAGGGCATCGGGATTATGGGCAAAATCGACCAGTGCAGTCGGAGCGGTAGAAATGAGCTGCATCCGCCCAGGGACCACGGGCGCCAGAGTTTCAGGGCGAGAGAGCTTCTCTGCCACCTGGCTCCGCTCCCCTTCATGCTGGACAGACTCAAAGACCATCAGGGCAGCTAGAGCAGCATTTGAGACGTTGAAGTCCGCAGGGAGCTGAGTCGAGCTTGCCAGTTGCAGGCCGTCCCCGCGTTCCAGCACAAAGCTGTGTCCGATTCCGCTCCGCTGAACCCGAATCAGCTTCCAGTCGGAAGGCCCTAGCGCAGACAGCTCCGCCCCGGCTTCAAAGCCAGCACCCCTCTTGGTCGCCAAGCGAACGACGGCGCGGCTCCCCAGATTCTTGATAGCACGGTCAGCCATCTTCTGACCCCACTCATCGTCAACGGTAATCACCGCACGGCGGGTACGTTGGGGGGTGAAAAGCTCGGCCTTGGACTCAAAATAGTTCTCCATGGTGCCGTGCAAATCTAGGTGGTCTTGGGTCAGGTTGGTAAAACCAGCAACATCGTATCGAATGCCATCAACACGCCGGTAGTCCAGAGCGTGTGAGGAAACCTCCATAGCTGCGCTGCTGATACCCTGCTCACGCATGAGCGCAATCAAAGAATGGACGTGGGGCGACTCCGGGGTTGTTAGCTTGGAAGGAATTGCCTGGCCACCAGCCAAAATCTCAATGGTGCCAATCAAGCCCGTGGTGTGGCCCAGAGCCTGCATAGCTGAGTTAATCATGTAGGTGGTAGTTGTCTTGCCGTTGGTTCCAGTCACGGCAAAGAGTCGGGGTGCTCCCCCGTTTGCAGGCTGAGAACCGTAGATACGAGCAGAAAGTGGCCCAACCGCTGCCCGTACGTCGGCGGTCACAATCACGCCCAGTCCCTGCGGCAAAGCCCCGTCCTGCTTTATAAGTTCAAGGCCATCAGCATCAGTCAAAACTGCGGAAGCCCCACGCTCTAAGGCCGCAGCAATAAAGGTAGCACCGTGAGTCTTTGCCCCCGACAGAGCAACATACAGGTCACCTTTCTGAATCTCACGCGAGTCCAGGGTGATACCGCTAATAGGCGCAGCGGCTTCCTGCACATGTCGTGCCTCCTGCCCCAGATCGATCAGCCACTCAGCAACCTGCACACAGCTGGTGCGGTTAACCTGACGGGGGCGCAGAGTCTGTGCGCTACCGTTGAGCAGTCTTTGATTGTTCACGGGGTTTCCCTCCAGGTATAGCGAGTGAAATTAAAACTTTATCTGGCGCTCTGGGCAGCGCCCCTTATTCGTAGCCTCTACTTTAGCCGGTTTCATCGTGACCCTCGGCAAATTTGGGGGTCAGCTGAGGCTCCGTTGAAGAACGCGGCACGTTATAGGTGTGCAAGGTCTTCTCCATAATCTCAGCGAACTGCTCGGTTGTGTTAGCTAGGCCTACAGCGGCGGCTGTTGTTTGAGGGCGATGGATCGTGACAGAGACCAAAAAGCGCGGATCTTCCGAAGGCGCAACCCCCACAAAGGAGGTAGTCCAACCGTCATAGGTCGATGAGTTCTTTCCTACGTTTTCAGCGGTGCCGGTTTTACCGGCAACCCTGTAACCCTCAACCTGGGCACCCTTGGCACCGCCCTCGTAGACAACGGCTTCCATAATGCTCAGGGTCTTGCGGGCAGTTTCCTCGCTAACAATTCGGGTGCCCTCCTCAACAGGGCGTTTTTCCTCGGTCCCCTGATTATCGAGAACAGCATCGATGATGCGGGGCTTGAGCATGACGCCCTTGTTAGCAATGGCCTGATAAATCATGGCGGTCTGGAGGGCCGTCTGAGCGATACCCTGGCCAAAGAGCACGGTGTACTGCTGGCGGATATCCCACTCCCGCCAATCACTAACCAGTCCCTGAGACTCACCGGTCAGCTCAACCCCTGTGAAGTCTCCCAGGCCAAATTTCTTGAGCCAGTTATAGCGCTGTTCTTTGGTCAGTTTGCTCCCCATCATCACGGTACCCGTGTTCATGGAGTCTGCGATAATTCCAGTTACGGTTCGCTTCTGGGCAGGGTGAACGAAAGCATCGGTAATGGTCTGCTGATCAATCACTAGCTCGGCGGGCACGTCAAAAACCGTCTCGGGAGTCACTAGCCCCTCATCAAGAACCGCAGCGGTGGTCAGGATCTTCTCCGTCGAACCCGGCTCAAAAACCTGAGAGATAGCACGGGGATTCATATCTGCAATCTCGAACTTATCAGAGCCAGGATCCATGGTAGAAGAATCCGCGAGCGCAAGGATAGAACCATCACGGACATCCATGACAATGGCAGTGCCCCACTCAGCTTTGAGCTCATCAGCACGCGCCTTGACAACCTGCTGAGCAAAATACTGAACGTCTTGGTTGATAGTAAGGCGAATGTTTTTACCGTCTTCAGCGGGTGTGTTCTGTTCATCTCCGATAGGGATACGGATACCGTCAGCTGAGATTTCATAGACTCGCAGTCCGTCCTTACCCGCCAGATGCTCTCCCATGGTTCGTTCAATACCCACAGAGTTATTGGCGGTTCGGGTTTGGTTACTGGTCCCGTCAACGGCTTCCTCAACGATGCTGTAGCGACCTACTACTGACCCAGCAACCTGCCCGTTGGGGTACTTACGTTCGCTCAGAATCTCACCGTATATATAGGGAGCACCCAGTGCTTGAACCTTGTTATAGATAGCAGGAGTGACATTATCTTTAACTACCTTGTATCGCAGGGTGCCGTCCAAGGCGTTTTTGACATCCTCATCTTTCATCTCAAGGATATCGGCTAGCTCGTAGACAAGCTCGGTGGCAGTTACCTCAACTGGCTTGTTGCTCCCCTCCTCGTACCTTTTGAAGGGGCCAACTGCGGACTGATCAACGGTGATGTTATACCTTTGGACGCTTCGAGCCAGGACGTTACCGTTGATATCGAGAATTTCCCCTCTCAGGGCGGGGATGACCTGCTCGCGGGTTCTTTTCTTCTTTGCAGCATCCGCTAAGCCGTCGGGGTCAAGCCCCTGTAGGTAGGCAAGACGAGCACCCACAAGACCAAAACCAGCGGCCGCGATAGTGCCGGTTAAGAATCCACGGCGCCCTACAGTCTGTTTTATCCCCTGAACGGGATCTTCATACTGCGAGCCCTTCATGGTTCCACCTGGTTCTGTCACGGTATCTGTCTTCCTGGTTGTTGCGCTGATGCTGATGCGCTGAGGTGCCTGCCTTCTTAGGCAAGCACCTGAGCGTATAAGCCATGGTTACCGGTTGGCGGGTGCGCTGGAGGGAGCGGAAGGCTGAGGCGAAGCCTTGGATGATGCTCTAGCCGATGCTTTAGCTTTAGCCTTTGCCTTAGCTTCTTCTTGCTTCTTGCGTTCCTCCTTCTTGCGCTCTTCCTCGGCCTGGGCCTGAGCTTTCTCATAGGCTTGGGTATCGGACAGAGCCGGAGGGGCAATACGGTTTTTGCTTTCTGCCTGACCCTTCTCAGCTGCCATAGGAATACCGGTAATCTCTCCCGTATTTAGATTCAGCGTAGCTTGGCTTGAACCTGCTACCAAGCCAAGCTGGCTGGCGCGGATGGCCAGATCCTGGGGTGCCTGGTAGTACTCAATCTCCTGAACAAGCGCTTCATTTTCCTGGCTGAGAGCCTGCTCTTGCGAACGAAGCTCCACCAGCTTGTACTGACGAGACGCCATGACGATGCTAAGTACAAGTACAGTGAGCAAAGCAACCAGCATTGCACCCAGGGCAATGAAAACACGCCAGCGGTTTGACTGCGCTTTCAAAGACCGAGAACGAGACAGGGGACGACGTGCCGGGCTGGAAGTCCCAGCCTCAGCAGGGACCACAGTCAGGCGCGGTTTAGCATCCGCTGTACCAGAGTCAGCTGCAATAGGGAATCGGGGTTCCGCGCTCATGGTTTTACCTTAGTGGTCTTGATTTTTTCTGCTGCTCTTAGTTTTGCTGAGGCCGCCCGCGGGTTTTCTTGAATTTCTTGCTCTGTGGGAGGCTCAGCACCCCGAGTTATAATCTTAAGTTCGGGTTTGTGTTCCTCAAGCTCCACGGGGAAACCCTTGGGTGCACTCGATGTTGAACGTGCGGTGAAGCTCCGCTTAACAATTTTGTCTTCCAGGCTGTGATAGCTCATGGCAACACACCGACCACCCATATTCAAGGCATCAATTGCGGCGGGGATAGCTCGTTCGAGCGCATCAAGTTCATGGTTAACTTCAATACGGAGCGCCTGGAAGGAGCGCTTAGCGGGGTGACCGCCTTTACGTTGTGCGGCAAGAGGAACAGCCTGCTGGATAACCTTAACCAACTCACCCGTCGTTTCAAAAGGCCGTTCAGCGCGGGCCGCCACGATTCTCTGAGCGATGCGGGCAGCAAACTTTTCCTCGCCCCACTGGCGAATAATACGCCGCAGTTCAGTCTCTTCGTAAGTGTTCACTACGATTGCTGCGGTGAGTTCTTCCGTGCCGTCCATGCGCATGTCCAAAGGTGCGTCGTAGGAGTAGGCAAAACCGCGTTCACGTTCATCGAGTTGCATGGATGAAACGCCCAGATCAAAGAGAACACCATCGACCTCGCTGACACCGGCTTCCTCCATAGCCCGGGGAATCTCATCATAGACGGCGTGTACCGGGATAAAGCGCTTACCAAAACGAGCAAGGCGCTCACCTGCCAACCGGTGAGCCATGAGATCACGATCGATACCAATCAGGGTCAGCCCCTCAAATCGTTCCAGCATAGCCTCTGAATGCCCACCCATACCGAGTGTTCCATCAATAACCACAGCACCTGGGCGGGAGATTGCGGGCGCAAGAAGGTCCAGGCAACGGTCGAGCATGACCGGAACGTGCCTGTCTTTGGCAGCCTTGCCGGGTGAGATGTTCTCTACCTGAGTCAAGGTTTTAGCTCCTTGCAGTGGTGGTTGGTTGTCAGCTAGTGAAAGTCTTTAGAGCATGAGCCCCGGAAGAATGTCCTCGTCTGTTTCTGCAAAGCTTTCCTCTTGTTCCCGGAGGTAGGTTTCCCAAGCCTCCGTACTCCAGATTTCAGCCCTTGAACCTGCGCCGATGACCGTGAGCTCCTTTTCAAGCCCGGCGTAGTCCCGCAGATTCTGAGGAATAGTAATTCGTCCCTGTTTATCGGGGACCTCATCTGAGGCTCCCGATAGAAAAACTCTAATGTAGTCTCTTGCCTGCTTTGAAGACAGCGGGGCCGCACGCAACTGCTCATGAATACGTTCAAACTCAGAGACAGTAAAAACGTAGAGACAACGCTCCTGACCGCGCGTTAGGACAAGCCCAGGCTCAAGCTGTTCGCGGAACTTAGCCGGCAAAATGAGCCTGCCTTTAGCGTCAAGACGGGGAGTGTGCGTCCCTAGAAACATCACACCACCACCTCTTGCTCTCGTTTTTCGTGTGCTTCCGAACCCAACGGGAAACTACACCAGTATTGCTCTACCCCTCCACTTTACTCCACAATGCCCCACTGCATATACCAAAACTAGAATTTTCAATAAGTTTTTGAGCGTTTTCACACTCAAGCCACCGCTGAGGTTTATGCAGGTTCGTGCATTAAACAGGAATTCCTTTTTGCCTCTTAATTCGTTTAAAAACAGCAAATCTCTTTAAGGCACAAAAAACCGCCCGGTAGCTACCGGGCGGTCCAAAGAACTGCCTGCCTAAAAGCGTGTACCGCCTTGGCGCTTATCCCATTTCTCCTCTAGTCCCCTCATAAAGGATGAGGGCCCTTTAGAGGACCTGGGGGCAGATACTCCCTTTCCTGCCTTCGGGGAGGAGTTCCGGGGAGCGGTAGTTGCAAAATATAGGCCAGCACTAGCAAGGAGGAACCCGAGGACACCCACAATAATGAGCTTGCTGGCTACACCGGCGATGATCACACCCAAACCCAGGACAGCCCCCAGGGCACCTAGAACCAGGTGACGAGGTGATGCAGTCAAAGCGGGAGCCACGACATCCTGCGGCCCAGTCATAGTAGATGCGAAAGCAGGATCGTCATTGAGCTGCTTCTCAAGCTGAGCAAGAAGTTCTTTCTCGCGTTCCGATAGCGCCATGGCATCTCCTAGAGCTTGTGGAAAGGACTGGAAAGTTACCGAGAACCGCGCTCAAACGCAGGCCAGGTACCGAACCATTTCAGTCTAACCATCTTACATTTTGTCAGGCTAAAGACCCAAGAAAAAGCCGCAAGGGTTTGAATTTTATTCCAGGGGCCCTTTTCTTTGGTCGGCCATCAGCAACCGTGCAGGTATCAAACCTCTAGCCCCGAACTTTGCCTGGATGAGGTCCATGGTAGATTCAGCGCCCTGCCAATGCTGGTGGCGGTCAAAGTCACCCACATCGAGGTCATCCTGAAGCAGGGCGAGTTGCACCCCTGCACTCTGAGCCTCCAGCTTGTCAGCGCGTACCCCCAGCAGACGGATCGGCCGGTGAGAATTCCCGCGAGAGTCGAGAATTCCATTCCGACTGAGATAGGCCTGAACCGCTTCGAAGATCTGCCGCCCTGAGCTTGTTGCCCCCAGAAGAGGGCAGGATCGGGTCAGCGTCTCAAAGTTGGAATAACGAATTTTGATGCTCAGGCTACGGGTTTGCTTACCCGAAGCACGCAGACGCCGCGCGACAGTCAGGCACAGGCCATAGAGCTCAGTAGCCAGGACTGTGGCTTCTTGTTGGTCCTCAAGAAATGTATGCTCGGCTCCTATGGATTTTTCAACCCGGTGGTTTTCTACCGCACGACGATCAATGCCCCTCGACATCTCAAACAGATGAGTCCCGGCAGACAGCCCAAAGCGACTTTGGAGCCACCCTAGCTCGTACCCCCGAAGTTGCTTGACTGTATGTATCCCCAGTCCCTCAAGATGGGCAGAGGTCTTGGCCCCAACACCCCAGAGCCGCCCCACCGGCATAGGGTCCAAAAAATCCTGTATTTTGTGGGGCGGAATGACCCAGAGGCCCTTGGGCTTAGAAGCAGAGGAGGCCATTTTGGCAATAAATTTCGTAGAAGAAATGCCCGCTGATGATGGGAGCCCCAGTTCATCAGCTATCTGTCGCCGCGCCTTCTGAGCAATCTGTACAGGGTTGCCCTGGGCGCGGATAGCCGAGGTGAGATCGACAAAAGCCTCGTCTACGCTGACCTGCTCCACCCGGTCTGTAATCCGGTGCAGAATAGCCATGACCTTACGGGAGTAGTCACGATAGTTAGAGGATGGCTCAACCACAACAGCATTAGGGCACAGTTGCAAGGCCCTAGCTAAAGGCATGGCTGAGCCCACACCATACTTTCGAGCCTCATAGGAAGCAGAAGTGACCACAGAACGCGGAGTGTTCCTGGCGACAATGATGCTGCGCCCCTTGAGTTCTGGCCGGAAAAGCAATTCCACGTTCACGAAGAAGGCATCCATGTCAAGGTGCATGATAACGGGCGCTGGCTTCCTCAGCTGATAGCGCTCCCGACTCTCCCACCCCACCTGGCACCGACCTTTACAGCAATTAGAATATATGTTCTAACAATCTAGGTTAGTCGAGATACCCAAACTTTGCCAGACCAATCATTCAATCCACTAGACTGGTTACACCTGCTCATACCACCCAAGGACGCCATGACCCCCCAGCAAGCATCCGATCCCTCCTCTCTGGAAACCTCCCGCTATCTTGAGGCCTTGGAGCTTGAAAGACAGCGTTTCTTTGCGCGGCAAAGAGAAATTATGCTGGCTGTTTCCAAGGAGACTCTCCCTTTGCTTGACTCCATAGAATCTCTTTCCTCCGGAGGCAAACGACTACGGGCGCTTCTTGCCTACTGGGGATATCGCGGTTCAGGCGGTGCCGGTCTGACTCCATCTATCGTTAAAGCCGGGCTTGCTATTGAGCTCTTCCAGACTGCTGCGCTGATTCACGATGACATTATTGACGCTTCCGATACCCGCCGTGGTGCCCCCAGCCTACACCGCCGCTTTGAAGCCATGCACACTGACCTTAGCTACAAAACCAGCGCCGAAACTTTCGGCGTTTCTAGTGCAATCCTGGCGGGTGATCTGTGCCTTTCGTGGTCAGAGATGGTGTTCTCTTCTATTCCTGAGCTGACAGCACAGAGCGAAGCCCGTTTTATTTTTGACCTGATGAGAACCGAGGTTATGGCCGGGCAGTACCTCGATATTGTGGGTGAAGTTGTCCCAGAAGAAGAACCCGAGCTGGCCCTTGAACGCGCTCTCAACGTGATTCGTTTTAAGTCAGCAAAGTACTCCTGTGAACACCCTCTGGCCTTAGGCGGTGCTCTTGGGCAGGACCTGAAGCATGGGGAGCCGTCCTCCCTGCTCCATGGGTACCGGACTTTTGCCCTCCCCCTGGGAGAAGGTTTCCAGCTCAGGGACGATGTGCTAGGTGTCTTTGGGGAGCCTGAGACAACCGGGAAACCTGCCGGAGATGATCTCCGAGAGGGCAAGCGGACCGTGCTTACGGCGTTTACCGCCATGAAAGTTTCAGCCCAAGAACGAGCTTTCCTGGAGGAATCCTTGGGTTCCCCCCAGCTGGATCCCGCAACTATCACGGCCCTCCAGGACCTCATGCGAAATAGCGGCGCGCTAGAGGCCACCGAGGCAATGATTAGCGAAAAGAGCGAGCAGGCACTGACCCAGCTGGCAGAGCTGAGCATCGATGCAGATGTGATGCAGGCCCTCCGAGAAATTGCAGCTAAGGCTCTGAACCGTAGCTCATAAAAAGACCGGGGTGCCAGTAGCTGTATTCAGCACACCAGCACCCCGGTCCCAGAGCATCCATCTGATTTACCAGGCCAGAGCGGATGCCCTTCGGCGGATCTCAGTCTTTCGGCCTTCAAGGAGAGCATCGATAGGTCGACCGGGCAAGGAGTCATCCTCGGTGTAGAGCCACACGATAGCTTCTTCGGCGGTAAACCCTGCGTCCTTAAGAACAATAAGGGTACCCTTCAAAGATTCCAGGACACGGTCCTGACGGATAAAGAGCGCGGGAACTTTCCTAACCCCGCTCTCGGGGTCACGAACGGCAAGCAGAGTGCCATCGGAAAGTAGGTTATGAACGCGGGTTACTTTGAGGTCAAGGGCTTCGGCAATATCCGGAATCGTTAGCCAGTTACCTACCAGGCTCATTACTTGGGGTGTAGTTTTATCATCAGTCACCTAACCATTGTGCCCTAGAACCGGGGTAAGCGGTAGCATGACGTGTTCTTACCCTCATCACTTCTGCACTACCGCCCGCTAGCTGGCGCACGTAAGATGGTAAAGATGTCTGAACAGAACGCTGCTGCCCCCTGGCTGACCGGGGTAATTTTTGACGGTCATTTCGAGGTCGGCCACCTGATAGCCCGCGGAGGCATGGCAGAGGTCTACCACGCGGTTGATTTGTGGTCCAATAACCCCGTTGCGGTCAAGGTGCTTTTACCGCACCTTTCTGCGGATCCAACTCAGCAACAGAAGTTTTTCCGGGAGGGTGCGGCGCTCAGCAAAATCAAGCACCCTAATGTGGTAGGGGTTATAGCCTCAGGCACTGAGAAGGTCCATGGACAGCAGGTGATGTTCCTGGTTCTGGAATACGTCCACGGGTGCACCCTTTCTCAGCTACTGAAGGTAAGGCCTGTGCTCTCGGTCGGGGAGCTTCTCTCCATTATGATTCCTGCCGTCGAGGGACTGTCAGAAGTCCACGCTCACCGGCTCATTCACCGCGACATCAAACCCGCCAATATTTTGCTTGAAGATGAGCACCAGACCATCAAGCTTTCCGATTTTGGCCTGACCCGCCGCGCTGACCAGAATGCGACCGGCCAGCTCATGGGCACGCCCTCCTTTGTGGCCCCGGAGATTCTCGATGTTCGTGCTTCTGTCGGGCCCGCCAGCGACATTTTCTCAGCCGGTGTCATGATGTACCGTATGCTCACCGGCCGTATGCCGTTCGCGGTAACAGAAAATGACCAGCAGGTGCTCTACCATAACACCAACACCGATATCCCCTCCGTCACTCAACTGGCTCCCGGAATTTCCTCGGATATTGCGGGTGTAGTCAGCTGGTCTACGCGTCGCAACCCTGCAGATCGGCCCCAGGACGCCACCGAGCTCTACCGCGCTCTTCAAGACTGTCTGAACCGTTCCACCGCTGATGAGAGGGCTTTCCGTGCACCTCTAGTAACCGATCTGCCTCTCACAAGGATGTGGGAGGACGTTACCGAAATCGCTGACCGATCCGGCATGACCCGTGTGTATCGGAACACCCCTATCTCTGCTTTTGGACAGGCCGATGACCTCATTGATGTAGAAGCTGATACGTCAGCGCCACTGACTGCGCACGAGAAAGCGGTGCGTTCAGCCGCTTCAGCGCCGGTTCAGGTCTATGCCCCCACCCAGATAGCCGGTGTGGGCCCCATGACCAAGCCTCAGGCGACACAAAAGGCGAGCGCGTCAGCTACCCCAGAGTCTGACAGATCAGGCCATGAAACTCTCTACTGGGACGTGGCTCAGGACCCCAACACCACCGTGGCCTTTTCTGGACTAAGCCCTGCCACGGAAGCAGCAAACGCACCGGCCTCTGCGCCATCGGCAACCAGCATCTCCGCCAGTTATACCCCACGTCGGGCAGGGCAAACCCAGCAAGCAGGTGATGCTTTCATTCCCGCACGTTCTGCTCACCAGAGTCCAGGCATCGTCACAGCTAAGAGCCAGGCAGAACGCCGCTCCCCTGCTGAACCCTGGCGAGCAGCACCTCAGCCGGTAGCCCTGCTAGCTTTCTCGGCCTTCTTACTCCTTGGTCTGGTTGGTGCCGGATTCATCGGTTGGTGGCTAGCTACCCTACTGTTTTAGCTCTCTGCTTCGACCAAAACTAAAAGCCATCTGCCCTATCTGGTACCAGATAGGGCAGATGGCTTTTCAGTAAGTAACTAGAAAGCTAACGGGTTGAGACTGTCCCTTTTAGCGGCGGGCCAGGTACTCAGCAACCTGGAAAGCGATTTCCAGCGACTGCTGGTGGTTCAAGCGGGGATCACATAGAGTCTCGTAGCGGTCAGCAAAGGCCGCTTCCTCAATCGGATCAGAGCCGCCCAGGCACTCAGCGACATCGTCGCCGGTCATTTCAACATGGATTCCACCGGGGAAGGTGCCCAGGGCTTCGTGGACCTCAAAGAAACCCTGAACTTCATCGGCCACATCATCGAAGCGGCGAGTCTTGTAGCCCGAGGGAACAGAGATGGTGTTGCCGTGCATGGGGTCGGTAACCCAAACGACCTTGGCACCTGTTTTCTGCACCCCTTCGACAATCGCCGGTAGCTTCTTACGAATAGTAGCGGCGCCCATGCGGATAATGAAGGTCAGACGGCCAGGATCGCGTTCCGGGTCAAGCTTGTCAATCAGGGCAAGCGCATCGTCAGCGGTGGTAGTGGGGCCGAGCTTCACACCGATGGGGTTGCGGACCTTGGATAGGAAGTTGACGTGGGCATCGTCCAGGCCGCGGGTTCGCTCACCGATCCAGAGGAAGTGGGCTGAGGTATCGTAGGGGAGGTTGGTCCGTGAATCAATGCGGGTGAGTGCACGCTCAAAGTCAAGGAGCAGAGCTTCATGTCCAGTGTAAACATCGGTGGTTTTGAGCGGTCCAAAGTCAGTGCCGCAGGCCTCCATGAATTTGACGGCTCGGTCAATTTCGGCCGCGATAGACTCGTAGCGAGAGTGAGCGGGGTTAGAGGTGAATCCCTTATTCCAGGAGTTCACCAGTCGTAAATCGGCAAAGCCGCCCTGGGTGAAAGCACGAATCAGATTCAAGGTGGATGCGCTGGTGTGGTAGCCGCGAAGCATACGGCGAGGGTCGTGGACTCGGGATTCTTCGGTGAAGTCAAAGCCATTGACCATCTCGCCGCGGAAGGAAGGCAGTGTCACCCCGTTGCGGGTTTCGTCGTTGGAGGACCGGGGTTTTGAGAACTGCCCGGCCATACGCCCCATCTTTACAACGGGCATAGACGCACCGTAGGTCAGGACTACCGCCATCTGAAGCAGGGTACGAATACGGCCCGATATCTTATCTGCGGTTGCACCGGCAAAGGTTTCGGCGCAGTCACCACCTTGCAGGAGGAAAGCTTCACCGTTTGCCACCCGCGCTAAATCAGCACGCATCTGATCAACTTCACCGGCGAATACAAGCGGAGGTACGGTGCTCAGTTCACGCATGACTTGGGCAAAATCTGGGTGATTAACCCACTGAGGGTGCTGGTCAATCTTGAGGGAACGCCACTCGTCGAGTTCAGATAAATTCTTGGTGCTGGGGCTGATATCGGAGGTCATGACGCGATAAATCCTTAGTATAGTGGTCGTTCTCTGCCTCGTGGGGAAAGGCTTTCTTGATAAAGTATGGTGTTGGTTGGGGTGCCCTACAATGCGGAGTCCATCATATGACACCCCTAACCGGTCTAGGCTTCCATGATGAGCCGGGGCACATACCCTCCTCGCTTAGGGGGTGTAATCAGGGTGCAACCTGCGCAGTGCTTCATCTGCGCTGATGTTCTCAGAGGCCATAAGCTTCTTAATATCGCCTGCATAGGCTGGGATAATCTTTCTGCCGGTGAGTTCACTAATTTTCTGCATAACCAAATCAGCAAGTTCCCGTTGAGCGACCCACTGGTCTTCCCGGTGAGCGTAGGGGGTCGTATCAATCGGCTCACCAATAACGGTTCGCACGCGGATGGCTTTCCCCTGGTGGCGCACATGCAACCTATTAGATCCCGGCCTCTGAACATACTCATTGCCCAGTTGCGCAACCGGGATAATAGGAACTCCAGCTTCAAGTGCTAGGCGGGCAACACCAATTTTTGCCCGGTAGAGGCGGGCATCGGGGCTGCGGGTACCCTCTGGGTAAATGCCCACCAGTTTCCCCTCTCGCAAGGCTGATACTGCCGCAGCAAGAGACTGGGCTGATTTAGCTCCACCAGAACGATCGATGGGAAGCTGCCCCACCGAGGTAAAAAACCATTTCATCAACCTACCTTTGAGGCCTGGGGTAGTGAAATAGTCTGATTTGGCCAGGAAAAAGACCTGACGAGGTGCGGCAAGTGGCAAGAAAAGAGAATCCACAAAGGACACATGGTTACTTGCCAATATGGCACCTTGGTCACCAGGGATGTGTTCAGCACCCACCACATCGTGATGGTATACCCGTTGCAGGAGGGGTTTGAGCACGAAACGAAGCTGCATATACATGCGAAGTCACTCCTTGGGGCAGTACGCTGTTTTCCTACCAAACATTGTAAGCACGGGCCCTACTCTGCTAAAAAGAGAAGCGCACTCTTCCGGACTGCTTTTGTCTGTTTTTCAGGCTAAATATAACCGCTAGTTTAAGTAAGCTCATCGTGTAGATCAGTAGATTAAGAAAACAGCTCTCTAAGAGCGCTAATCGTGCAGTCCGATTAATTTTGCCCTGTAAAATTGCTCAGGATAAGATGCCCATGCGTGGTGCCGAAGCCACAGCCCGTTCCATCCCCAACGGTGGGGTGAGATTGCAAAGGTAGCAAGGTGAAAGAAATACACTCCCCGCAACTTGTCAGCGTTGACCCATCTATCAACGTGACTGAAATGGTGGAACGTCGCGCGCAGGACAGCAGGGACCCTGTTGTCTACCGAGTACAAAAGTCGCCAGGCAACTGGGTGAACGTAACCGCCAAAGAGTTCCGCCGTCAGGTCATTGACCTCGCCAAGGGGCTCATTTCATCGGGCATCGAAGCCGGAGACGTCATTGGCATTATGAGTCGCACCCGCTACGAGTGGACCCTGATTGACTTTGCGATTTGGTATTCAGGCGGCATCTCTGTACCTGTCTACGAGACATCTTCCCCCGCCCAGGCAGCATGGGCGCTTTCCCACTCGAAGGCTAAGGCCGTATTCGTTGAAAACACTAAGCTGGCCGGTGTTATTGAGAAGGCCCGTGACCTCACCGACGAGGAGCTCTCTCTTGAGCGCCTCAAGGATGTGTGGGTCATTGAGGACGCAGCTATTTCCACACTGGTTCAGGCAGGTTCCGGGGTAACCGATGAAGCCGTCTTAGAGCGGCGTGCCCTAGCAAACCTCGATTCGCTTGCTACCATCGTCTACACCTCGGGAACTACTGGCCGCCCCAAGGCCTGCCCCATTACCCACGGTAACTTTGTACGGCTCTGCGTTAATTCCAAGCTCACCATTCCTGAGATCGCCAACGAAACAAACTCAACGCTCCTCTTTTTGCCACTAGCGCATGTGCTGGGTCGTATCATCGAAATCCTTGCTTTTGAGGCCGGGCTGACCGTCGGGCATGCCCCCGATATCAAAAATCTCTCCACAGATCTAAGTTCATTCCGGCCAACTATGCTCCTGGTTGTCCCCCGAGTCTTTGAAAAAGTCTATGAGGGCGCAATCAAGAAATCAGAGAAGGGCGGCAAGATCAACGCTAAGCTCTTCCACCGTTCCGTTGAGGTTGCCATTAGGTGGTCAGAGGCTCAAATTGCGGGGAAGATGACCCACAAGCTAGCACTCCAGCACAAGTTTTACGACAAGCTGGTGTACTCAAAGCTCCGTGAAGCAATGGGGGGAAAGGTTCGTTTCGCTGTTTCTGGTGGAGGCCGCCTTGCCCCGCACTACGGCCACTTCTACCATGCTGTAGGTATCCAGGTTGTTGAAGGCTACGGTCTGACGGAGACTACTGCACCGCTGGCGGTGGGTCGTATTCGCGGATTCGATATCGGCAACGTCGGTACTCTAATTCCGGGCGGTTCAGCCCGAATCGCAGAAGATGGTGAACTTGAATACCGCGGTGTCGGTCTGATTTCTGGTTACTTGGATAACCCCGAAGAGAACGTAGCAGCCTTTACCGAGGACGGTTGGTTCCGAACCGGTGACCTGGCCCATATTGATGAGGACGGTAAAATCTATATCACCGGCCGTAAAAAGGAAATCATTGTGACCGCTGGCGGTAAAAACGTCATGCCGGTACCCGCCGAGGACCGCCTACGTCAGGCCCCTATGGTTTCTCAGGCCATGCTGGTAGGCGATGAGAAGCCCTTTATCGCAGCACTTATCACCCTTGATCCCGACGTCCTTCCCGATGAGCTGGAACGTATCGGCCTTCCGCCCACCCTTACTCCCAAGGAGGCCGCCAACCACCCGAGCGTCCGAGCAGCCATCCAGAAATTTGTGGACGACGCGAATGCCCTGGTGTCCAAGGCTGAGTCGATCCGCGAGTTCCGTATCGTTGACAAGGACTTCACCGAAGCTGAGGGACATCTGACCCCCTCCATGAAGGTAAGGCGCAAGCAGGTTCTTGCCGATTTCAACTCCTATATTGAAGATATCTACAACCGTACCAAGACTTCAGTGACCGAAACGGCGGCGCAGACTGCCGAACGTGTTCAGGAGATTAGGGCAGAGCAGACTGAGAAGTGGGAAGAGTTCAAGTCAGTGCAGGGCCAAAAGTTCCAGGACTTTACCGGTCACCAGGCTGGGCGGTTCCAGGAGCTGGCCGAAAAAATTCAGCAGGCATCTCCCCTCTCAGCTTCAAAGAATACAGCAGATCAAGGCCGTGAAGGATCTGCTGAGGGCGGTGCTAGTTCGGATTCGACCAAGCCCTAGCTTCTGAGGGTAGGTTAATCCAATAGAGTCAAGCCCCGAACCCTTATGAGGGTTCGGGGCTTGACTCTCGTTAGTTCTGAGCCGAAGGCAGAGAGAGCAACTAGAAAACTCTAGCCTCCGGTGCACGGTACCTCTATCTCAGAGTGACTTGCTAGGAGTCCAGCTCCAGGCCCAGAAGCGCGTTCTCTACAACTTCAGTCAGGGCCGGGTGGATCCAGTACTGGCCACGAGCCATATCCCGAGCAGAAAGGCCAAAGCTCATAGCCTGGATGAGGGGTTGAATCAGGGTTGGTGATTCTTCACCAATCAGGTGTGCTCCTAGTAATTGACCGGTATCCTTGCGGGCAATCAGTTTGCAGAGCCCCTCAGAGTCCTCCATGGCCCAACCGTAGGCAACGTCGCCGAACTTTTGCTCTTTGACGGTTATCTCAAAGCCCTCGCGGTCAGCCTCTTGCTGGGCTTCTTCCTCGGTCAGGCCCACCGAAGCAATCGGAGGGTAGGTGAAAACAGCGGAAGGGACAAAGCGGTGGTCTGTGGCTTTGAGGTGCTCAGGGTTGAGCAGATTCCACTGCACAGTGCGCATCTCAGCGTTGGCAACGTGCTTGAGCTGGAAAGGTGACGACACATCACCCAGCGCCCATAGGCCCTTGACCGGAAGGCCACCTGAGAGAACACGCTGGTACTCATCGACCTGCAGCAGGCCTCGCTCATCAACGTCAAAGAAAGTGGCGGCCGAGATTGTATCCGAGTTCGGGGTGCGCCCTGTGGCTACCAGTACGGTATCGGCTTCAACCGTGACATCCTGCCCATGGGCCTCAAAGTGAACCGTCACTTTTCCACCCTGACTTGGTTCTATAGAGCGCAGGGCGTGGTTAAGGCGAAGGTCCCACTGATGCTGAGCGGCAGTGGTGAAAGTCTCTGCGATACTGCGGTCATGGCTCCTGAGCAGACGGTCGGAACGAACAGCCTGGGTTACACGAGCCCCAAGCCCGTTAAAGACATGTGCGAACTCAGCGGCGATAAAGCCACCGCCCACCACCACGATGTGTTGGGGTAGGTCCTCCAAGCGCATGATGGTGTCGGATGTGTGCACCTGGGGCAGGTCGATACCGGGAACCTGAGGCAGTGAAACGCGGGAACCGGTCGCTACAACAATCTGAGGGGCGGTCAGCTCAATACCTGAATCGGTACGTAGAGTGTGGGTGTCAATGAACTGAACGAACTCTTGGTAGACATCCACATTGTCCAGGGACTTACGCCACTGCAAACCGCCCTGGCTGATAGCATCGATACGCCCAAAAATGCGGTCACGGATATCGCGCCAGGCAGTACTGCGGTGTTCTAGCTCAACCCCCAGCCGAGCGGCCTCCTTGCTCCGGGTAACAACCGAGGCAGGGTAAACGTACATCTTGGTGGGGATACACCCCACGTTCAGGCAGGTTCCGCCGAACCGTCCGCCGTCAATAATGGCAATTTTCTTGCCTTCCATTGCTGCGTTCGGTAGAGAGTTACCGGAACCTGATCCGATGATAATGATGTCGTATTCGCGTACTGCGCTCAACACGGTACCTTTCGCTGTAGCTTTTGTGGGCACTGATTCGGTGTGCCCGTGTAAGGTTCAACATCGAACGCTGACAGGCTATTCCCGCCCACTGCCCCAGACTGAAATCCTCCCGATCAGCCTAGTGTGCTTATTCGTTGGTTGCCTTGTCTTGGGGAGTTTGCTTGGTCTGCTGAAGGTTCTGTTTCATCTGACGGAAAACAAGGACGTTACCTACTACCACGTGCAGACCGCCCAGAATCATTACCGGCAGGTTCCACCCAGCTTGAGGAGCAAGCGCCCCCACCAGCAAGAGAAGAGCACCAAAACCAATAACCATAATGTGAGTAATATTCATGCTACCTAGCTTATCTGGGCCCATTCACCAATCAAATAAAGGCGCTTCCGGGGGAACATATTCTCCAGCCTGCCAATGTGAGTAGTTGATTTCCCGGTCTCGAATCATCAGGCCAAGAGCAACTCTTTTGTACTGATAGTAGGTGCTGTAATCGATGTTGTCTTTACTAACCAAAATATATGTCTGGGCGCTTTCGCTCTGTATATATTTGTAATCCTGCATACTATATGTAATAAACGCCATTAATAGACCGAGCAGAAAGAAAACGAGGAAGATGGGCGTCCCGAGAACCCAAAGAACTGCGGTCAGAACTCCTGCAGTACTTTCCCTTTGCCCGGGAATGGCAGTTCTATGTTTCCAATTATTGATGCTCAAACTCAAGTAGATAACACCCAAAATTGCGCTTACCCAGAGTGTAACCATAGCAACCACTACTACCCAACGGTCCACGATAGGCGTGAAAGTAAGGCCTCCTGCCCCCAGGGGATTCATATCACTGAACCTAGCTTGAAAGACGGTGTATCCAATCGAACACATGTAAAAGAGAGCAGCGCTCAGGAGCCAGGAAATCAACAGTCCACGAGTCTTTATCATGCCTAAAAAACTAGCACTGGAAAGCTGACCTGACTAGATTAAAGAAAGAAATACCCGCAAACTTACCCCTGCCTTAGGCCATCGGTGGGGGCAAAAGAAAGCAGCGGCCCCCGTTGCCCGGGAACCGCCGCCTTCTTACTCAGGTTCTCTACTGAACATTGACCACAATCAGCAGGTCACCACCAGCTACCTGCGAGATGTCCTTATAGACGATACGTTCGACGGTACCTGAGACGGTGGAAGTAATTGAAGCCTCCATCTTCATAGCCTCAATGGTGGCTACCTGGTCACCCGCCGCAATGACATCGCCGGGCTTGACCGTAATAGTCACACCACCGGCGAAAGGAGCCGCTATATGACCGGGATTGGAGGCATCAGCCTTCTCAGCTTCCTTGACGTTGGACTCAACCGAGTTATCGCGAACATAGACACTACGCTGCTGACCATTCAAGGTGCAGATGACCTCACGGATACCCTTATCATCTGGCTCTGAGATAGCCTGCAGGGTAGCAATCAAACGCACACCCTTACCCAGGGAGATGACGTGTTCGCGCTTGAAGACCATGCCGTAGAGGAAGTCACGGGTGTGCAGGATTGAAACATCGCCGAACTCCTCCCGGGCCTTCTCATAATCCTGGGTGGGGCCGGCAAAGAGCAGGCGGTTGAGGGTAGCGCGGCGGGTTGCCGAGTCCCCAGCCAAAGCCGCAAGATCCTCCGCAGAAAGTTCCTTAAGACTAGGCTTCGCCAGCTTGCGGCCCTCAAGTGCCCGGGTGCGGAAGGGCTCAGGCCAACCAGCAGGCGGGGTACCCAGTTCACCGTTGAGGAAGCCGATAACGGAGTCGGGGATATCAAAGTTCTGAGGATCTTTCTCAAAGTCCTCAGGTGAGACACCCATACCGACTAACTGGAGAGCCAGGTCGCCCACAACCTTGGAGGACGGGGTGACCTTGACGATATGGCCCAGCATGCGATCAGCTGCCGCGTACATATCTTCGATGTCCTCGAACCGCTCCCCCAGCCCAAGAGCCTTAGCCTGGGCGCGGAGGTTGGAGAGCTGACCGCCGGGAATCTCGTGGGTGTAGACACGCCCGGTCGGGGCAGACAGGCCCATCTCAAAGGGCTTGTAGATGGTACGAACAGCTTCCCAGTAGGGTTCCAGAGCGCAGGCGGCCTCAAGGGTGATAGAGGGCTGACGCTCGGTATGCTGGAGAGCACCCACAAGAGCTGAGAAAGAGGGCTGTGAGGTGGTGCCAGCCATGGAGGCTGAGGCCACGTCCACAACGTCAACACCGGCTTCAACCGCCGCAAGCAGAGTACCCACCTGGCCACCGGCAGTGTCGTGGGTGTGCAGGTGCACTGGCAGATCAAAGCGCTCCCGCAGAGCGGTCACCAGTCGGCGGGCCGCCTCGGGGCGCAGCAGCCCTGCCATGTCCTTAATGGCTAGGATGTGAGCACCGGCCTCAACCACCTGATCGGCAAGGTTGAGGTAGTAGTCCAGTGAGTAGGTCTTCTCGTTGGGGTCGAGCATATCGCCGGTGTAGCAGATTGCCACCTCAGCTACCGCTGTGCCCGTTGCACGAACGGCCTTGATAGCCGGTGTCATTTGGGAGACATCGTTCAGCGAATCAAAAATGCGGAAGATATCAACACCGGTGGCTGCTGCCTCCTGCACGAAAGCATCGGTTACTTCGGTGGGGTAGGGTGTGTAGCCCACAGTGTTCCTACCCCGCAGTAGCATCTGGATAGGCAGGTTAGGCATGGCCGCACGCAGGTGGGCAAGGCGTTCCCAGGGGTCCTCAGTCAGGAACCGCAGAGCAACGTCGTAGGTAGCACCGCCCCAAGCTTCAACCGAGAAAAGCTCCGGGGTGACGTGAGCTACAGCTGGTGCTGCTGCCAAGAGGTCACGGGTACGCGCACGGGTTGCAAGCAGTGACTGGTGAGCATCTCGGAAGGTTGTATCTGTGATCAGCACTTCCTTGGTCTCACGCACTGCCTTGGCAAAGCCCTCCGGCCCCAGTTCTAGCAGGCGTTGCCGCCAACCAGTTGGAGGCTGATGGGACGAAGCGTCAAAGGGTGAGCGGAAAGGCTCTGAAACCTTATCCCCGGGGAAACGTGGGAGCTTAGTGCGCGGGTCAATACCCTCAATGCGGGGGCCGTGAGGCTTATTGACGGTTACGTTCGCCAGGTACTGAAGAGCCTTGGTTCCACGGTCAGCGGAGGGCTTCTTGATCAAGAGCTCGGGGTGCTCATCGATGAAGGGGGTGGAGACATCGCCCGCGCGGAAGGTGGGGTCCTCCAGCACCGCCTGGATAAAGGGGATATTGGTGGCAACACCACGAATACGGAACTCCGCCAGCGCACGGGAGGCGCGCTGAACAGCTGATTCAAAGGTACGACCCCGGCAGGTCAGTTTGACCAGCATGGAGTCAAAGTGCGGTGAAATCTGCGCCCCGGTGTAGACGGTGCCACCGTCCAGTCGGATGCCGGAGCCACCGGCCGAACGGTAGTAGGTTACCTTGCCAACGTCCGGGCGGAAACCGTTGGCGGGGTCTTCGGTAGTGATGCGGGACTGAAGGGCGTAGCCACGTACTTTCAGGTCCTCCTGGTGGATTCCCAAATCATCCAGGGTTTCACCGGCAGCAATACGCATCTGTGACTGAACCAGGTCAACATCGGTCACCTCTTCGGTGACGGTGTGCTCCACCTGAATACGGGGGTTCATCTCGATAAAGACATGCTGGCCAGCGCGCTCACCTGCGGTATCGACCAGGAACTCCACGGTACCGGCGTTGACGTAGCCTAGCTCCCGGGCGAACTTCACAGCATCGCGGAAGAGGGCCTGACGGATCTTATCGTCCAGATTGGGGGCAGGAGCGATTTCAACGACCTTCTGGTGACGGCGCTGGAGCGAGCAGTCACGCTCAAAGAGGTGAACGATGTTGCCCTCTGCATCGGCAAGAATCTGCACCTCGATGTGGCGGGGGCGCAAGACAGCCTGTTCCAGGAAGACAGTGGGGTCACCAAACGCGGTTTCAGCTTCACGCATCGCCGCTTCGATGGAGCCTTTAAGAGCTTGGCGGTTTTCGACCCGGCGCATGCCACGGCCACCGCCACCGGCAACAGCTTTCACGAAAATGGGGAAGCCGATTTCTTCCGCCTGGCTCAGGAGGTAGTCGATGTCTGAGCTGGGTTCGGTTGATTTGAGCACCGGGATACCTGCGCGGCGGGCGGCACGCAGTGCCTCTACCTTATTTCCCGCTAACTCCAGTACCTCCGGGGGCGGGCCAATGAAGGTGATACCAGCGTCAGCTGCAGCCCGCGCCAAATCAGGATTTTCGGAGAGGAAACCGTAACCAGGGTAGATGGCATCGGCGCCGGCTTCTTTGGCGACGCGGATGATCTCATCAATGTCCAGGTAAGCCCGAACGGGGTGTCCCTCTTCACCGATGGGGTAAGCTTCATCAGCCTGCTGACGGTGAATGGAGTGGCGGTCTTCGTAGGGGAAGACACCGACTGTCTTTGCACCAAGCTCATAGGCCGCTCGGTAGGCGCGAATCGCGATTTCGCCACGGTTGGCGACCAAGATTTTTGAAAACATTTCTTTCCGTTCCGCTCCGTCGAAACCTAGACAGGCAGGCGGAGCTAAGCCACAAGAGTGTGTGAACACCTCAAATATAGCTTTTTTTGACGGCCCAGACTCCCTTTTGGGGCCATGTTGTGTGATGAGGACCGTAATCTATGGATTTTATGGTCACTAGCACTACACTTGGTATTTTCTCCTGCTAGCCCCTTCCCAGGCGTGGGTATAGGCAAACTCATCGTCCCCAGCTTTTTAGGTAGCATAGTAAAGGCAGTGTGTTCCCAGTAATCGAGAGGCTTCCCAGTATGACCAGCATTGTAAGCATCAGTAGCCTTAAAGGCGGCGTGGGTAAAACCTCTGTTACTCTAGGGCTTGCTTCTGCCGCCCAGGCCTGCGGATTACGTGTTCTGGTCATTGACTTGGATCCGCACGGGGATGCTTCAACGGGTCTGGGCTCACCTACCGATGGTGCCGATATGGGTGCCATGCTCTCAGCGCCCGACAATTATTGGCTCAAGGACGAGATTCGTCCCTCCTCATGGACCGCTCTGGGCAGTTTGGGGCAGGCTTCCCGAACTGGCTTAGAAGCCGGGGTGTGGGTTGGGCGCGCGTCAGCCCGGCTGACAGCCCTGGAACGGTCTGAGCCTACAGACATTCTGTTGCCTCATCTAGCACGATTGCTAGAACCCGTGAGCGACGATTTTGACCTCATCCTCATCGACTGCCCACCAACCCTTGGTCGCCTGACCGAGATGGCCTGGGCGGCTTCCGGGCGGGTTCTCTCTGTTGCCGAGCCTTCCCTCTTCTCTGTTGCCGGCTCTGAACGCACTATGCGAGCTATCGCCCGCTTTGAGTCAAACACTGAGTACGCTGTCGGAGCAGCATCCATCATTATGAATAAGGTCAGGGACAATGACCCTGAGCACGAATACCGCACCGAAGAAATGCGGGTCCTCTTTGGTGATCTGGTAGCAGAAATCCCGATTCCTGAGACTCCCCTGCTTCAGCGAATTCAAGGCTCCGCCTACCCCGTCCACTACTGGCCTGAAGCAGAAGCCCAGCCTCTGGCAGATGCTTTTACAGCCCTCTTAGCCGGGCTGGTAGAGCTTGAGAAAGCCAAGTAAGGCGCCTAGGAATACAAAAGGGGAAGGAAACCCTTGAAGGGTTTCCTTCCCTTATGTGCTGTGTTTACACAGAACAAAACTAATAGCTGATTAGGCGCCAGCTTTACGCGCCCGGCGGGCAGAGAGCTCATCGTGAATTTCGGGGCCCTGAGCGACTTCTTGTGCGGTGTTCTCGCCGGGTAGCTCACTGAGCGAAACTTCGAGTTCACGCCAGACCCGGCCAATGGCAATGCCGAAGACCCCCTGGCCAGCCTGTACCAAATCGATTACCTCGGCAGCTGAGGTGCATTCATAGACCGATGCACCGTCAGACATGAGAGTGATACCGGCTAAATCTTCGACACCCCGGGCACGCAGGTGCTCCACCGAAGTGCGGATCTGTTGCAGGGAAACCCCGGTGTCCAAAAGGCTCTTAACGATTTTAAGAACCAGGACATCGCGAAAAGAATATAGACGCTGGGAACCTGACCCCTGAGCAGAACGCACGGTGGGTTCGACCAGGTGAGTTCGGGCCCAGTAATCAAGCTGGCGGTAGGTAATGCCAGCAGCTTTACAGGCCGTAGGCCCACGGTAGCCCAGATTTTCATCGACCAGGGAAAGCGGATCGTCAAACAGAACGCCCTGCTCGCCTACCGGGGCACTGCGAGGCATGACGTCGTCAATACCCAGCAAGGGCTGATCCAGAGGGGCAGGTACGCCTTGTAGCGCATCAGTTGCGCTCTTGTAACCGTTATCGTTATTCACGGTGATAGCGATTCCTTCCCTCATGTGGATCATGGACTCTCTTATCCTACCTGCCCCAAACCGATTGACTGTTATTTAGGTCAGCCAGACACCCGGCGTTTTAAGGTGGTCTAAGTCATTAAAATACCGCCACCAGAAAGCTAGCCAGAGACCCAGCCCTCAAAGAGCCTAATCAAAGCTTGGCATTGCGCCTGCGACAAGGGCCATGTGTAGGCGGAGCATCAACTGGGCAATTTCACCAGCAAGCTCAGCCGCCCTGGCCTGAGATTTTTCGTCCTTACGCAAGGCCAGCGGGCCGACAGCGGTCTCCACCAGGTCTACTTCCCGGTCAGCCGCCGCCCGGAAAGCCCTCAGGTGGCGCGGGTGTAGGCCGTGGACAGTGAGCTGGTTACAGACCTCGGTGACAGCCAGATCATACTGGTCGTAGGCTTCTTTCCCCTCTTCTAGCAGCCCGTAGTTGAGGAGTTCACGGAGCAGGGGCATATCAACGCCTGCCGCCTGGCCCAGCTCTCGCAGAGTATAGACCTGCCCAGGTTCAGCAGGAAGAGCTGGGCGCTGACCCGGAGCAACAGCAGGAACGGTTTTCTCTTCCTGAGACTGGACGGCCTCGGGCGCAAGCCCAGCATCTAACTCAGCTAGACGCTGCCTGATAACTTTGAGCGGTAGGTACTGGTCTCGCTGAAGCTGGAGGACATAGCGTAGGCGCTCAATATCCTGCTCAGAGTACTTACGGTAACCGGTATTAGTGCGCTGCGGGCTCACCAGCCCCTTGTCTTCAAGGAAGCGAATTTTAGAGGCGCTAATACCCTCAAACTCACCTTCGAGGGCGCCGAGTACCTGGCCGATCGTCTTATTCTTGGCCCCGGCACCGCTAGCGTCAGCAGATTGTGCCTGGGGTTTCATTACTTGCCTTGACCCTGGTAGAAAGCGAAGTGAAACTTGCCGATGTGGATTTCATCGCCGTTCTTGAGGTAAGCCTCATCGACGCGATCACCATTAACATAGGTACCGTTCAAGGAATCAGCGTCGGTCAGGATGAAGCTGCCTGCGTTCGGAATAAAGAGTGCGTGGCGACGCGAAACGGTGACGTCGTCTAAGTAGATGTCAGACTCAGGGCTACGGCCGGCAATAGTGGGTAGAACCCCGCCGTCATCTGTCGCATCGGGAGTCAGCAGGAAACGAGCACCCTTGAACTGACCATCAATACCAATAAGAACAGCTGAGCCAACAGGAAGAGTTGCCAGCAGGGCGGTTTCCTCAGCAGTAGGAGTGTGAGCCTGAGAAATCCCCAGGGCGGTGAGGCTAATGGTGCTTGTCTGTGGGTGGGCTTCGGCGGGGGCCATACAATCTAGTCCTTTGTGGGATGGTGCGACAGAAGAATCTTGGGGTCTGGAACCCGGGGAAGATGACTACGTCAAGGGATATGTTGTGTTGTGGTATGAACCGGCACAAGGTCACGAAATGGTAAACAGTGAACCGCTTGTTTAATCTTAGCCATTAGGAACGATTTATGGCTATTTCAGGCCGTGTTCCATCCGGTATTTTTCGTGATTTTCGCTCAGCAGAAGGGCACCGCCCTCCCCGGTAGGGAAAAGGCGGTGCACAAGCTCTACGAAAAGTGGGAAAGCTACTGGGCTTCAATCTCAGCTAGGTAGCCCTCAGCAGAAAGCAGGGAATCAATATCAGCTTTGTTCGCCGGGCGGAGTTCAATCAGCCAGCCCTCACCGTAAGGATCAGAGTTCACAATTTCGGGCGAGCTTTCCAAGGCATCGTTGACAGCTACAACTTGGCCAGAAAGCGGAACGAAGAGGTCAGAGACGCTCTTGGTGGATTCAATCTCACCGAATGTTGCCTCAGCTTCGAGGGTGTCCCCCACTTCGGGCAAGTCAACGTACACAACGTCGCCCAGTTCACCCTGGGCGTGGTCTGTCACCCCAATACGAACTGTTCCGTCTGCGGTGAGTTGACCAACCCACTCGTGTTCTTTGGTGTATTTGAGTTCTGCGGGAACATTGCTCATCGGAGGTGTCCTTTTCTAGTGATCAAAGATGCCGATCGAGGTGCGTGAAGCTCGAACTAACTGCGCATGATTCCAGTGAGGGAAAAGGAATCAGCCTAGGCACGATTATATGACACAGAAAACAGTGATGCGTGTTTGGCGCCACCTCTTTTACTGTCTTCTTACCATAAAAGGCCCGCCCCTCATGGTGAAGGGCGGGCTGGTCTTTACCGTGGATTAGATAATGCCCTCAGAGAATTTGTAGGGGTTACCGAAACGGTGGGCAGTAATCGAAACGGCCTGCTCCCGGATAAAGGGCAGAATCTCGATTCGACCGGCTTCTGTCACAGGCTGGAAGTAAACCGCAATGTCGGGTCGGCCATTCAAGGCCTGGTAGACACTCGTGACATCCTGGCCAATGTAGCGGATACGGGCACCCTCAAAGGCGGTTCCCTCAAGCTTCTTGGAGGGGGTGTGAGCAATTTTGGCAAGAGCCGAGCGGTACTGAGCATCGTCCTGAGAGACAAGGCTGATACCTGCGACGCCCAGAGCTGCGGTCAGAGCAGTGGGTAGCTCCTGGGCGGTGGAGAACTCAACCCGTGCCCCGGCAACCAGCCCCGCCAGCAGAACGCGCAAGGCAGCGACAAGCTCCCCATCTTGGTCTAGACGAACCTGAACCGTAGTTGGCAGGTAACGCAGGATATTGCGTTCTACACCCAGCTTACTGGGGTCGTGCCCCTGCCCGAATTCAGTTGCCCAGGCATCAGCATCAGAGCTTGCGGCGCGAGCCAGCATATCCAGCTCTTCTGGTGGGAAGCCATCCAGGCCGCGAACAGCGGTCAGCACAGAGAGCACCTTCTGGTCGGAGGGGGCGGTGGTCGCAGTTGCGGGTGCGCTTTCCCAGTCGCTGAGGGCCACCAGGTAGTTGGGGCCGCCAGCCTTGGTGCCCGAACCTACGGTGGACTTCTTCCAGCCGCCGAAGGGCTGACGCTGAACAATCGCGCCGGTGATGCCTCGGTTGACGTAGAGGTTACCCGCCTGAACCCTGCTGAGCCAGAGTTCAAGTTCACCGGAATCCAGTGAATGCAGGCCAGCGGTCAGGCCGTAGTCGGTTGCGTTCTGAAGCTCAATGGCTTCTTCTAAAGTTGCGGCCTTCATGACACCCAGAATGGGGCCAAAGTACTCGGTCAGGTGGTACTCGGAGCCGGGTTTGACACCTGCGCGGACGCCGGGTGACCAGAGCCTGCCGGTCTCATCGAGCTGCTGGGGTTTGAGTACCCAGGTCTCGCCCTCGCCCAGCTCGGTCAGGCCGCGCTTGAGCTTGCCCTCGGGAACCTCAATGACCGGGCCCATCTCGGCTTCAATGTCCTGGGGGTGGGCAACGTGCAGGGACTTTACCGCATCGACCAGCTGGTTGTAGAAGCGTTTAGACTCCCCTACCGAGCCAACAAGAATAACCGTTGAAGCCGCTGAACACTTCTGCCCGGCATGACCGAAGGCCGAGTAGACCACGTCTTTAACCGCCAGATCAAGGTCAGCATTGGGGGTCACAATAATGGAGTTCTTACCGGAGGTCTCACCGAATAGCGGCAGGTCCTTACGCCAGGACCGGAACATCTCGGCGGTCTTGTAACCGCCGGTCAGAATCAGGCGGTCAACGCTGGGGTGGGCAATCATGGTGGAACCGGCCTGGCGGTCGGTAACCTTGACCAGGCGCAGGACCTCCTCGGGCACTCCAGCCTGCCACAGCACCTCAGCAATCAGTGCGCCCACCCGGGCGGTGTTGCTTGCGGGCTTGAAAATCACGGCGGAGCCAGCGGCCAGGGCAGAAAGCACACCACCGACGGGGATCGCTGTGGGGAAGTTCCAGGGCGGAACGACCAGGGTCAGCTTAACCGGGTGGTGCTTGGCACCGTCCACAGAATCAAGGCGCTCAGCCAGCAGAGCGTAGTAGTAGGCAAAGTCGATAGCCTCAGAGACTTCAACATCTCCCTGGTCCAGGGTCTTGCCGGCCTCAGCAGCCATAATCTCCATGAACTCGCCACGGCGGACCGCCAGGTTGACGGCTACCTTACGCAGGATTTCGGCGCGTTCGGAGGCGGGGCGGGCGCCCCAGGCGCGGCCAGCTTCCACGGTCTGGGCGACCAGGGCCTCAGCCTCTTCTGATGAACCCAGCTCGTTAGCCTCCAGAGCATCCAGACCAATCTGGGTGGTCTTGGAGCGCTCCAAGATAGCGCGGCCCCATTCACGGTTACCCGCCAGGGCTGGGTCGGTATCGGGAGTGTTCTCAAAGGTCCCGGGGGCAGGCTTGAAAACAGTTTCAGCAGTCTCCTCCAGCCTGTTCTGGGTGCGCTGGGGCGGCTGAACTTCATCGGTCACAGCCTCCAGGGAGCGTAAGAATCGATTCTTTTCGCGTTCAAAGAGCTGGGGGGAAGAATCCAGGTCAAAGACTGCGCTCATGAAGTTCTCGCTCGATGCGTTCTCTTCAAGGCGGCGCACCAGGTAGGAGATAGCGACGTCGAACTCTTCGGGGCGGACCACGGGGGTGTAAAGCAGCAGGTGGCCCACACGCTGGCGGATAACCTCCGCCTGCTGGGAGGCCATGCCGATGAGCATCTCAAATTCGATATCTTTTTCGACCCCTCGGTCTTCGGCGAGAAGCAGTGCAAAAGCGACGTCAAAGAGGTTGTGGCCGGCAACGCCCAGGCGGATGTTGCGGGTGCGTTCGGGGGTCAGTGCATAGTTGAGGATGCGCTTGTAGTTAGTGTCAGAGTCCTGCTTGGAGTCGCAGGTAGTCAGGGGCCAGCCATGAACGGCGGCTTCTACCCTTTCCATGGACAGGTTTGCGCCCTTGACCAGGCGAACCTTGATGCGAGCGCCACCTGCGGCAACGCGCTGAGCGGCCCACACCTGAAGGTGCTGCATGGCGGCCAGGGTGTCGGGCAGGTAGGCCTGGAGCACGATGCCGGCCTCCAAGTTCTTAAGCTGGGGTTGGTCAAGGATCTTGGTGAAGACCGCGATGGTCATGTCCAGGTCCTTGTACTCTTCCATGTCCAGATTGATGAACTTGGGGGTCGGTGATGCCGCCGCCTGCTCGTAGAGGGGGGTTAGGCGTTCAACGGCATCGGCAACGACCTCTTCGAAGGCCCAGTGCGAGTGGGGGCCAGATACGGAGGATACCTTAATGGAAACGTAGTCAACGTCGTCGCGGGCCAGCAGTCGCTTGGTTTCACTCAGGCGGCGTTCTGCCTCGCGGTCACCTAGGACGGCTTCACCCAGCAGGTTGATGTTGAGCTTGTTGCCTGTTGAGGTCAGGTGTTTGATGGCGGGGCCCAGCTTCTGGTCGCGGGCATCGACAATCAGGTGGCCCACCATCTGGCGCAGGACGGTGCGGGCAAGGGGTACGGTGGGCCAGGAAGCCTTGGCGGCCAGCTTGCCGCCCACCCCTACAGCGCTCTTCATGTACCAGGGCAAGAAGGAGGGCACGATCGGGGCGATTCGGCTCAGGTTTTTACCGGCGACTTGCTGGTCTTCGGGGCGGATGACGCCGTCCACAAAGCCCACGGTGAAGTCTAGGCCGTTAGGGTCTTTGAGAACTCCGGCCAGTTTTTCTGCGGAAGGGTCAGAGGGAATCTGCTGGGCTGCCTGAACCCAGTCGGCAACCAGCTGGACGGCCTGTTCTGCTAGTTTCTGGTGGTGGGTGTCGGTGAAGGGTTGTGCCATGGGGTGACCTCCTTGTTGGCCCGCTCTTGGCGGGGCGAAAAACCTGCTTCTTGTTATCCATTTCACCATCTTTAGGTTCTGGTTACACTATTAGTAAAAGTGAATATTTTTTACCCTGTATATTTAGTAGCACTAATGTTTATTGGTCTGAGTGCTCTACCCCTAGTGAGGTTCCCCCATGTACGACCTGCGCCGCCTTGCCATGCTGCTAGAAATCCACGAACGCGGTACCCTTGCCGCCGCAGCCAAAGCACTGCACCTGACCTCCTCCGCCATCTCCCAGCAAATCACCACACTGGAAAAAGAGGTGGGCGCTCCCCTGCTCCGCAAGGTCGGCAGGGGGGTTGAACTCACCACAGAAGCACTGATTTTGGCCGATAGTACCCGGAACATACTCAGAGAGATGGATGCTGCCCGCACCCGCATCACGCTGCTGGATGGTGTGCCCACCGGCCAGGTCAAGCTGGCCATCTTTCAGTCAGCCGCGCACGCCCTGCTCACCGGTGTGCTTGAGCACCTGGCACGCCAGGCGCCTCAGGTACAACTGCACGTGGTACAGATTGACCCGGAAACCGGCCTGTCGCTAACCCGCAGCCGGGAATTCGATGTGGTCATTGCTGAGTCCTACCCCCACCACTACATTCCCGAATACCCGGACCTCACCTATGACCTGTTGGCCCTTGACACTTTGCAGTTGGTTGTTGCTCAGGACAGCCCCGTGGAAAAGCTGGCCGATGCTAGCGCCCTCCCCTGGGTTTTTGAAGGCGAGCACAACACCTCCCGCATCTGGGGTATTAACCAGTGCCGGGCGGCAGGTTTTGAGCCGCACATCCGTTACGTGATTGATGACCTCAACGCCCACCTGCAACTGGCCGCAACCGGGGCGGCAGCCATCATGCCCAGCTTTGCCCTGCCTGCCCAGGGCAAAGAACTAGAGGAAGCTTACGGTGTTAAAGCCCTACCCCTGCCCCATGTGCCCTCCCGGAAAATCTTCATGGCAACCCGCGCCGAAAGCTCCAACCAGCCAGCAATCCAGGCGGTCAAAGAAGCCCTCCAAGACGCAGTTGCCCGCCTACCCTAAGGGGCAGACGGGCCTAAGGGGTAGACGGGCTCAAGACCTCACGAAACCGGCAGTCTTACTTATCTGCTGGCACCGCCATGGTATCTGAGTAGTCCATAGCCTGCAGGGTCAGCGCCCAGGCCCCGTCCTCATAGTCAGCCGCCAGCCCAAAGAAGTAGGGATCTTCCGTCACCGGAACCCATTCGGTCCGGGGAGGGTTAGCCTCAGGATTCAGGAGCACGGTCCCGTTTTCTACCAGGTAGGTATTGAGTACATACTCACCAAACTCATTGCCCTTGCCCACAAGGTAGAAGTCGGTCACTGCCTTGCGGTGGCCCCGCACAACCCACCCGCCGTTTTTGTAGGCGGCATCGACCTTGTCCAGGAAGTCGAGCTCAGCCTGCTGAGAGGGGTTAGGCTTGCCCGCTGGTGTTACCAGCTCCCGCCAGCGGGCAGTGTCGCCGCTGGTGATCGCGTAGTTACGCTCAGCCAGGTAGTATTCAAAGAATTTGACGAAACCCTCTTGGGTGTGCTCATTCATACCCTCAGGTTCAATGGGCCTGGGGACCTTCTGGGCGGGGGCTTCTTCTGTGGCAGGCACGTAGTCGTCAAAGCTCCCATCATATTTGAGCCCGATAGCTGGAACCCTGTTCTGGGTGGACAGAGCTTCTGAACTTGCTGCTGTAGCGGAGGCTGATGAGGACGCAGTGGCACCAGCCGATGCTGAGGGGGAGCCTGTTGTTGTGGAGAAACCGGCTTCACCGGAAGGTGCTGAGCTACTAGAGCTAGGCTCGGGTCTTGCCGTTGATCGGTCAGCAGACGGGGAACCGGAGGCCCCCACACCGCAACCGGTTAGGGCAAGGACCGAGAGAGCCAGCGTGGCCCCTAGACGGGAGGCAGGCCGGGCAGAAGAGGCTAGAGATGGGGCGGAAAAACGCATGAAGGTACTCCTGAACATGTGGTGTTTGGGTAGTTACACCCTACCCGCTCAGCAATCGGTCAGCATGTTTTTACCCACAGGGCAGGTGGAGGACATAACGTAGGGCCCCAGTGAACAGGCGGTCACGGCAAACCAACTGTATATAGCAGAAATGTATTAAGCGGCTGGAACCTACTGACTGAGGCAGATGTATTTACCCTAGAAGAGCCAGCGGAATAACATACACGCCATCGGGGCGACGGTAGGCCACGTCGCCAGCGGTAATAACAACCAGGCTTGCAACGCGGTGAGGCAGCTGTTCCTTCAACCAAAGAAGATGACGTACGTCCCGGTCAGTAGGAACCGCTTTCAATTTCACCTCTATGGCAACTAGTTGCCCGTCATGCCCTTCTACAAGGAGGTCGATTTCTCTGGCACCTGAATTCATTCTGAGGTGAGAAACTGTGGCCTCCAGCGACTGCGCCATAACACGTACCGTGAGAGTTACTAAAGATTCAAAAAGGGGGCCTGCCATGTGGCTCCCCCGGTCAGAGAGCAAAGCAGAGGCATCCAACCCTAGAAGATAAGCCGCTAACGCGGGGTCTGCTAGATGATGTTTGGGGGATTGTTGTAAGCGCGTGAAAGCGTTTAAGGCCGGTACCCAACCGGGCACCGGGTCGAGTAACCACAATTTAGCCAAATGCTCACGATAGGTGCGGGTGGTTTTTTCAGATGGCTGTGTTCCATCACCACCGGTCGTTGCGTCAAGCAATTTTGAGTATGCAGTTGTGCTTGATTCAGCAGCCGCGTATGCCGCCAGCCATTTTCTAAGAGCCAAGGGGTGGCGAACCTCGGCACCAAGTTCTGGGATATCACGGTCGATCACACGCACGAGGTACCCTTCCAGCTGTGCACGCAAGGCACGGGGGTTGAGCCCAGCCAGCCCGGGAAATCCGCTCGCGACAATCGCTTCCATATAGTCTGCCAGCTTATACTCTGACCGATAGGTTGATATATCGACTTCGCCTGCCAGCAGGTCAGAAAGGAATACGGTTGGGGTTGTTTGGCCGCGCTCATGCAACCCCATGGGGCGCATACGCAGGGAAACTACCCGACCGGCCCCGCTGTGGCTTCCAGCCATATCGTAGGGGGTAGCTGAGCCAGTGAGCAGGAATGACCCAGCAGGGGCCCCCTGGTCAACTGCCCTGCGCACCATGTCCCAGACCTTCGGGTAGTACTGCCACTCATCAAGTAGAAGCTTCTTACCCCGAAAACTATCAAAATCAAAGTCGCTTTCTAAGAGGGCCACATTACTTGTTCGGTCGAGAGATAGAACAGTATCTGCGCGACGTTGGGCGGTGGCGGTTTTACCGACACCTTTTGGGCCATCAATAGCTACAGCAGAAAGGTGGGGTAAAAGGTTATCAAGTTCCCGGTCCAACGATCTTGGAAGTTATTTCATAACTAGATATTATCACTTGTCAGACAACTCTATTACCGTGTTTTCATATACTCTATTACCTGAATTTCATGAACGGTATGACCTGATTTTCACTCAATGTATTACGGCTTCTTCAAGATTGACGGGAAAGCGGACCCCCTTTGAACCGCGGTGAGACTCCCCCTAGAAGGCACCGCTCCCTTAGAATTATCTGTAAGGCCCCTGACCGGGGCTGACCGTTTGTGAAGGGTAGCTTGTGTCGTCTTTGAATCATTCTCAGTTTATTTGGAACGTAGCCGATGTCTTGCGCGGGACATATAAGCAACACCAGTATGGCCAGATTATTCTGCCCTTTACCGTGCTCTTCCGCCTGGACGCCACCCTAGCCCCGACTAAAGAGGCCGTTGTGAAAGCAGCCGAGGGCTACCAGCTGGACGATGTCCCGTTGGCCATGCTCGCTTCCCAGGCGGAGCACCACTACAGTTTCTATAACCTGTCGCGTCACAACCTTAAAACCATCACGAACGACCCCGATACTCTGGCCATTAACCTGCGCGATTACATCAACAGGTTCTCCGCGAATGTGCGCGATATCTTTGAGAAGTACAAGTTTGAGGATACGGTTGCCGAGCTTGAATCGCATGACTTGCTCTTTCAGGTCATGCAGCACTTTGCCAAGGTTGATTTGCACCCGGATAAAGTCAGCAATGAGCAGATGGGCAATATCTTTGAGGAGCTGATTCGCAAGTTCGCGGAGGCCTCTAACGAGACTGCCGGTGAGCACTTCACCCCGCGTGAGGTCATTGAGCTGATGGTGACCCTGCTCTTGGCCGATGATGAGGACCTGCGCACCGACTATATTGTGCGTGAGGTCTATGACCCCACAGCAGGTACCGGCGGTATGCTCTCTGTGGCGGAGGAAAAGATTAAGGCCATTAACCCCACCGCCGATGTGATCCTGCTGGGCCAGGAACTCAACCCTGAGTCCTACGCAATTTGTAAGGCGGACATGGTGGTTAAGGGCCAGGAGGTGGATAGCATCGTCCTGGGTAATACTCTCACTGCCCCGGCTTTTGAGGGGCGTACCTTCCACTTTGGGCTGTCCAACCCGCCTTTTGGGGTGGATTGGAAGACCGCTAAGGCTTTTGTGGAGGACGAGCATAAGAGCATGGGCTTCCACGGCCGTTTTGGTGCTGGCCTGCCCCGCGTTTCTGATGGTTCCCTGCTCTTTCTTCAGCACCTGATTGCTAAGTTACGTGAGCCGGGTCAAGTCCGTGACGGTGTGCCCCAGGTGGGTGGCCGCGCCGCGATTGTTCTGAATGGTTCGCCTCTGTTTACGGGTGGGGCTGGCTCAGGTGAGAGCAATATCCGTAAGTGGGTGCTGGACCATGACTATTTGGAGGCCATTATTGGCCTACCCACTGACATGTTCTATAACACCGGTATCAGCACCTACATTTGGGTTTTGAATAAGCAGAAGAAGGCTGAGCGTAAGGGCAAGATTCAGCTGATTGATGCCACGGATATGTTTGAGAAGATGCGTAAGTCGGTGGGTTCTAAGCGTAAGCGCCTGTCGACAGAGCATATTGCGGAGATTACCCGGCTCTTTGCCGCTTTTGATGCTGCGGACGATAAGCGTTCTAAGGTGTTTGACCGTGAGGAGTTCTTGTACCGCACGATTACGGTGGAGCGCCCTCTGCGCTTGAACTGGGGTTTTACGGCTGAGCGGGTGGGGCGTCTGCTGGGTTCTAAGGAGCTGGCTAAGTTAAAGCTGTCGACTGAGGCTAAGGAGGCTCTGGCGACTGGCTTGAATAAGCAGGTGGAGCAGACCGCCGGTGCGGTGTCCACGGTCAAGGCGGATGTTCAGGCTGTGCTTTTGAAGGTGTTGGCGGAGGCAGGTGTGACGGTTAAGCCTGCGGCTCTGGCTAAGTTGGTGGATGAGCTGGCGGTAAAGGACGAGACCGCAACCCCGGTCTTGAAGGCTGGTAAGCAGGTAGCGGATAGCGAGTTGCGCGATACGGAGAACGTGCCTTGGGGCGAGGATATCCACGAGTATGTGGAGCGGGAGGTTAAACCCTTTGTGCCAGATGCGTGGATTGATGAAGCCAAGACGAAAGAGGGCGCGGAGATTCCCTTTACCCGCCACTTCTACGAGTATGTGCCACCCCGCCCGTTGGAAGAAATAGACCGCGACCTCAAAGAGGTACTGGGCAGAATTCGGAAGCACCTGGACGAGGTGATGGGGTAATGAATGAACATTTTTGGGATGGAGATTTTCCTCTAGTTCCTCTCGGTTATCTTCTTAGTAAAAATGATGGCGGTACTTGGGGTAATGACCCTACAGGGGAGCAAGACACTTTAGTTCTTCGTTCCACAGAACAAACGCAGGATGGTAAATGGATTATTGATGACCCTGCCCCTAGAAGTATTTCATCTTCAGAAAAAGCACGCACCGCTCTTGAGTTAGGGGACTTACTTGTTACTAAGTCTTCAGGAAGTCAATTACATATTGGGAAAACAACGATTGTAGACGAATCAGTCCTTGATCTCAATCCATCATTTTCAAATTTTATGCAACGTCTTCGCTTAAAACCAGGACATTACCCTAAGTATTTTTGGTATGTCTTTCAATCTTCAGCTTTCAAAGAAGCGCTCAAGCTAGCATCTACAACTTCGACGGGTTTGGCGAATATTACAGGAGGATTATTAGCCTCGATAAAAGTGCCAGTACCCAGTCTTGATGAGCAAAAGAAAATTTCTAATAACCTTGATCGCGAGCTGGCAGAGATTGATGGGCTAATTGCTGACCAGCTAAAGCTTAAGGAACTACTGAAAGAGCAGTTTGAAGCCAAAAAAGAGCAAGTTATCTTGGAAGCTGGTGGTCAAGAGGTTCGCTTATCAAGAGTTCTAAAGGGACTTAAAGATGGCACTCACGGTACTCACCCTAGAGTCAGCTCAGGTGGTGAGGTTTTGCTCTCCGCAAAGAACATCAGCAGCGGTGAACTTGTCATTTCTGAGGACGAATCGCGGATTTCTTTAGAGGAAGCTGCTCAGATTACTGCTTCTGGTTTCCCCAAAAAGGGTGACGTGATGATGATTCTAGTGGGTGCCACATATGGCAGAACTTCTCTGTACAACCTAGATCAGACGCTTCCTTTTCAACGTAGCGTCGGATTCTTCAGACCTAACGAAAAGTTAATTACTAGTGATTATCTAAAACTGGTGATGAGCTCTCACAAATTTCAACAGCAGCTTTCACTGGGAATAAAAACTTCAGCACAACCTGGAATATATCTAGGCGATGTTGCATCATGTATGATCAATTTACCCAAATGGAATAGCCAGCTATCGGCAGCCAAAAAATATCATTCAGCAGAAAAAATCTACAAGGAAATAACTACTGACATCGATAAATCAATCGAAAACCTCATAGAGTTAAGAAGTAGCCTACTATCAACCTCTTTCTGCAGTTAGGATTTATGAATGGAAATATTAGAATTTAATGATTGCTATGAATGGTCTTCAAATGTTACCAGAAGAAATGAAATAGTTTGGAAAAAACCGAATCTTCTACTGGGCAATGGGTTCAGCATCTCTTACGCTCCAGATAAATTCTCTTACAGTGCCCTGCTTGAAGTTGCTTCTTCAAAAATTTCAGCACTTCCACTTTCTAAAAATATTTTTAAAAAACAAAACTCTAAAGATTTTGAAGAAGTAATACACAAGTTAGAGCAAACTGCGAACACCCTTGAAGTCACTGACTCCAATAAATTTAAAAATGAAATAATTCAATTCCGACACGAGGCTGCAGAGGTAAAGAGAATACTAGCTGAATCTATCGCTGAATTACATTCAGATAGACCATTCGAAGTAACACAGCAAGAGTACGTCAATTGTAGAAAATTTTTAAGAAAATTTGAAAATTACTACACAACAAATTATGATTATTTGCTCTATTGGGCCCTGATGCAAGACTCTCAAGGAGCTCATGATCCTGATTTTATCCATAGAGATGGTTTTTACAGTCGCAACAGCGATGAACCTTATGTAATTTGGGACAGACTGCACCATTCGGGTGAAAATATTTTTTATCTTCATGGCGCTTTGCATTTTTTTAAAGATGGCAAAGACGGTTCGATCCGGAAAATCACTTATAAAAGAACAAAAAAAGCTTTAATCGATCAAACGCGAAAATTCCTTGAAGAAGACAATTATCCCTTAGTTGTAGCTGAAGGTAGTGCTGAAACAAAATTAAAGCGAGTCGATGAAAGCGCATTCTTAAGCCATGGGCATCGTTCTCTGGCCGGCCGAGGTGGCGCCTTAGTTATATATGGTTTATCGCTGAGTTTGAACGATCAACATATTGCAAACGCGATTGCTTCTTCAAATATTCAGAAGTTGGCTGTATCTATATACGGAAATATTCATTCTGAAACCAATCAACAGCTTATAAAAAGCTTGAACGAAATAATTAGTCGCCGAAACCAAATCATTAAAAAGAATCCAAGAAAAAATAGTATTGAATATAAACTATTCGATGCTAATTCCGCACATATTTGGAGGTAAAATAAAGTGTATTCAATAGATATAAAATCAGACTGCGGTTGCTGGTCTAGCCCGATTAAACTTGGTCGATACTACTGGGCTGTCGGAGCAGGTCTTTTTACCTCTCAACAACTGCATATCCCAACCACCTCCGGAACACAAACGGTAAATATGGTGTATGATTGCGGAACCAACAGTTCTCAAGTTTTTATTGAGCGAGAGATTGATGAATACTTGTTAACAATTGGTAATGCTGATATCGATTTATTGTTTATTTCTCATCTAGACAAAGATCATATCAGTGGAATCTCATATCTATATAAACAACTTAGTAACATGGGTAAGGAAATTAAAAAAATTTATTACCCCTTTCTTGAGCTGTCGGAGCTGGTTTATTTAGCATCATCTCCTCGAAATCAAAGTATCCGCAGTATATTATTCAGCATTGATGATTATTTAAATGAATATGCGAATGAGGTGATAGCGGTCCCCCCTGAAGATATGGATAGGTCACGTAGCACTTCTTTGCCGGGATTGTCTTTTGGTGGGAACTCGGCACACTTCAGCGTTTGGAACTTTTCTTTTAGTGTATTACCTTCCTATGATAAAAGAGATGGATTTTATGATGATTTATCTGCTTCTCTTAGCATGTCCAAAATTGACCTACTATCAAAAATAAATGATTCTCATTTTAGAGATAAGCTATTCACAAATAATCTCAATTTACTGAAACAGTGCTACAGAAACCAGAGGGGTCTAAGAGATTTGAACAACACTTCCCTTTGCGTCTATTCAGGCCCTCCTGAAAATAAATCAAAAAATTATAAAACTTTCAACTCTAAACATATGAGTGTGAATCAAGCCTCCAAATCACGTTTAGCCAAATGGAACCCTAGACCTGGTTGGATTGGCACAGGAGATGCCCCATTAGCATCAAACAGAAATGTCAACGACTTTAATAAATTATTTGATAAGTTTAAAATTCATTGCGATTCAATAACTGTTCCACACCATGGTTCAATAAAAAATTGGAACAATTCAATTATGACAAATTTTCCAATCGGATCTTATTGCTTTGCTGGGGCAAATGGTCAATATAAACATCCATCTCCTTTCGTCGTTAGTCAAATCAATAATCTCGGTCATTTTTTTATGAACATGACAGAATTTATTAATACGAGATTCTCTGAAAGTTATTCAATTTATTATAGATAAGGTAAGAACTATGTTGCGCACTCATCTTGAACGTCCTCTCCAGCAGGAAATTTGCGCCCACCTGGCGGCTCACGGCTGGCAACACTCCCCCAGCTCAGACGGCTACGACCCCGTAAACGCGCTCTACCCGCAAGACCTCTTCACCTGGCTAGAGATAAGCGACCCCGTAGCCTACCGCTCCCTGGTAAACCCAGATGAACCCGCATCAGCCCAAGCCGCGGCGCAGGAACGCATCATCACCGCCCTCACCAAAAAGCTCAGCCTGCCAGAAGAAAACGGCGGTGGCCCCCTCAACACCCTCCGCAAAGGCTTCCGCGTGCTCGGTGCCCGCCGCGACTTCAAGCTCCTAGCACCCCCGCCCCAAGACAACCGCAACCCAGAAGTCGCCAAGCTCTACCAGGCCAATATCCTGCGCGTTGTAGAAGAAGTCCGCTACGACCCCCACAACCAGCTCAGCCGCATCGACCTCGTCCTCTTTGTTAACGGGCTCCCCGTAGCCACCATCGAAATCAAGTCCGAATACGCCCAAACCCTAGCGCACGCCACCCGGCAATACCGCGAAGACCGCGACCCCAAAACCTCCCCGCTCTTACAAGAACACCGTGGCGCCCTGGTCCACTTCGCCCTCACCCAAGACGAAATCGCCATGACCACCCGCCTGGCCGGAAAATCCACCGTCTTCCTCCCCTTCAACCGAGGGCACAAAGGCGGCGCAGGCAACCCACCGGTAGAAGGCGACCTAGCCACCAGCTACTTCTGGCGTGAAATCCTAGACCGCGACACCTGGCTGACAATCATCACCAAGTTCATCTACACCAACCACCAAAAAGTCAAAGACCCACTCACCGGGCGAACCCTCACCAAAGCCTCAACCCGTTTCCCCCGCTACCACCAGTGGCGAGCCGTCACCAGGCTCATTGCCGCCGCACGGGCCGAAGGCGCAGGCAACAAGTACCTGGTCCAGCACTCAGCAGGCTCCGGCAAAACTGACTCCATTGCCTGGCTCGCCCACCAGCTCTCTAACCTGCACTCAGCAACCGGCGAGCGCGTTTTCGACTCCATCATCGTGATTGCCGACCGGCAGGTACTCGACAGGCAACTGCAAGATGCCATTGACCAGCTGGTCACCATTCCCGGTATCTTTATGCCCGTTACACGCGGTAATGGGGAATCCAAATCTAAGCAACTGGTCGAAGCGCTGACCAGCGGCACTCCCATTATCGGTGTGACCCTGCAAACCTTCCCCTTTGCTATGGAAGAAATGACCAAGGAAGGTGGCCAACTAGCGGGGCGCCGCTTTGCCGTTATTGCGGATGAGGCTCACTCCTCCCAATCAGGTGAGGCCACCGATTCTATTAAGAAAATGCTCAACACAGAGGTTTCTCTTGAGTTTGAAGAGGGCGATTCGGAGGCTGACCAGGAGGCCATGACCCGCATGGCTCAGCGTGTGGTGGGGTCAGGTGAACAGGTTTCCTTCTTTGCCTTTACGGCAACGCCCAAAGAGAAGACGCTTGAGGTGTTTGGCCGCCGCCCGGCTGACGGTGGCGCGCACGTGCCCTTTGACCTCTACTCCATGAAGCAGGCCATTGAAGAGGGCTTCATTCTTGATGTTCTTCAGAACTACACCACCTACGATATGGCCGCGCGTATCGCCCAGCGCAACGAGTCCACCGGAGCCGATGACGAAATTGATATTCGCAAGGGCACCCGCGCACTCATTGACTTTGTTGACCTGCACCCCACCAATGTGGCCTCTAAGGTTGCTGTGATTCTGGAACACTACCAGGGCACGGTGCAGAAGGAGCTCGGCGGCAAGGCTAAAGCAATGGTTGTTACCAGATCCCGGGTAGCAGCCGTCAAGTACCAGCGTGCCTTCCAAAAAGCTATTGCAGAGAAAAAGCTACCGCTCAAAACCCTGGTCGCTTTCTCCGGCGAACTACCAGACCCAGACATTCGCCCACTCAACAATGATGCTCCCGTGCCCACCGTAACCGAGGCCAGCATGAACCCGGAGCTACGCGGGCAAGACCTGGCGACCTTCTTCAACCAGCCCGACCAGAACATCCTGGTGGTCGCCAACAAGTACCAGACCGGCTTTGACCAGCCGCTCCTGGTTGCCATGTACGTGGATAAAAAGCTCTCCGGCATCACCGCCGTGCAAACTCTCTCCCGGCTCAACCGCCGAGCCGAAGGCAAGCAGAACACCTATGTCCTGGACTTTGTGAACGACCCCAAACAGATTCTTGAAGCCTTCGCAACCTATTACGAGGACGCTACCATTGAGACTGAATCCGACCTCAGTCTGATCGATAGCCAGATCGATAAACTAGAGGCCACCGGTATCTATACCCCGGCTGATGTTGAGCAGTTCTGGCTAAAGTGGTGCAAGCCCGGTGCCCGCCAGGCCTCCTATGACTCTCTGTTGGCCGTGCCGGTAGACCGTTTCAAGCGGCGCTGGTTCAACGCCCAGCAAGATGCCAGATCCCCCGGTAGCAGTGCTGACGCCGCCGCTGAACTTGAGGTTCTATTGGAGTTCCGGGCTACCCTGCAACAGTATGTGAAGTCTTACGCTTTCTTCTCGCAGATTTTCAATTTCGGGAACCCCTACTACGAGAAACTGTCGGCCTTTGCGGATTTGCTCGCCCGCCGTCTGCGCGGCTTCACCCTGGATGCGGCCTCCCCCGACGTTCTCGATATCGACGATATCGTGCTCACCCACTACAAACTCGAAAAGATGAAAGAGAACCAGAACCTGGGGCTTTCATCAGCCCCCAAGGTAGGGCTACGAGGTATGACCGAGGCCGGTCTAGCCACCATCAAGGAAAGGGAATCAAAAGCTAGGTCAGCCCTGATAGACCTGGTCAATGAGTACTTTAAGGGCTTGAGCCTCTCGGACGAGTACCAGGTTGCCTTCGCCACGACCTTTGTAGCTGAGGCATCCAAGGACGAAGGCCTGCGCCAGAGCGCCGCCGCTAACACCAAGGACGACTTCGCCCATTCCAAGAAGGCCCGCAACGGCCTAGCCACCATGCTCTGGTCCTACGGCTCCGACACCAACGAGCTCCTGGACTTTGTTCGTAAAATGCCGGCTGATAAGTTCATGAGCCTCATGTTGGATCTGGGCCTCTACGAGCGCCTGCGCGACGAAACAACCGACGAGGATGGCGGGGCACGGCTTACTGTGGTCTAAGACCTCCTTTGAGTATCGGTGCTAGGGCCCCTATTCCTTCTAGCGATGTGCTTCTGTATCGTTACCTTGCAGAGCAGCTTCTCATAGCCAATAGCTTAAGCTTGTTCTTTTACGCTACACGCCATATGCTTAAAGAGCGGATCCCCTCTCCCGTACGTGGAGAATCAGGGGATCTAGCTGTTTAAATAACTACATCTCACGAGGTCTGCGGTATGGGTCCCTGGTAGCCAAATAATCACCGTACCAGTTCCAAGCAAACTTCTGGCTAGGATGCTGATTAACAGAGCTGTAAGCACTCCAAGCCACCAAATCAGCCATCTGTATCAGCTGTGATTCTTTAGAACTCAGCATTACTGGGTCTTCAATAATAGTTCTATCTTGAAGTTTCAGCTCCCTATGAACATGACGGTACATGCTGTCCTCGCCATCCATATAGATATGTCCCAGAGCCCCTTGAAGTTTAAGGCGAGCATCAGCATCGGATACCAGCATCCTGTATAAATCAGTACGTATATGGGCTAATTCCGCAGGGTTTCCCTCCCTATAAGCAGCACCTAACCGCACCCCTTGAATACTGGAAATTTGTTGCAAGCAAAGCACAGCGATATGTTGCCCGAAATCTTTCTTATAGGGGGTTCCATCAGGCCCACGGAACTGATCAGGAAACTTCTTAGAAAGATCACCTCGTCCGTTTGCGAACTCTGTTGTATGTAACTCTTTGTCCACCGGGATTCTGTACTTCCGCCAGAGGTCTTTTCGGAAGTCCAGCCATGTCCTCATCACCGCTCGCCATTCAGATTGCGAAAATTCAATCCACCCGTATACAACCAGGCCTGATTGTGGCCGGCCTGAATCATCAATATAAATCATTTTTACATCTGGATAAGTAGGCAACAGCACACCTCCTTGTGGGGGAATCTTCTTCGGTTTGCCACAACCCAAGAATAGAACAAATATTCGAAAATGGTGAGTTGGAAGCCCAATCATACGCGTAAACTTTCTTAGCCCTCCATCAATGCAACTTCTTGCTGAGCACCTAGAGCAGCTGCTCAGCCAGTTCCACATCTACCACCAGGTCGGTGATAGCCCCGGTGGTCAGTGCCCCACGCAGGGCGGCGGCTCGGTGTTTGCCGGCGGCGGCGCAGACCCTGCGCCCGATTTTTGCCAGCTCGGCCGGGGTCGGGCCGCTTGCCCGCCGGTTGACGTCCAGGTCGGCCCAGGTGCCGTCCTGACGCACCATGACGGTACACACGTCCCCCACAATCCCCTGTGCCCGCAGGTCCGCTAATTGCTGGGTGTCAAAGTAACGGCCGGCGTAGACGTGGGAGGGAATGGCCCCGCCAAAGGCGCCCACCCCAAAAAGTGCCACATCCGCCTTACGTTGAACGGCCAGCACGCCGCGAATACTGCGCTCGCGCCACATGGCGGCCTTGGTGTCGGCAAAATCAAAGAAGGCCGGGACCGGGAAGTGAACCATCTGCGCCCCGTAGGCCGCTGAAACCTGCCCCAAAATGGCGCCGGAATAGGGGATGCCGGTGTGGCTGGCGTTACCTGCCCCGTTGAGCTGGACAACGGTCACGCCCTCTAGGTGACGTTTGGGTAGGTACTGGGCTACCTCGGTGACGGTAGAACCCCAAGCCACCCCCAGGGTGGTGCCCGCAACCATGAGAGAGTCCACCAGCTGGGCGGTAGCGATAGCCACTCGGCGCATCCTGACCTGTTCGGTGGCGTGATCGGGTGGGCGCACCACCTGCACCCGCACCCGGTAGAGGTCCGCTAGGCGTCGTTCCAGCGGGTGCCCCCGGTGGGGCTGTTCCTTGATGTGGATGGTCACCACCCCGGTGTCACGGGCGGCTTTAAGCAGACGGGACACCGTGGGCCGGGACACCCCGAGGTGGCTGGCTATAGCCGCCATGGTCTGCTGTTCGCCGTAGTAAAGCTGGGCTGCTTCAACCAGCAGATTTTCACTTTTGTTCACCATCTTTTTATTCTAAATGAAATTTTGTTCAGCTTGCTGGCTTCTGGGCAACTGTGGGCGCTCAAATGGTCTTAGACACTTTTACCGGCACCATCGTCAAAGGAAAACCTCATGACAGCCACCTTCACCACCCAATCCCAGCTCAGCGCTCAGTCCCGTAGCCAGGCTCTCGACGCCATGACCGATGAGGCCGGGGTCGATATCCTCGTCATTGGCGGGGGTGTGACCGGCGCAGGTATCGCCCTGGACGCAGCAACCCGCGGGCTTCGCACCGCCATTGTCGAAGCTGGCGACTGGGCTGCTGGAACCAGCGCCTGGTCCTCCAAACTGGTTCACGGTGGCCTGCGCTACCTCTACAACCTAGACTTCAAGCTGGTAGCCGAAGCTCTCAAAGAGCGCGGCCTGCTCCTGGAGCGCACCGCCCCCCACCTGGTCAAGGCTCAACCCTTCCTCTGGCCCCTTAAAATGCCGGTAGTGGAACGAGCATACTCGGCTGTGGGCATCGGCATGTACGACACCATGGCCTTCCTAGGGGCCGGTGGCCACCGCGCTGTACCGGCCCAGCGTCACTTCAGCAAGGAAGGAACCAAGAGGGTTTTCCCCGGCATCAAGGACTCAGCCTTTAGCGGCGCTATCCAGTTCTACGATGCCCGGGTCGATGATGCCCGCCTGGTCATCGACCTGGTTCGCACCGCCGCAGGCTACGGCGCTCTGGCCGCTTCCCGTACACAGGTAACTGCCATTGAGAAAGACGCCTCGGGCCGTGTCACCGGTGCCCAGATTGTTGACCTAGAGACCGGCCAGGAAAAGACCGTGCGTGCAGGCCACATTATTAACGCCACCGGCGTGTGGACCGAAGAAACCGAATCTATGGCCACCTCAAACAAGGGCTTGGAAGTCCTAGCCTCTAAGGGCGTTCACATTATTGTTCCCCGTGAGCGCATCAAGGCCAGTAGCGGCATCTTCACCAAGACCGAGAAGTCTGTACTGTTTATCATTCCCTGGCAGCGCTACTGGATTATCGGCACCACCGATACCCCCTACACCGAGGACCGCGAGCGCCCCGTGGCAACCAAGGCCGATATCCGCTATGTGCTAGATCAAGCCAACAAGCTGATTGCAGATGAGCTGACCGAGGACGACATCATCAGCACCTACGCGGGCCTGCGCCCCCTGCTACAGCCGGTTGCCAAGAAGGGCGAGGCGGCCGCTTCTACCAAGGTCTCCCGTGAGCACACCGTCATGGAAATTGCCCCCGGCATGAGCGCAATCGCCGGTGGTAAGCTGACCACCTACCGGGTCATGGCTCAGGACGCGGTGGACTTTGCTCTAGGGCGTCGTGCCAAGAACCTGCCATCGGTGACCGAAAACATTAAGCTGGTCGGTGCCGAGGGCTATGAGGCTCTTGCCTCCCGGTCAGAGGCTTTGGCAGGCGAGAACGGTTGGGGTGCCGACCGCGTAGAGCACCTGCTGGAGCGCTATGGATCTGAGCTAGCAGATATTATTGCCCTCATTGAGCAGGATTCGTCCTGGGGCACTCCCCTGGCTGAAGCCCCCCAGTTCCTGCGGGCCGATGTGCTCCAGGCGGTGCGGGCCGAAGGTGCCCTGCACCTTGAGGACGTCCTGGTCCGCCGTATCCGCCTGGATCTGGAGGCAAAGGACCGGGGCCTGTCAGCCGCCGATGAAATTATCGAGATTATGGCGCAGGAGCTGGGCTGGGACGAGCAGACCTGCCAGCAGGAGAAAAAGCTCTATGGTGAGCGGGTCCAGGCTATTGCCGCCGCCCAGCAACTGATCACAGATTCTGAGGCAGCCGCAGAAGTTCTGGGGGCGACCCCGGTGGCTCCTCGCCAAGCGGTTGAACAAGCTCACTAGCTTTTGGCTTGAGCTAAACCACCTATTTATATCCAATCATGGGTGCAGCCCTCCGGGGTTGCACCCACCACAATGACGTGAAAGAGGTCAATGATGAGCTCATTACTGGTAGCTGGCGCTGAGGCCACTGTCCAGGCTACTGCCCAGGCCAGCGCCCTGGTGACCGCAGAGGGTAACGCCACCTTGTTAGGCGCCTTCTTTTCGGAGATTTTAGGAACCGCAACCCTCATTTTGATGGGCGCTGGAGTCTGCGCGGCGGTCACCCTACCCAAGTCGGCGGCCAAGAACACAGACTGGCTGACTATTGCCTTTGGTTGGGGTTTTGCTGTCTTTGCGGCGGTCTACATTGGGGCGCCTTCTGGGGCCCACCTGAACCCGGCGGTCACTCTGGGCCAACTCGTGGCGGGTAATGATTTTGCCCCCGGAATCGCTCCCTCCATGAGCGCGCTACTTGTTTATGTGGCTGGCCAAATGATTGGTGCTTTCCTGGGTGCCTGGGGTGCTTACCTGGTCTACAAGAAGCACTTTGATGAGGCTGAGCCGGGAACCACCCGGGGGATTTTCTGCACTGCACCTGCCATCCGCTCCTACGGCTGGAACCTGCTAACCGAAGCCGTCGGCACCTTTGTCTTGGTGGGTTTCGTGGTGGCCTCCGGTCGCACTCCCTCGGGTCTGGGGCCTTTGGCTGTTGCCCTGATCGTTGTGGCTATTGGCCTGTCCCTGGGTACCCCCACCGGCTACGCTATCAACCCCGCCCGTGATTTAGCCCCCCGTATAGCCCATGCCCTGATGCCTATCAAGGCTAAGGACTCTAGTGACTGGGCCTACTCCTGGGTTCCTGTTGTTGGCCCCCTCCTTGGCGCTAGCCTAGCGGCCCTGATTATCCCCGCCATCCTGGCTCTCTAAAACCACCCCTATACACCCGGTAAGCCCAAAGAGGGGTTTACCCTCACAGAAAAGGTTGGACTATGTCACAGCTTCCAGAACGCAAGAAATACATCCTTTCCATCGACCAGGGAACTACCAGCTCCCGCGCCATTCTTTTCACCAAGAAGGGTGAAATTAAGAGCGTCGGTCAGCACGAGCACGAACAGATCTTCCCCAAGGCCGGCTGGGTAGAGCACAACCCCATGGAAATCTGGGAGAACGTCCGCAAAGCCGTGGGCGAGGCCATGAGCAAAGCTGAGGTCAACCATCACGAAATCGCTGCGGTAGGCATCACTAACCAGCGCGAGACCGCTGTGGTCTGGGATAAGACCACCGGTAAGCCGGTCTATAACGCTATTGTCTGGCAGGACACCCGCACCCAGAAAATCTGTGATGAACTCGGTGGTGAAGCTGGCCCCGGCAAGTACCACGACATCGTGGGCCTGAATCTGGCCACCTACTTCTCCGGCCCCAAGATCAAATGGATCCTTGATAACGTCGAAGGTGCCCGCCAAAAGGCTGAGGCAGGAGACCTGCTTTTTGGTAATACCGACACCTGGGTTCTCTGGAACCTAACGGGCGGTGTGGATGGTGGCGTGCACGTCACCGATGTCACCAATGCTTCACGCACCCTGCTCATGAACATCCGCACCCTAGAGTGGGACGAATCCATCGCAGCGGATATGGGTATCCCTCTGAGCATGCTCCCTGAGATTAAGTCATCCTCGGAAATTTACGGCTACGGCCGGGCCCAGGGCTTGCTCAACGGCACCCCCATCTCCGGTATTCTTGGTGACCAGCAGGCGGCCACCTTTGGCCAGGCTTGCTTTGAGAAAGGCATGGCTAAGAATACTTATGGAACCGGCAACTTCATGCTCATGAACACTGGCAACGAGCCTGTTATCTCTGAGAATGGCTTGCTGACCACTGTGGCCTATAAGCTGGGGGACGCCGCACCTGTCTATGCCTTGGAGGGTTCTGTAGCAGTCTCCGGTTCACTGATCCAGTGGTTGCGCGATAACCTCAAGATGATTGATGATGCCGCCGAGTCAGAGAAGCTGGCTACCAGCGTTGAGAACTCCGGCGGTGCCTACGTTGTGCCTGCTTTCTCCGGTCTTTTTGCCCCCCACTGGCGCTCAGATGCCCGTGGTGTGATTGTGGGCTTGACCCGTTACGTCAATCGGGCACATATTGTGCGTGCGGCCCTGGAGGCTACCGCCTTCCAGACCCGCGAAGTCCTGGACGCTATGAACGCCGATGCCCAGGCTGCAGGCTCCAAGGTTTCGCTGGAAGAACTGCGTGTGGACGGCGGTATGACAGCCAATGAATTCCTCATGCAGTTCCAGGCTGACCTGCTGGGTGTGCCTGTTATTCGCCCCAAGGTCATTGAAACCACTGCCCTCGGTGCGGCCTATGCCGCAGGTATTGCGGTGGGCTTTTGGGAGGGCGAACAGGACGTCATTGATAACTGGGCCGAAGATAAGCGCTGGACCCCGCAGATGGACCAGGCAGAAGTGGACCGCCAGTACCGCCTGTGGAAGAAAGCCGTCTCTAAGACCCTAGAGTGGGTAGATGAGGATGTAGAAGAGAACTAAGAAACCGCCAGATTCCTCAACCCATTTATTTTTTTGAAGGAAGTACCTCTGCCCGCCACATATGTTGTGTGGCGGGCAGAGCTTTTAAGAATACGAGTATGACAAGATAGTTCTATGACCTACCATGCCCATACTCTGACTCCGCTGGGTCTGATGATTCTAGCCTCCGATGGTCAGGCCCTTACCGGTGCCTGGTTTATGGGTCAGGCTCACTTCCCGGCAGAAGATCAGCTGGGGCAGGAGGTTGAGATCAGTGATTGCCACTTGCCCACCAGGGCGCAGGCCCAGCTCCTTGACTACTTGGAGGGGGGCCTCACTGATTTTGATCTTCCGCTGTCTCCTGATGGCACTGACTTTCAGCTGGCGGTCTGGCAGGCTCTGAGGGATATCCCCTACGGCTACACCACTAGCTACGGTGCTATCTCTAAAATCGTGGGCCCTGGTGCTCCCGCTCAGGCCGTCGGCCAGGCGGTAAGCCGTAACCCGATTTCTATCTTTATCCCCTGTCACCGGGTGCTGTCTGCCGACGGCAAACTGACCGGGTATGCTGGCGGTTTAGAACGCAAGCAGTTCCTCCTGTCCCTGGAAGCCCCTAGCGCCCTGGAAGAGGGGCGACTCTTCTAAGGCCCCTTGGCAGGGTAAATGACCGGCACACTCATTGGTAAGGGGCTCTGTGAGCTGAGGTTCTGCCATGAGAGCCGCCCGGCGCATAGCCCCCAGCACCTGCACCCTGTACCTGTACCCAGGTCAAGCTATCTTCCCTTACCGGGCAGAAAAGAGCCCGCCCTCCTGGTCGGTGGGCGGGCTCTCTAGGCTCTAGGGCTTATGCTCATTAGGCTGCAGGCATGACCAGGGACAGGACATAAACCCAGATGCAGAGGATGAGTAGGAGGGCTAGGGAGAACTTGATGGCTGCGTTGGTGATCTTTGACTCTTGACCGGACATGTTCACGGATGCGGCCGCAATAGCAATCGACTGCGGTGAGACAGCCTTGGCTGCTACGCCACCGGCAGTATTAGCGGCTACCAGCAGGCTGGGTGCGGCACCAATCTGAGTGGCAGTGGTGGCCTGAAGCCCAGCAAAGAGAGTGTTGTTATTGACCACAGAACCGGTAACAAATACGCCGATCCAGCCGATGACGGGTGAGAGCAGCGGGAAGATTGAACCGGCAGCGGCCAGAGCTAGCGCCAGGGCTGAGGACATGCCGCCAAAATTCATAACGTTTGCAACGGCCATGACCAGGCAGATCAAGAGGATGGGCTGCCAGAGCTGCTTCCAGGCTCCACCGAGCTCTTCAAAGGCCGCAGACCAGGAGATGTTGGAGAGAGCGATAGTAATCAGCGCTGCGATCAAGATAGCTGTGCCGGAAGCGCCCAGGAGGTTCCAGCTCCATACCGCCTTCATGGGGGTTTCTTGGGCCACGATGGGAGCGACTTGGGCGATCTGACCGTGGAGGGCAGGCATCTGAAGCGGGATAGTGGTGAAGTTCAGTGCGCCAGCTGCAGCATCAGCGGTCTTGGCCTTGACCAGCCCCTTGATGAGCGGGGTTGACCAGAGCAGAATCATCATCGAAAGAATGATGAAGGGGCTCCATGCCTTGACGATGCCAGAGAAGGTAAACCCGGTTGAGTTTTTCCCCAGTTCTTCAAGGCTCGGTGCGCCGGGTTCGCGGTAGATGTGGGCAGGTTGCCATTTCATCATGACCAGCGCCAGGACGACAAGGCCCAGCAGGTAGGGAATGATGTCAACGAGTTCAGGGCCCAGAATCACCAGAACACCAGCCTGACTTGCAGAAACAAGCAGGCCAAGGCCCAGGGCTACCAGACCGGTTTCTTTAAGGCCCCGCAAGCCATCCAGCACCATCACCAGCAGGAGGGGAATGAAGATGGTAATTACTTGAAGCACCCAGACCATCATGCCGTTCAGGTCAGCCTGCGGAACACCGGATACGGTGGAGCCGGTCAGAACCGGAATACCGATAGCTCCGTAGGCACCGGAAGCTACATTGGATAGCAAGGCAACAAGACATGCCTTGACGGGGTCAAAGCCCAGGGTCACGAGCAGAGCTGCGCAGATAGCGATGGGGATGCCGAATCCGGCGGCGCCTTCTAAGAAGCCCCCAAAGCAGAAAGCGATCAGGAGGACCTGGATGCGCTGGTCAGCAGAGATAGCGGAGACTGAGCTACGAATGATTTCGAAGTTACCGGCGCGAACGGTAATGCGGTAGAGCCAGACTGCCATCAGAACGATCCAGCCGATGGGCCACATGCCGGAGAGGAAGCCGTAACCGATAGCGGAGATGGAGGCCGCAAAAGGCATACCGAAAACTAGTACGGCCAGCGCCACAGCCGATGCCAGAGAGATCAGGGCCGCGTGAAGGCCCTTGAGCTTGAAGACGGTGAGTCCCAGTAGGAAAGCGAGAATAGGGACGGATGCTAGGAGTGCTGAGAGTGCTTGATTGTTCAGTGGGTCATAGACCTGCTGCCACATGTGTATGGTTCCTTAGGTACGGGGCCTAGCCCCATGGTTGGTTTTGTGTGCTTTTTGCACGATTCCTCTTCTAAATTACCACTTAATCAAACATAAAAATTACATAAACAATGTGTGGGCTCACAGCCGTCTTAGGGTCAATAAACACTAAAGTCTACGACTGAGCTCTATCCCCGAGCAGACATGACGCTGTTCGTTTATTGCCCCTTGTCAGAGCTGCTTTGGGGTCTTTATGTCACAGCAGAGGTAAGGTTTTTTCCCTTTACACCCTAAGTCAGTGGACTTGCTTACATTTTTTCGCCCAGGCCTACCCCTCTATGTTTCAGTAGCCCGCCAATGTTGCCTCAGCCACTCCTGGCTGGTTTTCAGGCAGCAGAAGTCCCTGCCCAAGGTCTATCAGTCCGGTGCATTGCTGAACAGACAGGAGCAACCTGGTCAATTGCTGATTGGCACGTTCAGGATCACGAAAAACCTGATAGTTAAAATCTTTTAGAGGGGCAAATATATTTGCCCCTCTAAAAGACTTTATTATTACCACCATATACTAAGTTTGAACTCCAGCCCTTCTTCAGCCAGGATCTCCGCTAGTCTGATATATTCGCGGTCAATTTTTGCCCGAACTTTTTGTGATGAAAATGTAAAATCACCGTTTTCATCTTCCTTAAATTCTTTTTCGAAGTTTTCAGCCCACTCAATACACTGCTGATATATTTTTCTAGGAATTTTATTTATATATTCTTGAAATTCCTCATAGTTCGAGAATCCGTTACTGTGGTATATAGGCTCATTGAATGGAAAATATGTATGGTAGAAACTGAACTCCGGCAGATATTTTCTTTCCATGATGAGTTAGCACCTATGGTTATTTGTTGGATAGGAGGTAATGACCTTTTTGTTATTCATAGAAATCATGACAGTCGGGTTGATTGTCTTTTTCTTGACCGGCGCTCCGTTAATAACTTCATACACTTCAATTGGCCTAGTGTAGCAAGGTTTTTGGCTTGGTTTTTCTGCAGAGTAAGCGGGAGATTCTAAAGAGGCTTGGGTGGCTAAAACCATGTAATCATCCCAACAACCTTCGAACCCTCCCTGCTAACTTTCCCCTAGAGATTCACGCCTTTCCCTAATATGTACATATCCACTATCTGAATCGCCACAATATAGGTTTATTTCCCCATCATTCTTTGATTTAAAAGTTCTAATTTTTTGTCCCCAAAGCCAGCATCACACAGGCCGATAGTTACCGGATTTAGATACACAGTTACTCCATTATCTATATCCGTCGCTGTTTCTCTTCAAGATTCACCCGATACCACTGTTTACCTTCAGGGGCTTTCAATAAGAATCTGCTATCCGTCGCCGGGAGGTTGACGCTAGAAGCTCATCTTCAGTCAATATTCTCTTCACTGAGATAAGCCGCAGGAGCCGCCCTCTTCGGCCATCCCTGTAACAAGAATACCTGTAGCATTACCTGCTAAAATTTTCCTCAATATATACATAACTTCCTTTCCTTCTAGGACTCCCTTGCCCTAGCGATTGGCTGTGTAATTTATATCATAATAAGAGTAAATACAAGAATCAACTGAATACCTAATAATTTATTGCATCAAGGGAAGCCAGCCAACCTCAAGGCCCCTTATGAATGTCGAATCTCTGCCCTCAAGGCTCGGCCCATTCACCCCGTCAGGAATGGGGGTCAATTTCATACACAGGAGGTGACGCTAGAGCCGAACTAGGGTTCGCCGGGGTTCAGAGGCCTCCACGACCATGTCATCAAGAGTCCGCGCCAGACTTGTCGCTCGGATCCCCGGTCTAAAAACGGTGCTGTCAGTGGGCAGGTGCAGCTCACCGTGATGGACGGTAAAGTCCCGCACCCGGGTGCGGTAGGGGCTGTAGATGTGCACGCTTGCTGGGATACTAGCCAGAGGCAGTCCGTGGAGTAAAGCCGCAGTCTCGTGGCTGAAAATTATCCCCTGGTTCTGTAGGGCCAGAGCAAGCACTCGGGCCAGGTAGCCTTGCTCACCGGTGAGTTCCTCCCAGTCGCGCCGGTGCATGTAAGTGCCCCGGGTTACCCGGCTATAGCACCCCCGTGCAATGGCTCTTTCCAGCTGGTAGCGGCTACTATAGCGGGCGCTCAGTTCACGAATGGTCAGTAGTTTTTGAGCGAGAGTTTCTAGCTGTGTCATGGCATCAAGCTAGCAAGAGCCGCTATGACTGATCGCTTCATCCATGCCTGTGGATTGGGTGAGGCAGGCTTCTACCCCTCGATTCCCTAGAAAGATAGGGGGATGCCTGAGAAGAAGGCATCCGTAAGTGGTGAAGAAGGTAGGCTCTGTGACCTAGCAGTCCACAGCCAAAGAATGTGATGGGTTTTTGGTGGAAGATGGCACATACAGGGCGCATGGCTTGAAAAGTAGGCACAAAAAAGCCCCGGTTACTAGGTGTCTATCCTAGTAACCGGGGCTTTGTCTGTCGGGTTGACAGGATTTGAACCTGCGACCCCTTGACCCCCAGTCAAGTGCGCTACCAAGCTGCGCCACAACCCGATTGTCTCTGGTGAATCTTTCGATTCTCCCGAGCACTCAGATAACTATACACAAGATTATTTATCAGCGCAAAATCGAAGAAGCTCTTTGTGCCCATATTTTCGGTGTTATACATCACCCCAGGTTCTGCTGGTGCTTGCTACTGGTCAGCGACCGTGCCCATAGCATGTAGCTTCATATACCAGGCGACCAGAAACTAAGCGCAAGAGTCCTCAGACTTTGCCTGCCTCTCCCCCGCACACAAGGACGCCGGTGGCTGGAACCGCTGGCGGCCAGCTACCGGCGTCCTTGCATATAGACCAGGGAGGGCTCCCTCCCTAGCGGCGGCTCCCCTTAGCGGACTTACCGCTCTGGCGCTCCCCTAGACTGCGACGCTCACGCACACGCATGGTGATATCAATCGGTGTACCGGTGAAATCAAAGGTCTCGCGCAGACGGCGAACAATGAAACGGCGGTAGCCCGGGTCCAAGAAACCCGTGGTAAAGAGCACGAACTTGGGCGGGCGGGACGATACCTGGGTGCCGAAGAGAATGCGGGGCTGCTTACCGCCACGCAGAGGGTGCGGGTGGGCCGCAACAATCTCGCCCAGGAAGGCGTTGAGCTTACCGGTGGGAATACGGGAGTCCCAGGACTCCAATGAGCGCTCCAGGGCTGGCACCAGCTTGTCCTTATGCCAACCGGTCCTGGCGGAGATATTCACGCGCGGTGCCCAAGTCACGTGGGCTAGGTCGCGGTCAATTTCGCGTTCCAGCATTTCCCGGCGGTCCTCATCGAGAGTGTCCCACTTGTTGAAGGCCAGCACCATAGCGCGACCAGCATCAACGGCCATCTGGATAATACGGACGTCCTGTTCCGAGATAGGTTCTGAGACATCGAGCAGGACAACAGCAACCTCAGCGCGCTCAATAGCGGTCTGGGTGCGCAGGGATGCGTAGAAGTCAGCCCCCTTAGCCATGTGGACGCGGCGGCGAATACCGGCGGTATCCACAAAGCGCCAGGGGCGGCCACCTAGCTCAACGATTTCGTCAACAGGATCTCGGGTGGTACCGGCCAGGTCGTTAACCACGGCACGTTCCTCGCCAGCCAGCTTATTCAACAGGGAGGACTTGCCCACATTGGGTCGGCCGATCAGTGCAATACGTCGAGGGCCCCCCAGAGCTTCAGGCTCAGCGTACTGAGAATGCTCGGGCATGACCTCAAGCAGGGCATCCAGCAGGTCAGCTAGACCGCGCCCGTGCAAGCCAGAAACGGGATAGGGCTGGCCCATGCCCAGCGACCAGAGGTTGTGCACGTCGGGTTCCTGGTGGGCGTCGTCAATCTTGTTGGCAATCAGCAGAATGGGCTTATCCACGCGGCGGAGCATACGAACAATAGCTTCGTCGGTAGCTGAGATGCCGACCAGGGCATCAAGAACCAGCAAGACAACGTCAGCGTGAGCCACAGCGATTTCGGCCTGAGCCGCAACCTGAGCGTCAATGCCCTGAGCATCAGCTTCCCAACCACCGGTATCAACCAGAGTGAAGTCCTTACCGGACCATTCAGCCTTGTAGGAGACCCGGTCACGGGTTACGCCGGGCTTGTCCTCAACAACAGCTTCTCGGCGGCCCAGAATACGGTTGATAATGGTGGATTTGCCGACGTTGGGGCGGCCCACGATAGCTACGACGGGGTCAGCCTCACGGTCCTCGTCTTCATCGGCGTCAAAGCCCCAGGAGGCCAGCAGCTCCCGGTCTTCTTCATCCAGTGCGTAGTCTTCAAGACCGGCGAGCAGCGCTTCAGCGCGCTGGTTGGCGGTTTCATCGTCAATCTCAGCCAGGCGGTCTGATACATCATCAGCGCCGCCGGCTAGGAATTTAACCTCATAGTCGTCTTGGGGTGCGAGTTCTTCGCTCATAGGCGATACCTCCTGTGGTGGTTTCCGGCTAGCGCCGGTGCATTGGTTGATAAGTCTAGTTGATGGAGTGGCAGTAGCCAGTGGTTTAGCGGCCTAGTTGCTGGTCAACTGCGGAAATAACAGCAGCAACAGTCTCTTCAAAGTTCAGCTCGGAGGAATCCACCAGGGTGACGCCGGCAGCTGCCTGGGTAAAGCTGGTGACCTGTGCGTCCTTTGCGTCACGGGCCGAGACCTGTGCGGCTAATTGTTCTTTATTTTGGGTACCGCCAAGCTGAAGGCCCCGGCGGGCCAAACGAACTTCTTCGCTAGCGGTCAGCAGGATTCGAGCATGGGCCTCGGGAGCAACAACGGTGGTGATGTCACGGCCTTCTGCGACCATGCCAGCCGGTGCCTGGGCAATAAAACTTCGTTGCAGGTCAATCAGAATCTGGCGTACGTCCGGGTTTGAGGCAACGGCAGAAACCGCCTCGGAGATTCGTGGTTCACGGATAGCATCGCGTACATCAATACCAGCGACCTGGATCACTTCCTGATCGGGGCTGGTGCCCTGAAGGTAGGGGAAGGCACGGGCGGCAGCCACCAGGGCATCCGCATCTGAGGTGTCAACCTGCTGATCCAGGCAGTACCAGGTCAGGGCGCGGTACATGGCTCCGGTGTCAAGGTAGTCCAGGCCGTAGTGGCGGGCCACCGCCTTAGACACCGAAGATTTACCGGAGCCGGAAGGGCCGTCAATAGCAATAACGAGCTTCTCAGTCATGTGTTCTCCTTTATGTGACGACTTTCCAGCCGCGGCTGGTGAGGTCTTCAATCAGTTTTTCGTGTTCGTTGGGGTTGACCGATAGCTCAGCCATACCCACCTGAGCGCCGGGTGAATGTTCCAATCTGAGGTCTTCCAGGTTGACACCCAGTTCCCCGATCTCAGCCAGTAGCCGGGCAAGGGTACCTGGGGTGTCATCTACCAGCACGGTGAGCTGGGCAAAAGCGCCGGGTGATCCCCCGTGCTTACCCGGAATACGGGCAACGCCGTGGTTGCCTTCGCTGATCAGCTGGGCAATATCGAGGCGTGAGCCTGGCTCGGTGGGAGCTTCAAGAGTGGCAATCAGTCGCTCCAGGTCTTCTCGCACACCGTAGAGGCTCTGGACGACAGGTTGGGCGTTGGCCGCAAGAATCTGCACCCACAGGCCGGGATCGGAGGCCGCAATACGGGTGGTGTCCCTCAAGCCTTGACCAGCCAGCCCCAGGGCGTAGAGCGGGGTATCTTGTAAGCGGGAAGCTAGCAGTGAGGACATCACCTGGGGCACGTGTGAAATGAGGGCGACGGTTTGGTCATGTTCTACCACGTCAAGATGGGTAATGGTAGAGCCCAGCTCGGTTGCCACCTGCTGGGCAAGCTTGACCAGTTCGGGGCGAACCAGCGGGTGCTCGCACAGAACCCAGGGGCGGGCAGAGAACAGCTCGCCACGGGCGGCCACCGGGCCGGACTTTTCACGCCCAGCCATGGGGTGGGTGCCCAGGTAACGGCTGGAATCGGCCTTAGATGCCAGGACCCGGTCCAAGATTTCAGACTTCACCGAGGCAATATCGATGACGAAAGCCTTGGGATAACGGTTCAGCGCAGAGATGACCAGTTCTGCGGTCACGTCCGGGGGCGCGGCCACCACCACCAGTTGGGGTTCAAGGTCAGAGCCGCTCCCCCGCTCTTGCCCTTCCAAGGAACGCAGGGAGAGCCCCGCTCCGATATCCTCGGCTACGGCTTCGGTTGTCGGCGAAATATCGCTGAGGTAGACCGTGTAGCCGTTCAGTCGCAGGCCCAAACCCACTGAGGCTCCCAGCAGACCGGTGCCGATGACCAGCACCGGCCCGTGCAGGTGAGAGTCAAAGCTACTCATTACATACCTACCGAAGCCAGCAGTTTGCCGATTTCAACCTTGGAGAGGTTGCGGACGGTACCTTGCTTCTGCGAGCCGATGTGGATAGGTCCCATTTCTACGCGCACCAGCTTCTCCACGGGGTAGCCCACCTGCTCGAACATGCGGCGGATAATACGGTTTTTACCGGAGTGAATGGTAACTTCCACCAGAACGTGTCCGGGGGTTGAGTCCACCAGCTTGAACTCGTCCACGCGGGTCACACCATCTTCAAGACGCAGACCCTTCTTCATGGCCGCACCGATACCGGGTTCCATGGGGCCCGGCACCTGAACCAGGTAGGTCTTGGGAACCTCGTAGGAGGGGTGGGTCAGCCGGTTAGCCAGTTCACCGTCGTTGGTCAGCAAGAGCAGGCCCTCGGTTTCAACGTCCAGGCGGCCCACGTGGAAGACGCGTTCGGTCATGGAGGAACGCAAGAAGTTGCTGATGTTGGGGCGACCATCGGGATCATCCATAGCGGAGACGACGCCGGAGGGCTTATTTAGCACCATGTAGACCAGCTTGTCGTTGGTCTGAATTGTCATACCGTCAACCTGAATGGTCACAGCATCGGGGTTAACACGAACGCCCAGCTCGGTCACCGGTATATCGTCAACGGTGACGCGGCCTTCTTCAATCATTTCTTCGCACACGCGGCGGGAAGCGACACCGGCCTGAGCCATGACCTTTTGCAGGCGTACGCCCTCGTGGTCGTAGAAGGGGTAGTGATCTACGGGTGCGTTCTTGGGGCGACGGGGGCGGTGGGGGCCAAAGTTTTTGGTGCCACGATTAGCCGGGCGGAATTCGCCCATTTCCTTGGCGAAGGGGGTACCTGAACGGAACTTGGGGCCTTTGCCGGTTCCTGCCTTGCGGGGGCCACCGGGCGCACCGGGCTTAGCGCCACGGGCGTTCTTAGCACCAAAGCCTTTTTTACCGGCTGCCTTGCCTTTACCTGTACCCGGGCGGCCCGCGCCGGGACGAGCGCCGCGTGAATTTGAGTTACCACGTGATGAATTATGTCCGTATGCCATCGTCTTGTATCTTCTTTCTGTCGTGTTCTGTCTTCGCCGTTTTAGCCGGCGTTTAGGTCAATGTTGTGGTGGTCGTTTACCTCTGCCGGGTCCGGCAGATAGGGGGCTAGGGCCGGGAGCTCATCGAGCGAGTTAAGCCCCAGTTTTTCAAGCAGGGTGTCGGTGGTGATGTACTGGGTAGCTCCGGTTTCGTCGGGTACTGTTTCGGCGATTAGGCCGCGGTGGAGCAGGTTGCGCACCGCCGCATCGACCGATACCCCTCGTACCTGAGCAAGATAGGAGCGGGTTGCCGGTTGCTGGTAGGCAATCACAGCTAGGGTCTCTAGGGCCGCCCTGGTGAGTTTGGTGCTCTGGGCACCCACCACGAAGCGCCCCACCCAGGGGGAAAAGTCCTGCCGGGAGTAGAGCCGCCAGCCCCCACCCACCTGGCGCAGCTCAAAGCCGCGTGGCTCGTGGACGGTTGTCCCATCGTCGTAACCCTTGTATTCGCGGTCCAGCTCATCGAGGGCTGTTTCCACGGCTCGTTCGGAGACGATCAGTGCGGCGGAAAACTCTCGCACGCTCACCGGCACATCGGCGACCGCCAAAATCGCTTCGATAGCCGCTTTGATGCCTCCGGGTTGGAGTTCCACCCGTGAGAAACCATCGGACGAAGCAGCCAGGACGGGTTCTTGCCGGCTTTTCCTTCTAGGGTTTGGGCTAGCTGTCTGCGGCGGTAAGGCTTCTTGGTCTTGGGGGGCTTCGGGGGTGGGAGTTTCCTCCCCTTGGACCTTATCCGCATCTGTTGTACCCTCAGCAGACTCGGGTGTGCTCTCCCCCGGGTCAAAGCTCCACGAGCCTGAGGTCAGGAGCCTCAGGTCATCATCGGTAAAGTCTGCACTACCCACGGTCTAACTCCTTCCCATCAGCTGTTTGGCTACCACATTCTGTACCGGCTAATTCTGTGCCGTCATTTTCTGTGCCGTCATTCTCTGTGCCGTTATTTTCTGTGCCGTTATTTTCTGTGCCGTCATTTTCTGTACTGTGGTTTTCAGCGCTGTCATTTTCTGGCTGGAGTTCCAGATATATAGGCCCCAGTGTTTCGGTCTGCTCTACCTCTAGCACCCCCTCCTTGTAGAGCTCCAGCACCGCAAGAAAACGCACCACCACAATCTCTACAGATGCGGTATCACGGCACAGGTCAGTAAAGCTGATAGCTCCACCGGCTTGCCTCAGCCGCTCCAGAATCAGCGCTTCTTCCGCCGCAATAGTTGTTGCGGGCCGGTAGATATGATCGGTCTGTACCGTCTCCGGGAGCGGTTCTTGTTCTTGCCCCTTATCCAGCCGTAGGGCGCCGGCCGCAATACGGGCAAACTCCTCAGGGGTCAGGTCAAAAACAAGCTCCGGCAGTACCTTGGAGAACTTGGGTTCAAGGGTCACGGTACGGGCAAAACGCTGGGCTTCACCCGAGAATTTTTCATCGAGCACCGCGGCTACCTCGCGGTAGGCGCGGTACTGAAGTAGACGAGCAAAGAGGAGGTCGCGGGCTTCTAAGAGTTCCGGGCTGGCCGCGAGCACGCGTTCGGGCTGCGGGAGTAACCGGGCTGTTTTAAGTTCAAGCAGGGTTGCCGCTGTTACCAAGAATTCACTGGCGGTATTAAGGGCAGCGTCACTGCCACTCTCAAAAGCGCTGTGAATGTAGTTGAGAAATTCGTCGGTGACCCGAGCTAGAGCGATGTCGGTAATATCCAGCTTGCGCCGGGAGATCAGGGTGAGTAGAAGGTCAAAAGGGCCTTCAAAGTTGCTCAGAGCCAGGGTAAAGGGCTCGGGGGGCCGAACCTGCGCAGGAGCGCTAGGGGCCTCTTGTGTCGGTACCATCACGGCAGCGATTCTCCATCCTTGGGGTCAAACCAGGTGCGCTCTCAGCCCTGTGCGGGGTAGGGGGCACTCTTTCCATTGTCCCCTGCATGTTCCCGGCTTTCAAGGCCAGAGGGCAGAAAGTAGCCAAGGGCATAGAGAACGGGGCAGGTAGGGCTCATCGCCTAGCTTGTACCTACCCCGTTCTGTCCGCAGGTAACTCTGGTTAGGGTGCGCCGCCGCGGCTGATGAGCTCACGGGCAAGCTGACGGTAGGCCTCAGCGCCGGGGTGATTCGATGCGTAGGACAGAATAGGCTCAGCCGAAACGGTCGCATCGGGGAACTTAACGGTGCGCTTGATAACCGTATCAAAGACCCTATCGCCAAAGGCATCGATAATACGCGCCAGCACTTCTTTAGAGTGCAGGGTACGGGAATCGAACATGGTGGCTAGGACGCCATCAATTTCGAGCTTGGGGTTCAGGCGATCCTGAACCTTCTCAATCGAATCCACCAGCAGGGCCACCGCACGCAGGGCAAAGAACTCACAAATCAGAGGAATAATCACACCGTGGCTTGCGGTCAGGGCGTTGACCGTGAGCAGGCCCAGCGATGGTTGGCAGTCAATAAGAATGACGTCGTAGTCCTTCTCGACCTTGCGCAGTGCGCTGGCCAGTACCTGTTCACGAGCTACTTCGTTAACCAGCTGGACTTCTGCGGCTGAGAGGTCGATGTTAGCCGGTAGCAGGTCGATGTTCTCAAAGTCGGTGCTCTGGATAACGTCACGAATCTCAACCTTACGGTCCATCATGACGTTGTATACGGTCAGGTCTAGCTCGTGGGGGTTAGCCCCAAAGCCCGCTGAAAGTGCTCCCTGCGGGTCAAAATCAACCAGCAGAACCTTGCGCCCTACCTCGGCCAGGGCGGCGCCCAGGTTAATGGTGGAGGTAGTTTTACCCACACCACCCTTCTGGTTCACCATGGAGATAATACGGGCAGGCCCGTGGCTCGTCAGGGGCGCGGGATCCGGGTAGATGCGCAGGGGTCGGCCTGTGGGGCCAAGCTGCTCAGCTCCTGTTTCAGTCACTGTACGTCACCTTTTGCAGTTTGGTTATAAAAGACTTTTACCTAACAGTCTACTGGCTCAAAGGAGGGCAAGCACACACGGGGGCCTATTCCTCCACACCAAAAGGGGGAACAGCGCCCCAGGGGGGCTGATAAATAAGGTTCTTTGGTCCTGGCTCCGCACAAAAAAGGGGGGTGCCCCCAACCGCCCGCGTCAGGAGGAAGTCAGGAGCACCCCGGGCTGGGCTTAGCCCTTGATGATCTTGGCTATATCGTCAAGTACGCCCATGTCTTCAATGGTTGAGGGCACCTTGTATTCCTCACCATCGGCAATTTGGCGCATGGTCTTTCTCAGAATCTTGCCGGAGCGGGTCTTAGGCAGACCCTCAACGATTTTGACGTCCTTGAAGTCAGCAACAGCGCCGATGTTTTCCCGCACGCTCGCAATCAGCTGGGCAGCCAGCTCTTCTTCGGTAATATCCACCCCGGCTTTGAGAACCACGTAGCCAGCGGGTCGCTGGCCTTTGAGTGGGTCAGCAATACCGATGACGGCGCACTCGGCTACTGCTGGGTGCCCGGCAAGAACCTGTTCCATGGCACCGGTGGAGAGCCTGTGCCCCGAAACGTTGATCACGTCGTCGGTTCTACCCATGACAAACACGTAGCCGTCTTGGTCAACATAGCCGGAGTCACCGGTGGCGTAGTAGCCTTCGAAGGCTTCGAGGTAGGAGGCGATGTAGCGGTCATCATCGCCCCACAGGGTGGGCAAGGTGCCGGGTGGGAGCGGTAGCTTAATAGCCAGGTTGCCTTCCTCCTCCGGCCCAACCGGCTCGCCCATGGGATCGAGCACCTGCAGGTTATAGCCGGGCGAGGGCACCGAGGGGGAACCGGGCTTGAGTGGGAGCGCTTCAAGCCCGCGCGGATTAGCCGCAATCGCCCAGCCGGTTTCGGTCTGCCACCAGTTATCAATCACGGGGACACCCAGTTTCTCGGTAGCCCAGTGGTAGGTTTCTGGGTCAAGCCTTTCGCCAGCCACAAACAGAAGCTCAAGGGAGGAAATATCGTAGGATCCCAGTAGCTCTGCTTCGGGGTCAGCTTTGCGGATAGCCCTCAGTGCGGTGGGCGCGGTGAAGAGTGACTTTACCCCGGCATCCTGAATAACTCGCCAGAAGGCACCGGCGTCAGGGGTACCCACAGGCTTGCCTTCATAAAGCACGGTTGTTGCACCGGCCAGCAGGGGCCCATAGACGATGTAGGAGTGGCCCACAACCCAGCCAACGTCCGAGGCGCACCACATGACCTCTTGCTTGCCAACGTCGTAGATATTCTTCATGGTCCAGGTCAGGGCAACGGCGTGGCCGCCGTTATCGCGCACTACGCCCTTGGGAGAACCGGTCGTTCCCGAGGTGTAAAGGATGTACAGGGGGTCAGTTGCAGTGACGGGTACCGGCCCATGCGGGCTAGCCTGCTCTGTAGCCTTTCCCCAGTCCTGCCAGGTCACGTCCGTGCCTTGCTTCTGGGCGCGTGCTGCGGCATCGTCTACCGAATGTTCAAAGCCTTCGCGGGCAAAGACAAAGACCGTGTGAGGCTTAGCTTCTGCTAGTTCCAGTGCTTTTTCAACTGCCGGGATGTATTCAATGTGACGGCGGGGTTCAATGCCGCCGGATGCGGTAAGTACCACGCCGGGTTGACAGTCATTGATACGACTGGCTAGTTCGTTGGGAGCAAAGCCACCAAAGACCACAGAGTGCACAGCGCCCAGCCGTGCCACAGCCAGCATGGCCACAGCAGCTTGCGGAATCATGGGCATGTAAATGAGGACGCGGTCCCCTTGAGCTACTCCAGCCGATGCGAGCGCTCCCGCCAGCTGTTCGACCTGCTCTTTGAGCTCGGCGTAAGTGATCTGTTGGCGGGTACCCAGCATGGCTGAGTCGTAGATAATAGCGGTTTGGTCACCCTTGCCCGCTTGGACATGCCTGTCTACAGCGTTGTAGCAGGTGTTGAGTTGCCCATCGGGGAACCAGCGGTAGATAGGTTCAGCTGAGCTATCCAGGGCTGTGTGCGGAGGCCTATCCCAGTGGATGGCTTGCGCTTGGGTTAACCAGAAGCCCTCTGGGTTGTCGATACTGTCGCGGTAGGTTTCACTGTAGGTTGTCACCAGGGGCACTCCTTCAGGACTGTGGGACTGTTTGTTGTGGAGGTAAGTGACTCCAACCTAGTGCTGAGGGTCACACTTAAGCAAGAGTTTGTATACAAAAAATTGCCCTAGACCCAAAAATGACACAAATATTTCGCCATAAACCATATTTTTTAAACTTTATGTATACAAAATCCCCGGCGGTGTTTTAGAGTAATCCCATCTGCACACCAGTGCTAGAAGTCATAGTTGAGCTGGAGAGGTAGCCATGAAAGCAGGCGAGCTTGCCTATCAAAGTTTGCGTAGCAACATCATGGAGGGAATGCTGGCCCCCGGCTCTGTGATTGCTGAAGTCGAGCAGTCTGAACGGCTGGGAGTCTCACGCACCCCTGTCCGGGAAGCAATTTCCCGGCTCCTTGCTGAGGGGTTAGCTGAACCGGCCCCTGGGCGGGGCGTAATTGTTGCTCCGATTTCTCTGGCCAATGTCTACTCCCTCTTTGAATTGCGGACCAGCTTGGACTGTACTGCAGCAGCCCTAGCCGCCCGCCGCGGTAACCCTCTAACTTTCCGTCAGCTTGCCAGCGCCTTTGAGCAAGCTGCCCTTGAGCTACACCAAGGCAGTAGCCAGCTGGCCGAATACTATGCACTCGTTGATGAGCTTGACAGCGCAATCGACAGGGCTGCGGATAACCGCTACCTGCACCAGGCCCAAGCCTCCCTGCGAACCCAGCTGACCCGCATCCGCAAGCTCTCCAAGGCCAACCCTATTCGGCTGGCCCAAGCAGCTGAGGAACACGCGCAGATAGCCCGGTGCATCGCCTCAGGAGATCAGCAGTTAGCCGAGGCCGCCGTCCGGCTCCACCTGGCCAAGGCTCTCTATGCCATTGAGGAGGCGGCAAACTCACAAAACCAACAGATCCAGTTCGAGCAGTCCCCGCCTCAGCCTTCGACTATCACCGCAGGATCAGCCACCACAGCCTAAAACCAAGTAACCCACTGTTGTTGAAAGGATCATTCCATGACCGTTACACACGAAGTTCGTGTCTACCGTTCCGATGAGAACCTACCCCGCGAGGAGCAGCTAGCCTATAAGCTCGCCCAGCTAGCAACCGACCCTGTTGAGGTGCTCCCCGAGGTTGAAGAGATGGTCATTAACCGCATCATCGATAATGCATCGGTGGCTATCGCTTCGCTCAATCGCGGCCCCATTATCTCTGCCCGCGACCAGGCGCTCACTCACGCCCACTCCCCCAACGGTAGCGGCGCGACAATTTTTGGTGTCCCCGCCACGACCAAGGTTTCCCCCGAGTGGGCAGCCTGGGCCAACGGTGTTGCCGTGCGCGAGCTGGACTACCACGACACTTTCCTGGCTGCTGAGTATTCCCACCCCGGCGACAACATTCCGCCCATACTGGCTGTTGCCCAGCACACCGGTCGCAGCGGGTACGACCTTATTCGTGGCATCGCTACCGGCTACGAAGTTCAGGTAGACCTGGTCAAAGCAATCTGCCTGCACAAGCACAAGATTGACCACGTTGCCCACATCGGCCCCTCCGCTGCCGCAGGAATCGGTACCCTTCTGGGGCTGGATACCGAGACTATCTTCCAGGCCATTGGCCAGGGTTTGCACACCACCACCGCTACCCGCCAGTCACGTAAGGGCGAGATTTCTACCTGGAAAGCCCACGCTCCTGCTTTCGCCGGAAAAATGGCTGTTGAAGCTGTTGACCGTGCCATGCGCGGGCAGACCTCCCCGGTTCCCATTTACGAGGGTGAAGACGGCGTGATTGCCTGGATGCTAGATGGCCCCGATGCCCGTTACCAGGTTCCGCTCCCCGCGCCCGGTGAGCCCAAGCGCGCTATCTTGGATACCTACACCAAGGAACACTCCGCCGAGTACCAGGCCCAGGCCTGGATCGATTTGGCTCGCAAGCTCCACAAGGAACACCCGGAACTTACCGACCCGCAAAATGTTGAGTCCATTGTTCTGCATACCTCACACCACACCCACTACGTCATTGGCTCAGGCGCTAACGACCCGCAGAAGTACGACCCCAGCGCAACCCGCGAAACCCTTGACCATTCGATTCCCTACATCTTTACCGTCATGCTCCAGGACGGCCAATGGGATCACCTAGCCTCCTACGCCCCCGAACGGGCCCAGCGCCCCGACACCGTAGAGCTCTGGCATAAGGTCACCACCGCAGAAGATGCTGAGTGGACCCGCCGCTACCACTCCAAGGACCCGGCAGAAAAGGCCTTTGGCGGGCGTGCAGAAATCAAGCTAACCAACGGTGAAACTCTGATTGAGGAAATCGCGGTAGCCGACGCTCACCCGCTCGGGGCCCGCCCCTTCGCTCGCGCCGACTATATCAAGAAGTTCCGCACTCTAGCCGCAGGTCAAGTCTCTGAGGAGGAGCAGGACCGCTTCCTCACCGCCGTAGAAAACCTGGCCCAGCTAGGTGCCGGTGAACTTGATGCCCTCAACATCACCGCCTCCCTTGACCTTCAAACCGGAGCGAAAGGTATCTTCTAATGCTTTACTCATCGAAAACCGCCACTCAAAAACGCCAGGATTTGCGCGCCATGCTGGCAAGCAACCAGATTCGCCAGTTCCCGGGAACCTACACCCCTCTCTCAGCCCGCCTGATTGAAGAGAAGAACTTTGACGGCATCTACATCTCCGGTGCAGTGCTGGCCAATGAGCTAGGTTTTCCCGACGTCGGGCTGACCACTCTGACCGAGGTCGCTCAGAGGGCCGGGCAGATTGCCCGCGTCACCAACCTACCGGCTATCGTCGATGCTGACACCGGTTTTGGCGAACCCATGAACGTGGCCCGAACTATCCAAGAGTTCGAGGAACACGGGCTGGCCGGTTGCCATATTGAGGATCAGTTCAACCCCAAGCGGTGCGGCCACCTGGATAACAAGAACATGGTTGACCTGGAAACCGCGACCAAGCGAATCCGGGCGGCAGCCGAAGCCCGCAGGGACGAGAACTTCCTGATTATGGCCCGGACCGACCTGCGTGGCACCTCTTCACTGGCAGAGACCATCGACCGCATCAAGGCCCTGGTCGATGCCGGCGCCGATGCAATCTTCCCCGAGGCCATGAAGAACCTGGACGAGTTCAAGGCTGTCTGCGATGCCGTCCAGGTGCCGGTCTTGGCCAATATGACCGAGTTCGGGAAGAGCCAGCTCTACACCAAAGACCAGCTTGCTCAAGCCGGTATTTCTCTCATTATCTACCCGGTTACTCTGCTCCGCTCCTCACTGGGGGCCATGGAACGGGTACTGGAAACCATCGAATCCGATGGAACCCAAGAAGCCGCTGTAGACCAGATGCTCACCCGTTCGCGTCTCTACGAACTGGTCGATTACGAAGGCTACAACCACTTTGACACCGGCATCTTCAATTTCGAGGTACCCGGAAAATTTGGGGAATCAACGAACTAACCCCGCCTCAGGGCAGGGGCCGGGTAGTTTTTGCTCGGCCCCTACCCAGACCAAACATAGTTCGGGTGCATCGTTTCACCCCATCACAAGGAGATACACCATGACTGACAAAGACGTCGCTAAGGGTCTTGCCGGTGTTGTTGCCGACTACACCGCGATCTCAAAGGTCAATGCCCAAACCAACTCCCTGCTCTATCGCGGCTACCCCGTCCAGGAACTTGCTACTCTTCCTTTTGAGCAGGTAGCCCTGCTCCTCTGGAACGGCGAGCTACCCACCGATGAACAGCTTGCAGAGTTCACCGCTTTTGAACGCTCCCACCGAGCACTGCCACCGGCCCTCAAAGCTGTTATCGATGCTCTGCCTCTGGACAGTCACCCCATGGACGTGTGCCGCACAGCCGTCTCTTTCCTGGGGGCCTGCCACCCGGAGAGCGAAGATTCAGCCCCTGAGGCTGAGCTGGGCAAAGCCTGGGAGCTTTTTGCGGTCATGCCCGCTGTGGTCTGCTACGACCAGCGCCGCCGGCGAGGTCAGGAACTCCTTGAGCCCCGCGATGATCTGGACTACTGCGATAATTTCCTCTACATGGCCTTTGGCCAGGTCCCGGCCCCCGAAGTCAAAACTGCCTTCAACGTCTCGATGGTCATGTACGCCGAGCACTCTTTCAACGCTTCCACCTTCACAGCCCGCGTGATTACATCGTCCCTGTCTGATCTGCACTCAGCTGTCACCGGCGCAATCGGAGCCCTCAAGGGTCCCCTGCACGGCGGCGCTAACGAGGCAGTTCAGCACACCTTCGATGAAATCGGTGTCATTGCTGGCGAGTCCCAGGCCGCTGCCAAGGCACGTGCTAAGGAATGGATGGAGGCCGCTCTGGCCCAGAAAAAGAAGATTATGGGCTTTGGCCACCGCGTCTACAAGAACGGAGATTCCCGCGTACCCACCATGCAGAAATCGTTCTTTGACATGGTGCAGTACTATGACCGCTCAGATGTCATTGGCCTCTACCAGGGCCTGGCAGAAGCAATGGACGAGGCAAAGGGGATCAAGCCCAATCTGGACTACCCCGCTGGGCCTACCTACCATCTGATGGGCTTTGATACCCCCACCTTTACCCCCATCTTTGTGGCCTCCCGACTGACCGGGTGGACCGCCCACATTCTGGAGCAGCGAGCCGCTAACTCACTGATTAGGCCGCTCTCAGCCTACCGGGGTGTCGATGAGCGCCACCTCTAAACCCGCACCATAGCCCGCCGACCTGCCCGGGAGCTAGTTATAGCGCCCGGGGCAGGTGCCTTTTATCGGGCACGCGGGTGACTGGCGGCAAAAACTTCACGCAGGGTATCTGCGGTGACCTTGGTGTAGACCTGGGTGGTGGTCACGGAGGCATGCCCCAGAAGCTCTTGTACCACCCTGATATCTGCCCCGCCTTCAAGCAGGTGAGTGGCAAATGAGTGCCGCAGGGTGTGCGGTGAAATCTCGGCCCGAATTTTTACTCTTTGGGCGTGCTTCTTGAGGACCAGGTAGGCCCCCTGCCGGGTTATCCGCGCGCCGTCCCGCCCATTCAGGAACAGGGCAGGGGTGCCCTTACCCTTAGCAGCCAGGGCGGGTCTGCCGCGCACCAGGTAGTCTTCAATGGCTCTGCTTGCATAAGAGCCCACCGGCACCACCCGTTCTTTACTGCCCTTACCAAACAGGCGCACCACAGCGGGCAGGGCTGAGTCTGACTGGTTTCGGTCTATCACAACATCATCGAGGTCCACGTTGATGGCTTCGCTAATGCGGGCCCCGGTGGAGTAGAGAAACTCCAGGAGTGCCCTATCCCGTAGCCCCGCAGGCGTGGCCGGGTCAGGGCTTTCCAGTAAACGTGTAATGTCGCTCAGCGGTACCGCTTTGGGGAGCCGGGCACCCGGTGTGGGTGGCCGCACGGTAGAGGCAGCGTTAGTGGCTGTCATGGCCTCAAGCAACCAAAATTTGTGAGCGCCTCTGACAGCACTAATCACCCGGGCGATAGACCTCTGGGATAGCGGATTCCCGCCCCCAGCAGGTGGAGTGGCACAATCAGCGGCAAAGTCACGCACGTGCTTTTTGGTGATGTTCTTGGGGTCGATAATTCCGACGCTATCAAGGTAAACACTGTAGCGGATTAGGTCTCGCCGGTAGGAGGCCAGCGTGTTGGCGGCCAGGCCACGCTCAATGGCCAGGTGGTTGAGGTAGGCCTCCACCGCCTGGTCGAGTGGGGTCAGCGCTTCTGGCTCCTTGCGCGTTCTTCCCCCCAGGTTGCGGGGTTGCTCCATGCCTAGAGGCCCTCTGCCGGTCTGATCTCACCGCGATAGTTAGGCTCGCGCAGGGCTGGGTGGGCGGTGAAAGGAGCATCGGTGGAGTATAGGGTTTCAAAGTTCCGCCGGGCCGCTGCATCCAGCGCCAGGATAGCATTAGTTGAGGCCGCGTTGTGGATACGTCCGGCGAGGACAGCCTCCACGGCTTGGTCCAGAGGCACCCAGCGCAGCACGATTTCTGACTCCTCGTGGACGCGGTCTTCGCGCTCTTCGGCGGGAATCTGACTCAGGTTCCGGGCCAGGTAGATGCGGCAGGTCTCCCCCATACCCCCGGGCGAGTTGTAGAACTCCATGAGGGTGTCCCACCGTTCAGCACGAAGGTCTGTTTCTTCAGCCAACTCACGGGCGGCGGCTTCAAGCGGTGGCTCACCGTCAATATCGAGCAGGCCCGCCGGGATTTCCCACAGGTTAGCCCTCACGGGGTGACGGTACTGGTTAATGAGGAGCACTTCCTTAAGGTCATTGAGTGCAATCACAGCCACCGCCCCGGGGTGGAGCAAGAAGTCCCGTTCAAAGGGAGTATCGCCAGGAGTCAGTGCAATTCCTTCGCGTACAACATCCCAGACATACCCCTCAAATTTGGTCGTACGACTGGTGACATAACGGGGGTTAGCAATATCCGCGATGCCCTCCTGCCCGGCTGCGAGCGCAGCGGCATCGATCCGGTCAGCTGTTCCGATGTCATAGTTAAGGTTCTTTTGCATGGGTCTGCCCTTCTGCCGTGTTCAACCCGTTTTGTTCTCTTCAACCCTACCCGGTCGGTGGCACCGCCCCAAGGGCGGGTCCAGCTGGGTTCTTTTGAAAGCAGTCCCTGGTAGCGGGATATGTTCGGCAAGGCTCAAGGCCCCGGCTATTTTCTGGGGAAAAAATAACCGGGGCCTCTTCTAGTACCTAGGCAAGAGTGGCAGTTAGGCCTTGCGTGCTTGCAGCGCCGCCTTTATCAGCCCGGAAAAGAGCGGGTGCGGCTTGGTCGGGCGTGAACGGTACTCGGGGTGAGCCTGAGTTGCGATGTAGTAGGGGTGCTCGCTAACGGGTAGTTCTACGAACTCAACCAGGGAGGAATCCGGGGAGGTGCCCGAAATAACTAGACCTGCTTCTTCAAGCTGGGCGCGGTAGTCGTTGTTGACTTCGTAGCGGTGGCGGTGACGTTCCGACACTTCGGTCGCACCGTAGATGCTAGCAGCCAGGGAGCCCTCAGCCAGGTGCGCAGGGTAAAGGCCCAGGCGCATGGTTCCACCCAGGTCGCCTGCACCCTCAACGTAGGCTTTCTGCTCTTCAATGGTGGCAATCAGGGGTGAGGCAGTCTCGGGGTCAAACTCGGTGGATGATGCATCGGTAATGCCCAGGACGTTGCGCGCATACTCTAGGACCATGGACTGGAGGCCTAAGCAGATACCTAGGGTGGGAATCTTGTTCTGGCGGGCATGACGCAGGGCACCGATCTTGCCATCCAGGCCACGGATACCGAAGCCACCGGGTACGAGCACAGCGTCTATGCCGCGAAGCTGATGGGCGGCGTCCTCGGGGCTTGAGCAGAGGTCTGCGGCTACCCACTTGATGTTTACCTTGGCGTCGTTAGCGAAGCCACCGGCACGCAGGGCCTCAGTCACCGACAGGTAAGCGTCGGGCAGGTCAATGTACTTACCAACCAGCGCGACGTGGACCTCGGTCTTGGGGGTGTGTACCGCGCTCAGCAGCTTATCCCACTGGGTGAAGTCAAGGGGCTGAGCTTCGATGCCCAGGTAGTCCAAGATGTAGGTGTCCAGCTTCTGGCTGTGCAGGGTCTTGGGAATGTCATAGATGCTGGGCGCATCGGCGCAGGAGATAACGGCCTCGGGTTCTACGTCGCAGGCGTTACCAATCTTGACCTTGTGCGATTCGGGAACTTCGCGTTCACAGCGCAGAATCAGGCCGTCGGGAATGATGCCCAGGCCGCGCAGGGCCGCAACAGAGTGCTGGGTGGGCTTGGTTTTTAGTTCGCCGGAGGGCCCGATAAAGGGCACCAGCGATACGTGCAGGAAGAAGACGTTACGGCGGCCCAGATCGCGGCGGACCTGGCGTGCGGCTTCGAGGAAGGGCAGCGATTCGATATCACCTACAGTGCCGCCAATTTCGGTGATGATGATGTCGGGGGCGTTCTCGTCTTCAGCAGGCAGACGCATGCGGCGTTTAATTTCGTCAGTGATGTGCGGGATAACCTGTACGGTGTCGCCCAGGTATTCGCCGCGGCGTTCCTTGGCGATCACGTGGGAGTAGACCTGGCCGGTTGTGACGTTAGCGGACTGGCTGAGATTTTCGTCTAGGAACCGCTCATAGTGACCGATATCGAGGTCGGTTTCAGCGCCGTCGTCGGTCACAAAGACTTCACCGTGCTGGAAGGGGTTCATGGTGCCGGGGTCGACGTTGAGATAGGGGTCAAGCTTCTGCATGGTCACAGAAAGACCACGGGAGCGGAGGAGCCGGCCTAGAGATGAGGCGGAAAGGCCTTTGCCGAGAGATGATGCCACGCCACCGGTCACGAAGATCTGGCGGGTGACTTTACCGTTGTTTGATGTCTGAGTATCTACCACGGAATTCCAGCTTATCACCACTTTGGCCTGAATGGTTTCGCGGGACTTATCTTTATGTAAAATCACGTTTTCCCGTTCAGGAAAATCCGCGAAAACCGCACTAAGAAGAGCGGTTAAGGCGGATATTTTGTGGCCTCTGCCCTGGCTGACTGCCAGCAATCTCTCGTAGCAGTTCATTGTTCCTGCAGCTAAAGTTCTGAGGCCGGTACTCTCCTTTTAAAGCTGGCCAGCGTTCTGTAGTAGCTCGCGGGCGTGTTCTTGTGCGGCCGCCGATTGGTCGTGTCCAGAGAGCATACGGGCAAGTTCCACTACTCGCTCCTCGGACGAAAGTACCTGGACCTTAGAGAGGGAACCGTCATCGTTTTTACGCACCAGAATGTGTTGGTCGGCAAAGGCCGCGACCTGGGGCAGGTGGGTAACCACCAGTACCTGCACGTTCTTGGCCAGCATGGCAAGGCGACGGCCGATCTCGATAGCGGCTTTACCGCCCACGCCTGAGTCCACCTCGTCAAAGATAAAGGTGGGTACGGGGTCTACCTCAGAGAGTACAACTTCTAGTGCCAGCATGACACGGGAGAGCTCACCGCCCGAGGCCCCCTTACCCAGCGGCCTGGGAACAGCCTGCCGGTGGGGAGCCAGCATAAAGGTCACGGAGTCTTTGCCAAACCGGTGGAACTTCTCGGTTTCTTCTACCTGTACGACCAGTGAGGCGTTGGGCATGGCCAGAGCTGTCAGTTCTTCGCTCACCGCCAGGGCCAGCTTACGGGCGGCCTTGGACCGTAGCTCAGTGAGTTGGCTAGCCTGATTCCCCAGCGTTTCACGGAGCTGGCGGAGTTCGCTCTCCAGAGCCTCTTGGCGGGCCGGGTCATCGGTGAGAGTTGCAAGTCGGGCGCGTGATTCCTCAGCCCAGGCAAGGACCTCAGCAATATCGGCCCCATATTTGCGGGTCAGGGTTTTGAGCGCGGCACGTCGGTTCTCTACCTCGGCCAAGCGCTCGGGGCCTTCGCTATCTAACCCAGAGGTGTAGGCGGAGATTTCCTCGGCAATATCGGTGACATGAATCAGAGCCTCGTTCAAACGCCCTGCTAGCGAGGCTAAATCTGCGTCAGCTTCAGCCTCAGCGGCCAGGGCGGACCGGGCCACATCGAGCAGTCCCAGCACATTTGGGGCATCGGCGTCTGCGTACTCACTGCCGGCCAGAGCTCTTGCTGCTGTGCTTGCGGCCAGCCGCAAAGACTCCACATTGGTTAGCTTCTGGCTCTCAATTCTTAGGGCTTCGTCTTCGCCGTCGGTAGGCGCGACCGAATCGATTTCGGCAAGTGCACCTTGAAGGGTCTGAGCTTCGAGAGCACGCGCCCTGGTGTTTTCGCGGACGTCACGCAGTTCTCCGGCGGCCTTGCGGTAGCGCTCATAGTTGAGGGTATAGCTTGCTAAGAGCTTTTCCAGTTTCTTACCGGCATAAGCATCTAGGGCAGCCCGCTGTTCGGCGGCATCTTTAAGCCGTAGTTGGTCTGACTGACCATGGACCGCGACCAGGGTGTGCCCAATATCAGCCAGCGTCCCGATAGGGGCAGAAACCCCACCAACGTGAGCGCGAGAACGCCCCGTGGCGCTCACGGTTCGGGCTAGCAGTAACTCCGAGCTACCGCCGTCGAGCTCTTCGACCGCTCCCCCAGCTTCTTCTGCCAGGTGGAGGGCGCGGTGCCCCTGTGGCAGACGGATAACGGCTTCAGCCAACGCATTTTTTGCACCGTTGCGCACGCTAGAAGCATCGGAACGAGCGCCCAGAAGCATGCCGAGGGCGGTCACGACCATGGTCTTACCGGCACCGGTTTCGCCGGTGAGCACCGAGAACCCCGGTTCAAGGGGTAGGCGAGCATCGGTGATCACGCCTAGGTCACGCAGATGGATTTCTTCAATCACGGGTGTGCATCTCTTCCGGGTATAGTTACTGAGCGCTGACTTGGGGCAGTGTACTGGTGGCCGGGCCCAGGGAATGGGGGCCACGCCAGCCGGCGATAGGCAGTTCAAATTTTTTGACCAGGCGCTCCGAGAAAGGCGCCGGGTGCATACGGGCCAAACGTACCGGCTTAGCAGAGCGGGTTACTTCAACGCGGGCACCCGGGGGCAGGTCGCTGGTTCGGCGGCCGTCGCACCAGAGCACGCCCTCAGCACCGTTGGTGGATACCAGCTCCACGGCCATCATGGAGGTGGGCGCGGTAACTAGGGGGCGGGCAAAGAGCGCGTGAGCCGATAGGGGAACCATCAGCATAGCTTCAACGCTGGGCCAAACCACGGGTCCACCACCGGAGAAGGCGTAGGCGGTGGAGCCTGTTGGTGTTGCGAGCACCACGCCATCACAGCCAAAAGACGAGAGTGGGCGGCGGTCCACTTCAACGACTACTTCGATCATTTTTTCGCGGTTGCCCTTTTCAACGCTGGCCTCGTTGAGGGCCCAGGTATCAAGGATCTTAGTTCGCCCGTCCCACACTTTGACGTCAATAGCCATGCGTTCTTCAACGGTGTAGGCACCGGATACGACACGTTCAATCGTCTCGGCGAGGTCTACTTCCTCGGCTTCGGCCAGGAAGCCAACATGGCCGAGGTTAACGCCGATCAGAGGAATCTGGGTATGCCGAATCATCTCGGCAGCTCGCAGAATTGAGCCATCACCGCCTAAGACCATGCCAAGCTCAATGTCTTTGAGAGCCACGCTTTCGTGGGCTACCGCTACAGGTACGGGGTTCTCCCACTTTTCAGTCAGAGCCTCTAAGTCGGCACGGTTCATTACGGGAACCAGGCCGGCTTGGTAGAGCTGGGTACAGGTTGCGCGGGCGGCATCACGGGCCTCAAGACGACCGGTGTGGGCAAAGACCAGTATCTTGCGTTCACCGGCCAGGGGCTTGGGAGCTGAGTTTGCTGTTTCCTTCACCTTTTTAGGCTAACTGACAGCCCGAGGTTTTAGGGGCTTTTAAGCCCGGCAACACACATTTTTTCGAATATTTATTCGATTCCTGGTGTCAGGTTAGTATTCTAGAGGCTTACGGCACCAGAGGAAGAACTCCACATTACCGTCCTGCCCGGGCAGAGGGCTGGTTTCTTCCCCAAGAACTTCCAGACCCACAGCTTGAGCTGAGGCGCGGACACGGGCCACTGCTTCGGCTCGCGCGGCTGGGTCTGTTACGACACCACCTTTGCCAATGCGCGCTGGTCCTACCTCAAACTGGGGTTTGACCATCAGGAGCAGGTCACCGCCAGCAGCGGTTGCTCCTGCCAGCGGCCCAAGAACCTTAGTCAGGGAAATAAAGCTGAGGTCAGATACTGTGAGGTCCACTTGCCCGCCAATATCTTCAGGGCTCATGTGGCGCACGTTCATTCCCTCATAGACGGCAACATCCGGGTGGTTACGTATCTCGGGAACAAGCTGGTCGTGGCCTACGTCCACCGCGGCAACCCACGATGCCCCCCGGCGCAGCAAAACATCGGTGAAGCCGCCGGTCGAAGCGCCTGCGTCAAGGCAGCGCTTACCTACTACGGTCAGCCTGGGGAAAGCGTCGAGAGCACCGGCAAGCTTGTGTCCAGCTCGGCTGACGTACTCGGTGAGCTCGCTCCTGCGGACGCTGACCTTATCAGCTTCGTGCACCTTGTGGGAGGCTTTCTGCACGGTTTGCCCGTTGACGCTAATGTGCCCGGCGTTAATCATTTTGGCAGCCAGGGTGCGTGAACGGGTGATGCCTGCTTGTACCATGTACTGGTCTAGCCGCACGCTACAGTTCCTTGCTCTCTGGTGCCCCGTGCTTATACAGCTCGTCTTGCAGGCTCTGGACCAGGCGGCTTAACCGCTCGATACGTTCGGTGGGGTCGCAGGCAAGAGTCGCGGCAAGTTCTGCCTCAAACTCAGGGTCTAGGCTCACATCGGTCGTCGAGTCTTTAGTCGAATCGGCAGATATTGTTTCGGCCTGGAGTTTAGCCACGGTGTATATCCTTGGGGGAAGTGGGTTCACTCGCATGGGGGTGCTTGGCCCACCATGCCGCGCAGGCTACTCGCCAGCTATCGAGGTCGCTCCCCTGCCCCTGCAGGTGAATTTCCTCATCTCTTGCTAGAGCGGTCCAGCCAGCGCCTCGAGCCTCAATGCCGGTTTCGGCTTCTTGAAGCTGGATATGGGGGTAGGTCTCAAAGAAGCCGTTGAGGTCTTCCAAGATATAGGTGGGGCGTTCTCCGGGGATGGCGGCCAGAATGGTCTGGAAGGTCTCAACACCGGTCATCACAACAGCGGTTGCCATACCCGCTCGGTTACCGCCTTGGATGTCGGTGTCCAGGCGGTCCCCTACTACTAGGGGCTTGTGGGCGCCGAGTTTCTGGGCAGCTGTTTCAAAGATGGGGGTCTCGGGTTTACCGGCGACCAGGGGCTTGCGCCCGGTGGCTCTTGCTACCGCTGCAACCAGTGTGCCGTTGCCGGGAGCAAAACCGCGTTCTTTAGGGATAGTGAAGTCGGTATTAGATGCCACCCAGAGCACCGAATGATCAGCAAGGGTGTAGGAGGCCTCAGCCAGGTCTTCCCAGCACATCTTGGGGTTGAAACCCTGGGCCACGGCAAGGGGTTCATCGGCCTGGCTGGTCACGGGCCTTAGACCCTCTGCAGCTACACAATCTGCTAGAGCCTGTGCACCGGTAATTAGAACCTTAGAGCCTGCCGGTAGCTGGGTAGCCAGTAGGTGAGCGGCTGCCTGGGCTGAGCTGACCACGTGATCAGCATCGGTTTTGACTCCTAGCTCAACCAGGTGGTCTGCAACTGTTTGCACGCTACGGGAGGCATTGTTGGTGACAAATGCAAGGGTGATGCCCTGCTCCTGGGCGCGGTTAAGCGCTTGGGGTGCTCCCTCAATGGCGTAGGGGCCAGCGTAAACTACGCCATCAAGGTCGGACAGGATAGCGTCGTATGCGGCTAGCAGCATTAGGCTTCGTCCTCTATGGGTGCTTCATGGTCAGCGGAGACTTGGTGGAGGTTTTCCTCTTCAGTCTCTTCTTCACTGACCACGGCTTCAGCTGTGGTGAGCCCTTCTTGAGCGTCATCAAGGCCGGCTACTGGGTCTTCTGCTTGGCTAGTTTCCTGGTCGGAAGGTTCCGATTCCTGGCTCTGGGCTTCAGCGGCTTCAAGGTCTACTGAAACTTCCTCAGGTTCAAGCAAATCTTCTTCGGTGAAGATGTCAAAGATTTCGGGCTCCACGAAGTCGCCCTGGCCCAGTGCGGCCTCAGTCATGAGCGCTAGACGGGCCCAGCGGGCCGCTTCTTTGGTTCGGCCATCCTGCTGCAGCAGTTCAGCGTAGGCCTTGAATAGGCGGGGTGAGTAGTCATAGCCGCGCTTGGGGTTAAGCTCGGGAATTTCGAGGGCAGAGATAGCCTTTGAGAGTTCGCCCCGGTCAAGGTAGATACCGGAGACAACAATTGCTACCTCTGAACGTACGGCTGCGGGTACTTCCTCTTGGTTGGCCTCATCGGCCAAGGTAAGTGCCTTATCAACCCTACCCAGGGCGCGTTCGCAGTCCACTAGCAGGGCAAGGTGGTCATGAGAACCGGAGATACGGCGGTGGGTGCGGAGCTCACGCAGGGCAAGCCCAAAGTTTTCTGCTGCGTAGGCGGCAATGCCTACGACTTCGCGGACGACGCCGATACGGCCTGCTCGTTTAGAGGCAGCGATCGCGTGTTCGAGTGCGAAGTCGGGGTCAATATCGAGGTAACGCCCAACCATGACCAGGTGCTTAGCTACGGTCTCTGCGTTCTGGGCTTCGAGCTGGCGTAGAGCACGCAGAGTCCAGTTCTCTAGCTCTTTCCCGGTAACGTCTGTGTCAATCTCGGGTGCCTTCTTGGAAGGCCTGTAGTCGGTTTTTTCAGCCTCTCGGTCCTTGTAGCCTTGCTTACTATCGCGGTCAAAGTCACGGCGGGGGCCGTTGGAGTTGCGATCTTTGGAGAATCTGTCCTTCCTTGGACCGTTGGAGTTGCGGTCGTCGTAGCGCTTTCCGCCACGCTGTGAGTCAAAGTGTTTCTTCTTCTCGCCGCGGAAGGGGCTCTCACCCTCCTGCTTGCGGTAGCCGCCTTCGGTGCGGTCTCCGTAGCTACGTTTACTGTTAGAGGAGTTCTGGGGCCTGCTCTTCTTGTATCCACCTCGGTTAGATTCTGAGTGGTTGCGTGAGTAATCAGCCAAGTGTTCTCCTCTATAGTGTTCTGTTATCCGGGCTAACTGTCTTGCCCTGTGCTGGACGCTGGCTTCTAGTTTATCGGGCTTAGTATCTACTTGCGTAGTGGGGTAGACAGGTTTGGGGTGCGTTTTCAGGCACATCCGTTGTCAAGATAGAGCTTGGGTATAGCTGGACACTGTTTTCTTATTAAACAAAAAGGGGGGTCAGGTCACCAAACCCCAC
>NZ_JBLXXU010000010.1:0-1048 GCF_048512945.1 Rothia sp. P4278
TTGAGCTGGTTGGCTCCCTGGTTGAGTGAGGACGTGCCTTGCGCCAGGGTGGATGCGCCAGCCTCTAAGGAGGAGGTGCCATCTGCCAAGCTGGTGGCTCCGGTAGCAAGTGATGAGGTCCCGTCATGGAGGTTATGGGCACCGGTAGCAAGTGATGAGGTGCCATCTGCCAGTGCTGCTGCCCCGTCATTAGCCTGGGATACTGCACCGGCTAGAGCTCCGAGATTTTTGCTGAGGGCTCCGACTGAGCTATCTAGCTCCTGGGCACCCTGTGAGAGAGCGCTGGCACCCTCTGCTAGGGTGGTGGCTCCGGTAGCGGTTTGGCTAGCTCCGGTTTTTAAGCTATTTGCTCCACCGGCTAGTTTGGTTAGCCCGCTGTTTTCATCGCCGACCAGTGCCTGGGTGCCTGCAGCTAGGGTGTTTGCCCCGGAATCCAGCGCCTTAGTTCCTGCTGAGAGTTTACCGGCCCCGGTGTTGAGCTCTTGGAGGGCAGCTCGCTTCTGTTCGTCTGTAAGCTTGTCCCAATTATCTAGTAGGGATTGGGTGCCCGCAGCTAGGGTGGTGGCTCCGGTGGTGAGCTCGTCGGTAGCGCCGGCTAGGTTGGTGGCTCCGGTGGCCAGGTCTTGTGCCCCGCCCAGGGCTTTATCTGCTCCTTGGGAGAGCGCTTCAGCCCCAGAGCTCACCTGATTAGTAGCTTCTTTGAGCTCTTGTGCCCCAGCAGCTAGGTTGGATGCGCCTGTTGTAAGTGAACCGGTGGCATCGGTCAGGGCGGGAAGTTTTTCGGGTAGGGTGGCTACACTCTCGTTGAGTTGGGTCAGGCCCTTAGAGAGGCTAGAAGCCCCTGCCTTGACCTGGTCCGCACCGGTTGCCAGGGAAGATGCCCCACCATTGACCCGGTCTGCACCCTTGGCTAGGGATGATGCTCCCTCGTTAACCTGGCTGGTGCCCTGCGCCAGGGTGGATGCTCCTTGGTCAACCTTGCTGGTGCCCTGAGCTAGGGATGATGCGCCTTGGGAGAGGGATGAGGCGCCTTGGTCAACCTTGCTGG